>NZ_JBIDCU010000010.1:0-268954 GCF_043204765.1 Micromonospora sp. NPDC047730 | reverse complement strand
CAAACCATTCGACGCCCCATCCTGATTCACCGCCGAACCCCGCACCACACCCAACACCCGCCGACCATCACGCACCGCATCCGCTAACCGCTGCACCACCAAAACGCCGACACCCTCAGACCAACCCGTACCGTCAGCAGCAGCCGAAAACGCCTTACAACGACCGTCCCCCGCCAACCCACCCTGCCGATCAAACTCCACAAACAAACCCGGCGACGCCATCACCGTCACCCCACCCACCAACGCCAGGTCACACTCCCCCGCCCGCAGACCCTGACCCGCGAAATGCAACGCCACCAGAGACGACGAACACGCCGTATCCACCGACACCGCCGGCCCCTCAAGACCCAACACATAAGCGATACGACCAGAGGCAACACTGGCCGCACCACCGGTCAGCCCATAGCCCTCCACCTGGGCATCGGCCTCGCCCAGCCGAGGCCCGTACTCCTGACCCATCACACCGACGAACACGCCCGTCTGCGAGCCTCGCAAGGAGTCAGGGGCTATACCAGACCGCTCCAGCGCCTCCCAGGAGACTTCCAACAGAAGCCGTTGCTGCGGATCCATCGCCAGAGCTTCGCGCGGCGAAATTCCGAACAACTCGGCGTCGAAGTCCGCGGCGGCGTCGAGAAAACCACCCACCCGAGCGAATGAACCGTCAACGGTCCAACCACGGTCGACCGGAAAGTCCCCAACGACATCGCGACCCTCGATGACGACCCGCCACAAGTCCTCAGGCGAATCCACCCCACCGGGAAAACGACACGCCATACCCACAACCGCCAAGGGCTCGAGGGACGGCAGGACAGTCGGGGTAGCGGGGGCAGCCGCCGGTGTTCCGCCGATCCGGTCGGTGAGGTAGGCGACGAGCGCCGTGACGGTGGGATGGTTGAAGACCACCGATACGGGCAGGGCGGCTCCGACGGCCGCGCCGAGGCGTCTGCAGAGTTCGAGGGAGAGGCTGGAGTCGAAGCCGAGGTCCTTGAACGGCCGCTCCACGTCGATGTCGTCGGGTCGTTCGTGGCCGAGCACGCGGGCGGCGACGGTGCGGGTCAGTTCACCCAGGTCACTCGTCTGCGCGGTGATCTCGGCGTCGCCGTCGGCCGTCCCGTCGCTGGTGGGTTCTGCGGTGAACCAGTGCCGAGTGCGCTGGAAGGCGTACGTGGGCAGGTCGACGTGGGTGCGATCGGACCCGAGAACGGTTGTCCAGTCCACCGGCACGCCGACGGCCCAGACCTGGCCGAGCGCCTGGAGCAGAGTCTCGTACTGCGGGCGGTCGCGGCGTTGCGAGGCGACGACGACGCCCGGTACACCTGCGGCCTCGACGCACTCGGACATGGCGAGTTCGAGCACAGGATGGGCACTGACCTCGACGAAGACCCGGGCGCCGAGACCGACGAGGGTCTGCATGGCGAGGTCGAACCGCACGGTGTGACGGAGGTTGCGCAGCCAGTAGCGGCCATCCATGCCGGCGGTGTCGAGCACCTCGCCGGTCGCGGTGGACACCAGCGGAACCCGCGACGACCGGGGCGTCAGCCCGTCCAGCTCCGCGACCAACCGGTCGGCGACGGTGTCCACGGCGGCGGAGTGGGAGGCGTAGTCGACCGGAATCAGCCGCGCTCGTACCCCACGGGCGGTCCACCGGGCAGCGAGCGCCTCCAGCACCGGCACCGGGCCGGCGACCACGGTGGAGGACGCACTGTTGACGACCGCTGCCTCCACGCCGTCGGGGAGTTCCGGCTCGACGTCGGCCCGGCTCAGACCGACCGACAGCATTCCACCCGTGCCGGCCAACTCGCGGATCAGGCGCGAGCGGACCACGACGATCCGGGCGCCGTCCTCCAGCGACAGCCCACCGGCGACGCAGGCCGCCGCGACCTCGCCCTGGGAGTGGCCGACCACGCCCGCCACGGGGACACCCGAGGACTGCCACACCGCCCCGAGGGAGACCATGACCGACCACAGCAGCGGTTGCAGCACGTCCACCTGCGACAGCCAGGAGTCGTCCTCGCTCCCGAGGACGTCGATGACGGACCAGTCGACGAGGCCGGACAGCGCACGGTCGCACGCGGCAAGCCGGTCGGCGAAGACCGGCGACGCCCCGATCAGCTCGCGGGCCATGCCAGCCCACTGCCAGCCCTGGCCGGGGAAGACGAGTACGACCCCGCCCGGCGCGGTCCCGGAAGCCTCGACGGTTACCGAGCGCAGATCCGCGACGATCGACTCGCGATCGGCGCCGACCACCACCGCCCGGTGCTCCAGGCCGGCCCGGGAGGCCGCCAGGGCCCGCGCCACCGCGGGCACCGGGGTGGCCCGGCCCGGCCCCTCCCACCAGTCGGCCAGCCGAAGCGCCTGGGCTCGCACCGCCGCCGCGGACCGGCCCGAGACCAGCACGGGCACCGGGCCGACGCCGGTCACCGGGCCGACACCGGTCACCGGGGCAACGTCGGTGCCCCGGGGCGCCTCGGCGAGGACCAGATGACAGTTGGTGCCGCCCATGCCGAACGCGCTGACCCCGGCGAGCAGTGGCCCACCGGCACCGGGCCAGGGACCCAGTTCCGTGCTGACCCGCAGCCCCAGTTCGCCGAGCGGGATCGCGGGGCCGGCGGAACGAAAGTTGAGGCTGGCCGGCAGTTCCCGGTGCCGCAGCGCCAGCACTACCTTCAGTAGACCGGCGATGCCGGCGGCGCCCTCGAGATGGCCGATGTTGGTCTTCACCGAGCCCACGATCAGCGGATCACCTGCCGGGCGGGCCCGGCCCAGGACGGCGCCCAGCGCGGCGGCCTCGACCGGGTCGCCGACGGGGGTGCCGGTGCCGTGCAGTTCGACATAGCCGACCTGTTCCGGCGGGACCCCAGCGCGCTCGTAGGCGCGGCGTAGCACCTGCTCCTGGCCGGCCTGGCTCGGTGCGGTGAGCCGGTCGCCGCCGCCGTCGTGGTTGGTCGCGCCGCCCCGGATGACGCAGTAGACGCGGTCGCCGTCGGCGACGGCCCGGTCGAGCGGTTTGAGAACCACCAGTGCGGCGCCCTCGCCCCGGACATAGCCGTTGGCCCGCTCGTCGAAGGTGTAGCACCGCCCGTCGGGTGAGAGCGCGCCGAAGTCGGCGGTGTATCGGGCGGTGTCGGCGAGGAGGTTCAGGTTGACCCCACCCGCCAGGGCGATCTCACACTCGCCAGAGCGCAGGCTCTCGGCCGCGATGTGCACGGCGAGCAGGGAGGAGGACTGCCCGGCATCGACGGTCAGGCTGGGGCCGGAGAAGCCGAGCCGGTAGGAGATGCGGTTGGCCAGGACGCTGCGGTGCAGGCCGGTCAGGACGTGCGGCGCGTCGTCGCCCGGTCCGTGACCGTACACCAGTTTGGCGTAGTCGTCGGCCATCGCACCGATGAAGACTCCGACCGGGCGGCCGGTCAGTTGGTCGGCGGGCACGCCGGTGTCCTCGATGCCCTCCCAGGCCAATTCGAGCAGGAGGCGCTGCTGAGGGTCCATCATGCGTGCTTCGCGCGGCGAGATCCCGAAGAATCCGGCGTCGAACCCGTCGACGTCGGGCAGGAAGCAGCCCCAGCGGGTCGGGTCGTCCGGGCCGGAGGGCTGCCAGCGCCCCGGAGGCACCTCGGTGACGGCGTGCCGGTCGTCGCGCAGCAGGGCCCAGAACGCGGCCGGGTCGGGTGCCCCCGGCAGCCGGCAGGCCAGGCCGACGATGGCGATCGGTGCACCACCCGGGGGCGGTACGAGCAGGTCAACGCTTGGTGTGCTCGACAACGTCTCTCCCCGTGGTGTCGGCCGGTTGCACCGCATCGTCGAACTGGACGGCGCAGAGTTGGGCGTAGAGCCCGCCGTGGCGCAGCAACTCGTCGTGGCGGCCTTGTTCGACGACCCGGCCGCGCTCGAGAACGAGAATCTGGTCGGCGCTGCGCACGGTGGACAGCCGGTGCGCGATGACGAGGCAGGTGCGAACGGCCATGACATGCTGCAACGCGCGCTGGACGGCCAGCTCGGACTCGGAGTCCAGGTGTGCGGTCGCCTCGTCGAGGATGACGATGGGCGGTGCCTTGACGAGCAGCCGGGCCAGGGCGAGCCGCTGCTTCTCGCCGCCGGAGAGCCGGTATCCGCGGTCACCGACGACGGTGTCGAGCCCGTCGGGCAGGCGCCGCATCAGATCGGTCAACTGGGCCGCCTCCAGCGCGACGTGCATCTCGGCGTCCGTCACGCCCGGCCGGGCGTACTCCAGGTTGGCGCGGATGGTGTCGTGGAACAGGTGGGAGTCCTGAGTGACCACGCCGATGGCCGCGCTGAGCGAGGCGAGCGTCAGGTCGCGGACGTCGTGGCCGTCGACGCTGACGCTGCCGGACCGCACGTCGTACAGCCGGGGCAACAGGTTCAGCAGGCTGCTCTTCCCGGCGCCGGACGGCCCGACCAGGGCGATCATCTGGCCGGGCTCGGCTCGGAACGACACGTCACGGACCACGACCGGGTTGGGCGCCTCGGCCGGGCCGCTCGCCGTCGCCGCGGACAGGTTGCCCTCGGCGCCGTCCGGGTAGGCGAAGGAGACGTCGCGGAACTCGACCCGGCCGGCGGCGTCGGTCAGTGTCACGGCGTCCGGCCGCTCGGCGACGTGTGGCGCGAGGTCGAGCACCTCGAAGACCCGGTCGAAGCTGACCAGCGCGGTCATCACGTCGGCGTGCACGTTGGAGAGCCCGACCAGCGGGCGGTAGAGGCGGGTGAGCAGCGCGGCGAGCGCCACGAGCGCGCCCAGCTGGATCGCGCCGTCGATCACCTGGTAGCCGCCCAAGCCGTACACCAACGCGGTGGTGACGGCGGCGAGCACGGTCAGTGTGACGGCGAAGACCCGGCCGTACATGAAGACGACGACACCGGCGTCGCGCAGGTCCCTGGCGTTGGCGGCGAACCGGCCCGCGTCGTCGGTCCGCCGGCCGTATAGCTTGGACAGCACGGCACCGGCCACGTTGAACCGCTCTGCCATGAAGCCGCCGAGTGCCGCGTCGGCCTCCATCTGCCGCCGGGTCACATGTTGCATGCGACGGCCGACGATGCGGGCTGGCAGGTAGATGAACGTCGGCAGCAGGATCGCGATGATGAGGGTCAGCTGCCAGGAGAGGTAGGCCATCGTGACGAGCACTGCCGCCATGCTGATGACGCTGGAGACGACGGACGACAGGGTGGTGGTGAGCGCGCGCTGCGCGCCGTTCACGTCGGCGCCGAGCCGACTGAGCAGGGTGCCGGTGTGGTTGTGCGTGTAGAAGGCGACCGACATGCGCTGCAGGTGCTCGAAGACCTGGATCCGCAGGTCGCACACGACGCCCTGGCCGATACGCGCGGAGAACCAGTGTTGGGCGAGATTGACGACGCCGTTGACCAGTGCGGTGGCCGCGACCAGCGCGGCGAGCCCGAGCACCACGCCCACATCGTGGGGCAGGATGCCGCGGTCGATGATGAGCTTGAGCAGCAACGGATCCAGCACGACGGCGATCGCGTCCAGCGAAACCAGCAGCAGCAGGATCAGCAGGTCCCGCCGGTAGGGGCCGGCGTAGCGCACGACCCGGCGCAGGGTGCCGGGCCGCACGCGCGAGCGGGCGGCCGGGCGTTCCTGAAGCAGGGAGTGGATGCCCGGGTTGGTCATGTCGCGGCGGTTCCGCCGGCGTCCGGGGTCTGGACCTCGGCGAGCACGTCGTCGGTGTGCTCGCCGAGTTCTGGCGCGCGGCGGCGGAACGTGTCCAGGCCGGCGCCGAACCGCACGGGGAACCGCACCTGCGGCACTGTCGTGCCGCCGGGGCCGGAGGCCTCGCCGACGAGCCCGCGCGCCCGTACGTGCGGGTCGGCCTGGAACGCTGCGGCGTCGTCGAGCACCGGCGCCCACGGCACGTCCACAGTCGACAGCCGTTCGTTCCACCAGTCCAGCGTCCGGGCCGCCACGACCCTGGTGAGCAATGCGTGCACGGCGACCTTGTGCCGGGTGCGCTCGCGGCGGGAGTCGTAGGCGTCCGTCCCGAGTTCGGGAAACTCGGGTGCCAGTGCCGTGCGGAAGGTGAGCCAGAACCGGTCCTCGAACAGCACCAACGACAGCCGCTTCCCGTCGGCGGTCTCGAACAGGTCGTAGTCGCCCATCACCAGCGGGCTGTCGGCCGGTGTCGCGAGGCGCCGCAACGGCAGCAGCATGGGCGCCGTCCAGGCCGACGCGGCCTCGTGCGCGGCGACGTCGATGTGCTGGCCGCAGCGGGTGGCTCGGGCACCGGGCAGGGCGACGGCGAGGGCGAGGGCGGCGTACATCGCGGCGGTCAGGTCGGCGACCCGGGTGCCGACCCGGTCCACCCGCTCACCTGCCCGGTGCGGCACGGCGAAGAAGCCGGCCAGGGCCAGGAAGTTGAGGTCGTGGCCGGGCCGGTGCGCGTACGGGCCGTCCTGTCCGAAGCCGGACAGCGAACAGAGCACGATGCCGGGATTGACGGTGCGAAGGCGCTCGTAGCCCAGGCCCATCCGGTCGAGTACGCCCGGCCGAAAGCTCTCCACCACCGCGTCGGCCGTCGCCACGAGCCGAAGGAACGCGGCCACACCGTCGGCGGTGCGCAGATCGAGCGCAAGCGACCGCTTGTTGCGGTTGATGGCGGCGAATCCTTCGGCGTCGACCCGCCGGCTCGGGTCGCCCCCGTCGGGCGACTCCACCTTGATGACGTCGGCACCCAGATCCGCGAGCAGCATGGTGGCGAAGGCGCCCGGAAGCAGTCTGGTGAGATCCAGGATCCGCGCCCCGTCGACCGCCGACCACGTTACCGTCATGTCGCACCCCTTGTGATCTCCTTCGCCGCGCGGATGGGCGCGGCCCGGTCGGTCAGCCGCCCATCTGCTCGATGAGGCTCTTCGGCCGCAGATCGGTCCAGTTCTCCTCGACGTAGGCGAGGCAGGCGTCACGGCTGTCTTCGCCGTGTGCGACCGTCCACCCCGCCGGCACCTCGGCGAAGTGGGGCCAGAGCGAGTGCTGGCCTTCGTCGTTGACCAACACGTAGAAACGGCCGTCGGGGTCGTCGAAGGGGTTCGTCACGGTTTCCTCCCATGGGTACGTCGGTCAGGGGTCAGGCGGCACGCAACGGGTCACGTGCAGCGGAAGAAGCTGTCAGGTCGCGGTGCGTCGCGGCGGCGGACCGACCGTCAGCGCACGGGGTGCCGCCAGCCGCGGGGGTCCGGGCCGTCGCCTCGTTGCGCGGCCGTCAGGGCGACACGCAACCGTTCGGTGATCGGGGCGTCTGCGGCGGACCCTGCGTTCCACGCGCCGTCAGCGGTGACGATGCGACGGATGCGTGTCACACCGGCGGCGGTGCCGCAGGCAAAGGCCTCCGTGATCTCGCCGCGCGCGGCACCGTCACGCCATTCCTCCAGGGCCAGGGGCCTCTCGGTGGCGCGCAGCCCGGCGTCGCGGGCGAGGGTGAGGAGCGAGTCGCGGGTGACGCCCGGCAGGATCGTGCCGGTGAGCGACGGCGTGACGATTTCGGCGGCGGCGCCGCTGCCACGGACGACGAAGACGTTCATGCCGCCCATCTCCTCGACCCAGCGCCGCTCGTTGGCGTCCAGATACAGGACCTGCTGGCACTCGTGGTCGGTGGCCTCCTGCTGTGCGAGGTAACCGGAGGCGTAGTTGCCCGCACACTTCGCCTCACCGGTGCCGCCGAGGACGGCCCGGGTGTAGGTGTCGGTGACCCACACGGACACGCCGTCCTTCGCGGCGCCGAAGAAGTTCTCCGTCACGAAGGCCATCAGCAGGTAGCGGTAGGTGGTGGCCGGCCGCAGCCCGAGGTGCGGGTCTTCCGCATACAGGATGGGGCGCAGGTAGAGACTCCGGCCCTCGGCGGCAGGCACCCAGGCCCGGTCGACCCGCACCAGTTCCTCGATGGACTCCGCGAAGAGCGACTCCGGCAGCTCGGGCATGCTGAACCGGCGCGCCGAGCGCCGCAGGCGACAGGCGTGGTCAGCCATCCGGAACACCGATGTCTGGCCGCCGGGTGACTGGTATGCCTTGAGTCCTTCGAAGACGACCTGGCCGTAGTGCAGCCCGACCATCGCCGGGTCCAGCGGCAGGCTGCCGTACGGGCGCAGGGACGCTTGGTGCCAGCCGCGGTCGGCGGTCCAGCGGATTGTCACCATGTGCTCGGTGAACGCCTGCCCGAACGGGGAATCCCGCAGCCGGGCGGCTCTCGCAGATGGGCTCAGCAGCTCCGACGTCGCGACGCCGAAACGGCTCCAGTCGGTCGTCGTCTCGGTGCGTGCTCCAGTTCCGGCGGGGTCCAACTGATCCGCGCGACGGGACATGCGCATCACACCATGGGGGCGAAGAAGTACGTGTCGCGCCGGCTGAACAAGCCGTCCGGCGCGACTTCGAAGAAGTCGGCGAACCTCAGCCGCACGTTTTCCCCCGACTTGAGCACGCCTTCGAAGTCACCCTGAACCGCAATGGTGGTGCCGTCGCAGACCGTCGCGCGCAAGGTGTGCCGCCCGTCGGCGATCACCCGATCCGCGCGGTAGAACTCGTCGAGTGCCGCACGGCCCTTGAACGTGTCGTATCCAGGTCGGTCATAGACTGCGTCGGGCGTAAACAGCGCTACCATGCCCGCGACGTCGCGTTTGTCGACCAATTCGTAATAGCGGCGGACACGCGTCAACGCCTCTTCCGACATGACCATGCAGGAACAACTCCCCCGTAAGACCTGCTATTGGTGTGGCCCGGGCGAATCTCGGCTGCCCGCTTCATGCAGCACCACAACACCGGGCCTCGGGCCTTATCGATGCATCTGAGTCTTTCGATTGCCTGCGTCGAACTATAACGGCTGTCCGTACCGACCGGAACCCTTTTGGCGCAACGAATATCGCTTACATCGCCCTACACCGCGCCCGACGGGCGCAGCCGCGCCACGACGTCGCGCACCAGATCCTCAGTGTCCTCATGCAGGAAAAAATGCCCGCCAGGGAAGACCCGCAGCTCGCTCGGACCGGCGGCGAACTCACACCAGGCGGCAACCTCGTCCACCTCGACATCGGCGTCGGCGGCACCGGCGTAGACGGTCATCGGCGCGCTGAGCAGCGCACCCGGGCGGTGCCGGTACGTCTCTATCAACCTCAGGTCACTGCGGAACGCCGGAAGCACCAGCTCGCGGATGTCCTCGTCGGCGAGCAGCCACACGTCCGCCGCGCCGAGCCGGCTCATCTCCGCGACGAGCTCGTCGTCGGGCGCGCGGTGCAGCTGCCGGGTGGGCCTCCGGTTCGGCGCGGCGTTCGCCGACACGAACACGTGCGCCACCTGCACGCCGTGCAGGATCTCCAGGCGGAGCGCGACCTCGTAGGCGATCGCGGCGCCCATGCTGTGCCCGAACACGGCCACGTCACAGCCGAACTCGCCCTGCAGTGCGCCGGTGACCAAATCCGCCATGCGCTGCAGGTCGTCGACGCACGGCTCGGCGAGCCGGTCCTGACGACCGGGATACTGCACCGCGAGCAGCTCGACGTCGTGCGGCAGCAGCGCGGCCCACTCGCGGTAGGCCGCCGCGCTGCCACCGGCATAGGGAAGGCAGACCAGCCGCAGCCGTGGCGACGACACCGGACGGTAACGGCGCAGCCACGCATTGCCGGGTGATCGTACGGCACTGTCTGACATGGACTCCCCCGCGTTGGCTGCGGCGGGCGCTGCGCGGCACCACACCGTCCTCCGTGAACCGTGTGGGTCCGTGACGCATCTGGTGCGATCAGCGCCTGGGCGCCAGCCCGGCCTCATAGGCGGCGATCACGGCCTGGGTGCGATCCCGGACCTGGAGCTTCGCCAGCACACTGCTGACATGTGTCTTCACGGTCTGCCGACCCAGCACGAGTCTTGCGGCGATCTCGGTGTTTGACAACCCCTGCGCCATGAGACGCAGCACCTCGCGCTCGCGGGCGGTCAACGCGGCGACCGCCGTCAGGTTACCGCCGGGCGCGGGATCGGACTGCTCAGCCGGCGGGAGGTAGGTTGCGGGGACCACCCGCGAGGAGCCGCCGGCCGCCAGCCGGATCGCGTGGGCGATCTCGCTCGCCGACGCCCGTTTGAGCAGCAGGCCGTGTGCCCCCGCCCGTAGCGCGGCGTGCACATATGCGTCCTGCTCCAGCGTGGTGAGCATGAGGATGCGCGGCGGCGAGACGAATGCTCGCCGCACCTCGGCCGTGGCCTGGATACCGTCCATCACCGGCATGCGCACGTCGAGCAGCACCACGTGCGGCCGCGTCGCCTTGACGGCCGCCACGACCTCGTTGCCGTCGGCGGCCTCGCCGACCACGCGCAGATCGTCATTGGCCTCGATGAGGACCCGCAACCCGGCGCGGACCAGCTCCTCGTCGTCGACAAGAAGGACGTCGGTGCCCACGGGACGACAGTCTAGTGCGTCGTCGCCGCCACCTCGTCCCGCGGCGCGTGAGGCAGCCGGATGTGCACCCGCCAGCGCTGGCCGACGGGCCCGGCGGCGAGCACCTCGCCACCGAGCAGCACGACCCGCTCGCGGATGCCGCGCAGCCCACCGGAGCGCGGCCCGGCGCCGTTCGCCCGACGGGCCGCCGGCGGCGAGCCGGGGTGGCCCAGCGGGCTGTCGACGCACAGGTCCAGCCGGTCGGCAGCGATCTCCACGGATACCGAGACCGGCACCGCACCGCCGTGTCGCAGCGCGTTGGTGAGGCCCTCCTGCACGATGCGGTACGCCTCGCGGGAGATCACCGTGGACAGCACGCCGACCGGACCGTTCACGGTGGCGTCGACCCGCGCACCGGTGGTGCGGGCGCCGTTCACGAGCGTGCCCAGCTCGGCCAGCGTGGGAGCGGGAGCGGCGGCGGCCGGGTCACCGCGTACAAGCGTCAGCACCCGCTCGAGGTCCTCCATCGCGCTGCGGCCGGTCCGCTCGATCGCGCCGAGTGCCTCGCCGACGAAGGCGCTGTCGCGTTCGCGGACCTCACGTGCCGCCATCGCCTGGAGCACAATGGTGGCCAGCGCGTGCCCGATCGCGTCGTGCAGCTCACGCGCGACCAGGTTCTGCTCCAGCAGCCGCTCGGCCCGCGCCTCGGCGGCGGCCACCCGCTCGGTGGGCGACGGGCCCAGCAGCCACCGCGCACCCGCTGCCAGCAGCCTGCCGGAGAGCGCCACCGGCCAGACCGTCGCGATCGCCAGCAGCGGCACCAGCGCCAGCCAGAGCGGCGACCGGCCGGCCGGCAGGGAGACCCCGAAGAGCACCACTTCGGTGGCGCCAAGCGGGGCGGAGAGCAGCACCACCGCGGATTCCAGCATCGCGGCGGTGAAATAGGCGACGGCCACCCCCACCTCGAGGCGCAGCAGCAGCCATGCGACGGTCCGGCCACGCGCGGACCACGACGGCTCGCCGCCGGGCAGCACGGCCGCGTCGCCGCCGAACAGCAGCAGCCGCGCCTGCGCCCGCTCCGCGTCACGCACCCGCGGCAGCAGGCCGGCCACCAGCAGCACCGGGACCGGCACCACCAGCAGCAACGCGGCGGTCCGCAGCGCCGAACCCTCCAGCCCCGGAATGACGGCCGTGCAGGCGGCGGCGAAGACGGCGGCGATCAGCATGTGCAGCCACCGGGCGTAGGTGATCGGCGTGAACAGCGGTGTCACGAATGCGGGCACGCCTCCATCATGTCATCTCCGGCCGGGGCGCCGGCCTGCGAAAACCACCCCGTGGCGGGAGCTATCTCCCGCCCTGGGGGGAGCCGCACGGCGGGCCGCTTCGCGACCATGGTGGGTATGTCTACGAGAGGCAAGGCACATGATCGAGGTACGTGAGCTGAGCAAGAGGTACGGCAAGACCGTGGCCGTCGACCGGCTCACCTTCGACGTCACCCCGGGCCACGTGACTGGTTTCCTCGGGCCCAACGGCGCCGGGAAGTCCACCACCATGCGGATGGTCCTCGGGCTGGACCGGCCCAGTCATGGCGACATCCGCATCGACGGCAAGCGCTACGTCGACCTCGCCGAGCCGCTGCGGCACGTGGGTGCGCTGCTCAACGCGAAGGACGCGCAGGACGCCCGGACAGCCTACGATCACCTGCTCGCCATCGCGCAGACCAACCGTATTTCCCGGCATCGGGTCGATGAGGTGCTGGCCATCGTGGGCCTGACCGATGTGGCCGGACGCCGCATCGCTGGGTTCTCACTCGGCATGTCGCAGCGTCTGGGCATCGCGGTGGCGCTGCTCGGCGACCCGCCGATCCTGATGTTCGACGAGCCGGTGAACGGCCTGGACCCCGAGGGCATCCTCTGGATCCGCAACCTGATGAAGGGCCTGGCCCATGAGGGTCGCACGGTCTTCGTCTCCAGCCACCTGATGAGCGAGATGGCGATCACCGCCGACCACCTCATTGTCATCGGCCGCGGCAAGCTGCTGGCCGACACCACCATGGCGGAATTCATCAAGGTCAACGCCCGGGGCGTGGTGCGGATCCGCTCCGCCGCGCAGGACCGGCTCGTGTCGTTGATGCGCGCAGAGGGCATGGAGGTCGTCGCGCATCCCGACGGCCTGATCGAGACCGACGAGCAGCACACCGCGCGGGTCGGACAGCTGGCCGCCGACGACGCCATCCCGCTGCTGGAGCTCAGCCCGCAGCGGCCGTCGCTGGAGGAGGCGTTCATGCGGATGACCGCGAACGCGGTGGAGTTCTCCGCCGCGCCCCCCGTCGGCCGGCTGGCCGAGCGGGCCCGGCAGTTGGCCGGCAGTAGCCGGGACGAGGGTAGGTGAGGATGTCCGCGCAGGCGGTTCTCAGGTCGGAGTGGACGAAGGTTCGCTCCATGCGCAGCCACGCCTGGACCCTGGCGGCCACGTTTGTCGTGGTGCTCGGGATCAGTGCGGCGGTCAGCAGCTTCTACGGCGAGGGCGAGAGCCTGAGCCCGGACTTCGACGCTACGGCGCTGGCGTACTTCGGCGTGAACTTCGGCCAGCTGGCGGTGATCGCGTTCGGTGTGATCGTGGTGAGCGGCGAGTACTCCAGCGGCATGATCCGCACCTCGCTGGCCGCGGTGCCGCAGCGCGGGCTCTTCCTGGCCTGCAAGCTGGCCGCGGCGACCGCGGTGATGCTCGTCGTGGGTATGTTCACCAGCGTGGTGACGTTCTTCGTCACCCAGGCGCTGATGCCCAACGCGGCGTCGCTCGGCGATCCGGGTGTCGCCCGAGCGATCGTCGGCGCCGGGCTCTACCTCGCGCTGCTGGCGCTGTTCTCGATGGCGGTGACGTTCATGCTCCGCAACGCGGTGCTGGCGATGGGCGTGCTGATGCCGATGTTCTTCCTGGTCTCGCCGTTCGTCGCCTCGTTCGAGCAGGTCGAGCCGGTGGCGAAGTACATGCCCGACCGGGCGGGCATCCTGATCACGCAGAGCAAGCCCGCGGCGGACTCGCTCGGCCCGTGGGTCGGCCTGGGCCTCATGGCCGCCTGGGTGGCCGTCGCGATCTTCGGCGCCTGGATCGTGCTCCGCCGCCGGGACGCATAGCCCCCGTGGTCCCGGCCGGCTTTGCCTTCGCGTCTGCGTGACGCGAAGGCAAAGCCGCGCTCAAAGCTAGCGACAGACGACTATGTCTTGCTAGGCTCGCCCCCACGTCATGAATTGACCAACGGGGGCTCCACCGAAGCATGGTCGCAGGTTGTGACCATGTGCTTCTTCGGCGTGGACTCCGAATTGTCCACTCCACGTGGCCTGACCAGGATCTGCCGCGCCGATCTGCATTCTCGGGCGACCTCTGTCCGCCGAGTGCCGGCGCTTCCGACATGGCGGGGAGTCATTGCAGGCTACGCATTCCGTAACGGCGGTGAAATGGTCGTCTCGCATTTTCCGGTCAGCTTCGACGAAGAATGCTCGGTCGGTGGTACCCCGCTGGTTTCCATCGAGGTTCCGGTGCGTGGCCGGGTGCGCCGCATCTGGCTGAAGATCGAAGCTGGCAACCAGTTCGGCTCGATCAAGGCCCGTACCGCGCACGGGCTGCTCAGCACGCTGGAGACGACCGGGCGCCTCAGCCCCGGGCAGCGAGTCGTCGAGTCCTCCTCGGGCAACCTCGGCGTGGCCCTGGCCGGGCTGTGCGCGGCGCGGGGCTACCGGTGCACCCTCGTCGTGGACGCCACCGCGCCGCCGGAGAGTGTGCGCCGGATCGCCGCGTACGGCGCTGACGTCGTACAGATCGGTGACGTCAGTGGCGGCAACGCCGTGCGGGCCCGGTTGAGCAAGGTGCAGGACATCCTCCGGGCGGACCCGTCGGCGGTCTGGACCGACCAGTACCACAGCCCCGCCAACCCCGACGTGCACTACCGTTGGACGGCGCCCGAGCTGGTCGGTGATCTGAGCGGCGGGCTGGACGCGGCGTCCGTCGCGGTCTCCACCGGCGGCACGCTCGCCGGGGTGTCGCGATACCTGCGCGAGCAGCACCCGGGCACCCGGGTGATCGCCGTGGACGCCGTCGGCTCGGCGGCGACCGGTGGTGGCCCGGCCCCACGACCGTTCAAACTCGCCGGCTTCGGCTCCGGCGTACGGTCGTCGTTCCTGGCCCCGGCGGACTGGGACAGGCAGGTGAGGGTCGGCGACCTGGACGGAGCCTGGGCGTGCCGCATCCTCCGGGAACGCACCGGGCTCGCGCTCGGCGGCTCCGGCGGCGCCGCAGTGCTCGGCGCCGTGGTCGCGACCCTCAGCGATCCAGAGCTGCGCGACATCGCCTGCATCTGCGCGGACGGCGGCGAGAAGTACGCCGCCACCGTCTACAGCAGCGCGCTGCCCGAACCGGGGGACACCCCGTCCGAACTCGCCGAGGCACTCGCCTGCCTGCGCTTGGCCCGGCCCTACTGAGGGGCCCGGACAACCGCCCGCCACCACGATCTGGCCGCGCCCACACGCTGGGCCTGGTGGGTCGACGCCGGCCACCTCAACCGCGTCGAAGCCATGACCGGGCTGATGGCCGCCCGCCTCGCCGACGCGAACGCGGGACGGCCCGCCACGGCCCGTCCCGCGTCGCGCTGTTCAGCCTGTCTGCCCAGGTGCCGACGCACCGATCAGCACGGCCATGTTCCCCGGCTCGTGCCGATTCTCGTACAGGGCCTGGTGCAGCGAACCGATCTCGCTGATCGGCTCGGCCACCGTCACGCACGGATCCAGCCGGCCGGCGCCGGCCAACTGGACCATCGCCGCCGTCTCGCGGACGTTCGCCGCGTGCGAGCCCTGCAACCGCTTCTGGTGCATCCAGAGGAACCGCAGATCCAGGTCCCCGTTGTAGCCACTCGTTCCGGCGCAGGTCACCACCATGCCCGCGTTGTCGCACAGGTACACCGACGTCGGCAGCGTGTCGCGGCCCGGGTGCTCGAAGACGATCCGCGGATTGCGGCGCTCACCGAGCACCTCCCAGAACTTGCGTCCGAAGGCCCGCACACCGGCCATCCACCTCGCGTACTCTGGCGTGTCCTGGTCGGGCATCCGGCCCCAGTGGTCGAACTCGGACCGGTCGATCACCCCGACCGCGCCCAGCCGCCGGCAGTGCTCGGCCTTGGCCTCGCTGGACACCACAGCGACCGGCCGGCCACCGAACTGGCTCACCAACTGGATGGCCATCGACCCCAGACCGCCCGCGCCACCCCACACCAGCACCGGGTCACCGGGCTGCACCGTGTGCGGGTGCCACCCGAACAGCTGTCGGTAGGCGGTCGCCGCACAGCCGATCATCGCGCCGGCGCCCTCCCAGGTGAGAGCGGGCGGCTTGGCATAACACTGGTACTCGTCGACCAGGCAGTACTGCGAGAAGGCCCCGAAGTTGCTCTCGTAGCCCCAGGCGACCTGGGAGCGCGACGCGGTCGGATCCACCCCGAGACGGATGTCGGGCGCGGACTCGTTCCATTGCAGGCCGCCGAAGATGACATGGTCGCCCACGCGGAACTGGGTGACCTCGGAGCCGACGGCGTAGACCACACCGGAACCCTCGGTGCCGGCGATGTGGAAGTCGTGCGGGTCGCCCTTCTTCTGGCGAAGGGCGATCACGTCGGCGGGTGCGCCGAGCGCCGCCCACACGCCGTTGTAGTTGATGCCGGCCGCCATGACCGAGACCAGGACCTGCTTCGGGCCGACCGGCGGCACCTCGACGACCTCGATCTCGAACGCCTTCGCCGGCTGGCCGTACCGACCGCGGCGGATCAGCGCCGCGTGCATGAATCGCGGGACCTCGCCCAACGGCGCGGTCGTACCCAGGTCATGAAGCTCCTGCATCGGTCACATCCCTTCTCGTACGGTGTGGAAGCCGGTCGCCGAGCCTCTCGACGACGACGGCGAGAGCTTCCGGACGCAGCAGGTCGCTGTGCGCGAACGGCAGCGGGTGGCCGGTCATCCGGCCGGTGACGAACGGTTTCCACCGGTCCACCGCCGTGCCCGGGTCGGTCCCGTCCGCGACGAACAGGTGCAGATCGCCGTCGAAGACGTCTGGTCGGTACGACCGGCGAAGGCGCAAGCCGGTGCGGAACGTCTCGAGTACGGTCTCGACCCGGTCGGCGAGCAGGTCGCCCAGCGGCCCACCGCGCTCCCGGAGTTCCTCGGCGGCCCGGGCCACGGTCAGCCCTTCCGTCCCGGTGGAGTCGAGTGTGACGTCTGCGGCCTCCAGCAGCACCGGTAGGACATCTTCGGCAGCGGGCACGACGATGTCGTCCCCGTCGCGTGCCGGGAACGCGTCCAGCAGCGCGAGCAGCTCGACCCGCTCCCCCGTCGCCTGCAACGCCGTCGCCATGGCGTGTGCCACCAGGCCGCCGAAGGACCAGCCGACGAGGTGGTAGGGCCCGTGCGGCTGGACCGCCCGCAGCTGCGCCACGTAGTCGGCGGCCATCTCCGCCACGTCGGCCGGTTGGTACCCGGCAGTGCTGTAGGCGCGGGCTTGGAGCCCGTACACCGGCTGACCGGGCGGTAGGTGACGCAACAGCCCGTAGTAGCGCCAGCTCAGGCCACCACCGGCGTGCACGCAGAACAGCGGCGGCCGGTCACCCGCGGCCCGCAGCGGGAGCAGCACGGCGAAGCTGTCGGCCGTGCCGGCCGCCGAGTCGTCCAGCGCCTCGGCGACCCGCGCCGGGGTGGGCCCGGCGAACAGCGCCTGGATGCTCAGCCCCGCGCCGAAGACCGTTCGCAGCCGGGTCAGCAGCGCGGCGGCGAGCAACGAGTTGCCGCCCAGCGCGAAGAAGTCGTCGTCCAGCCGCACCCGTTCGATGCCGAGGACCTCCGCGAAGACCGCGCACAGCAGCACCTCGCGTGGGGTACGCGGTGACCGGCCCGCCCCGCCACCGACCGACGGCAACGGCAACGCGGCGCGGTCCAGCTTGGCGTTGCTGGTCAGCGGCAACCGCTGCAGCGTCACGAACGCCGAGGGCACCATGTAGTCGGGCAGCGACCCGCGCAGGTGCTCCACGAGCACCGGTGACTCCGGCACCGTGGCGCCGGGCGCCGCCACCAGGTAGGCCACCAGCCGCCGGTCGCCCGGCCGGTACTCCTGGGCCAGGACGGCGGCCTGCCCGATCGCGGGGTGGCCGGTCAGTGCGGTCTCGATCTCGCCGGTCTCGATCCGGAAGCCGCGGATCTTCACCTGGTCGTCGACCCGGCCGACGAACTCGAGTCGCCCGTCCGACCGCCACCGGACCAGGTCGCCGGTCCGGTACATCCGGGTGCCGGGCGGCCCGAAAGGATCAGCCGGGAACCAGCGCGCCGTCGTGGCCGGATCCCGCTCGTAGCCCTGTGCCAGACCGGATCCGGCGAGGTACAGCTCTCCCGCGACGCCGACCGGCACCGGGCGGACGAACGCGTCGAGGACGTACCCGCGCATGTTGTCCAGCAGCCGGCCGATCGGCACGGTGTCGCCCACCGGGTCGCCCTGGCGCATCGCGTGGTGCACCGCGAAGACCGTCGCCTCGGTCGGCCCGTAGCCGTTGGTCACCACGGTCTGCGGGCACGCCGCGAGCACCGCGCGTACCGCGTCGGCGGAGACCACGTCGCCACCGGTGCGGACCTCGCGCAGACCCGCGAAGCAGGCCGGATCCTCCTCGGCAAGCAGCCGGAACAGCCCGGCCGACAGCCACAGGCCGGTGATCCGCTCGCCGACGATCAGGTCGCGCAGCACCGCGGTGTCCAACGCCTGTGGCGGCGCGACGACGACCTCGCCGCCGTTGAGCAGCGGCACCCACCATTCCAGCGTCGAGGCGTCCCAGGCGTGCGGTGAGTGGAACAGCACGCGTTCCTGGCTGCCGGCACGCCAGCACCGGTCGGTCGCCAGCTCGACGACGTCGCGGTGGGTGACCGCAGCCCCCTTCGGCAGCCCCGTCGAACCGGACGTGTACATGACGTAGGCGACCTGGTCCGGCGCGACCGGCGGCAGGGCGTCGGGACCGGACGTGAGGCCGGTGTCGGCGAGATCGTCGAGCGCCACCGGGACGACCGTCACCCGTCCGTTCAGCCCGGCGAGCCAGTCGTCGGTGCGGTCGGCACCGGTGAGCAGGAACGGCGCCGCGGTCTCGCCCAGGATCAGGCGCTGCCGGGCGGCGGGGTGTTTCGGGTCGAGCGGGACGTACGCACCGCCCGCCCGCCCGACCGCGAGCGCGGCGACCACCAGCTCGACCGAGCGCTCGAACAGCAGCCCCACCCGCTGGTCCGGCCGCAGGCCCAGGTTGACGAGGCGGCGAGCCAGCCGGGTGGCGGCCGCGTCGAGTTCCCGGTAGGTCAGGGCGTGCCCGCCCAGCTTCAGCGCGGGCGCGTCCGGCCGCTGTGCCGCCACCCGCGCGAAGGCATCGGTGATCGTCTGCGGGCCGTCGCCGACCGGCTGTCGCGTGGCGTTCCACTCGACCAGCAGGGTGTGCCGTTCGGTCTCGTCGAGCAGGCCGAGACGGCCCACCGGCTGGTCCCAGTCGGCCGCGGTGGCCGCCAGTACTCGCTCGAGCCGTCCCAGCAGCTCTCTGGCGGTCTCCGCAGAGAACAGGTCGCACCGGTAGTCCAGCCGCAGCCGCAGCCCGCCACGGGCCGGTGAGGCGGCCACGACCACCGGGTAGTGCGCGGAGTCACGGCCGTCGACCCGGGTGACCCGGAGGCCCTCCGGGGTGCCCGTGGCGTCCTCCCCCGCGGCGTCGATCGGGTAGTTCTCGAACACGAACGCCGTGTCGAACAGGTCACCGATGCCGACCAGCCGCTGGATGTGCGCCAGGCCGAGGTACTGGTGCGGGGTCAGTTCCGACTGTTCGTCCTGCACCCGCCGCAGCGCGTGCGGCCACGGCACGCCCGGGTCGAGACGCACCCGGACCGGCACGGTGTTGATGAACAGACCGACCA
The DNA here is from genome assembly GCF_043204765.1 of Micromonospora sp. NPDC047730. Taxonomy (NCBI): domain Bacteria; kingdom Bacillati; phylum Actinomycetota; class Actinomycetes; order Micromonosporales; family Micromonosporaceae; genus Micromonospora; species Micromonospora sp. NPDC047730. The sequence continues at coordinate 249,612 of NZ_JBIDCU010000010.1, read as the reverse complement.
TCCTCTCGATGCCGGGCAGCTCCGGCGGCCGGCCGGACACGGTGGCGCCGAACACGACCTCCCGGCGGCCGGTCAGCCCGCCGAGCACGACCGCCCAGGCGGTCTGGAGCACGGTGTTGAGGGTCACCCCGGTCGCGGCGGCCCGGCGTTGCACCGCCGTGGCGACGTCGGCCGGCAGGTCGGCGAGGAGCCGCTCGGGCAGCCGGTCGGCCACGCCGGGATCGGGCCGGCTGAGCCGGGTCGCCTCGGTGACGCCGGACAGCGCCTGACGCCAGGCCGCCTCGGTGCCGGCCCGGTCCTGCCCGGCGAGCCAGCGCAGGTAGCGGCGGAAGTCCACGGCCGGCGGCAGACCGGCGGCAGACCCTCCAACGGCGTAGAGCCCGACCAGGTCGCGCAGCAGCAGCGGCGCCGACCAGCCGTCGAAGAGGATGTGGTGGTTGGTGAGGACCAGTCGGTACCGCCGGTCGGCGGTCCGGGCGAGCAGCAGGCGCAGCAGCGGCGGACGGTCCGGGTCGAAACCGGCCGCGCGTTCGGCGGCCGCCAGCCGGTCCAGCGCGGCCTCGCGCTCCCCCTCGGGCAGGGACGCGACGTCGACCTCGGTCCACGGCAGCTCGACACGCTCGCGCACGTACTGCACCGCGGCGCCATCGATCAGGTACCGGAATCCGGCGCGCAGGTTCGGGTGGCGCTCCAGCAACGCCGCACCGGCCGCCCGCAGCGCCGCCGGGTCGAGGTCACCCTCGCAGTCCACGGCGAGCTGCACCAGGTACGGGTCCGGCCCGTCGCCGCGGTGGTGGAGGTGGAAGAGCAGGCCCTCCTGCAGCGGCGCGAGCGGCAGCACGTCGACCAGCCCGGCCGGGTCTTCCTGCAGCGCGTCGAGGTCCTGCTGGGTGAGGTCGACGAGCGGGAAGTCCGATGGGGTGTGCCCACCGCCGCCGGGCCGGCCGGCGCACTCCACCAACGCGGTGAGCGCCGCGTGCCACAGCTCGGTCAGCTCCCGCACCTCGGCGGCGTCGAACATGCCCGCCGGCCAACTCCAGCGGGTGAGCAGCCGGGGACCGCCGGCCTCGTCGCGGGTGATGGCGCTGATGTCCAGTACGTGCGAGACGGCCAGGCCGGGATCGCTGCCGGGCAGCCGGAGTTCGTCGGCGGGGGCCGGCGACCAGCCGGTGCCGGTGCCGACGGACGCGGCACCGCCGGAACGGCCGAGGTAGTTGAAGCCGATCTGCGGCCCGGCGAGCGGGGCGAGCACCGCGGTGGTGTCCGGGTTGAGGTGGCGCAGCAACCCGTAGCCCAGGCCGTTGTCCGGCAGCGCACGCAGGGTCTCCTTGACGCGCTTGAGGAGCGTGCCGGCGTCGGACGCACCATCCGGGTCGATGCCGCCAAGGTCCACCGCGACCGGGTACATGGTGGTGAACCAGCCCACGGTGCGGGTCACGTCCAGACCCGCACCCGCGTCCTCGCGGCCGTGGCCCTCGACGTCGACGAGCACCGCCGATGCGACGGTGCCGCGCCGTTGCCGCCACCGGGCCACGGCCAGGGCGAGCCCGGTCAGCAGGACCTCGTTCGGCTGCGCGTGGAACGCGGCCGGGACGGACGTCAGCAACGCAGCGGTGACCTCGGCCGGCAGCTCGGCGGTGACGGCCTGCGCCGTGCCGCGCACGTCGCGGCCGGGATCGAGCGCCCGGGCACCGAGCGGCGGCTCCGGACGGGCCAGCATCCGCGACCACAGCGGCAATTCGGCCACCCGCCGCGGATCGTGCGCCGCCTCGCGCAGCGCCAACGCCCAGCGGCGCAGCGAGGTGGGCACCGGCGGGAGCACGACGGGCTCGGCACCGGTCGCCGACTCCCACGCCGCAGCCAGGTCCGGCAGCAGGACGCTCCAGGAGACCCGGTCGACGACGAGGTGGTGCGCAACGATCAGCAGCCGGCCCGGCGTCTGCGGCCCGGCGTCGAACCAGACGACCTCGGCGACCGCGCCGGCGTCCGGGTCGAGCCGGCGGCGGGCCGCCTCGCCGTGGGTGCCGAGCGCCTCGCGCAGGGCCGCCGCGTCCAGGCCCGCCACGTCGACCCGGCGCACCCGGTCGGCGGCGGCCACGCTGCCGCGCGGCCCGACCGACAGTTCCCAGGCGTTCGGGCGCCGGTGCAGGCGCATCCGCAGCGCGTCGTGGTTGTCCACGACGGCCTGCACCGCGCGGGTGAGGCGGTCCAGCCCGATACCGCCCGGGACCCGCAGCAGCCTCGACTGGTTCAGGCCCTCGATGGGGCCGGTGAGCCCGCGCAGCCACGACACGATCGGCGTCGGCGGCACCGTGCCGGTGCCGTCCTCGGCTGCCGCGTCCGGCGCGTCGGCCTCGGTGACGACAGCGGCGAGGGCGGCGACGGTCTGGTGCCGGAAGATGTCGCGCGGGGTGAACAGCAGTCCGGTGGCGCGCGCCCGGCTGACCAGCTGGATGGCGACGATGCTGTCGCCGCCGATCGCGAAGAAGTTGTCATCCACGCCGACCCGGTCCAGCCCCAGCACGCCGGCGACGAGCGCGCAGAGCTGCGCCTCGCGACCGTCGGCGGGCTCGCGCCGGGCGCCGGAGGGGTCGCGGGGCGCGGGCAGGGCGGCCCGGTCGACCTTGCCGTTGACGGTCAGCGGTAGTTCGGGCATGCGCACGAAGGCCGACGGGACCATGTAGTCGGGCAGCATTCCGGCCAGGTGGGCACGCAGCTCCGGCTCACCCGGGTCGGTGCCCGGGCGGGCGACGACGTAGGCGACCAGGCGCCGGTCGCCGGAAGCACCCGCCCGCACCAGCACGAGCGCCTGCGCCACGCCCGGCGCGGCGGCCAGTGCCGCCTCGATCTCGCCCAGCTCGATCCGGAAGCCGCGCAGCTTCACCTGGTGGTCGGCCCGGCCGAGGAAGTCGAGCTGGCCGTCGGCGCGCCGGCGGACCAGGTCGCCGGTGCGGTACATCCGCTCGCCCGGCCCACCGAAGGGATCGGCGACGAACCGGTCCGCGGTGAGCCCGCTCTGTCCGAGGTAGCCCCGGGCAAGGTTGACGCCGGAGAGGTACAGCTCCCCCGGGACCCCGGCCGGAACCGGGTTCAGATGGGCGTCGAGGACGTACGCCCGGGTGTTGGGCAACGGCCGCCCGATCGGCGGCACGCCCACGCGCGCCTCGAGGGGTGCGGTCATCGTCGCGCAGACCGTCGCCTCGGTGGGTCCGTACGCGTTGAACATCCGCCGTCCGGTCGCCCAGCCGGCCGCCAGATCGGCCGGCGGTGCCTCACCCACGACAGCCAGCGTGCGCACCGACGGCAGGCTGCCGACGGGGAGCCTGCTGAGCACCGCGGGCGGCAGCGTCACGTGGCTGACCTGCCGCTCGGCGATCAGCTTCGGAAGGTTGGCCAACTGCACGAGCCGGTCGGCGAGCCCCAGCACGATGCACGCGCCGGAGACCAGCGGCGCGCACAGCTCCGACAGCGCGGAGTCGAAGCTCAGGGATGCGAACTGGAGCAACCGCGCGCCGGGACCGAGGTCGTACGCGACCTTGCGGGTCAGGACCAGATTGGGAATGCCTCGGTGGGTCAGCACCACGCCCTTGGGGCGGCCGGTCGACCCGGAGGTGTAGATGACGTAGGCGGGATGGTCGGCGGTCAGCGGCGTCGTGCGGTCGGCGTCGGTCAGGTCGCTGTCCGCCCGGGCGGCGAGGTCGGCACGCACGCCCGTCTCGTCGAGCACGATCCGGCGGGCGGCGGCGGGCAGCTGCCCCGCGACCGCTGACGTGGTGACCAGCACGGCCGGCGTGGCGTCGGTGAGCATCAGTGCGACGCGCTCGGCCGGATAGTCCGGATCGATCGGCAGGTAGGCCGCACCGCTCTTGAGCACCGCCAGCACGGCGACGACCATGTCGACCGAGCGCGGCACGGCGAGCGCGACGAGCTGCTCCGGTCCGGCCCCGTGGTCGCGCAGCAGGCGGGCGAGGCGGTTGGCGCGGGCGTTGAGTTCGGCGTAGGCGACCACCTCGGTGCCGAACTCGACCGCCGGCGCGTCGGGCGTGCGGGCGGCCTGCGCCTGGACCAGGTCGGGCACGAGGACGTCCGGTGCCGGGCTGGCGGGGTGCTGCCACTCGGCGAGCAGCGCTCGGCGCTCGTCGGCGTCGAGCAGGTCCACCGCGCCGATCCGCTGATCGGGTTCCCGCAGGACGGCGTCGAGCAGGCGTACGAACCGCGCAGCGATCGTCTGTGCGGTGCCGCGTTCGAACAGGTCCTCGGCGTAGGCGAGGGTGCCGGTCATCCCGGCGGGCTGGCCGTCGGCGCCGGAGCTCTCGGTCAGCCGCACCGACAGGTCGAACTTCGCCGACGTGGGGCCGGTCGCGGTGTCGAGCTGATCGCTGTCGGCTTTGAGGCCGGCGGAGTCGAGGTTGGGCGTGACGGCGGCGGGTGCGGTCGCCGGTTGCAGCGACAGCATGACCTGGAAGAGGGGATGCCGCGCCAGGGACCGCACCGGATTGAGCACCTCCACCAGACGCTCGAACGGCAGATCCTGATACCCGTACGCCGCCAGGTCGGCCTCCCGCACCCGGCCCAGCAACTCCCGGAACGACGGATCCCCACCCGTGTCCGTCCGCAACACCACCGTGTTGACGAAGAACCCCACCAACTCGTCGAGCGCATCGTCGGACCGACCCGCCACCGGCGTACCGATCGGCACGTCCGACCCCGCACCCAACCGGGTCAGCAACGCCGCCAGCGCCGCCTGCACCACCATGAACACACTCGTCCCCGTCGACCGCGCCACGGCGGTCACCCGGGCGTGCAGCCCGGCGTCGAGGACGAGCGGGACGGTGCCGCCGCGGTGGGACAGCGCCGCGGGCCGCGGGTGGTCGAAGGGCAGCGTCAGCTCCTCGGGCAGCGCGGCCAGGGTCTTGGTCCAGTACGCCAGCTGCTGGGCGATCGGGCTGTCCGGGTCGCTCTCGCTGCCCAGCCACCGGTGCTGCCAGAGCGTGTAGTCGGCGTACTGCACCGGCAACGGCTGCCATCCGGGGGCATTCCCGGTGCGCCGGGCGGCGTAGGCCTCGGCCAGGTCACGCGCGAGCGGCCCGGCCGACCAGCCGTCGGTGGCGATGTGGTGACAGGTCACGACGAGCAGGTGCTCGAGCGGGCCGAGGGCCACCAGAGCGGCGCGCACCGGCGGCTCCGCCGCCAGGTCGAAGGCGCGGTCGAGCTGTTCGCGGACGCAACGGTCGGCGTCGCCCGGCGCGGGATGCAGCACCGGAAGGGCGGGGACGGCCGCCGTGACGGGCAGGACCACCTGGAACGGCTCCTGATCGATCGCACGGAAGACCGTTCGCAGGCTCTCGTGCCGGCCCGCCACGTCGGCGAACGCCTGCCGCAGCGCGTCGGCGTCGAGGTCGCCGCGCAGCCGCAGCACCATCGGCACGTTGTAGGTGGCGCTCGGCCCCTCCAACTGGTTGATCAGCCAGAGCCGACGCTGGGCGTAGGACAGCGGGATCCGCTCCGGCCGCGCCACCACCTCCAGGGGCGGGCGGGCAGGCGCCCCACCGGTCAGCCTGCGGGCCAGCGCCGCCACCGTGGGGGTCTCGAAGACCTGGCGGACCGGCATCTCCTCGCCGAAGGCCGAGCGGATCCGGCTCACCAGCCGGGTCGCCGCCAGGGAGTGACCGCCCAACTCGAAGAAGTTGTCGTCGACGCCGACCCGGGCCACACCCAGCACCTCGGCGAACAGCGTGCAGAGCAGGTCCTCACGCGGATCGGACGGGCCCCGCCCGGCCGGTGCGGACGGCAGCTCGGGTACGGGCAGGGCCTTGCGGTCGAGCTTGCCGTTCGCGTTGAGCGGCAACGCGTCCAGCCCCAGGAACGCCGCGGGGACGAGCTGCTCCGGCAGCGTGCGCCGCAGGTGCCGGCGAAGCTCGGCCGGCGACGGCAGCGTGGCGCCGGCTGCCGGGACCGCGTAGCCGACGAGACGATCGGCGTGCACGGCGACGGCGGCCCGGTCCACCGCCGGGTGCGCGGCCAGCACGGTCTCGATCTCGCCCAGCTCGATCCGCACACCGCGGACCTTGACCTGGTCGTCGGCGCGGCCGGCGAAGAAGAGGTCACCCTCGGCGTCGCGTCGCGCCAGGTCCCCGGTGCGGTACATGCGGGCGCCGGGCGGACCGTAGGGGTCGGCGACGAACCGACCCGCGGTCAGACCGGGCCGCCGGTGGTAGCCACGGGCGACCCCGACGCCGCTGACGTACATCTCACCGACGACCCCCGCGGGCACCGGCTGGAGGCAGGCATCGAGCAGGCGCACGGTGACGCCGTCGTTGGGCCTGCCGATCGGCGTGCCGCCCGCGTTCGCCGGCGTCAGCCGGCCCAGCGTGCAGTGGATCGACGCCTCGGTCGGCCCGTAGGTGTTGAACATCCTCCGGCCGCCGGCCCACCGCTGCGCGAGCGCGGGCGGGATGGCCTCGCCGCCGACGAGCAGCGTGTGCAGGCCCGGCACCCGGTCCCGGTCGACCAACGCCAGCACCGACGGCACCAGGACGGCCAGGTCGACGCCGTGACGCTGGATGAGCTCCGCCAGGTCCTCGCCGGAGACCATCGCCTGGGCCGGGCCGAGGCACAGGGTGGCACCGGACCCGAGGGCGATGAACGTCTCCCAGACGGAGTTGTCGAATCCGGCCGAGGCGTGCTGGAGCACGGTCCGGCCGGGACCCGCGCCGAACGCCCGCACGGACGCCTCGATGATCGGCACGACAGTGCGGTGCTCGACGACGACGCCCTTGGGGCGGCCGGTCGAACCGGACGTGTAGATCACGTACGCCGGGTTGGCGGGGTGCCGCTCCACCGGGGGTTCGCCGGTGGGCAGCCGGGTCAGATCCGCACGGTCGAGGACCAGGACCGCACGGTCCGCGATCCGGGGCCACCGGTCGGCGACGTCGGCGGCGGTGACCAGCAGAACGGGATCCGCGTCGGAGAGCAGGTAGGCGATCCGCTCCGGCGGGTGCTCGGTGTCCAGCGGCAGGTACGCGGCGCCGGTCTTCAGCGTGGCGAGGATGGCGACCACCAGGTCGACCGAGCGGGGCACGGCGACGGCGACGGTCTTCTCCGGCCCGGCGCCGCGGTCGGCAAGCGCGTGCGCCAGCCGGTTCGCCCGCCGCACCAGCTCGGCGTAGGTCACCTCGGTGTCGCCGTACACCACGGCGACCGCGTCGGGCGTGCGGCTGGCCTGCGCGGTGACGAGGCCGTCGAGGGTCGACGTCCGCTCACGCACCGCTTCGGCCGCGGCGGTGAGCAGGTCCCGCTCCGGTGCGGTGAGCACGTCCAGCGCGCCGATCCGGGCGGCCGGGTCGGTGACGAACGCGCGCAGCACCCGGACGTACCGCTGGAGCATGGTGTCCACGGTGGAGGCGTCGAAGAGGTCGGCGCTGTACTCCACGACGCCCTCGATCCCCTCGGCCTGCCCGCCGGCGCCCCGCCGCTCCCCCATCGCGAACGACAGGTCGAACTTCGCCACGTCGGCAGCTCCGGCCACCGCGCTGACGCTCAGCCCGGGCAACTGGATGCTCGCCTCCGGGGTGTTCTGCAACGACAGCATGACCTGGAACAACGGGTGCCGGGAGAGGGAGCGTGCCGGGTTGAGCACCTCGACGAGCCGTTCGAAGGGCAGGTCCTGGTGCTCGTACGCGGCCAGGTCGGTCTCCCGGACGCGGGCGATCAGTTCCTGCGCGCTCGGGTTGCCGGCCGTGCTCGTGCGCAGCACCAGGGTGTTGATGAAGAAGCCGACGAGGTCGTCCAGGGTGCTGTCGGTCCGCCCGGCGATCGGGCTGCCGACCGGGATGTCGGTGCCCGCGCCGAGCCGGGTCAGCAGCGCGGCGAGGCCCGCCTGCAACACCATGAAGAGGCTGGCCTTGTTCCGCCGGGCCAGGACGCCGAGCTGCTTGTGCAGCTCCGCGTCGAGGGTGAATCGGATCTTGCCGCCCTGGTACGACGACACGGCCGGACGGCGCCGGTCGACCGGCAGGTCCAGTTCCTCGGGGAGCCCGGCGAGGACGGTGGTCCAGTAGTCGCGCTGCCGGGCGATCGGGCTGTCCGGATCGTCCTCGTCGCCGAGCCACTCCCGCTGCCAGGCCGCGTAGTCGGCGTACTGGACAGGGAGCGCCGGCAGGTCGGCGACCCGGTCGTCGCGCCGCGCGGTGTAGGCGAGGGCGAGGTCGCGGGCCAGCGGCCGCATCGACCAGCCGTCGCCGGCGATGTGGTGCAGCACCGCGACGAGCACGTGCTCGCCCGGGCCCGTGGCCAACAGCACCGCCCGCAGGGGCAGCTCCTCGGCGAGCCGGAACCCGCGCCGGATCAGGGCCTGCACCTCGGCCGCCACGCCGCCGGGCCCCGGCTCGGCCAGCGGAAGCGCCACCATCCCCGCCGCCCGTGCCGGGTCGAGGATGAGCTGCCGCGGCTCGCCGTCGGCCTCCGGGAAGAGGGTGCGGAGACTCTCGTGCCGCACGACCACGTCGCGCAGCGCGGCGAGCAGGGCGTCGCGGTCGAGCTCGCCGCGTAGCCGCAGCACCATCGGGATGCTGTACAGCGGGCTCGCGCTCTCCAGCTCGTTGAGGAACCACAGCCGGCGCTGCGCGAAGGACAACGGCACGGTGCCCGTGCGCGGCACGGCCACGACCGGCGCCCGGCCTCGCCCCGCCGACTCGGCGAGCCGGCGGGCCACGCCCGCGGCCGTCGGCGTCTCGAACAGCGCCCGGATCGGCAGCTCCGCGCCGAACGTGGCCCGGACCCGGCCGACCAGCCGGGTCGCCGACAGCGAGTGCCCGCCCAGCTCGAAGAAGTTCTCGTCCACGCCGACCCGGCCGACGCCGAGCACCTCGGCGAACAGACCGCAGAGGATCTCCTCCTGCGGGTTGCGCGGCGGGCGCGCCTCGGCCAGCCCGCCCACGACCGGCACCGGCAGGGCCCGCCGGTCCACCTTGCCGTTGGGGGTCAGCGGCAGCTCGTCCAGGGCGACCACGGTCTGCGGCACCATGTACTCGGGAAGGCTCTCACCGACGAACCGGCGGACCTCGGCGGCCACCGGCCGGTGCCCGTCGCGCCCCACCACGTACGCCACCAGGCGCCGGTCGCCCGGCAGGTCCTCGCGCACGATCACGGCGGCGCGGGCGATGCGGGGATGGCGGCTCAGCGTGGCCTCGATCTCGCCCGGCTCGATCCGGAAGCCGCGCACCTTCACCTGGTCGTCGACGCGGCCGACGAAGTCGAGCGTGCCGTCGGCGTTCCACCGGACCAGGTCGCCGGTGCGGTACATCCGGGAGCCGGCCGGTCCGAACGGGTCGGCGACGAACCGTGCCGACGACAGGGCGGCGCGGCGCAGGTATCCGCGTGCGACCCGGTCTCCGGCGAGATAGAGCTCACCGGCGGCGCCGGCGGGCAGCAGCCGAAGGCCGCTGTCGAGGACGTAGCAGCGGGTGTTCGGCAGCGGGCGACCGATCGGCACGGCGCCCGCCGGGACCGGCGCACCGGCCGGGATGCGGTGCTCGGTGGCGCTGACGGTGGTCTCGGTCGGGCCGTAGACGTTGAGGACCGCGACGTCCGGGTGCTGCTGCCGCCAGTCGTCGAGCTGAGCGCCGGTCAGCGGTTCGCCGGCCAGCAGCAGCTCCTGCGTCGGCGCCAGGTCGACCGCTGCGGACCGCATCAGCGTCAGGTGGCTCGGGGTGCCCTTGAACAGCGTCCAGCCGGAGGGCCGAGTGGGGTGCGCGCGATCCGGGACCGCGTCCTCGATGGCGGCCAGGCGGACGCAACCGCCCGTCACCAGCGGGGTGTGCAGTGCGGTCACCGACATGTCGAACGACACCGACGAGTGCATCAGCGCCACCCCGGCGGCCGACGGGTAGGCGGCGGTCGCGTGCCCGAGGTAGTCGGCCAGCATCCGGTGTTCCACGACGACGCCCTTGGGCCGACCCGTCGAGCCGGACGTGTAGATCACGTATGCGGGGTGCCGGTCGAGCAGCGTGGCGCTGCGGTCGGCGTCGGTCAGGTCGTCGTCGTCCGCGGCGTCCACCTCGGCCGCGACGGCGGGATCGTCGACGGCGACGACGGGCACGTCGGCCAGCCGCCAGCGGGCGGCGACCTCCCGCGTCGTGAGGAGCACGACCGGCACGGCGTCGGCGGCCATGAACGCGACCCGCTCCGCCGGGTAGTCCGTGTCCAGGGGCAGGTACGCGGCGCCGCTCTGGGTGATCGCGTGCAGCGCCACCACGAGGTCGGTGCCACGGGGTACGGCGAGCGCGACGATCCGCTCCGGTTCGGCGCCACGGGCGACGAGTACCCGTGCCAGCCGGTTCGCCCGGCGGCGTAGCGCGTCGTAGGTCACGGCCTCGGTCGCGTCGACGAGCGCGATGGCGTTCGGGGTGCGGTGGGCCTGGGCGAGCAGCAGGCCGGGCAGGGTACGGCCCGGGCTGTCCACGCGCGACGGCCCGGCGCCGGCGTCGAGCATGCGGCGGCGTTCGACGGCGAGCAGCGGCTCGATGGCGGCGACCCGGGCGGCGGGATCGCCGGCGAAGCGGGACAGCACCCGCACCAGCCGGTCCAGCAGCCCGTCGACGGCCTCCGGCGTGAAGAGGTCGGGCCGGTAGTTCATCCGCAGGTGCAGCCGGGTGCCCGGTACGGCGGTGAGGCTGAGCGGATAGTGCGAGACGGTACGGCCGGGCACCGCCTCGATCCGCAGTCCGGTGTCCGCGATGTCGGGTGCCGTCGGCAGGGCCGGATAGCTCTCGAACGCCACCGCGGTGTCGAAGAGCTCCTCGGCTCCGACCATCTGCTGGATGTCGGCGAGGCTGAGGTGCTGGTGCGCCATCAGCGCCGACTGCTCCGCCTGCACCCGCCGCGCCAGATCGCCGAGGGTGTCCGCGGCGTGCGGCCGGATCCGGACCGGCACGGTGTTGATGAACAGGCCCACCATCCGCTCGACGCCGGGGACCTCCGGCGGGCGTCCGGCCACGGTGGCGCCGAAGCAGACGTCGTCGCGGCCGGTGGCCGAGCGCAGCAGCAGCGCCCAGGCGCTCTGCACGACGGTGTTGACGGTGACGCCGAGCCCGCGGGCGACCGACGCCAGCGCCTCGGTCTCCGCCTCGGGCATCTCGATCGAGGTCGACTCCGGGCGCAGTGGCCGACGGGCCCGGTCGGCGGGGGCGAGCAGGGTCGGCCCGTCGAGGCCGTCGAGGGCCTCCCGCCAGCGGGCTTCGGCCTCGGTGCGCTCGTGACGGGCGAGCCAGGCGAGGAAGTCCCGGTAGCGGCCGGCCGGCGCCAACCGCCGCCCGTCGCCATGCCGGTACAGCAGGAAGAGTTCCTCCATCAGGATGGGGCGGGACCAGCCGTCGACCAGGATGTGGTGGGTGCTGACGATGAACCGGTGCTGCTGCGGGCCGGTGCGCAGCAGGGTGAACCGCAGCAGTGGCGCCCGCCCCAGGTCGAAGCGGGTCCGCCGGTCCTCCCGGGTGAGCCGGTCGGCCTCGGCCGCGATCTCCGCTTCGGGCAGGCCCGTCAGGTCGACCTCGCGCCAGGGTGTGTCCACCTCGGCGAGGATCACCTGCACGGGCTCGCGCAGACCCTCATGGCAGAAAGCCGCCCGCAGGTTGTCATGGCGGCGCAGCACCACGCCGGCGGCGGCGCGCAGGGCGGCGCTGTCCAGCGGCCCGGTGATGTCCAGGACCGTCTGCACCATGTAGACGTCAGGCGCGTTCTCGTCGAAGAGCGTGTGGAACAGCAACCCCTTCTGCAGCGGCGCCAGCGGCAGCAGGTCGGCGGCGCCCGGGTGCTGGCCGAGCAGCAGGGCGATCTCGTCGGCACCCAGCGTGACGAGCGGGAAGTCCGACGCGGCGCGGGCGGCGACGCCGACGCCCGGCGCGGCCGCCCGGTCCACCAACGCGCGGGCCGCACGCTGCCAGAGTTCGCCCAGCTCACGGACGTCCGCCTCGCCGAGCAGCGTCTGCGGCCAGGTCAACGAGGTGATCAGCCGCGGGCCGTCCGACCCGTCCTGGGCGAAGAGGTTCAGCTCGATCGCGTGGGCAGGGGGCAGCTCGCCGCCCCGGTCGGTGCCGAGCGCGGCGAGCGCCGGGTCGGGCTGCCATTCCCCGCCGCCGTCCGTGGAGCCGGAGCCGATACGGCCGAGGTAGTTGAAGCCGATCTGCGGGCGCGGCGAACCGGCGAGCCGCGCGCCGGCGGCCGCGCCGCCGTAACGCAGAATGCCGTAGCCGAGGCCGTCGTCGGGCAGCCCGGCCAGCAGGTCCTTGACCGCGGCCACCGTACGGTCCAGCGCCTGCGGTGCCCACCGGCCGGTCGCGTCGGCCGGGGCGCCGGTGAGGCGGACGGGGTACAGCGAGGTGAACCAGCCGACCGTCCGGGACAGGTCGGCCCCGGGCAACAGCTCACCGCGTCCGTGCCCCTCCAGGTCGACCAGCACGCCGGCGTGGCTGTCCTGGCCGCGGGAGCGGCGCCACTGCGTGACCGCGAGGGCGAGGGCCGCCAGCAGCACGTCGTTGACCCGGGCGTGAAGGGCGGCCGGCACCGAGCTGAGCAGCGGCCCGGCCACCGCCGGTGGCAGCTCCAGGTTGAGGGTGCGCAACGTCTGCGCGGTGTCGCGCGTGACATCCAGCGGCCGGCCGCCGATCAGCGGCTCCGGTTCGCGGAGCATCGCCGCCCACCACTCGGCCTCGGCCGCCCGCGCCGGATCGGCCGAGGCGGCCCGCAGCGCGGTGGCCCAGCGCCGGAACGAGGTGCCGCCGGGCGGCAGGACGACCGGCTCCCCCGCCGCGACCGCGGTCCACGCCTGTGCCAGGTCGGGCAGCAGCACCCGCCAGGAGACCCCGTCGACGACGAGGTGGTGCAGCACCAGCAGCAGCCGGCCGGGCCGGTCGGGGCCGGCGTCGAACCAGACCGCCCGGACCATCCGCCCGTGCGCCGGGTCCAGCTCACCCTTGGCGGTCGCGGCCTGTCCGGCCAGGAGCGCGACGGCGTCCGCGTCGCCGAGGGCCGCGACGTCGACCCGGCGCAGCAGCCCGGCGGCGTCGACGCTGCCGGGCGGCCCGATCCGCAGCACCGGCCTGCCGTCTTGACCGTCGGCGAGCCGGGCGCGCAGCACGGGATGGTGGTCGAGCACCGCGCGCAGGACGGCGGTGAGCCGGTCGGCGTCCAGGCCGGCCGGCACGCGCAGCAGCATCGACTGGGCCAGCCGCTCGAACGGCCCGCCACGCTCGCGGAACGCGTGCATGATCGGGGTCAGCGGCGCGTCGCCCGTACCGTCGTCGGCGGGCTCCGCAGCCGGTTGCGTCTGCTCGGCGGCAACCGTCGCCAGCGCGGCCGCGGTGGGGTTCTGGAAGATGTCGCGCGGAGTCAGCCGCACGCCGGCCTTACGCAGCCGGGCCACGAGCGCGATGGCGAGGATGCTGTCGCCGCCGAGGTCGAAGAAGTTGTCGTCCGGGCCGGCCTGCGGGACGCCGACGACGGCCGCGACTGCCTCGCAGATCACCGCCTCCTCGGGCGTACGCGGCGCGCCGGTCGTGGCGGGACCGGACGCCGGCGCGGGCAGGGCCCGCCGGTCCAGCTTGCCGCTCGGGTTGAGCGGGAACTCGTCCAGCGTCACCAGCGCCGTCGGCACCATGTACTCCGGTAGCCGCCGCCGCAGGCGGTCCTGGAGGCCCGCGAGGGCCGGGGCCGGGCCGTCGGGAACCACGTAGGCGACCAGCCGTTGGCCGCCGGAGCGGTCGACGCGGAACAGCACCACCGCGCGGGCCACTCCCGGGCACGCGGCGAGCGCCGCCTCGATCTCGCCGAGTTCGACCCGCTGGCCGCGCACCTTCACCTGGCCGTCGGCGCGACCGAGATAGTCCAGGATGCCGTCGGCACGCCAGGACACGAGGTCGCCGGTGCGGTACATCCGTGCGCCGCCACCGGCGAACGGATCGGCGACGAACCGGTCGGCGGTGAGACCGTGCCGGCGCAGGTATCCGCGGCCCAGCTGCGCGCCGGCCAGGTACAGCTCGCCGGTCACCCCCGGCGGCACCGGCCGCAGCGCGGCGTCGAGCACGTAGATCCGGCTGTTCCACACCGGGCGGCCGATCGGCACGGCCTGGCCGGTCGCCTCCGCCGGGACCTCGCAGGCGATGATCTCCACAGCGGCCTCGGTGGGCCCGTAGAGATTGTGCAGCTCGGCATCGACGGTGCGGTGGAACCGCTCGGCGACCTCGGCGGACAGGGCCTCGCCGCTGCACAGCACCCGGCGCAGCGTGCCGAGCCGGGCGGCGGCCGGTTCGCGGAGGAAGACGTCGAGCAGGACCGGCACGAAGTGGACGGTGGTGACCCGTTCCCGGTCGATGAGCTCGGCCAGGTAGGCCGCGTCGCGGTGACCGTCCGGTCGCGCGATCACCAGGGTGGCGCCGGCCTGGAGCGGCCAGAACAACTCCCAGACCGACACGTCGAAGCTGACCGGGGTCTTCTGCATCACCCGGTCCTCGGCGGTGAGGGGATAGCGGTCCTGACCCCACCGCAGGCGGTTCGCGACGGCCTCGTGCGCGACCACGACGCCCTTGGGCCGCCCGGTCGAGCCGGAGGTGTAGATGACGTACGCCGCGTGACCGGGCAGCAGCGCCGTGACCGGGTCGGTGGCGGGCTGGGCGGCGAGGTGCTCGTGCAGCGCCGGGTCGTCCAGCACGACCGTAGGCGTGCCGCCCGGCAGCTCACCGGCGACGGACCCGACGGTGAGCACGCACACCGGTGCGGCGTCGGCGAGCATGAACGCCAGCCGCTCGGCCGGATAGCCGGTGTCCAGCGGCACGTAGGCGCCACCGGCCTTGTGCACGGCGTACAGCGCGACGAGCAGGTCGGCGCTGCGCGGCACGGCGACCGCGACGGTGCGCTCCGGCCCGACGCCGCGCGCGACGAGCAGGTGCGCCAGGCGGTTCGCCCGCTCGTTGAACTGCGCGTACGTGAGGGTCTCGCCCTCGAACACCAGCGCCGGGTGCTCCGGGCTGCGCGAGACCTGGGCCTCGAACAGCGCCGGCAGGGTGGCCGGCGGCAGCGGGTGCGCGGTGTCGTTCCAGCCGGTCAGGATCCGCTCCCGTTCGGCCGGTTCGAGGGTGTCGATGCGGGCGAGGATCAGGTCCGGGTCGGCGGCCATCGCCGTCAGTGCGCGCGTCAGCCGGTCGAGGACTTTCTCCGCGACGTCCACGCCGATCAGGTCCGCCCGGTGGTCCACCCGCAGAACGAGGTCGTCGCCGGCGTTGGCGGCGACCAGGGTGAGCGGGTAGTGCGTGGCGTCGCGCCCGTGCAGCCCGACCACCCGGAGGCCGGGAGCGACCTCCGCGCCGCGGTCGGAGACCGGGTAGTTCTCGTAGACGAACGCGGTGTCGAACAGTTCCCCGCCGACGACCTGTTGGATGCGCGCCAGCCCGAGGTGCTGGTGCTCGCGCAGGCCCGCCTGCTCGTCCTGCAGCCGCGCGGCGATCTGCGTCCAGGCCCGCGCCGGGTCCAGCCGGACCCGGACCGGGACGGTGTCCAGCAGCAGGCCGATCATCGTCTCGCTGCCCGGCAGCTCCGCGGGCCGGCTCGCCACGATGGCGCCGAAGACCACGTCGGTGCGCCCCGTGAGCCCCCCGAGCACCGTGGCCCACGCGGTCTGGAGCACGGTCCCCACCGTCAGCCCGGCCGCCGCGGCCCGCTCCCGCAGGGCGCTGCTCAGGTCGGCCGGCAGCGGCCGCACCAGCCGCTCCGGCATCGCGCTGCGCCGGCCCGGGTCCGTCGGCGCCAGGCGGGTCGGTTCGTCGACCCCGGCGAACGCCGTCCGCCATGCCTGCGCCGCGGCGTCCCGGTCGCGACCCGCGAGCCAGCTCAGATACTCCCGGTACGGCGTGGCGGGCGGCAGCACAGCCAGGTCGCCGCGCGAACCGTAGAGCGCGAACAGCTCCCGCAGCAGCAAGGGCATCGACCAGCCGTCGAGCAGAATGTGGTGGATCGTGACGACCAGCCGGTGCCGCCCGACGCCGCGGGCGGCGAGCACGAATCGCATGAGCGGCGGTGCACCGAGGTCGAACCGGTGCGCCCGCTCGTCGTCGGCCAGCCGCCGCAACTCCTCGTCGGCCTCGACCTCCGTCAGTCCACCGAGGTCGCGTACGACCCACGGCAGCGCCGCCTTCCTGGGTACCACCGCGAGCATGCGGTCCGCCCGCTGGTAACGGAACGCGGCGCGCAGGTGGGGATGCCGGTCCAGCAGCGCCTCCGCCGCCGTCCGCAGGCGCTCGGCGTCGAGCTCGCCGGCCAGGTCGAGGGCCATCTGCACCGTGTAGACGTCGGTCCCGTCGTCGTACACGCTGTGGAACAGCAGGCCTTCCTGCAACGGCGACAACGGCAGAATCTCCGAGATCCCTGACTGCATCGCGGTGGTGTGCCTTCCGGTCGATGGGTGGCGGCGGTGGGAGGGCGGCTCAGTCCGACATAGCGACGAGCACGCGGCGCTGGCCCGCGTACGGCCGGCGACCGTGCCCGACGAGCACGTTGTCGATGACCATGAGGTCGCCCTCGCGCCAGTCGACGTCGACCGCGTGCTTCAGACCGGCCTGCTGGATGTGGACGATCCACTCGGCGGGGATCGGACTGCCGTCGGCGAACTGGGCCGACTGGGGCGCCTCGTCCTCGCTCAGCAGCTCCATCAGGTCGGCGGCCTCCTCACCGAGACCCGCGACGTGCCACTGGTCGGCCTGGTTGAACCAGACCTCGAGGCCGCTGACGGGGTGGCGGATGGTGGCCGG
The DNA here is from genome assembly GCF_043204765.1 of Micromonospora sp. NPDC047730. Lineage (NCBI taxonomy): Bacteria > Bacillati > Actinomycetota > Actinomycetes > Micromonosporales > Micromonosporaceae > Micromonospora > Micromonospora sp. NPDC047730. The sequence continues at coordinate 232,816 of NZ_JBIDCU010000010.1, read as the reverse complement.
ACGGACCTGGCTGATCCAGAGCGTGTCGTCGGCCCGCCACTCCCACTCGGCGTCGGTGTCCTTGAGGAACGCCTCGACTTCGTCCCGGTCGTCGGTCTCGAAGGTGGCCTGCCAGCTCTTGCCGAGCCCGAGGCCGCCGTGCAGGTTCTGGACGTAGCGGACCCCGCCGGCGAACGCCTCGCGCACCTCGGGGCGGATGGCGTCCAGCCAGAGCCGGCCGTCGACGACCGGGGTGGCGCCGCCGCTGGTGGGCGCCTGCTGGCAGAAGAAGATGAGCCGGGCGGGCCAGCGCGCGGCGTACGACATCTCGTTGTGCATGGAGATGGTGAACTCCGGCGGATAGTCCGTCGAGGTGTACAGGTTGTCACCGACCTTGGTGCGCGGCGAGTTGCCGTGCACGTAGGCCAACCGGTTGGGCAGCAGCATGTCGATCACCGGGTTCAGCGTCGCCGGGGCGACCCCGAATCCGCGGAACACCAGCGCCTTGTGCTCGACCAGCAGACCCCCGATGTCCTGGGCGGACAGCCAGGCGAGCAGGCCGTCGGCACCCGGCTGGGCTCCGATGTCGGACGGGCTGATCTCCAGCGGCTTCCACGGCTCGCTGTCGGTCATGGCGGCACTCCTCTTCGTAGCGTCCGTGCGGACGGTGGTGGCGTCAGGCGCCCCATTCGGCTTCGAGCTCGTCCAGCTCCTCCTGGCTGAGCTGGACGAGGGGGTGGTCCGACGGCGTCGAGCCGCCGCTGCCGGGGCGGAGTGCGTGCGTGGCGATCGCGTCGAGCACGGTGACCCAGAGCTCGGCCAGCGCCCGCACCCGCTCCTCGTCGAAGAGCCCGTCCGGCCACGCCCAGGTGGTGCTCAGCCTCGGGCCGTCCGCGCCGTCGTAGGTCGCCGCGCTGACTGCGAGCGGGTACGCCACCGGCTGGTCCGGGTCGGTCGCCGCGACGTAGGGCCCGCCGGCCACGCCGGTCCAGCCGGTCGCCTCCGGTCCGCCGTCGCCGCCGGTGCGCAACCGGCCGAGGTAGTTGAACGCGACCGGCGGCGATGCGGCCGCGAGCCGGGCCGAGGTCTCCGGGTTGAGGTACCGCAGGAGCCCGTAGCCGATGCCCTTGTCGGGGAACGCGCGCAGTTGCTCCTTGACCCGCTTGAGGGCTTCGCCAAGGTCGGGACCGGCCGTCTCGACCGCGTTCGGCGCCAGTGCTCCAGGATCGATCCGCACGGGGTGCAGCGAGGTGAACCAGCCGACCGTGCGGCTCACGTCGAGCTCCGGGTCCACCGCCTCGCGGCCGTGTCCCTCGACCGCGACGACCACCGAGGTCTCGTCGTCGGCGTCGGGAACCATGCCGTTCCGCCACCGGGCGACCGCGATCCCCAGCGCGGTGAGCAGGACGTCGTCGATCCGGGCGTGATAGGCCGCGGGCACACCGGTCAGCAGGTCCGCGGTGAGGTCACCGGGCACCGGCACCGTCACCGACCGCACGCCGCCCGCCCGATGGCGGGCCGGGTCGAGCGGGTAGGCCACAGCGAGGGGGTCGGGTCGTTGCGTCACCCCGCTCCACAACTCCAGCTCGGCGAGCCGCTCGGGGCGGTGGGCGTGCTCGGTGAGGGTCTGCGCCCAGCGGCGGAAGGAGGTGGCGACCGGTTCCAGCCGCACCGGTCGGTCGGCGGCGACGGCCTCCCAGGCCGCCGCCAGGTCCGGCACGAGAATGCGCCAGGAGACCCCGTCGACCACCAGGTGGTGCATGACGAGCAACAGCCGACCGGGCCGATCCGGGCCCGGGTCGAACCAGACGAACTGCGCCATCACCCCCGCGTCGGGATCGAGGCGGCACCGGGCGCGCTCGCCCTCGGCGGCCACCAGGTTGCGGAAGACCGAGCCTTCGACAGCTTGGACGGTGACGCGGCGCACCCAGTCGTCCACCCGCACCGCGCCGACCGGCGGCACAGCCAGGCGCCAGGCCGGACCGTCGCGCAGCAGCCGGGCGCGGAGCAGGTCGTGGTGATCCGCCAGAGCCTGCACCGCCACCGTCAGTCTCTGCAGCCCGAGCCCAGGGGGCACCGCCAGGAGGACGGACTGGTTGAACCCGGCGATCGGTCCACCGAGTTCGCGCAGCCAACCCATCACCGGTGTCTCGGGCACCTCGCCGACACCGTCGGCCGCGGCCGGACCGGTCCCCGCGGGGTTCTCGTCGACACGCGCGACCCGGGCGAGGTCGGCGACGGTCTGGTGTCGGAACACGTCCCGTGGGGTGATCACGATGCCGGCGGCGCGGGCCCGGCTCACCAGTTGGATGGCGACGATGCTGTCGCCGCCGATGGCGAAGAAATTATCGTTCGGCCACACCGTTGGCTGTTGCAGCAGCGTTGCGACGATGGCCGTCAGCACCTCTTCGGTCTGAGTCTGTGGCTTGCGGCCCTCGGCGGTCGGCATCACCGTGGGGGCCGGCAGCGCCGCCCGGTCGGCCTTGCCGTTGGTGTTGAGCGGGATCCGGGGTACCGCGATCAGTACCGCCGGAACCATGTAGTCCGGCAGCGCCTCGGCGATCCGGTCGCGGATGACGGCGACGTCGGGCATCGTCGTGGCCCCGGCTCCGCGGGCCGGCGCCACGTAGCCCACCAGCGCCCGCTCACCCGGCCGGTCCTCGCGGACCAGCACGGCGGACTGCCCGACGCCCGGGCAGGCGGCGAGGGCCGCCTCCACCTCGCCCAGCTCGATCCGGAACCCGCGCACCTTCACCTGGTCGTCGGTGCGGCCGAGGAACTCCAGCTCGCCGTCGGACCGTTGCCGCACGGTGTCGCCGGTGCGGTACATCCTGGCGCCGACGGCACCTTCGATGGCGAAGGGGTCGGCGACGAAGCGTTCAGCGGTCAGCCCGGCGCGGCCCAGGTAGCCGCGGGCGAGCCCCTCACCGGCCACGTAGAGCTCACCCGGCGTACCGGGCAGCGCGGGCGCGAGCCGGTCGTCCAGCACGTACAGCCGGGTGTTGTCCATCGCGCGGCCGATCGGCACCGGACGCTCGGCGGGCAGCGGCCGGGTCAGCTCGTGGTGCACGACGGCGAGCGTGGTCTCGGTCGGACCGTAACTGTTGGTCAGCCGCAGACCGGGGTGGGCGGCGAGCACGCGCGAGGCGATGGCCGGCGACATCGTGTCGCCGCCGACGTAGACATCGCACACGCCGGCCAGCGCATTGGTGTGCTCGGTGGCGAGCAGGCGGAACAGGCCTTCGGCCATGAGCAGCCGGGTGACACCGTGCCGCACGATCGTGTCCGCCAGCGCGGCCAGGTCCATGCCGTCGCCGTCGGCCACGACGACCCGGCCGCCGGTCAGCAGCGGTCCCCACAGCTCGTAGGTCGAGGCGTCGAAGACGTACGGCGAGTGCATGAGGACCCGGTCGTCGGGTCCGTGCTGCCACCACCTGTCGGCGACCAGGTCGACAACGCTGCGGTGGGTGACCGCGACGCCCTTCGGGGTGCCGGTGGAACCTGAGGTGTAGAGCACGTAGGCGAGCTGCCCGGGCCGGACCTCGACCGGCGGTCCGTCGTGGGCGTCCGGACCGGACTCGTCGGCCAGGAGCGTCTGCGGGTGCAGCGGCGGCTCGTCGATCAGGTGTTCACGGTCGGTGATGAGCGCCACCGCACCGGTCTCGGCGATCATGCGGCGCAGCCGCGCGGACGGGTTCCGGGGGTCCAGCGGCAGGTAGCTTCCGCCGGCCTTCAACACGCCCAGTACGGCCACGGGGTACTGCCACGAACGGCTCATCAGCACCGCCACCCGGGCCTCGGGGGCCATTCCGCGGGCGACGAGCGCGGCGGCCAGCCGGTCGGAGCGGCGGTCGAGTTCGGCGTAGGTGAGCGTCGTGTCGCCGTGCACGAGGGCGATCCGGTCGGGCTCACGGGCGACCTGGGCGCGGAACAGCGAGGGCAGGGTGCCGTCGGGTACCGGCCGGGTGGCGCCGCTGCCGCTGACCAGCAGCTCGTCCCGCCCCTCGGCGCCCAGCAGGTCGATGGCGCTGATGCGGGTCTCGGGCTGGGCGACGACGGCGTCGAGCAGCCGGGCCAGCCGGGCCGCGACGGTCTCGACGGTCGCGCGGTCGAACAGGTCGGTGGCGTACTCCACGAGGCCGTGGACGCCGGCCGGGTTCAGCTCGGCGTCACGCTGCTCGGTGAGGCTGAAGGACAGGTCGAACTTGGCGGTGGCGGCCTCGACGTGGATTGGTTCGATCTCGAAACCGTCGAGGTCGAAGCTGACGGGTGTGGCGCTGTGCAGGATCAGCATGACCTGGAAGAGGGGATGCCGCGCCAGGGACCGCACCGGGTTGAGCACCTCCACCAGACGCTCGAACGGCAGATCCTGATACCCGTACGCCGCCAGGTCGGCCTCCCGCACCCGGCCCAGCAACTCCCGGAACGACGGATCCCCACCCGTGTCCGTCCGCAACACCACCGTGTTGACGAAGAACCCCACCAACTCGTCGAGCGCATCGTCGGACCGACCCGCCACCGGCGTACCGATCGGCACGTCCGACCCCGCACCCAACCGGGTCAGCAACGCCGCCAGCGCCGCCTGCACCACCATGAACACACTCGTCCCCGTCGACCGCGCCAGGGCCAGGAGGCCGCGGTGGACCTGCGGCGAGAGGGCGAACGGCACCGAGTCACCGCGGTGGGTCGGTACGGCCGGCGGTACCCGGTCGGTCGGCAGAGACAGCTCCTGGGGAGCTCCGGCGAGCGCGATCGTCCAGTAGGCCAGTTGCTGCGCGAGCGGGCTTCCCGGGTCGTCCTCGTCGCCCAGCCACCGGTGCTGCCACAGCGCGTAGTCCGCGTACTGGACCGGCAGCGACGCCCAGGTCGGCACGCCACCGGCCCGCCGGGCCCGGTACGCGTGCGCCAGGTCGCGGCCGAACGGCCCAAGGGACCAGCCGTCGCCGGCCACGTGGTGCACGACCACGACGAGCACGTGTTCCCGCGGGCCGAGGACGAGCAGCGTGGCACGCAGCGGGAGGTCGGTGGTCAGGTCGAAGCCGCGGTTCACCAGCCCCGCGACGGTTGCCGCGAGTTCCTCGTCGGTGCAGTCGCGCACGGCCAGCTCGGTGGCGGCCGCGGCCGGCGACAGGACCACCTGCCGGGGAAGGCCGTCGACCTCCGGCAGGACGGTACGCAGGCTCTCGTGCCGGGCCACCACGTCGGCCAGCGCCGCGGTCAGGGAGAGCCGGTCCAGGGCTCCGGTGAGGCGCAGCACCAGCGGGATGTTGTACGTCGCGTTCGGCCCTTCGAGCCGGTTGAGGAACCACAGCCGGCGCTGTGCGTAGGACAACGGCACGACCTCGGGCCGCTCGGCGGCCGTCACGGCGGGGCGGGTGCGGCCACCGGCGGCCTTGAGCCGTTCGGCGAGCGCCACCACCGTCGGCGCGTCGAAGATCGCCCGGATCGACAGCTCCGCCCGGAACACCGAGCGGATCCGGCTGAGCAGTCGCATCGCCAGCAACGAGTGCCCGCCGAGGTCGAAGAAGTTCTCGTCGATGCCGACGTCGGCGACGTCGAGCAGCTCGGCGAAGAGCCCGCACAGGATCTCCTCCTGGGGGCTGCGCGGTCGGCGCCGGTGGGCCCGGCCGGTGGCGACCGGCGCGGGTAGCGCCCGGCGGTCCAGCTTGCCGTTGGCGGTCAGCGGCAGGGCGTCGACCGGCACGACGACGGCTGGCACGAGGTACTCGGGCAGCCGTTCGGCCAGGTGCGCGCGCAGCTGCTCGGGATCGACCGCCGTCACGGCGTAGCCGACGAGCCGCTTCTCCCCCGCCTGGTCCTCGCGCACGACCACGGCGGCGGCCGACACCGCCGGATGCGCGGTGAGCACGGCGGACACCTCACCGGGTTCGATCCGGAACCCGCGCACCTTGACCTGGTCGTCGGTGCGGCCCAGGTATTCGACGGTCCCGTCGGCACCGCGTCGCACCAGGTCGCCCGTGCGGTACATCCGTTCGCCGGGCGTGAACGGGTCGGGAACGAAGCGTTCGGCGGTCAGGCCGGGTCGCCGCAGGTAGCCGCGAGCGAGGCCGGTCCCGCCGATGTACAGCTCACCGGCGACGCCGTCGGGCACCGGGTTGAGGAACGCGTCGAGAACGTAGGCGCCGGTGTTGGCCATCGGGCGGCCGATCGGCACCGGTCCCGGCCCGGGCGTGACGCCGGGCGGGATGTGGTGGTCCAGGCAGCCGATGGTTGCCTCGGTCGGTCCGTAGTGATTCACGACGGTGACGTCCGGGTGCCGTTCCCGCCACTGCCGCAGCAGCTCACCGGTGAGCGCCTCGCCGCCGAGCATCAGCGTCGCGGTGGGCGAGCAGGCCTCCGGCAGGGTGGCCAGCAGCGGCAGGTGGCTCGGGGTGGCCTTGAGGAACGTGTACCGGCCGGTCGGCGGCACGGTGGTGTCGTCCAGGTCGGCCACGTGCAGGCAGCCGCCGGCCAGCAGCGAGCCGTAGAGCGTCGTGGCGACCAGGTCGAAGGCGATCGGTGAGTGCAGCAGGCTCACGCCGTCGATTCCCGGGTACGACCCGGCGGCGCGCCTGGCGTAGTCCACGACGGAGCGGTGCTCCACGACGACGCCCTTGGGTCGTCCGGTCGAGCCGGAGGTGTAGATGACGTACGCGGCGTGCCGGTCGCCGGGCGGCCCGGCCGGCCAGGGCGCGTCGCCGCCGTCGGCGTCGTCGCCACCGAGGATCAGCGTGGGGACGTCGGCTGCCCATCGGTCGGCCACCTCGCCGGTGGTGAGCAGCAGGCACGGCGCCGCCTCGGTGAGCACGGCCGCCGCCCGCCCGGCCGGCAGCGCGGCGTCCAGCGGCAGGTACGCCGCGCCGCTGCGCAGCACCGCGAGCACCGCCACGACCTGCTCGGCCGAGCGGGGCACAGCCATCGCCACGACGCGCTCCGGTCCGGCTCCCCGCGCCACGAGGGCATGGGCCAGCCGCCCGGCCCGCTCGTCCAGCGCCGCGTACGTCAAGCTCTCGGTGCCGCAGTGCACCGCCGGGGCGTCGGGCGTGCGCGCCACCTGGGCGGCGAACAGGTCGACGAGAGTCTCGCCGTTCACCGGCTGCCGCGGACCGGCCGCCGCTGCCAGCGCGGCGCGGCGTTCCTCGTTCGACAGCAACGGCGCCGACCCGATCCGGGTCGCCGGGTCGGCCACGAACGCGCGCAGGAGCCGCAGGTAGCGCTCCAGCAGCAGCTCGACGGTTGCCTCGTCGAACAGGTCGGCGGCATAGCTCGCCGCGCCGTCGATGCCGAGCGGGGTGCCATCCGGCGCGGCCCGCTCCACGGCGGTCAGCAGCAGGTCGAACTTCGCCATCTCCGGATCGACCGGGTCGAGCTCGACGTCGAGACCGGCCAGCTCGAAGCTGGACCGCACCACGTTCTGGAGGATCAGCTTCACCTGCACCAGCGGGTGGCGCGACAGGGTCCGGGCCGGGTTGAGCATCTCCACGAGGCGTTCGAACGGCAGGTCCTGGTGCTCGTAGGCGGCCAGGTCGGTCTCGCGGACGCGGGCCAGCAACTCGGTGAAGGCCGGGTCGCCGCCGGTGTCGGTGCGCAGGACGAGGGTGTTGACGAAGAACCCGATCAGGTCGTCGAGGGCCTCGTCGGTGCGGCCGGCGACCGACCCGCCGATCGGCACGTCGGTGCCCGCGCCGAGCCGCGTGAACAGTGCGGCGAGCGCCGCGTGCAGCACCATGAAGACCGTCGTACCGGTCGACCTGGCGAGCGCGGCGACGTCGGCGTGCAGTTGCGCGTCGAGGGCGAAGCGGAGCAGGCCCGCCCGCTCCGACGGCACCGCCGGCCGGGGCCGGTCGACCGGCAGGGCCAACTCCTCGGGCAGGTCCGCGAGGGCCCGCGTCCAGTACGCCATCTGCCGGGCGATCGGGCTGTCCGGGTCCTGCTCGCTGCCGAGCCACTCGCGCTGCCAGAGCGCGTAGTCGGCGTACTGCGCCGGCAGCGGCGTCCACCGTGGCGCGAGGCCGGAGCGGCGCGCCGCGTACGCGGTGGAGAGGTCCCGGGCCAGCGGCCCGGTGGACCAACCGTCCCCGGCGATGTGGTGCAGCACCAGGACGAGGACGTGCCGGTCGGTGCCGGTGGCCAGCAGCCAGGCCCGCACCGGCGGTTCGGCGGTGAGGTCGAAGCCCGCGCCGGCCAGTTCCGCGACCTCGGCCGTGACCCGTTCCGGTGCGCAGTCGCGCACGGGCAGGTCCGGCACACCGGCGCCGGGCGGCAGCACCACCTGCCGGGGTGCCCCGTCGACCTCGGGGTAGAGCGTCCGCAGGCTCTCGTGGCGAACCACGAGGTCGGCGAGCGCCGCCCGCAGCGCGGCCCGGTCGAGAGCGCCGTCGATCCGGACCACGAACGGGATGTTGTACGTGGCCTTGGCTCCTTCGAGCCGGTTGAGGAACCACAGCCGGCGCTGCGCGTACGACAGCGGCACCACGTCGGGGCGGGGCCGGGCGGTCAGCGCGGGCCGGGCCCGGTCGCGGGCGGTCGCGGTCCGGCCGGCCAGGGCGGCGGCGGTCGGCGCGTCGAACAGCGCCCGCACCGGCAGCTCCACGCCCAGTACCTGCCGCAGCCGGCTCATCACGCGGGTGGCCAGCAGGGAGTGCCCGCCCAGCTCGAAGAAGCTGTCGTCGACGCCGACCCGGGAGATCCCGAGGACGTCGGCGAAGACTCCGGCGATGATCTCCTCCACCGGCCCGCGACCGGACCGCCCGCTGGTCCCGGCCACGACGGGCACCGGCAGTGCCGCCCGGTCGAGCTTGCCGTTGGCGGTCAGCGGCAACGCGTCGAGCGTGACGAACACGCTCGGGACCATGTGCTCCGGCAGTTCCCTGGACAGCTCTTTGCGAACCTGCCCGTAGTCACCGGGACCGACCAGGTAACCGGCCAGGCGGTCGCGCCCGTCGGCGTCGCGGACCACCGTCACCACGGCGTCGGTGACCTCCGGCAGCGCGCGCAGGTGACTCTCCACCTCACCGAGCTCGACCCGCTGGCCGCGGATCTTGACCTGGAAGTCGTCGCGGCCGAGGAACTCCAGCGCGCCGTCGGCCCGGTAGCGGGCCCGATCGCCGGTGCGGTAGAGCCGGCCGCCGGGTTGCGGCGCGAACGGGTCGGCGATGAACGTGCGTGCCGTGGTCGCCGGGTCGCCGAGGTATCCCCGGCCGACGCCGACGCCGCCGACGTAGAGGTCACCGGGGATCCCGGCGGGCAGGACGTCGAGGCTCGGCCCCAACACGTACAGCCGAGTGTTGCGAATCGCGGTGCCGATCGGCACCGAAGCGTGTCCGTTGAGCGACGCCGAGGTGAGCCGCGCGTGCGTCACGTCGTCGGCGCACTCGGTGGGACCGTACGCGTTGACCAGGTCGATGGCCGGGTACCGGGCAAACCACCGGTCGCAGAGGTCGTAGGCGAGTTCCTCGCCGGTCACCATGAGCGCGCGCAGCGCCGGCAGTGGCGGCGCCGGGTCGCCGTCGTCCCAGGCGTCGAGCGCGACCCGCAGTACGGAGGGCACGACCTCCAGCACCGTCACCGCCTCGTGCGCGGCGAGCCGGAACAGCGCGACCGGGTCGGTGACGGTGTCCTGGTCCGGCACGTGCACCCGGCCGCCGACGACCAGCGGCGCGAGCATCTGCCAGATCGAGATGTCGAAGGTGAGCGGGGCGTTCTGGATCACGATGTCCTGCCCGGTCAGCCCGAGCTCCTCGACTTTCGCCTCCAGATGGTTGGCCATGCCGGCCCGGTGCACCATCGCACCCTTCGGGCGGCCCGTGGAGCCGGAGGTGAAGAGGACATAGGCGAGACCGAGATCAGGCCGGGGCACCGCGTTCGCGGGGCCGCCGGCGGTCCGACCGTCGAGGTTCAGCACCCGCACGTCGCGTCCGGACAGTGCCACCACGCGCTCGGCGTACTCGCTCAGCGTCGGGTCGGCGAGCACGGTTCCGGCGCCGGTGTCGGCGAGCAGGGCGGCGTTGCGGGCCTCGGGTGCGGCCGGGTCGAGCGGCACGTACGCAGCACCCGCGCCGAGAGCGCCGAGCAGTGCGGTGATCACGCCGGTTCCACGGGGCGCGAGGACCGCGACCCGCCCCTCGGCAGGGGTACCCGCAGCGAGCAGTTGTCCGGTCACCGCGTCGGCCCGGCCTACCAGTTCGCGGTAGGTCACCGGTCCCGCCGCGTCCTCCACCGCCACCGTGTCGGGCCCGCTCCGCGCGTGCGCACGCACCGCCTCGACGACGTCGGTGAGCTCTGCCGGGCGGCCGGTGTCGTTCCAGGTGTGCACCAGGCGCTCGTGCTCGGCCGGCGCGAGAAGCGACAGCGCGCCGATCGGGCGGTCCGGTGCGGACGCCGCGGCGACGAGCAGCCGCACCAGCCGGTCGGCGAGCGCCTCGGCCGCGCCGGGTTCGAACAGGTCGAGGCTGTACTCGACGCCGATCGTGATCCCGCCCTCGGGCAGCTCCCGCGCGTTCAGGGACAGGTCGTACTTGGCCACGCCGGCGTCGATCACCGACACCTCGGCGGTGACGTCCGGCAGGTCCGGCGACGCCGCCGAGGAGCTGTCCAGGGCGAGCATGACCCGGAACAGCGGGTGCCCACCGGCCACCCGGGCCGGGTTGAGCACGCTGACGAGCGTCTCGAACGGCAGCCGCTGGTGCGCCAGGGCGTCCCGACCGGTGTCGCGGACCCGCCGGAGCAGCTCGCGGAACGTCGGGTTGCCCGCGGTGTCCGCTCGCAGCACCACGGTGTTGACGAAGAGCCCGACCAGACCGGCGACGGCGTCCTCCGTGCGCCCGGCGACCGGGATGCCGACGGGGATGTCGGTGCCGGAGCCGAGACGGGTCAGCAGCGCCGCAAGACCGGCCTGCAACACCATGAACTGCGTGGCGCCCTCGGCGCGGCCCAGAACGCGCAGGTCGCCGTGCGCCGCCGGATCCAGGTGGACCATCGCGGTGGCGGCGCGACCGGTGGGTTCGGCGGGCAGCGTGCGGGCACCGGGCAGGTCGATCTGTTCGGGCAGCCCGGCGAGGGCCTTGCGCCAGTAGCCGGCATCCCGGGCCGCGATGCTGGCCGGGTCGGCCACGTCGCCGAGGATCTCGTGTTGCCAGGCTGCGAAGTCGATGTAGCGCACCGGGAGCGGCGGCCACGACGGCACCGTGCCGCTCACCCGCGCCCGGTAGGCGTACGCCAGATCGGTGACGAAGGGCCCGATCGACCCGGCGTCCGCGGCGATGTGGTGCAGCAGCACCAGCAGCAGGTGGTCGTCGTCGGCGACCGTGAACAGGCGCGGTCGCAGCGGCGGCTCCGTCGCCAGGTCGAAGGGGTGGGCGGCGGCCTCGGCCAGGGTGGCGGTCAGCTCGCCGTCGGGCACGGCCACCGCCTCGGGCAGCGCGACCGCGGAGGCCGGCAGCACCCGCATCCGCGGCTCGCCACCCTCGTCCGGGAAGATCGTCCGCAGCGGCTCGTGTCGCTCCGCCACGTCGGTGACCGCAGCGCGCAGGGCGGCGACGTCGAGCCGACCGCGCAACCGCACCAGCAGAGGAATGTTGTACGCGGCGCTCGGCCCGTCGAGCTGGTAGATGAACCAGAGCCGTCGTTGCGCGGACGAGACGACGCCGGCACCGCGCAGCGCCGCGACCGGCTTTCGAGCGGGCCGGCCGTCCAAACGCGCGGCGAGTCCGCGTACGGTCGGCGCGTTGAAGACCGCGTCGATGCCGACATCGACACCGAACTCCTCGCTGATCCGCCGGACGAGCTGCGCGGCAAGCAACGAGTGCCCGCCGAGCCGGAAGAAGTCGCTGTCGACGCCGACCTCGGGCACCTGCAGCACGTCGGCGAAGACCGCGCACAGGGCCGCCTCCCGTTCCGTGCCGGGGGTGGCCGCCGCCGAGGCCGGGCGGTCCGCGTACGGCGCCGGAAGGGCCTTGCGATCGACCTTTCCGCTGGGCGTCACCGGGAAGCTGTCCAGCTCCACGAGTACGGCCGGCACGAGGTGGGTGGGAAGTTCCTCGGCGAGCGCGGCGCGCAGCGCGTCGGTGTCCAGCGGGCGGCCGTCGGCCGCGCGTAGGTAGCCGACGAGACGGGGGCCGGCGCTGCCCGGCTGAAGCGCGACGGCGGCCTGCCCCACTCCGTCCAGCCGGCTGAGGGCCGCCTCGATCTCGCCGAGCTCGATCCGGTGGCCGCGCACCTTCACCTGGTCGTCGACCCGGCCGAGAAATTCCAGTGTCCCGTCGGGGCGCCACTGCGCCAGGTCGCCGGTGCGGTACATCCGCGAGCCTCGTCCCACCTCGCCCGCGAGGGCGGCCTGTTCCGCCGCACCCGCGAACGGGTCGGCGACGAAGCGCTCCGCGGTCAGGCCGTGGCGGCCCAGGTAACCGCGGGCCAGGCCGATGCCGCTGACGTACAGCTCGCCGGGGACGCCGTCGGGCACCGGCCGCAGCCGGGCGTCCAGGACGTAGACCGCGGCGTTCCAGATCGGGGCACCGATGGGCGCGGCGGCGCTCATCGGCTCGCTCATCGTGGCGCAGACCGTGGTCTCGGTCGGGCCGTACCCGTTGACCATGCGCCGGCCGGGCGCCCAGCGGGCGGCCAGGTCCGGCGGGCACGCCTCCCCCGCCACCAGGATGGTGACGCGGCCGGGGACCTCGGTCGGGCGCATCACGGTCAGCGCCGACGGCGGCAGGATGACGTGCGTGATGCCGCCGTCGGCGAGCAGGGACGTCAACGGTGCACCCGGCCGCAGCCGCTCCTGCGGCGCCAGGACGAACGTCGCCCCGGCCAGCAGGCCCATGCACATCTCGGGTACGACGGCGTCGAAGCTCGGCGAGGCGAACTGGAGCACCCGGTCGCCCGGCGTGACGACCAGCCGCTCGATGAACGCGCCGGCCAGGCTGGCCAGCCCGGCGTGCGAGACGACCACGCCCTTGGGCAGGCCGGTCGAGCCGGAGGTGTAGATGACGTACGCCGAGTGAGCGACGCCGGGCGGCGTGGGTGCCGGTGCGCCGGGAGCGGCGGCGAGCAGGCCGTCGGTGAGCGCCACGTGTGGCACGCCGACACGGTCGGCCAGGTCGCCCACCGGACCGGTGGTGGCCGCGGCGGTGATGACCGCGGCGGGTTTCGCGTCACGGAACAGGTACTGGATCCGCGCCGCCGGGTACTGCGGGTCGATCGGCAGGTAGGCGGCGCCGGCCTTCATCACGCCGAGGACCGCGACGACGAACTCCGCCGACCGGGGCGTGACGACGGCGACGACGTCCTCGGCGCCGATGCCCTTGGCGGTCAGGAGGCCGGCGAGCCGGTCGGTCCGCTCGGCCAGTTGCCGGTAGGTCAGCCGCGTGCCCTCGTACTCGACTGCGGGCCGGTCACCGAACCTGTCCACCGCGTCCGCGAAGAGTTCGGGGAACGTCCGCGGTGGCGCGGGGCGGTGGGTGTGGTTACGGCTCACCAGGGTCTCGTGCCGCTCGGCGTCGTCGAGCAGCGGCACGTCGCCGACGGGCGTGCCGTGCTGCTGCGGGTCGGCGACGGCGGCGGCGAACCGCTCCAGGAAACCGATCAGTTGCCGGTGCCGGACCGCGAGCGTCGCCTCGTCGTACAGCGCCGGGTTGGCGTCGCACTCGACCTCGATCGGGCGTCCGTCGTCGCGGTCGTAGACGGTGACGACCAGGTCCTCGATGAGCCGCCGGGACATGTTGTACGCCGTGCTGGTGGCCGCGCCGAAGCGCAGGTCCGGCCCGAGGGGGATGACGTTGACCATCGGCCCGAAGTACCGGTGGTGCCCGGTCGGCAGCGCCAGTTCACGGCGCAGCTCCTCACCACGGAAGCGCTGGCGCGCGAGCACCTCGCGGATGCGGATCCGGGCCTGTGCGACGAGGTCCGCCACTCCCATCGACGGAGTGATCTCCAGTCGTAGCGGCAGCACGTTGGCGAGCATGCCCGGCGTCGTACGGCCGGCGCCGCCGCGCCGCACGGCCACCGGAAATCCCAGCACCACGCTACGGGTGCCGGTCAGCCGGTGCAGGTAGGCGCCGATGGCCGCGATCACGATGCGGGCCGCGCCGACGCCCGCCGTCTCCGCCGCCCGGTCCAGAGCGGCCTGTCCCGGCGGGGAGAGCCGGTCGCGGTGACGCACGAACTCCGCCGAGCGGTGCAGCTTGCGCGAGGTCATCGCCAGCGGCGGCGGTGTGTCGGCGAGTTGCTCCAACCAGAACCTGCGATCGGCCAGGTAGGCGTCGGACTCTTCGTACTCCCGCTGTTCACGGTGCAGTTCGAGCACCGAACCGAACGGCGAGGGCGGCACCGGCCGCCCCTCGGCGAGCGCGGTGTAGACCTCCGCGACCCGTCGTTCGAGCAGTGCGCCGCCGGCACCGTCGATGAGGATGTGGTGGTAGGCGTGGTACCAGAACCACCGGTCAGGCGCGACGGCGAACAGCGCCTGGGTGAACAGCGGCCCGCGGGTGAGGTCGACCGGCCGGGTCAGGTCGGCCCGCATCCATTCCTCGGCCGCCGCGCGCGGATCAGCGGCGTTGCTCACGTCGATCCGATGCAGTGTCCACTGCGGACACCCGTCCACCGATTGTCTCGGCCCGTCGGCGGTCTCGGCGAAGCGCACGTGCAGCGCGTCCGCCTCGCCCACCACGGTACGCAGCGCCCGCTCGAAGATCTCGGGATCCACGGCGCCGTGCAGCTCCAGGTACTCGCTGGCTCGGTAGATTGCGCTTTCCGGCTCCAGTCGTTGGGCGAACCAGATCCCGGACTGGGCCGAGGACAGCGGAAGGCTGGTCGCCGGCCGGCTGGCTGCGGCCGAATCCTCCATACGAAGCACTAATCTACCCCCGTAAATCTTCGAACCGTGGGTAATTGCCATGCGGCAGGCATGCAGGGCAGCAGCCCCACGACCTGCGAAGCTCGGGGTTATTCAGCAATTTCGTCGACAAGCGGAGAACATTCCTGCGCCGGTCACATAACCGGCCGTTAACGCTGCGTGAAGAATGCAGAATCAGTGGTCAGAGCCCGCGGGCAAGAAATCCCGCAGGCCGACGCGACAGATCAGAGCAGGTGGACCTGACGTCGGTTGCGGACGACGCCACGCACAGCCGACAGCCCCCAGCAACTTCCCGCAGGCCGCCTCGACGCAGAGTTTGCGCAGGCCAACACGGCTCAGCGCGCATCCGTCGCACCGGACTCACACACAGTTCGCGCCGATCGCGGCGACGCCGGTGCGACATGAAAAGCCCGGCGCCAGCCCCCCTGGGGCACGCACCGGGCTGCAACAGCCATGTTGATCACGAACAACGTCCCCCGTTTCGCTGCCTGGCAGGCGGTCAGATGATCATGATCATGCGAGGACCGCCAATGTTCTGGAGAGCAGTACAACCGACGTCACTATGGAGCGTCAAGGCCTAATGACACATCGGGACGCGTTTATTTCGAGCAACTCACTGAGACGTCCATCCATGCTTGACGCAGACCCGAGGCACACCTAGGGTTGTGCCCACACATCCTCCTGCGTCTATGGCGCCGTCGGCTGTTGCGACCCGTTAAGCGTGGCGCCCCGCAGGATTACCGGGTGTTTCGGCCGCACTTCGTCATCCACGTCGGATGATGCGACCGGCTGACCGGCGACCGCATTCTGGTCCTGCCCCGCCCGCCGCGGCCCGCGACACCGCTCCCACACCACGACACCCTTCCGGACAGGGCTTTGAGGAGGATCAGTGCAGAACGAAACAGCATCCGATCTGCTTGCGCGGCACGGCGTGGACACCGAGCGCGGCTTCCTGCCGACCGAGGATCCCGTGCGGCGGCTACCGGAGGCCTATCAGGCATGGGAGGACCTGGCCGTCGAGCTCCCGAAGGTGCTCAGCGCCGGCCGGGTGCACGAGTGGATCGAACGGCTGCCCGAGCTCGACATCGCCGACCTCGACCGCAACGAGCTCAACCGGGCGATGCTCCTGCTCTCCTATCTCGGACACGCCTACGTCTTCGGCGGCGAGGAACCCCGCCACCGACTGCCGGCCTGCGTGGCCAAACCGTGGTACGAGACGGCGACGAAGCTGGGCCGCCCGCCCGTGCTGTCCTACGCCTCGCACGCGCTCTACAACTGGCGCCGGCTGGATCCGGACGGCCCGATCGCACTCGGCAACATCGTACGGCTGGAGAACTTCCGCGGCGGGCTCGACGAGGACTGGTTCGTCCTCGTGCACGTGGCCATCGAGGCGTCGGCGGGCCCGGGCATCTGCGCAGCCGCGCTGGCGCAGGACGCCGCGGCGGCCGGTGACGTGGCGGCCGTTGCCACGCACCTCGACACCGTCGGCCAGACGCTGGAGAACATGATCGCCATCCTGCGGCGGATGCCGGAGAAGTGCGACCCGTACGTCTACTACCACCGGGTACGCCAGTTCATCTTCGGGTGGATGGACAACCCCGCACTGCCCGACGGTGTGGTGTACGAAGGCGTCACCGCCTACGGCGACCAGGGACAGAAGTTCCGTGGCGAGACCGGCGCGCAGAGCTCCATCATCCCGGCGCTGGACGCGGTGCTGGGCATGGACTACAGCCAGGACACCCTCGGCGCGCACCTGATCCAGCTCCGCGACTACATGCCGCCGTCCCATCGCGCGCTGATCGAGGAGTTCGGCAAGCGGACGTCGGTGCGCACCTTCGTCCTGGAGCACGCCGACGACGCGGCGCTCGTCGCCGCCTACGACCGCTGCATCGAGGGGGCCACGGAGTTCCGCCGTCAGCACATGGAGTACGCGGGAACGTACATCCGTGGCCAGCAGCAGAACTCTTCGGCCAACCCGGTCGAGACCGGCACCGGAGGCACGCCGTTCATGCGTTACCTGGCCCAGCACGTCACCGATGCGCACCAGTATCTCGTCGGCACCCCGGCGAGCTGATCACCCTTCCATCGGACACTACTGACCGGAGCCATCACATGGTCCCTGGAACCCGTGTCGACGTCCGGGCCACCCCGGACACGGCGGCGACCGCTGCTCGATGCGCGGCCGCCGCCGGTGGTCTGACCGTGCCGGCGCTGGTGCACCGCAACGCCGACGCCTTCGGTGACCGCCCCGCGCTCAGCTGCCTTGGGCGGGAGGAGACCCTCACCTGGGCCGAGCTCTACCAGCGGGTGACCGTACTGGCCCGGGGCTTCTCGGCCCTGGGCGTGCAACCGGGTGACCGGCTGCTGCTCATGATGGGCAATCGGCCGGAGCACTGGCTGGCCGACCTCGCGGCCGTACACGCCGGCGCGGTGCCATGCAGCGTCTACCCGACGTCGAGCCCGGAACAGCTACGCCACGTCGCCCGGCACAGCCGGGCTCGCGCCCTCGTCGTCGAGAACGCCGCCATGCTCGACAAGTGGACGGACCTGCTGGGGGACCTGCCCGACCTGCGGCTGGTCGTCGTCGTGGACGCCCTTGCCGACGAGCGGGGGGTCGTCACCCTCCATCAGGTCGCGGCAACGGGGGACCGGGCGCACCGCGCCGACCCCGCCGCGTTCCGGCGCACGTGGAGCGCCATCCGGCCGGAGGACCCGGTGACCCTGCTCTACACCTCGGGAGCCACCGGTGACCCCAAGGGCGTGGTGCTGAGCCACCACAACGTCATCTACCAGGCCGCCGTCCTGGAGGAGGCGGTCAGCGTCACCCCACACCCACACACCGTCGCCTACCTTCCACTCGCGCACATCGCCGAGCGGATGCTGAGCATCTACCAACCCGTCTACCGCGGCGCACACGTCACCGCCTGCCCCGACCAGTCGCAGCTCACCGCCGCGCTGCGTGCGGTCCGTCCAGTCCAGTTCTTCGGCGTACCGAGGGTGTGGGAGAAGATCGCCGCTGGAGTGCAGGCGCAACTGGCGGCCGCCGACGCCCCGATCCGCGCGGCCTACGAAACCGCGAGCACGGCCGCCCGGACGGCCTTCGAGCATCGCGCCGCCGGCCGCCCCATCCCGCCCGACCTGGCGGCGCAACTGGCGGCTCTCGACGCGAGGGTGCTCAGCCCGATCCGCGCCAAGCTCGGCCTGGACCGGCTGCAATGGGCCACCAGCGGCGCCGCGCCCATCCCGGTCGACATTCTGTTCTCCCTCGCCGGGCTGGGCATCGACGTCCTCGAGGTCTGGGGGATGACCGAGACCACCGCGACCGCGACGGTCAACCTCCCCGAGGCCTTCCGACCCGGCACGGTCGGGCGGCCCAACCCCGGCATGGAGCTTCGACTAGCCGCCGACGGCGAGATCCTCGTGCGCGGTCCGCTGATCTGCCTCGGCTACCTCGGCGACGACGGCGAGGTGGAGCCGCTGACGGACGCCGACGGCTGGTTCGCCACCGGCGACGTGGGCACCCTGGACGACGACGGCTACCTCACCATCACCGACCGCAAGAAGGAACTCATCATCACCTCCACCGGCAAGAACGTCCCGCCGACCCGCGTGGAGAACCTGCTGCGCCTGCACCCGCTCGTCGGACACGCCATGGCCGTCGGTGACCGCCGCTCCCACATCACCGCCCTCGTCGCCCTCGACCCCGAAGCCCTCGCCGCCTGGGCCGTCCGTCACAACGCCGACCCGTCGGACGTCGCCGCCCTGTTCGAGGACGAGAGGGTCAGTTCGGAGATAGCGGCGGCGGTCGCGGCAGCGAACGCCAAGCTCGCCCGGCCCGAGCAGGTCAAGGCTTTCAGAGTCCTCCCATCCCCCTGGACCCCCGAGTCCGGCGAGCTCACCCCCACCCTCAAACTCCGCCGCCGCGTCATCGCCGACCGCTACGCCACCGACATAGAGGCGCTCTACGCCGACGGCCGGTGAAACGTACGAGACAGTCCTGACCGGGACCGGGCAGCACGCCGGCTGACCAGGCCATGAAGGACGTCGCGACGCGCGTGCGGGGCGCCTTCGACAGTCACCACAGGTCGGTCAGCCGACCATCGCTTCACCACCGGCCGATCCGGTCGCGAAGAAGGGTCGGTGTGGAGGGCGGTTTCTCGGGGTCGTCGCACCGCTTGGTCGTGTTGATCAGGCGACGAGTATTTCCGCAGACGCTCGGCTGGGGTCTCCCCGCCGAGCGTCTTGCGTGGGCGGAAGGCGACTGAGGCGCGGCAGCGATCTCCGTGAGGGGGCGACACACAAGATCCAATCGGTCGGACCGTGGCGCCGGCGGTTGAGTCGGTTGCCGCACTTCGGACTGTACGGCTCACCGGAACGGCCAGTCTGGTTGGGACGGTGTAACAGGTGCCCACGTTCGTTGCGCTTGTGCTGGCAGGGGTGGAAGTCGCGCCGGCCACGTAGCCGGGGCCAGCCCTGCCTACCGGGCGGGATCTTCATCACGCGCTGGAGCGGCACTCCGGGTGGAAGGGGCCAATTGTGCATGATCTTTCTGCGGTCGCCCGAGAGCGGGAGGTGCTGTCCGCCGTCGCCGATGCGATCGCAGCCGCGACGGTCGGCAGGAGTTTGCGTGTGGCCGTCACATGCCCCGATTCGCACCTCACCTTCGTCGGTCAGCTCACGCGGGCGCTGCACGCTCGCGGTCTGACATGCCGCTGCGTGGTTTCGAAGCCGAATCCGTCCGTCGCCGGCTTGCCGTCCGAATCCGGAGAGCCTGAGTCGACGCTTGCCGTGATCACCAGCGAACCGTTCGCGCAGACCGACGCTGACGTGCAGCGCGTGAACATCGACGTGACCGCTGGCGCGTCACCGGCACCCCGACGGGTCGTCGGTCACGGCCAGGCAGGTGACGGGACCCCGGATGCCGACACGCAGCCCGACGTCGTTCTCGAATATCACGAGCCAGCTCGGCTGATCCTCCGCCACATGGCGCCCCACCTGTCTCGTGCCGTGGCCGTATAGGTCCGCCGGGTTAGGCAAATCCCCTTCACCACACAGGCCAACGGAGCCCGGAGTGCACACGCAGGGTGCCCGGACGGCGGCCACACGCGGGGGTCGCCGAAGGCCGGGCGAAGGACCGCTGCGTCGGGGACGGATCGGGCACGAGCCTCGGCCTGCCTGACCACGCTCAATCGCCGTCGTCGCCTCTTGAGCGTCGCCGCTCCTCGCGCCACAACTCGTGTCCTCGCATCAGCCACCCGACCCGGAAGACCGCAAACAGGATCAGGAAGCACGCGAACAGCACGATGGCGAGCACCGCCGCGATCGGCTGGAACCTGCCTCCGTCACCGTTCCATCCGCTCGCGGCGAGCACGCCAAGACCAGCGCATACGATCATGAAGAGGATAGGATCCGGCCGGTCAACCGGGTGAGGTTCATGGGGCAGGTGCAGCGACTGATTTCCATCTTTCGATGATGTTGGTACTGTGCTGCGGTGTCTCCCCCTCGCACCGTCAGCACGCCACCGGGCGACCGCTCCCTGACCGCCGGATCCACGCGTTCCACCTCCCGTCGAACGCAGCTCGCACGCTTCGGCGAACCCGGTCTCGCGTGGCTGATGCTGCTGCCTTCGGTGGCGATCTTCGCCCTGTTCGTGTTCTGGCCGCTCGGGCGAACCCTCTATCTGTCCGTGCACGGAAACGACATCTTCGGCGCCCCGTCCGAGTACGTCGGCGGGGAGCACTACCGGGAGATGCTGTCCGGGGAGTTCGGCAAGGTGCTGGCCACGACGGCGCTGTTCACGCTGTTCTCCGTGGTGCCGGCCGTCCTGGGCGCGCTCTTCGTGGTGCTGCTGCTGGAGGCGCGCATACGCGGGGTACGGGTGCTGCGCACCGCGTTCGCGCTGCCGTTCGCGTTCTCGGTGGCGACCGCATCGGTTGTCTTCGCCGTCATCTACAACCCGGCGATCGGAGTGGCGAACGGCCTGCTCGGATACCTCGGGATCGACCGGGTCAACTGGCTCACCGACCCGTCGATCGCGCTGCCCGCCGTCTGCGTCGCCACGGTGTGGATGAACTTCGGTTACAACATCCTCGTGCTCTCCGCCGGGGTATCGGCCATCTCGCCGGAGGTGGTCGAGGCGGCGCGGCTGGATGGCGCGACCGGTTGGCGGCTGGCGTCGCGGATAACCGTGCCGCTGCTCTCCCCGCAACTGTTCTTCCTCGTCGTGGTGTCCACGATCCACGCGTTGCAGAGCTTCGGGCAGATCCACATCCTGACCAAGGGCGGACCGGACCAGGCCACGACGACGCTGGTCTACTCGATCTACGAGAAGGCGTTCGCCTTCGGTTCCGCCGACTTCGGCGCGGCCAGCGCGCAGGCCGTCGTACTGCTGGTCATCATGCTCGGCTGCACGGCCGTCCAATTCGGCATCCTCGAACGGCGGGTCCACTACCGATGAAGAAGCCCAGCCTCGGGCAGGCCGCCGTCTACGTCGTGCTCGGCCTGGCCGCGATCCCCGTTCTGTTCCCGGTCTACTACGGCTTCGTCGGCGCCGTCATGGGCCCCGGTGACCTGGCGACCTACCCGCCCGCGCTGGTGCCGCAGGAGCTGCACTGGCAGAACATCAGGGACGTGTTCGGCTCGGTGCCGCTCGGCCGTTTCTACGTGAACTCCGCCGTCCAGGCCGGGGTCATCACGGTGGCACAGGTCGTCACCAGCATCTTCGCCGCGTACGCCTTCGCGTTTCTTCGCCTGCCCGCGAAGGCGGCGACCTTCGGCCTGTTCCTCGCCACCCTCATGGTGCCGTGGGAAGCGATCATCATTCCCAACTACCTGGCCATCTCCGGCTGGGGCCTGACGCGGGGTGGGCTGACGTACCTCGGCCTGGTGCTGCCCTTCCTCGCCTCGGCGTTCGGCACGTTCCTGCTGCGTCAGGCGTTCCTGCAGTTCCCGACCGAGCTGCGGGACGCCGCAGTGATCGACGGGTGCGGTCACTGGCGCCTGTTGTGGCGGGTCGTCGTGCCCCTCTCCAAGCCCTCGATCGCGGCGGTCGGGGTCTACGTCTTCCTCTCGGCGTGGAACCAGTACTTCTGGCCGCTGATCCTGATCCGCGACACCGAATTCCAGACGCTTCAGATCGGCATCTCCCAGCTCAACGACGCCGAGGCGGCGCAGCCGGGTCTCGTCCTCGCCGGCGTCGCGCTCTCCCTGCTCCCCACGCTGGCCGTCGTGATTCTCGGTCAGCGCCACATCGTCCGCGGCCTGACCGCCGGCGCGCTGCGTTGAACCTTCGAGAAGGAGAGAACCAATGAGAAGACCTCGGCTCCGCCGGACCACAGCGGCGCTCGTCGCCCTCGTGGCCGCCGCCGCGCTCACGGCCTGCGGCGACTCCGGATCCGGCACCGACAGCGGCAGTGACGCGCTCGACGCCCCCGGTGCCGAGGTGCTGGAGAAGGCCACGGAGAAGACCACGATCGAGTTCTGGCATGCGATGAAGGGGGCCAACGCCACCGCCGTCGACCAGCTCGTCGCCGACTTCAACGCGCAGAGCGGGGGCAAGGTCGAGGTCAAGGCGGTCTTCCAGGGAAGCTACGACGAGACGATCGCGAAGTACAAGGCCTCGGTCCAGCAGAAGAGCACACCGGCCCTGGTGCAGATCTACGACATCGGCAGCCGCTTCATGGTCGACTCCAAGCAGGTCGTGCCGATGCACAAGTTCATCGAGAAGGACGGCTTCAACGCGGCCGACATCGAGCCGAACATCGCCAGCTACTACTCCGTCGACGGCAAGATGTGGTCGATGCCGTTCAACTCCTCGACGCCCCTGCTCTACCTCAACAAGGAGGCGTTCGAGCGCGTCGGCCTCGACCCGACGAAGCCACCGAGCAACCTCACCGAGATCGGCGACCTGGCGAAGAAGCTGACCGTCAAGGACGCCAGTGGCAGGACGGTCCAGTACGGCTTCGGCGCCGCCATCTACGGGTGGCTGCTGGAGCAGTTGCTCGCCACCGACGGCAAGGAGTACTGCGACAACGGCAACGGGCGTACGGGCCTGGCCTCGAAGGTGCAGTTCGACCAGGAGACGGCCGTGCGTGTCGCGCAGTGGTGGACGGACCTGGTGAAGGGCGGCTACGCGACGAACACCGGCCGCAAGACCGACGACGCCCAGGCGGCGTTCAAGGCGGGCACGGTCGCCATGCACCTGGAGTCCACCAGCGTGTTGCGCGGCTACGTCGACGCCGCGAAGGGCAGGTTCACCGTCCTCACGGCCCCGTACCCGAAGGTGAGCAGTTCGTCCACGGGTGGACCGATCATCGGTGGCGCCTCCCTGTGGATCAACGGCGTCGGTCACGGCGCGAAGGAGAAGCGCGCCGCGTGGGAGTTCGTGAAGTTCGCCTCCACCCCGGCCCAGCAGGCCAAGTGGCACACCAGCACCGGGTACGTGCCGATCAACGCCAAGGCGCTCGACGAGCAGATCGACAAGGACTGGATGGCGAAGTTCCCCCAGTTCCGCACCGCGGTCGACCAGCTGCACGCGCTGCCGCCGTCGGTCGCTTCGGCCGGGTGCCTGCTGGGCGTGATGCCGCAGGCCCGCAAGGCGTCCGAGGACGGCCTGGAGGCGGCGATCGTCGGTAGCAAGCCGGCCGAACAGGCCATGAAGGACGCCGCGACGAGCGTGCAGGGTGCCATCGACAGTTACAACAAGTCGGTCAGCTGATCATCGCGTCACCACCGGCCGGTCCGGTCACGGAGAAAGGGCCAGCTCCGACGGCGCTGGCCCTTTCTCGGTGCCGGTCGCCTGCGCGGCGGGGGACGCCGGTGCCTCGCCGGGGCGGCACACCTGCTGCCGTCACCCGGCTGCGTTACCGCCCACGGCGCTCGGACGCAGGGGGCGTCGCCTCGACCAGACGCCGCGTGATCCACAGTGGTGAGGTGACGGCGTTGCCCATGACGACGGCGTGGGCCCCGGCCGCAAAGGCTTGCCGGACCTGCTGCGCCGTGCGGTAGCGACCCTCCGCTATCACCGGCACCTCCAGCCGCTCGGCGAGCTGGGCGACGAGTCGTAGGTCGGGGCCCTCCGTCGGCGGGCTGGTCGGCGTGTAGCCGGAGAGTGTCGTGGCCACCGCGTCGGCACCGGCGTCGACCGCGGCCAGGCCCTCGGCCAGGGTGGAGATGTCGGCCAGCACCAGGGCGGCGGTACGCGAGTGCACCGCGCGTACCGTGTCGGCGAAGCTGCCCGCGTCCGGGCGGGGCCGGTCGGTGGCGTCGACGGCCACGACGTGCGCCCCGGCCGTGGCGGCCCGCACCGCGTGTGCCGGGGTCGGGGTGATCATCACTCCGGTGGTGCCGTGTTTGACCAGGCCGATCACGGGCACGTCGACGGCGGCGCGGATCGCCGCGATGTCGTCCGGCCCGTTGGCGCGGATCGCCACCGCACCGCCCGCCGCGGCCGAGGCGGCCACCCGGGCCTGCACGTAGGCGTCCCGCATCGGGTCGTCGGGCTCGTCGGGCAGCGGCTGGCAGGACACCACCAGACCACCCCGCATGACGTCGAAGACCGTCACCTGTCCTCCATCGCCATTCGGGCCGCGCCGATCGCCACGGCGTTGTCACCGAGCGCCGACGGCAGCAGCGGTACGTGGGACCAGGCCGGGAGCACTTCCGCCTGGTAGGCGCGGGTCGCCGCGGACAGCACCGCCGGCGCCGCGCCGCCGGCCAGGACGACCGCCGCCGGGTCGAGCAACGCGACGAGTCCGGCCAGGGCCGCGCCCAGCGTCTCGCCGGCATGATCCAGCACGCGCTGGGCGGCGGCTTCGCCGGCTGCGGCCCGGGCGGCGACCTCCCGCCCGCTCACCTGCTCACCGGCGGCCAGGGCGTAGGCGGCGGCGATCCCGCTGCCGGACGCCACGGCCTCCAGGTGCCCCCGGTGCCCACAGCCGCAGCGCAGCTGCCCCGCGCCGGGAACCGGCAGGTGGGCGACCTCGCCCGCCGCCCCCCGGGCGCCGCGTTCGAGGCCGCCGCGCCAGACCAGAGCCCCGCCGAGGCCGGTCCCGACGGCGAGCAGGAGCAGGTGCTCCCGGCCGCGCCCCGCGCCCGTCCACGCTTCCGCGAGCGCGGCGGCGTTCACGTCGTTGTCGACGTGCACCCGGCGGCCCAGTCGGGCGCCCAACTCGTCGGCGATCCTGGTGCCGGCCCAGCCGGGCAGGCTGTCCGTGGCGTACCGGACGGTGCCGGTGGCCGGATCCAGCGTGCCGGCGGCACCCACCCCGATGCCCGCGACCCGGCCGCCGTCCAGGAGCCGCCCGGCCAGTTCGGCGGCCGTGTCGAGCACCATCGCCGGCCCGTGTCGGGCGGGTGTGGGGGCCTGGACCCGGGCGGCCACCCGCCCGTCGGGGGTGAGCAGCAGGGCGATCGTCTTCGTGCCCCCGATGTCGATGCCGAGATACGCGACGTCCGCGTTCCCCGTGGCGAAGCTGTCGATCATGGTTCCGTTTCTCGGGGTGACCGGTGATTGTCGTGTAGTCCTGGTCGAACTCTCGCAGGCCTGGTTTCGGCCCAGACCGCAAGTTACGCTACGGCGGATCAGAGGCGTGTACCGGGATCGGGTGCCCGCCGCCCGCCCGCTGCAATCCGTCCGCGTCCGCCAGGGCGTCGCGTCGCCGCCGGCGCTGGTCGAGGTTCTTGGTCCGGGGCGACTCTGGGCAAGTTACGGCCCCGGCCGCAACAATCGAGCCACACTCCATCGATCAGTGAAGGAGACCGATGAAACGGACAGGACTGCGGTCCGCCGCCCTGCTCACCGCCGGCGGGCTGCTCGCCGGCTTGCTCGTCGCCACCGCCGGCGGCGCGGTGAACGCCGCCCCGCCGCCGGCTCCCGCCCCGATCGTCGGCGCGGAACAGGACCTGGGCCACGCCATCAATTCGCGGGTGCTCTCGCAGTACCAGGCGCAGGGCGTCGACCAGCAGGGGCGCCCACAGGCCTACTGGGTGACCGCCGGCAACAGCGAGGTCACGGCGATGTTCCAGGTCACGGACATCCGGTCGGGGAAGGTGGTCTTCGGCCAGCGACTGCCCTCCGGTACCGGTAGCTGGGCGGTCACCTTCGCCAGGCCGCAAGGTGCCGTCTACTTCGGCATGACCAACGGCGCCGTCTACACCTGGTCCCCCGGGGACACCTCGGTCACGTCCCTGGGCGTGCCGTACCCGGACGAGCAGATCTGGCGGATGGCCGCGGCGCCGGACGGTGTCGTCTACGGCGGGACGTACCCCAGCGGAAAGCTCTTCTCCTACGACCCCGCCACGAAGCGGTTCACCGATCACGGTCAGATCGTTCCCGGGGAGACCTACGGCCAGGCGCTCGCGATCGACGACCGGTACGTCTACTTCGGCACCAAGCCGAACGCGAAGCTGGCCCGCTTCGACCGCGCCACCGGCGAGGTGCGGCCGATCACGCTGCCCGCCCAGTACGCGGACGAGGAGGCCGTCTACGACCTCACCCTCGCCGGGGGATACCTGTTCATCCGGCTCGACCACTCCAGTGACCTGCTCGTCTACCGCCTCAGCGACGGGGTCGTCGTGAACATCGTCCCCGCGATCTCCGGTCGGATGGTCTCCGAAACCGATGCCACGGGCCGGTACGTCTACTTCCGCATGGTGGCCGACGGCATCGTCCGGTACGACCTCCAGACCCACACCTACACGCCGGTCGGCTGGAAGCCGAACGCGCTGCCGGGCAGTTGGGAATGGGTCGACCTGGCCGACCCGGCGTGGCCCGGACCGACCCTGTCGATGACGTACTACTACGGCCGCGTCTACCTGTGGAACCCGCAGACTCGGCTGACCCGGTACATCGGCGAGCAGGACCTGGAGGGCGCCCCCAACCCGATCCAGGCGATGGGGACCGGGCCGGACGGATCGGTCTACATCGGCGGGTTCCTGTCCCCACCCGGCATGGCGCGCTTCGACCCGGCCGACGACTCCATGACCCTGCTGTCCGGCGCCGGGCAGGTGGAGGGTTTCGGAACCCGCGGCGACCACCTGCTCTACGGTCGCTACCCGGACGGCAACCTGCTCTCCTACGACACCACCAGGCCGTGGGCGTACGGGTCCAACCCGGCTCCCAGGGCCGTCCTGGGCGACGAGCAGCAGCGGGCGCAGGCCTTCGTCGACCTGGGTGAGACGGTCGCCGTCGGCAGCATCCCCCGCGCGGGTCGCCTCGGCGGCGCCCTGAGCTTCTGGACGCCGTCGACCGGTGCCGTGCAGACCTACCGGGACATCGTGCCGCAGCAGAGCGTCGTCAGCCTGGTCGAGCACGACGGACTGCTCTACGGCGGCACCTCCGTCAACGGCGGGTACGGCATCGAGCCGACCGCCACCGAGGCCGAACTGTTCGTGTTCGATCCGCAGACCCGGCAGGTGGTCGAGCGCGCGGTTCCCGCGCCCGGCGGCTCGGCAGTGAACGCGCTGGTCGTCGACCCGGCCGGCACCATCTGGGGCCTGTCCGACGGCACGCTGTTCACCTTCGATCCGACGACCCGCACGGTCACCAGGTCGGAGCGGCTCTTCCCGAACGAGACGACGATGTACGGCCACGAGCGGGGTCTCGTCCTCGCCGCCGACGGCTTCTTCTACGCGTCGGTGTCCGACAGCCTCTGGCGGATCGACCCGGCGACGTGGAACGCCGTCGAGCTGGCCGCCGGCCGGGTGGCCTTCCTCACCAAGGGCGGCGACGGCAACCTCTACTACGGCCGGGTGTCCCGCCTGTACCGGTGGAACTTCGCGCTTCCCGCGGTGTGCAGCCGCGTCGTCAGTGGCAGCTACGCGGGGCCGCTCGAGGTCACGACGGGGACCACCTGCCTGCGGGATGCCACGGTGTCCGGGCAGGTGTCGGTGGGCGAAGGGGCGGCGCTGGTGGTCCGGGACAGCACCGTCGAGGGACCGGTCGTGGCCCAGCGGGCCGCCGGCGTGACCGTACGGGACAGCTCGGTGGTCGGGCCGCTCTCCGCCACCGGCACCACCGGTGACTTCAGGCTGGTCGACTCGTCGGTGGCGGGGCCGGTGACCGTGGTCGACGGACGAGGGCCGTCGGTTCTGGCGGGCAACGTGATCGAGGGCCCCCTGCGCTGCACCGGCAACGATCCGGCGCCGCAGGACGACGGCCAGCCGAACGAGGTGACCGGCCCCGTGCAGGGGGAGTGCGCGAAGCTCTGACCTCGCGTGGTCCCGCGGCCGGCGCTCCGGATGCCATCCGGAGCGCCGGCCGCGGCGCGCCCCGGCCAGGTGCGGAAGGCGGGGCTCGTCCTGCTCACCGCAGCGGAGCACCAGGGGCGCGTCCGACGGATCGAACCCGACCAGAGTCCGGATGGGTGCGGGCGGAGGGAAGCGACGGACACAGAAACCGGTTACAGTGCTCGGACCGGACCACACGACGACAGGAGGTGCCCCGGTGACGAGCATCAGCGACCACCAGCCGGCAGACGCCCGATCCGACTGGGAGTCACGGATCGCGTTGCGCAGCGACGAGACGGGCACGACGGACGGCACGCCCGTCCTCGCCCCGCCGGACGGTCTGGCGGCGG
The DNA here is from genome assembly GCF_043204765.1 of Micromonospora sp. NPDC047730. Classification (NCBI taxonomy): domain Bacteria; kingdom Bacillati; phylum Actinomycetota; class Actinomycetes; order Micromonosporales; family Micromonosporaceae; genus Micromonospora; species Micromonospora sp. NPDC047730. The sequence goes on along the minus strand of NZ_JBIDCU010000010.1, from coordinate 204,409 downwards.
TCGCCGGGGTCCACCACGTCCGTCTCTCGTGGTCCCCGGTGCCCGGCGCGGTGGGTTACCTGGTACACCGCGCGCCGGTGCGCGACGGCGCCGCCGACGGCGAGCTGACCCCGATCGATCACCTCGGCGGTGACGTCCTCGCCATCCCCGACACCTGGTACGTCGACACCACCGGCGAGCCCGGCCAGCCGTACGCCTACGCGGTCGCCGCCGTCCCCGAGGTCACCGTCACCGGCCCGCTCGGGGCGCGGGTGACCTGCGCGTCGCTGCCCGGCACCGACGTCGCCCCGACCGTCGTCCTCCAGGTCGACGCGGCCGCGGACGGCGCCGCGCTGGCCCGGCCGTGGCAGCCGATGATCGGTAGCGAGCGGCTGTCCCAGCTGCTCTGCACGGACACCTCCGGCGGCCGGGAGATCGGCGGCGAGCTGCTCGCCGCGCTGCGCCGCATCCGCGACGAGATCGGCGTCGAGACGGTTCGCGCGCACTCGATCCTCCACGACGACCTCGGCGTCTACCGGGAGGTGGACGGCGAGCCGGTGATCGACTTCTCCGGCGTCGACCGGGTCTACGACCTGCTCCTGTCCATCGGGCTGCGACCGGTCGTCGAGATCGGCTTCATGCCTCGCGACCTGGCCAGCGACCCGGAGCGGACGGTCTTCGAGTACCGCGGGGTCATCTCCCCGCCGAAGGACTGGGACCGCTGGGGCGAGTTGGTCCGCGCCCTCGTCGCGCACCTGCTCGACCGGTACGGCGACGAGGTGCTGGGCTGGGACTTCGAGGTGTGGAACGAGGCCAACCTCGAGGTGTTCTGGTCGGGCACCAGCGAGGAGTGGATGCGGCTCTACGACGTGACCGCCAAGGCGGTCAAGGACGTCGACCCCCGGATCCTCGTCGGTGGCCCGTCGTCCGCCGCCGCCGGCTGGGTCGACGCGCTGCTGGAGCACGTACGGCGCTCCGGCGCTCCGGTCGACTTCGTCTCCACGCACACCTACGGCAGCCCGCCGCTGGACCTGCGCCCCACCCTGGAGCGGCTCGGCTTCGGGCACGCCCGAATCCTGTGGACCGAGTGGGGCGTGACGCCCACCCACTTCCACCCGGTCAACGACGGCACGTCCGCGGCGACGTTCCTGCTCACCGGCATGCGCTCGGCAGCGGGCCGGGTGGACGCCCTGTCCTACTGGGTGGCCAGCGACCACTTCGAGGAGTTGGGCCGCCCGCCGCGGCTGTTGCACGGCGGCTTCGGCCTGATCACCGTCGGCGGGATCGCCAAGCCCCGCTACCACGCGCTGCGAATGCTCAGCCGGCTCGGCGAGACCGAGCTGCCGGTGCGCGCCGGTGGGGACGGCGCCGACGGCCTCGTCCAGACCTGGGCCAGCCGGCGCGCGGACGGCAGCCTGGCCATCCTGGTGTGGTCGTCCACGCTGGACCAGTCCAAGCGCGACGGCGACCGGGCGCTCGCCCGCCAGATCCGCCTGGTCGTCGACGACGCGGCCGGCCGGACCGTGACCGCCACCCGGCTCGACCGCGAGCACGGCGACATCACCACCCTGGCCGAGCAGCTCGGCGTCACCGAGTGGCCGGTCGGGGAGCAGTGGGACACGCTGCGCGCCGTCGACGTGCTACCGGTCGAGGAGGTCGCCACCGCCGTCGAGGGCACGGCGGCGGTGGTGGAGCTGCACCTGCCACAGCCGGGCGCGGTGCTCGTCGAGGTGGCCGGAGGCTGACCGTGCGGCCGAACCCTCCGCCGCCCGACGTCACGACGTCCGGCGCGGCCACGCCCACGGCCGGCGGCTCCACGTCCGCCGGCCTTCGGGCGGGCCGCGAGCCCCCGGGCCTGCCGGCGCGGGGACACGGTCACGGCATCCGGGTACGGGCAGGTCGCGGGCAGGTCGACGTCGACTGGGATCCGGTGCCCGGCGCCGCCGGCTACCTGGTGCACCGGGCCGACGGCGACGGCCCGTACCGGGTGGTCGACCATCGCGGCGGTGACCTGCTCGCGGTGCCCGGCCCGCCGTACGCCGACACGACCGTCGAGCCCGGGCGGCGCGTACGGTACGCGGTGCGCCCGGTGCTCGACCCGGACCGGCCCGGCGACGGTCCGCTGGGGCCGGGATCGGCGCCGGTCACGGCCCGCGACGGCGGTGACGCGGTGGTCGGGGTGACCGTCGACGCCGCCCGCCCGGTCGGGCCGGTGCCCCGCCCGTGGCGGGACATGGTCGGCTCGGAGCACCTGAGCCTGCTGCTCTACACCGACCGGGTGGGCGGCGAGGAGATGGGGGCCGGGCTGGCCGCCGCGCTCGGCCGGGTGCGCCGCGAGCTGAGCGTCGAACGGGTCCGCGCGCACGGCATCCTCGGCGACGACCTGGGCGTCTACCAGGAGGTCGACGGCCGCGCGGTGCACGACTTCACCGGCGTCGACGCCGTGCTCGACGCACTCGCCCCGACCGGCCTACGGCCGGTGCTGGAGCTGTCGTTCGTGCCGCGGGCGCTGGCCCGCGACCCGTCCCGCGAGGTCACCGCGGCGGGCGTGTCCAGCCCGCCCCGCGACTGGGACCGGTGGGCGGCGTTGGTCGGCGGCCTCATCCGGCACCTGCGGGCCCGAGTCGGCGACGCAGAGCTGCGGCGGTGGGCGGTCGAGGTGTGGAACGAACCGGACCTGGACTGCTTCTGGACCGGCACCCGCGAGGACTACCTGCGGATGTACGACGTGACGGCCAGGGCGGTGCGCGAGGCCTGCCCCGGCCTGCCGGTCGGCGGGCCGGCGACCGCCGCGACGAGATGGATAGAGCCGTTCCTCGACCACGTCGACGCCTCGGGCGCGCCGCTGGATTTCCTCTCCACCCATGTCTACGGCAGCCCGCCGCTGGACCTGCGACCGGCCCTGGAGCGGCACGGTCGGGCCGGCACCCCACTGCTCTGGACGGAGTGGGGCCCCTCGCCCACCCACTTCGCGCCGGTCAACGACTCGGTGCTCTCGGCCGCCTTCGTGGCCACCGGGATGCAGGAGGCGGCCGGCCGGGTCGCGGCGCTGGCCTGCTGGGTGGCGAGCGACCACTTCGAGGAACTGGGCCGTCCGCCCGCGCTGCTGCACGGCGGGTTCGGGCTGCTGTCGGTAGGCAACCTGGCCAAGCCCCGGTTCTGGGCACTGTGGATGCTGGAACAGCTCGCGCCCGTGCAGCTCGCCGCCCGGCTCGACGGGGACGGCGCGGGAACGCTGGTGCGGGCCTGGCCGTCCGTCGACCCGGACAGCGGGCGGGTCGCCGTGGTGCTCTGGAACGGCACGCTGGACCAGGGCGTGCTGGGCCGGCCCGACCAGCGCCGCCGGCTGAGCCGTACGGTGCGGCTGCGCATCGACGGGCTGCCCGCAGCCGGGTACGAACTCCGGCACCGCCGGCTGGACGAGCGGACGTCGAACCTCGCCGCGACCGCGCGCCGGCTCGGCGTCGACGGCTGGCCCACCGAGGAGCAGTGGGCCGGGCTGCGGGCTGCCGACACCCTCGCCGGTGCGGGACCGCCGGTCACCGTCGCGCCGGACGGCGGCTGCCTGCGGCTGCCGCTGACCCTGCCCCTGCCGTCCCTCGCCCTGGTGGAGCTGACCCCGCGATGACCCACACCGGACCATGGTGGCGGGAAGCCGTCACCTACGAGGTGTATCTGCGTTCCTTCGCCGACGCCGACGGCGACGGCCTCGGGGACCTGCCCGGTCTGCGTTCCCGGCTGCCCTACCTGGCCGCGCTCGGCGTGGACGCCGTCTGGGTCACCCCGTTCTATCCCAGCCCCGACCGCGACGCCGGGTACGACGTCACCGACCACCGCGATGTCGACCCCCGGCTCGGCACCCTCGCGGACGTGGACCGCCTCGTCACCGACGCGCACCGGCTCGGCCTGCGGGTGCTGGTCGACCTGGTGCTCAACCACGTCTCCTCGGCCCATCCGTGGTTCGTCACCGCCCGCGCCGCCGGCCCCGGCTCGCCGGAGCGGGCCCGGTTCCACGTCCGGCCCGGCCGCGGCCCGGCCGGTGCTGAGCCGCCGAACAACTGGCGGTCCATCTTCGGCGGCTCGGCGTGGACGCCGTTCGGCGACGGCGAGTGGTACCTGCACCTGTTCGACACCGATCAGCCCGATCTGCGCCACGAGCACCCGGAGGTGGCCGCCGACGCGCTGGCCACGCTGCGGTTCTGGCTGGACCGCGGGGTCGACGGCGTCCGCTTCGACGCGGCCGGCTCGCTGTGGAAGGACCCCGACTACCCGGAGCTGCCGCCCGGCTGGCAGCCCGGTGACCCGGCGCCGTACAGCGACCGGGACGAGGTGCACGAGATCTACCGCCGGTGGGCGCGGGAGCTGGCGTCCTACCCGGGTGACCGGCTCGGCGTGGCGGAGACCTGGGGCGGGCCGGAGGTGCTCTCGCCCTACCTGCGCCCCGACGAGCTGGGGCAGGCGTTCGCGATGGACCCGCTCTACTGGCCGTTGCGGCCGCAGCCGTGGCGCGAGGGCGTCGAGGCGCTCCTGGGTGCCACCACCCGGCACGGTCGGCTGCCCACGTGGGTGCACGGCAGCCACGACGTACGGCGAGCGGCCGACCGGTGGGGACCGGACGGCGCGCGGGCGGTGCTGCTGATGATGCTGGCACTGCCCGGCGCGGTCTACCTGTACGCCGGGGACGAACTCGGCCTGCCCGACGTCGCGCTGCCCGACGACGCGATCCGCGACCCGGTGTTCCGCCGCTCCGGCGGCGTGGACCGGGGACGCGACGGCGCCCGGGTGCCGCTGCCGTGGACCGCAGGCCCGGCGCCGTACGGTTTCGGCCCGGCCGGGTCCACGCCGTGGCTGCCCCAGCCGTCGGGCTGGGGAGCTCGCTCGGTGGCCCGCCAACGCCACGACCGGACGTCGACGCTGACCCTGGCCCGGGCGGCGCTGCCGCTGCGCGGTACCTGCTGGCGGGGTCGACCGGCGCGGCTGTCCTGGCGCGAGGCGCCGGCCGGCTGTCTCGCCTTCCGGCGCGGCGCCGGCGGGCCGACCTGCCTGGTGAACCTCGGTGACGGGCCGGTCGACTGGCGGCCCTACGGGGACCGGGTCCTACTCGCCAGCGGCGCGGCGGGGGCCGACAAGCTGCCGGCCCGCTCGACCGCCTGGCTGGCCTGACCGGCCGGCCTCCCCTCCCCCGTCACCGTGGGGAGGCCGGCCGGGGCCCGGGGGCCGCCGGGCAATGGCGGGCGCCCTGATGTCAGGCCGACGGCGTGCTCTCCCTGCCGGTGGCTTCCGCGAACGGGTTGGGGATCGAGTCGAGCAGCAACCTGGTGTAGTCGTCCCGGGGGGCGCCGATCACCTCGCGGGTCGGGCCGCGCTCCACCAGGATCCCCTGGTGGAGCACCAGCACCTCGTCGGCGAGCAGCCGGGCGCTGAGCAGGTCGTGGGTGATGTAGAGCATCGCCAGCCGCCGCTCTCGGACCAGCTCGCCGAGCAGCTCCAGGATCTCGGCGCGGATCGACACGTCCAGCATGGAGATCGGCTCGTCGGCGATCAGCACCTGCGGGTCGGGGGCGAGGGCCCGGGCGGTCACCACCCGCTGCCGCTGCCCGCCGGAGAGCTGGTGCGGCAGCTTGTCGAGGAACTGCCCGGCCGGGGCGAGCCCCACCCGCTCCAGCAGCTGGGCCGCGCGCTCCCGGACGGCGTCGCCGCGCAGCCCGGCGAAGTTGACCAGCGGCCGGGACAGGGCGTACGCCACCGTGCGGGTCGGGTTCAGCGCGCTGAACGGGTCCTGGAAGACCATCTGCACGTGCCGCCGGTAGTCACGCAGGGCCCGGCCGCGCAGCCGGTCCACCCGGATCCCGTTTCCGGAGCCGCCGGTGAACCGCACCTCGCCGGCGCTGGGGCGTTCCACCCCGGTGATGATCCGGGCGATCGTCGACTTGCCGCTGCCGCTCTGCCCGACCAGGGCGGTCACCGCGCCGGGGCGCAGCGCGAAGGACACCTCGCGGACGGCCTCGACGGTGCTGGTGCGCAACCCGCGCCGGCTCGGGTAGCGCTTGCTCACGTTCTCCACGGACAGCACCGCGTCGCCCTCGCCCGCGGGAGTGTCGGCCTGCCGGGTCAGGGTGCCGGCGGCCGGGAAGTGGCTGTCGAGGGTGGCGGCGGAGCCGAGGGTGACGACCGGCAGCCGGTCCTCCTGGGCGACCAGGCAGCGGACCAGCCCGCCGTGGTCGGGGAGCAGCTGCGGGTGCGTCGCCCGGCAGGCGTCCTCGGCGTGCGGGCAGCGCGGGGCGAAGAGGCAGCCGGTGTGCGGCCGGGACAGGTCCGGTGGCCGGCCGGGAATGTAGGTGACCCGCACGTCCGGCAGCCGGGGGTCGGCGTACGAGCCGAGCAGGCCGCGCGTGTAGGGGTGCCGTGGCTCGTGGAGCATGTCGGCGGCCCGCCGGTCCTCCACGATCTCGCCGCCGTACATCACCATCACCCGGTCGGCCATGTCGAGGACGGTGCCCAGGTCGTGGCTGATGAACAGCACCGCGAAGCCGAGCTCGCGGCGCAGCTCGGCCAGCCGGGTGAGGATCTCGCGCTGCACCACCACGTCCAGCCCGGTGGTGGGCTCGTCGAGCAGCACCAGCTTGGGACGCAACGCGAGCGCGAGGGCCAGCGCCACGCGCTGTTTCATGCCGCCGGAGAGCTCGTGCGGGTACGCCCGGAGCACCCGCCGGTCCAGGGCCACCAGCTCGAGCAGCTCGATGGCCCGTTCGGTGACGTCGCCGGGCACCTTGTGCGCGGCGAAGGTGTCGGCGAACTGCGCCTGGACCCGGATCACCGGGTTGAGCGAGTTCATGCTGCTCTGGAAGACGGTGGACAGGTCCACCCAGCGCAGCTCCCGCAACTGCTCCTCTCCGGCGGTGGTCAGGTCGACGCCGTCGAAGGTGACCCGGCCACCGGTGATGCGGGCCGGCGGGGAGAGCAGCCGCAGCACGGCGTTGCCGAGCGTCGACTTGCCGCAGCCGGACTCGCCGAGCAGGCCGACGAACTCGCCCTCGGCGACGGTGAACGAGACGTCGTGCACGGCCCGGTTCGCCGGCAGGTCGCGGGGGGTGTACGTGACGGTGAGGTGGTCCACCTCGAGCAGGGTCATGTCAGTCCTCCCGCAGGTGGGGGTTGCTCAGCGCGTCGATGCCGAAGTTGATCAGCGTGAAGGAGGTGATCAGCAGGGACAGGGCCAGGCCGGGGGCGACCAGCCAGGCCCACTGGCCGGTGAGCAGGGCGCCGCCGAGGCTCGCCTGGTTGAGCATGGTGCCCCAGCTGACCGTCTGCGGGTCGCCGAGCCCGAGGAAGGCCAGGCCCGCCTCGCCGCCGATCGCGCCGAGCGCCGCGCCCATGAAGCCGACCACGATCAGCGAGGTCATGTTCGGCACGATCTCCCGGGCGATGATGCGCGCGGTGCCGTCGCCGGCGAACCGGGCCGCGGTGATGTAGTCGCGGGTGCGCAGCGTGATGATCTGGGACCGCTTGATCCGGGCGCCGTACGCCCAGCCGGTCACGCTGATCACGAAGATGATCAGCCACAGCCCGCGGACCGGGGCGTACGCGGCGAGCGTCACCATCAGCGGCAGCGCGGGCACGACCAGCCCGAGGTTGATCAGGAAGGACAGCACCTCGTCGACCCAGCCCCGCAGGTAGCCGGCGGTCAACCCGATGACCAGCCCGATCAGGGTGGACAGGGCACCGGCCGCGAGGCCGACGACGAGCGAGGTGCGGGCGCCGACGACCAGTTGGGACAGGACGTCCTCGCCCTGGGCGGTGGTGCCGAGCCAGTGGCTGCCGGTCGGGCCGAGCGAGGTGGGGAAGGCGTCGTCGCGCGGGTCGTACGGCGCGACGAGCGGCGCGAAGACCGCGACCGCGATGAACGCGGTCAGCATCAGCAGCCCGATGCGGCACTTGCGGTTGCGCCAGAGGATGACGAACCAGCCGGGCAGCCGGCTGTGGCGGGCGAGTTCGGTGGCGGCGGCCTGGACGCCTTCGGTGTCCGTGCCCCGGGCGGGTACGGCGGGGGCCGGCGTGCTCACGCGACCTCACCCCGCTCGTCGCGGGCGATTCTCATGCCGACTCCACCTTTCGCACCCGTGGGTCGAGGAAGCCGTACAGCAGGTCGGCCAGGAAGTTCGCCACCAGCACACCGATCGTGGTGAACAGGAAGATCGCCTGCATCAGCGGGTAGTCCCGGCTGGACACCGACTCGAGGAGCAGCCGGCCCATGCCGGGATAGTTGAAGACCGTCTCGACCAGCACGGTGCCGCCGAGTACGCTGCCCAGCGCGATGGCGAAGCCGGTGACGTTGGGCAGGATCGCGATGCGCGCACCGTAGGTGATGGCGATGCGTCGCCGGGGCAGGCCACGGGCGACGGCGAGGCGGGTGTGGTCCTCGCCCAGGCTCTGCACCATGTTGTTGCGCATGCCGATGATCCAGCCGATCGGGCCGGTGATGAGCAGCGCCACGGCGGGCAGCACGCTGTGCTGGAAGGCGTCGGAGATGAAGATCCAGCTCCAACCGGGTGAGCTGCCGCCGCCGTACCCGCCGCGCTCGGGGAACCAGCGCAGGGTGATCGCGAACACGTAGATGAGCAGCAGGGCGAGCCAGAAGAACGGCAGCGTCCCGAGGAACGTCGAACCGAGGGTGATGACCGAGTCGACGCGGCTGTTGCGGCGGTACGCGGCCCAGGTGCCCAGCAGTGTGCCGACGACGAACGAGATGATCTGGGTGACCCCGACGAGGATCACGGTCCACGGCAGCGCCTGCCCGATCATGTGGGTCACGCTGTAGGGGAAGTAGGTGTACGACACCCCGAAGTCGCCCTGCACCACCGCGCCGAGGTACTGCAGGTACTGCTCGAAGAGATTGCCGTCGGGGGTGCCCAACATGATCCGGATGGCCTGCAGTTGGGCCGGGTCGACGCTCTCGCTCTGCCCGGCCAGCCGGGACACGATGGCCTCGGCCGGGTCCCCGGGCTGCAGTCGGGGGATCAGGAAGTTGAGGGTGACGGCGGCCCACAGGGTGCCGAGGAAGAAAGCGAAGCGTCTGGCGAAGTAGGCCACGGGAGCCATCCCTTCTCGGGGACGGGCCGGCCGGCGCGCGGGGCGCCGGCCGGCCATCGGCTACTTGGCGTCGGTCCCGGCGGGCTGCAGGTTGGTGATGATCAGCAGGTTGTCACTGGGCGCGGCGTACGGGTTCTGTTCGTTGGGCCAGCCGGTCGCCTTCGCGGTGCGGTACTGGAACCACTTGGCGCCGTACCAGAGCGGGATCATCGGCACCTGCTCGGTCATCACCTTGGTCAGGTCGGCGACCGCGGCCTTCTGCGCCGCCTCGTCGGTGGCGGTGCGCAGCCTGTCGATGAGTTCGTCGGTGCGCGGGTCGTTCCAGCGGACGAAGTTGCTGACCGCCTTCTTGCCCACCGGCGCGGACTGGTCGCTGGCCAGCGGCTCCTGGAAGTTGCGGAACATGTTGCAGCTGCCGCCGTGCACGCCGAGCAGCATGTCGTAGTTGCCGATCGCGCGGTCGTTCTCGTACGCCTCGGGGGTGGGGGTCTCGGCCCGGACGGCGAAGCCGAGCGCGGTCAGGTTCGCCACGATGATCCGCTGCGCCTGCACCCAGTCGGTCCAGGAGCCGGGCACCCGGAAGCTGAAGGAGATCGGCTTGCCGTCCTTGCCGACGCGCTTGCCGTCGCCGTTGCGGGGATAGCCGGCGGCGGTCAGGTCGGCGTCGGCCTTGGCCGCGTCGTAGCCGACCACGCCCTGGTTAGGGATGTCCTTGGGCAGCCAGTCGGCCTGGCCGGGCATCACGAGACCGGTCTGGCTCGCCGGCTTGACGTAGCCGAGCTGCGCCTTGTCGACGATCTCCTGCCGGTTGAACGCGGGCACCAGGGCCTTGCGGAAGGCGGTGTCGTTGAACGGCGCCCTGGTGAGGTTCATGTACACGCTGATCGAGCTGCCGGAGGGGTACCAGTACTTGTTGTGCTCCGGGTCCCGGTCGACGTACGCCTTCCTGACGTCCGGCACGAACATGGCGTTGGTGTCGTACTCGCCTCGGCTGAGCTTGAGTTGGTCGATCTGCCCGCCCCCGTCGGCCTTGTGGAACCGCAGCTCGTCGACCTTGACCTTGTCGGCCTGCCAGTAGTCGGCGTTGCGGCCGAGCGTCAACTGCTGCGGGTTGAACGCCTTGACGGTGAACGGTCCGGTGCCGACCGGCCGCTCGGCGTTGGTGAAGGTCACCGGTTCGCCGACGGTGGACCAGACGTGCTTCGGCACGACCTTGATCTCGCTGAACAGCGTGAACGCCGCCGCGCCGGGCTGGGTGAACCGCATGGTGACGGTGTCCGGGTCGGTCGCCTCGACCGCGCTGAGGTACCGCCAGATGCCCTTGACGTCCAGCGCCTTGTGCGCCTTGAGCATGTCGTAGGTGAAGGTGACGTCGTCGGCGGAGAACGGTTTGCCGTCGTTCCACTTCACCCCGTCGCGCAGCTTCCAGACGAGCGTCTGCGGGTCGGTCCACTTCCATTCGGTGGCGAGCCAGGGCTTGGCCTGGCACCCGTAGTTGTCGTAGGTGATCAGCTGCTCGAAGACGTACTCGGTGGCGCCGAGCCGGCTGGCCTCCAGGTACGGGTTGTAGTTGGCCTGCGGGTTGCTGCCGCCGCCGAAGTCACCGTAGTCGAGGAACGCGACCCGCCCGTCGGTGCCGGGGCCGGACTTCTGTTCGGTGCCGGTGCAGCCGCTGGCCGCGAGGGTGACGGCGGCCGCGATCGCGGCGATCCGGGCGAGCTTCGATCTCTTCATTGACCGATACCTCCAAGGGGGGCGCCCGTCGGGCAGCCGCAGCTGCGGCGCACGACGAGCTCGGTGGGGAGGACGATGCTGTCGGGAGCCGCCGCGCCCGGGGCCTCGACGGCGTTCAGGATCAGCCGGGCGGCCTCCGCGGCCAGGTCCCGCACCGGCTGCCGGACGGTGGTGAGCGGGGGCGAGACGAGCGCGGCCATGGGCGCGTCGTCGAACCCGGTGATCACGAGGTCCTCGGGCACCCGCAGGCCCCGGCCGAGGGCGCCGACGAGGACGCCGAGAGCGATCTCGTCGTTGGCGCAGACGACCGCCTGCGGCGCGGCCCCGTCACGCAGCAGCTGCTCGGCGGCGAGGACGCCGTCGGGCTGCTGCATGGCGACCCGGACCGGCTCGGCGGGCGGGGTGAGCGCCAGCTCCCGGTGGGCGGCGAGGAAACCGGCCCACCGCTCGCTGATGTCGGGCGACCCGTCCGGGTTGCCGACGAAGGCCAGGTCGCGCAGGCCGTGGTCGAGGAGCAGGTGCCGGGTCAGCCGGGTCATGGCGGGCGCGTTGTCGACGCTGACCGAGGGAACCGTCCCCGTCCCCCGGCCGGCCAGCACGACGACCTGGACCATCTCGGCGAGCCGGAGCAGGACCGGTTCGGAGATGGTGCCACCGATGACCGCGATTCCGTCGACCCGGCGGGCCATCTCCAGCACCTGCGCGTCGGAGTCCTCACGCATGTGCGTGCAGAGGATGTGCACGCTGGCCCGGGCCGGCACCGCCTCCGACTCGAAGCCCTGGATCAGCTCGGTGAAGTAGGGGCCGGACAGACCGGGGAAGACCAGGCCGAGCGCGCCGTGCCGGCCGGCGGCCAACGCTCGCCCGAGGTGGTCCGGTCGGTATCCGTGCTCCTCGATGGCTTCGAGGACGCGCCGGCGCATCTCCTCCGACACCTGGCCGGTGCCGTTCCAGACCCGGGACACCGTGGCGACGGAGACGCCGGCCAACCGGGCGATCTCCCGAACCGTGACCCGACTGTTGCCCATGGCCCCCTCGATCCGTAACGTGCGGTTAACAGAAACCGGTTTCAGGCACCATAAGCAGGTGCGAGCCAGATCACAAGTGGACGCCTGGGAAGTCCGGCGAGAGGAAGAGGGAAACTCATGTCGCGAGTTCTTCTCCACGACCGCAGGATCGTCGTCGACGGTCGACCCCGACTGCTGCTCGCCGGGGAGGTGCACTACTTCCGGCTGCCCCGAGCCCAGTGGACAGACCGGCTCGACCGGCTCCGCGAGTGCGGCGGCGACACCGTGGCGACCTACGTGCCGTGGCTCTGGCACGAACTACCGGACGGCACAGTGGACCTCACCGGCCGCACCCACGAACAGCGCGACCTCGGCGGCTTCCTGGACCTGGCCAACGCGCGGGGCCTGCGGGCGATCGTCCGGCCCGGCCCGTTCATCATGGCCGAGGTCAAGAACGAGGGCATCCCCTACCGGCTGTACGACGAGCACCCGCACCTGCTGCCGACCACCTGGGACGGCGCGCCGATCGACACCCGCACCATCGACTACCTGGCGCCGGAGTTCCTCGCCGCCGCCGACGGCTGGTACGCCGAGGTGATGCCGGTAATCGCCGAGCGGCTCGCCGACCGGGGCGGGCCGGTGGTCGCGGTCCAGTTGGACAACGAGATCGGGATGCTCTCCTGGGTGACGAACTCCCCCGACCTGACCGACGGGGTCTGCGAGGACCTGCGCCGGTGGGCGGTCGACCGATACGGCAAGGACGGCGCCGCCGAGCGGACCGGCGTCGACCCGGGCGACCCGATTGCCTGGTCGGCGGCGTTGCGGACGCCGGCCGAGCCGTGGTCCCTGGCGGTGCACGACGCCCTGGGTCGCTACATGCGCGACCGCTACCGGCGCTACGTCGCGGCGCTGCGCGCCTCCGCCGAGCGGCACGGAGTGACCGGGGTGCCCTTCCTGGTCAACGTCCACGGCACCGGCGGCGGGCGCGGGCGCACCTTCCCGATCGGAATCAGCCAGCTCTTCGAGGCCTACCGGGGCCAGCCGCAGCTCACCTCCGGCTCCGACTACTACCTGGGCGACCTGACCGTCACCAACGTCGCCGACCTGTACGTCGGCAACGCCTTCCTGGCCGCCGTGCACGACGCCGACCAGCCACTGACCTCGCTGGAGTTCGAGGCCGGCAACGGCGACTACGGGCAGGACCTGTCCACCCTCTACCCGCCGGAGGCGGTCGAGCTGAAGGCCCGGCTCTGCGTGGCCCAGGGCAACCGGCTGCTCAACCTCTACCTCTTCGCCGGCGGCTACAACCCGCCGCTGGCCCAGCCGGTGGGCGACGGAAACGACCGGATCGCGTTCACCGGAGAGCGGCACGGGTTCGCCGCGCCGGTCGACCCCGAGGGGCGACTCAACCCGACCTTCGACGCGGCCCGGCGCGCGCTGCACGCCATCGGCGGGATCGCCGACCTGCTGGCCGACTCCGACGAGGAGCACGACGGGCTGGCGCTCGGCTTCGTGCCCGACCACTACCTGACCGAGTACCACCACCCGGCCTCGGCGTCCCGCGCCGAGCAGGTCGCCGACCTGGAACGGTTCCGCGGCATGGGCCCGCGCGACGTGCTGGCCCGGGCGTTGCTGCTCGCCGGCTTCTCGTTCCCCGCCGTCGACCTCCAGTCGGCCGACCCGGCGACCACTCCGCCGGTGATCGCCCTGGCCAGCGCCGCCACCCTCGGCCGAGACGTCCAGCAGCGGCTGGTCGCGCACCTGCGCCGCGGCGGCCGGCTGCTGCTGCACGGGGTGCTGCCGGACCGGGACCACGACGGCACCCCGTGCACCCTGCTGGCCGACGCGCTCGGGCTCACCGTCACCGGACGGTCCGACGGCGGACCGCACTACTTCCCCTCGGTCGTCGGGGTCGGCTGGACGGCCGAGGTCCGGGTCGGCTACGCCCAACGGCTCGCCGGCGCGACCGCCGAGCCGCTGCTGACCGAGGTGGGCTCCGGCGAGCCGTGCGCGGTGGAGGTCAGCGTCGGCGCCGGCCGGGCCCTGGTGGTCACCGCCGACGTCCCCTGCGACCTGGGCTTCTGGCGTACCGCCCTGGACCGGCTCGGGGTGCGTCCCCGACTCGCCCCCGACCCGGACGGCCCCGGGCTGGTGCTCACCTCGACCGTGGACCGCGCCGGGCAGCGGCTGTTGCACCTGGTCAACGTGGCCCCGTCGGCGGTGACCGTCGCGCTGGGCTGGCACGGTGAGCCGGTGCTGGCCGGCCGACGGCTGCGGGTGCCCGCGCGGACCGGGCTGGTCCTGCCGTACGGAATCAGGGTCGGCGCCGCGACGCTGGTGGAAACGACCTGCGACCTGGTCGCCCAGCACGGCGACGAGGTGCTGCTGCGCCCGACGCAGGGCGACGACGAGGTGGTGCTGACCACCGACCGGCCGGTCCACGCGAGCCGGGGCATCGTGACGGCGGCGGACGGGCGGGTGGTCGTCCGGCTGCCCGGCGGACCCGACGGCGAGCCGGTCCGCATCGGCGTGGGCTGACGGCGGCGCTCGACGGCAGCCGCCACGTCGTCACCGAACGGGCTGCCGGGATGGGCCGGAGGCTCGGGAGGCGCGTCTCCTCCCCAGGGAGGAGACGCGCTCCGACCGTCGGCCGCAACCCGGGCTTGAGGTCGGGCGAAGTCAGCCAGGCCTCGCACCAGCATCTGCAGGTATGACAACCACACTTCGTCGGGCCACACGATGGAACCGCCCACTGATGATCTTCGTCTGGGCGATGGCCGTCCTCGCCGTCGTCTCCGCGGTCGGCATCGTCGCCGATCCGCGGGTCCTCACCGGCGTGCCGATCTGGCTCAAGCCGTTCAAGTTCTCGGTGTCCTTCGTGCTCTACGGCACCACCCTGGCCTGGATGCTCTCCCTGCTGCCGCGCCGCAGCCGGATCGCGGAGTGGGCGGCCACCGTCGTCGTCGCCATGGGCGTGGTGGAGATGGCGATCATCGTCGGGCAGGTGCTGCGCGGCACAACCAGCCACTTCAACGAGACCAGTCCGCTGAACGCCACCCTGTGGCAGCTGATGGGTGTGACGATCATGGTGCTGTTCGCCGCCCACGTCGTCATCGGGATCGTGCTGCTCCGGCAGCCGATCTCGAACCGGGCCGGCAAAACCGCGATCGGGTGGGCACTCGGCCTTACGCTGCTCGGCATGCTGGTGGCGATACCGATGGCGCTGCCCGACCAGGCCCAGAGCATCGAGGGGGTCGCCGGGGCGCACAGCGTGGCCGTGCCGGACGGCGGGCCGGGGCTGCCGCTGGTCGGGTGGAGCACCACCGGTGGGGACCTGCGGATCGGGCACTTCGTGGGGCTGCACGCCTTGCAGGCGCTGCCGATCCTGGCCATGCTGCTGGCCCGGTTCGCCGACACGCGACTCGACGAGCGCACCCGGGCGCGGCTGCTGGTCGTCGCCGGCGGCGCGTACGGCGCGCTCACGCT
This sequence comes from Micromonospora sp. NPDC047730, assembly GCF_043204765.1. Classification (NCBI taxonomy): domain Bacteria; kingdom Bacillati; phylum Actinomycetota; class Actinomycetes; order Micromonosporales; family Micromonosporaceae; genus Micromonospora; species Micromonospora sp. NPDC047730. The sequence goes on along the minus strand of NZ_JBIDCU010000010.1, from coordinate 189,113 downwards.
CCTGCTCACCTGGCAGGCGCTGCGCGGGCAGCCGCTGCTGCGGCCGGACGCGCTCACCCTGACCGCCGCGGCGGCCCTGGTGGTGGCCACCGCCGTGGCCAGCGCCGGCGTGGTGGCGGCCCGTCGGCGCCGACCGGAGCTGGTGCTGGCCGCATGACCGGGACGCTGTTCACCCTGACGTTCGCGGTGGCCGCGCCGTTCTGGGCGCTGATGATCCTGCTGCCGCACTGGTCCGTGACCGGCCGGGTCGTCAGGTCGCCGCTGATCGTGGCGCCGGTCCTGGCGATCTACGCGATCCTGGTGATCCCGGCGCTCGCCGAGGTGCTGCCGGCCGTCGCGTCCCCGACCCTGACCGGCATACGCGACCTGCTGGGCACCGACGACGGCGCGGCGGCGGCCTGGGCGCACATGATCGCATTCGACCTGTTCGTCGGCCGGTGGGCGTGGCTCGACAGCCGGGAACGCGGCGTCCCGTCACTGGTCATGGCGCCGGTGCTGGTGCTGACGATCCTGCTCGGGCCGCTCGGCCTGGCCGCCTACCTGGGCATCCGGACCAGGTGGACGAGCAATGTTCCCGCCCCGAGCCGCAGCGCCTAGGCTGACGCCGTGAGGTGGGTGGGGCGGCTGTTCGACGCGCGCGACACGCTCGTGCGGATGCTGCTACTCGACCTGAGCGGCGTCGGCTACCTGCTCCTCGGCAACCCGGCCAGCGGAAACACGCCCGCCATGCAGTGGGTCCTGGCCGTGGCCGCGTTCGCCGTCGCGCCGGTGCTGCACCGCCGGCCCGTGGTGAACCTGGTGGTGCAGACGGCGCTGCTGGCGGTGGCGATCGGCCTGATCGACGACGTTGTGATCAACCAGGTGGGCGCCAGCTGGGCGTTGCTCGAGCTGACCATGCGGGCGCGCCGACCGCGGACCATCTGGCTGGCCGCCGGGCTGCTGACCGTGGTCGACCTGACCGACTCGATCGGCGACCCGTTCCTGCGGGTCCTCTCCGGCGTCTTCGGGCTGCTGGTGGAGGTCGGCGTGCCGCTGCTGCTCGGCCTGGTCATCCGGACCACCCGGGAGCTCGCCCGGCAGGCGCAGGAACGGGCGGCGGCGGAGCAGCGCCGGCGCGAGTCGGAGAGCCGCGCCGCGCGCGCCGACGAACGCAGCGCCATCGCCCGGGAACTGCACGACGTGGTCGCGCACCACGTGGCGTCGATGGTGCTGCGGGTCGGCGTCGCGCGGCATGTGCTGACCGATCTGGACCCGCGGGTGCACGAGGTGTTCGACGACGTGCACGGCACGGGGAGCGCGGCCCTGGCCGACCTGCGCCGGCTGGTCGCGGTCCTGCGCGACCCCGAGGGCGTACGCGGCGATGCGGCCCTGACCGCGATCGAGCCGTCGGCGCTTCCGGCCGCCCTCGGTGCGGCCGTCGACCGGGCCCGCCAGGCGGGCGTCACCGTGGAGGCCGACATCGACCCGGCGATCGGTTCGCTCGACGCGGTTCGGGGTCTGGCGGTGTTGCGCCTGACCCAGGAGGCGCTGACCAACGTGGCCAAGCACGCCGGCACGTCCGCGCTGGCCCGGCTGTCGGTCGGCGTGGTCGACGGGGCCGTCCACTGGGAGGTGTCGGACGACGGTGGCGGGTGGGTGCCGGCGCCGGTGCCCTCCATCGGTGGCCACGGCATCACCGGCATGCGCGAACGCGTCGAGGTCCTCGGCGGCCAACTGGAGGCCGGGCCGGCGGGCGCGGGTTGGCGGGTGCGTACCATCCTCCCGGCCGCAGCCACCGCGCCGGCGCCCGCTCTCCACTCCCCCGCCGCCACGCCGGCCTCGTCGGTGCCGCACGAACGCGAGGCCCCGGCGGGGCCGCGCGCGGCGGAGCCGGCATGATCCGCGTCCTGCTGGTCGACGACCAGCACCTCATCCGCGCGGGTCTGCGCATGCTCTGCGACGCCCAGACCGACATCGAGGTCGTCGGCGAGGCCGACAACGGCCGCGACGCGATCCTCCTCGCCGCGCGGCTCATACCCGACGTCGTCGTCATGGACCTGCGCATGCCCGGCGTCGACGGGATCACCGCGACCAGCCGCATCCTCGCCGACCGCCCCGCCACCCGCGTCGTGGTACTGACCACGTTCGGCGACGACGACCACCTCTACCCGGCCCTGACCGCTGGCGCCTGCGGATTCCTGCTCAAGGACGCACCCCCGGCCGACCTGCTGGACGGCGTCCGCCGGGCCGCCGCCGGGGACAGCCCGTTCAGCCAGGAGGTGCTGCGGCGCCTCGTGCAACGCGCGGTGCACGCCCGCGCCGAGACGCCTCGGCCGGTCGACGGGCTGACCACCCGGGAGCAGGACGTGCTGAACCTGGTCGCCGAAGGTTTCTCCAACACGGAGATCGCCGAACGGCTCCACATCGGCGTCACCACGGTCAAGACCCACATCACCAGCCTGATGACCAAGACCGGCAGCCCCAACCGGGTACGCCTGGCCCTGTTCGCCCGCGACGCCTGAGTCAGGGCCGGCGCGCCTGACCTGCATGCGACGCCTGCGGCCCGAGGGCCCACTACGGCGTGGACGACCTCATTCCCTGGTGAGGGTCACAACCTGAAGCGACTCACCAGCCATCGAGTCAGATGGTGATGACCACTTTCGCCCGCGCGTGTTCACCTTCGAGGTACCGGATGGCTCGGGGCACCTCGTGGAGCGGATAGGTCCGGTCGATGACCGGGGTGAGGCGGCCGGTCTCGGCGTGGGCGCGGAGCGTGTCGAGGTGCTGCCGGCTGGGTGCCGTGGTGAGGGTGACGATGCGGTGTCGAACGAAGGGTGCCAGCAGCCGCCCGCGCGCGAGGAGCCAGACCGGTCCGACGAGACTGCCGCCGCGGTACACGCCGCCGCCGGAGAGCACCAGCGTCCCGGTCGGGGTCAGCGCCCGCCGGAGCGCGGTGAGTGAGCGGTTGCCGACCAGGTCGAACACGACCTCGTGGCGGCGAGCGTCGCGGGTGAAGTCGTCGCGGGTGTAGTCGACGACGTGGTCGGCACCGAGGGAGCGGACCAGGTCGGCATTGCGGGTGCTGCACACCCCGGTCACGGTCGCGCCGAGCGCCTTGGCCAGTTGGACGGCCAGGGTGCCGACGCCGCCGGAGGCGCCGTTGATGAGAACGCGGTGGCCGGGCTCGACCTGCCCGACGTCGCACAGTCCCATGAGCGCGGTGACACCGGCCAGCGGCAGGGCGGCTGCCTGCTGCGGCGTCAGGTTCGCCGGCTTCGGCGCGACCAGGGTCTCGGGCACGCACACGTACTCGGCGAACGCGCCGTTGGCGTCGCCGAGGTCACCGAAGACGGCGTCACCCGGGCGCACCTGTCGAACGTGGGCGCCAACGGCCTCGACCCGGCCGGCGAAGTCGCGGCCACGGATGCGCGCCCGGGGCCCCGGTCGGCCCATGGCCAACCGCGCCATCCGTGGATCGCCACGCATGACATGCCAGTCGTACGCGTTGAGCGCGGCAGCCTCGACCCGCACGAGCACCTCGTCGGCGGCCGGCACCGGCGCGTCGACGTCCGCGAGCGTGAGCGTCTCCGGCGGGCCGTATCGGTCCTGGACGATCGCCTTCATCTTCCCTCCCCTCCCGGTGTACGGCGTACACCTTATGGAAGCAGCGTAGGTGTACGCCGTACACCCGTCAAGGCGGTTATGGTTTCAACCGTCGCCGGAAGACGAGGACCGAGATGGCTGAGCAGGCTGACACGCTGCGCCGGACGCCGCTGAGCAGGACCCGCGTCCTGCGCGCCGCCGTCGCGCTCGCCGACGAGGCCGGGATCGAGTCCCTCAGCATGCGCAACCTCGCCCAAGATCTGGGCGTCGTGCCGATGGCCCTCTACAAGCACGTGGCCAACAAAGACGAACTGCTCGACGGCATGATCGACGTGGTCGTCGGCGAAATCGATCCGCCGGTGCCCGGCACCGACTGGAAGCGCGTGCTCCGCGGGCGCATCCTCTCGGCGCGGCAGGTGCTGCGGCGCCACCCCTGGGCGCCGCTCGCGATGGAGTCGCGGAACATGGCGACGCCGGCCATCCTCGCCTACCTCGACTCCGTGGTCGGGACGTTGCGGGCCGGCGGGTTCTCCGCCGACCTCGCCCACCACGTGATGCACGCGATGGGCAGCCGGATCCTGGGCTTCAGCCAGGAACTGTTCGACGCGTCCCGGCGCGCCGGCCGGTCCGGCATCACCGACCCGGACCCGCCGGCGGCCCTACCACCGGAGGTCGCGGCCCGATTCCCGCACCTGGCCGAGATCGCCGGGGCGGCATCCCACGACGACGCGTCGGTCGTGGGGCAGGGCTGCGACGACCAGTTCGAGTTCGAGTTCGCGCTGGACCTGCTGCTGGACGGCATCGAACGGCTGCACCAGCAGGGCTGGACGTCGTCGCGCCGACCCCGGTGAGACGGTCAGCGGTTCTGGCTCGGCTGGCAGGGCCAGCAATTCACGCATGGTTCTCGACTTGTTGGGCGTGGGCGTGACCCGCCGTCGATAGCGTGCTCGCGACTTGACCTGAGAGGGAGAGAACATCCATGACAGAGCACATCGATCCGGGTCTGGCCCGTCGCGGCCTTCTCAAGCGTAGCCTCGTGACCGCAGCCGCACTCGCCGCGCTCGGTCCCCTGGAGGCTCTCGGTGCGCGCACCGCCGGCGCGGCACCGATGAGCAAGCGCCCGTCCAGCCCCGACTACGGTCCGCTCTACCCGACCAGGGACCACACCACCGGGCTGGAGTTGCTGGCCCTGCCCAAGGGCTTCGAGTACATCAGCTACGGCTGGACCGGCGACCTGATGTCGGACGGCGTGGCAACCCCGGGTTCGCACGACGGGATGGCCGCGTTCCGCCGCCCGGACGGCAAGATCGCGCTGGTCCGCAACCACGAGCGGGGCAGCTACACCGGTGCGTTCACCACACCGGCGTACAACCCGGCGGCTGGTGGCGGCACCTCCAACCTGGTGTTCGACCCGGACCAGGGCAAGTTCCTCGAGTCCTGGGGCAGCCTGTCCGGCACGATCCGCAACTGCGCCGGCGGGCCGACACCCTGGGGCACCTGGCTGACCTGCGAGGAGACCACCGAGATCGCCCCGGACGGCACTCGCCACGGGTACGTCTTCGAGGTCCCCTACGACCGCAAGGGTGACCCCCGTCCCATCAGGGCGATGGGGCGGTTCAGCCACGAGGCGGTCGCGGTCGACCCGAGGACCGGGATCGTGTACCTGACCGAGGACGCCACCCCGTCCGGGTTCTACCGCTACCTGCCCAACAAGGCGGGCGAACTGTCCGCCGGCGGCGAACTGCAGATGCTCGTCGTGCGGACCCCGGACGGATCGTCCTACTCGACCTACGCCGACGGCACCGGCGTGGAGTACCGGACCTCCTGGGTCACGGTGCCCAACCCCGACTACGCCCCGGGCGAGACCCGCCCCGCGGTGCAGGGCGCCGCACTCGGTGCCGCCGTGTTCAAGCGGCTCGAGGGCGCCTGGTACGGCAACGACCGGGTCTACATCGTGTCCACCAGCGGCGGGCCGAAGGGCCAGGGCCAGGTCTTCGAGTACGACCCGCAGGCCGAGACGATGCGAGTGCTCTTCGCGTCGCCGGATGCCAGCGTGTTGAACAACCCCGACAACATCTGCGTCAGCCCGCGCGGTGGCATCGTGCTCTGCGAGGACGGCAGCGAGGGCGAATACCTGCACGGCCTGACCACCGACGGCGAGATCTTCCCGTTCGCGCTGAACCAGGTCGTGATCCCGGCTGGCGGGATCCCCGGCAAGTCGGTCGCCCCCGGCGACTACGCCGGTTCCGAGTGGGCCGGGTCGACCTTCGATCCGAAGAACGGCAACTGGATGTTCGTCAACGCGCAGAGCCCCGGTATCACGTTCGCCATCACGGGCCCCTGGCGCAACGGTTCGCTCTGATGCGCTGATCGCGCCGGAAGGGCGGGTAGCCGCACGGGGGTTGTCCGGGAACATCCGGACAACCCCGCACGGATCTCCCAAGCCCGGAATCGCGGCCACCACCTTCCGGTGATCGATGTTCGGCAGCGGGCGGCGTCACTTTTTGTGACCCTGAACGGCGTGGGCACAGCACCCGGACACGAGACCGTTGAGCTGCGCGTGCACGGGGTGTCCGGCGCGTCGGCGGAGAAGATCCTCGACCACCCGATCGTGGTGCGCGTCGCCGGGGATCGGCACGCGGGGTTCTATCGGCCCCGGCCGGGAGTCGGCGCGGCCGGCGGCGCCACCGCCGGGGTCGCCGTCGAGGCGTACCGCTGGGGCACGCTGACGGCCGGCGCCGCGGTGCGCACGGCGTCCATGCTGCTGCTGTTGCCGTTCATGCTGAGCAACCTCGCGATCTGGCTGCGCCCGACGCCAACCGACCGGTTCGGTCTGCTCGGCGCGCTGTGCCGCCTGCTCGCCGGCACCCTCACCGCCGCCTTCACGCTCTCGATCATCGGCGTCACGCTGAACCTCGTCGGCTGGCAGTGCGTGCCGTACGTCGAGTGCCGGGCCGGCCGGCCCTATCTGTCCTGGCTCGCCACGCTGCCGATGGGCCCGCGCCTGGCCGTGCTGTCGCTCATCCCACTGCTCGCACTCCGCCTGGTCTGGGCGATCGGCGCGCGCTCCGCCCGGGCGTTCGAGGGCTTCGGCCCGGCCTCGGCCGAGCCACCGGCCTCGGAGATGACCGAGAGCCTCACCACCCGCGGGTTCTGGGACGACGAGCGCGTCACCGCCTGGCTTCGCCAGATCCACGTCGGGATCAGCGCCGGCACGCTCGACGCCAGCCTGCTCGCCTCCCTGCCGGACGGCGGGCGAAATCGGCTGGGTCTGCTGCTGTTTGCCGCCGCCGCGGCCCTGGTGGCGTTCTGCGCGGTGCTGCTCTGCCTGCCCGTGCCGACCAGCCCCGCGCAGGCCCGTCGCCTCCTGCGCCCGCTGTGGGCAGCCATCGCCGGGGTGACCGTCCTGAGCCTCGGCTACGCCGCCCTCACCCGCACGGCCCAGCCCGTGATCAGGCAGTTGCCGGGCTACGAGGGCAGCACCGGCGGCCTGGTCGCGGCACAGGGCATCCTGCTCGTGGCGATCGCCGTCGTCACGTTCGCACGCCAGTGGACGCAGCCGACCGGGACCCGCCCGTTCGTACGCGGACTCGGCACGCCCGTCGTGGCGGCATTGTCGGTCAGCGTCGCCGCAGCCTTCACCGCCACCCTGGTCTTCCGGGTCGCCGACTACCTCGACCGCGGTCACATGCCCAATCCGGTCCGGCCGAACCCACCCGTCCTCGGCCCCCTGGAGCCGCCCGTCGCGTACTGGTGGGCCGCCCTCGCCGGACTCACCGCGCTGCTGATCATCACCGGAATCACCACAGCTACGCTCCTGCTCAGTCGCCGCCGGCGGCGGGCCCTGGCCGAGCGCGTCGTCGCACAGGACTACCCGCAGGTGCCCCTCGACGCGGCGCCCCGGCTACGCCTCGTGCGGGAGACCGTCGCCAAGTCGCACGTGACCGAGGAACTGGCCCCGATACTGGTCACGTTCTTCCTGATCTCCTCGCTGGGCCTGGCCACCATCGCGCTGGACCTGATCGGGATCGGTCCCACCCAGCTTGCGGCAAAGCTCAGCGGCCAACGCGACGGAACCGGCCTGCTCGTCGCTCACGTCACCGACGTGGCGATCTGGGTCATCAGCCTGCTCGTGATCAGCCTCATGGTCCTCGGCTTCCGCTCGTACCGGTCGGCCGAGACCCGACGCCTCGTGGCGGTCCTGTGGGACCTGGGCACCTTCTGGCCCCGCACCGTCCACCCCTTCGCGCCCCCCTGCTACGCCGCCCGGGCAGTACCCGAACTGACCAAGCGGGTCGCCGCGCTCGCCGCGCAGGGCCCCGTGGTCATCTCCGGACACAGCCACGGTTCGGTCCTGGCCGCAGCCACCGTCCTGCAACTGCCGCCGACCGCCCTGCCCAGGGTCTCCCTGCTGACCCACGGCTCCCCACTGCGCCGCATCTACGCCCGCCTCTACCCGGCCTACCTCGGTCAGCAGGCGCTGTGCGACCTGGGCGAGCGACTCGACTGGCGGTGGCGCAACCTCTGGCGGGACACCGACCCGATCGGTGGACCCATCTTCGACCGCGGGGGCACAGAGCCGCCATGCGACACCCCGGCAGCCGAATCGGTGGACCTGCGGCTCCGCGACCCCCACGCCGTGACCATCGACCCGGCCGACACCGTGCCACCGCCCGTCGAGCGCCACTGGCCGTACCACACGCAACCGCAATACCAGGCGGCCGTACGTGACCTCACCGATCGATCGGCCAGCAGCAGTCCCTCGCTACCAACATCCCCGTGAACGGAGTTTCGGGTGCATCGTGGAACTCTCTCCTTTCAGATCCAGTAGGTGTCGTGGCGCAGGAAGAACTCGGTCTGTTCCTCCTCACTCAGCGCCGCCAGCCCGGGCAGCCCCTCGAAGTAGCCCTCCCGGGGGGCGCCCGGCGCGAAGTGCAGCAACATCGACGCGGGCGAGCCGGACTCGTTGCGGAACGCGTGCACCCCGCCCTCCGGCACGTGGACGAAATCGCCCGGCTCGGTGTCGATCCAGCGGCTGCCGTCGTAGATCCGTACCGAGCCGGCGAGGATGTAGAACGACTCGGAGATGGAGCGGTGGAAGTGCGGGGCCGGGCCGCTCGGTGTCGGGCCCATGTCCCAGCGGTAGAGGCCGAACTGACCGTTCGTCGTGGCGCCGGTAGCCAGGTAGTGCGCCGAGCCGCCGTTGGCGTAGCGCAACTCTGGTGCGGCGTCGGCCGTGCGGTACGTCGCGCTGACCTCACCCGTGGCGCCGAGGTACCGCGGTGGGGGGTACGTCATGTGCTCTCCTTCAACCGGTGGTTCCGGACGGCGCTACCGCTTCTCCGCCGGCTGGTAGCGCAAGATGACGACGCCCGAGCTGAGCTCGGTCTGTCCGACGAGTCTCAGGTTCGCCGCACCGCCGTCGCGGAACAGCAGGTCCCCGTTCTCCACCCGCCCGTCGCCCACGAAGACCGGGTGCAGCCAGAACCGCAGTTCGTCGAGCAGGTCGTTGTCGAGCAGGGTGCGGGCGAGCCGGCCGCACCCGTACATCAGGATGTCCTTGCCGGGCTGCCGCTTGAGCTCCGCGACCTCCTTGGCGACGTCACCGGCGATGATGGTGGAGTTGTGCCAGTCGAGGCGTTGCAGGGTCGTCGAGACGACATACTTCGGCAGGCTGTTCATCCGATCGGCGAAGCCGGCCTCGTCGCGCGGCATGCTCGGCCAGGCCTGGGCGAACCCCTCGTACGTGGCGCGCCCCAGCAGCAGGGCGTCGCTGCCGAACAGTTGCTCCAGGGCGTACCGCTGCCCCTCCTCGGTCATGTACGAAAGCATCCACAGGTGCGGGTTCGCGATGACCCCGTCGAGGGAGAGGTACGTCGAGGCGATCACCTTCCTCATGGGCGCGGCGCTCGTGTCAGTCATTGTTCCGGTCCTTCCGCTCGTTCCGGCCGGGCCTCTCGGCACCGGCTCGCTGTTTCCGGGGACCAGCGTGCGCCCGGCCCGGGCCGCCGGACATCCGTGGCGGCCACGGATTCGGGTACCGAAAGCCGGCACGGACGCCCCCGTGCCCGGGTGTGCGGGACAATGGCGCGTGTCCTCGACCGCAATCGACCGACCGTCCAAGCGCGAGGCGGAGGTACTCGCCCTGCTGAGGCTCCGCCTGTCGAACGCCGAGATCGCCGAGAGGCTGTTCATCTCGGTACGCACGGTGGAGAGCCACGTGTCGTCGCTGCTGCGCAAGTACGGCGTCGCCGACCGGTTCGACCTCGCGGCACTCGCCGAGCCGCCGCCGGGCGGCGCCGCGCCGACCGGCCCGCTCGCCGGGCTACCCGACCCGCGTACGGCGTTCGTCGGGCGCGGTCCCGAGCGGGACACGATCCTCGCCGCCCTCCAACACCACCGGCTGGTGACCCTGGTCGGCCCGGGCGGGGTCGGCAAGACCCGGCTGGCGTGCGTGGTGGCCGCGGCGGCGGCGCGGTCGTTCCCGCTCGGCACGGCGTTCGTCGATCTCGTACCGGTCCGGGACGACTTCGTGGCCCAGGCCGTGGCGACCGCGCTCGGGGTCACCGAACGGGCGCAGCAGCCGCTGCTGGCCGCGATCGCGGAGCGCCTCGGCCAAGGCCGCACCCTGCTCGTGCTGGACAACTGCGAGCACCTGCTCGACCCGGTGGCCGGCTTCGTCGAGCGGATCCTCTCGGCCTGCCCGGACACGACCGTCCTGGCCACCAGTCGGGAGCGGCTCGCCGTACCCGGCGAACAGGTCGTCCCGGTGGCCCCGCTGCCGCCGGCGACCGACGCGGTGGCCCTGTTCCACGACCGGGCCCGGGCGGTCGACCCGGACTTCAGCGCGGACCCGGCGCTCGTCGCCGAACTCTGCACCCGGCTCGACGGGATGCCGCTGGCGATCGAGTTGGCCGCCGCTCGCAGCGCGTCGCTGGGCGCGGCGGGCCTGCTGGCCGCCCTGGACGACGTGCTGCGCCTGCTGGCCGGCGGGCGCGGGGCCGACGGGCGGCATCGCTCGCTGCGCGCGGTGATCGGCTGGAGCCACGACCTGCTGGACGACGAGGAACGTGCCCTGTTCCGGCGCCTGGCGGTATTCGTCGGGAGCTTCGACCTGGCCGCTACGGCGGCGGTCAGCCAGACCGCCGAGCACAGTGCGGTCGCCGACCTGCTCGGCCGGCTGGTGGAAAAGAGCCTCGTCGTCCACCAGCGGGGGGCGGTGAGCAGGTGGCGGCTGCTGGAGATCGTCCGGGCTTTCGCCGCCGAGCGGCTCGCCGGGGCCGGCGAGGAGCCGGCGCTGCGCGAGCGGCACCTGCGTTGGGCCGCGGCGACGGCGGCGGGCCTGGAGCGGCGGCTGGCCGACCGGCCGCGTGGGCACCCGCGAACGGGGGACCGGCCGCAGGCCCCGTCGGCGGGCCGGCCGGTCGGCGACTGGCGGGACGACTTCCACGCCGTCGCCGACGACCTCCGGGCCGCCCTGGCGAACTGCCCGCCGGGGCCGAGCCCGCTCGCCCACCAACTGGCCCGCGCACTCGGGCGCCTCGCGTACGCGCACCGGTTTCTGCTGGAAGCCGCCCGCCATTTCGAGCGCGCGGCCGCCCACGCTCCCTCCCCGGACGCCGCCGCGCGGGACCTGCGCAGCGCGGCCGACTGCGTCGTGATCGTCACCAACTCCAGCCCACGGGCCTTCCGACAGTTGCTGGCCGCGGCCGAACGGGCCGGCGCGGCCGGCGACGGCGACGCCCGGGCCGTCGCGCTGGCCCGGGCGGTGGAGTTGGCCAACCGGTTCAGCTCGGAGCCGGCCGCCGAGATACCCCAGCAGCGGCTACGCGACCTGCTCAACGAGGCGTCCGCCGACGGGGCACCGCACCGGCCGGCGGTGGCGGCCTGCCTCGCGCTGGCGACGGCATGGGCCGCTGGCGGGCAATGGCGCGACCCGGATCCGGACCTCGCCGCGGCCGCGGTCGCGGCCGCCCGGGCCGTCGGCGACCCTGTGCTGGTCAGCGCCGGCCTGGAGGCGGTGAGCGCGGCCGCCACCAAGGCCCGACGGCTGCGCGAGGCGCATCGGGTGGCTGGTGAGCGAATCGCCCTGCTGCCCACGCTGCCGCGCGACGACCCGTACGCCGGTCCGGAGATCGTCGACGCGCTGCACATGGCGGCGACCTACGCGATCGCGGCCGGAGACCTGCGGGCCGCGCTGGCCGCGGCCCACCGCGTGCAGCAGGACGACCTGGTGAGCAACCACCCGTACGCCTCGGCGAGCAAGCTGATCCCGGCTCTCGCCCTCACCGGGCAGTTCGCGGCGGCGGTGCGACATGCCGGCGCGATGTGGGCCGGTTGGGAACGGGCGGGCAGCCCGCCCGCGCCCTGGCTGTCGCCGGTCATCCTGGCGGCCGCGCTCGCGCACGGTCTGCTCGGCGACGGCGAGAGCTTCAGCCGGTGGCGGGGCCGCGCGCTTCAGGTCACCGGCCTCGCCGACGCCGAGCACCTGCCCAGCCTGGTCCCGTTCCTCGCCTTCGTGGACGCGCGCGTCGCCGTGCACACCGGTCGGCTGGGCGAGGCGGCGGCGCTGACCGAGCGCGCCTTCGGCGACTACCCGCAGAGCAGGTACGAGCCGTACGCGCGGGCCGCCGCGGCCGAACTCGCCGTCGTCGCCGGACTGCCGGACGCGGCCGAACGCCTCGCCACGGCGGCAGCGGTGTGCGCGGAGAACGACTGGGCGGTGGCCTGCCTCACCCGTGCGGCGGGGCGGCTGCACCACGACGAGGACGTGCTGGCCGCCTCGGTCGAGGCCTGGGAGCGCAACGGCGCCCGGTTCGAACGCGCCTGCACCCTGCTGTTGCTCCCCGCCCGCGTGGCTGAGGGGCGTGCGGAACTGGCCGAGCTGACCCGCCGGTGAGCACGGCGCCGGCGCCGGCGATTCGCCGCCGACGAGATCGGCCAGGCGGTGGCGAGTCGAACAGGCCGATCAGCTCGGGCTGCTCCGCCCCGACGACGCGGACGCCGACGTCCGGGTCCGGCCGGATGGCCGCCCCGTCCAGGGGTTCGGCCAGCCCGGCAGCAGCGGCCCTTTCGCGCGGCTCCAGGACGGCACGCTCGCTGCCCCGCCCCCAGCTTCCCTCCCAACCGGTCTCGCGACCGCCATCGGGGTACTGATCGCGATTCCACCAGCCTATCGATGGTGTTGGTGGAACGATGGAAGGCGTGGGAACTGCGAAAACTGCCATGCCTGCTGTCTCGCCGCTTGCTGGTGAGCCGATCAAGCGTGCCGATGCCGAGCGGCTCGCGGGAGTGCTGAAGGCGTTCGCCGACCCGGCCCGACTGCGACTGCTCAGCCTGATCCAGTCCGCTCCGGAGGGCGAGGCGTCCGTCAGCGACCTCACCGCGCCGCTTGATCTCTCCCAGCCGACCGTGAGTCATCACCTTCGGATCCTCACCGAGGCCGGCCTGCTCGAGCGCGAGAAGCGCGGCGTCTGGGCGTACTACCGCCTGGTGCCGTCCGCGATCGCGGCGATAGCCGACCTGTTGACGCCGCCCCGCAAGCGGGCGACGAAGAAGGCCCGCTGACGGCACTGTCGAGGACCGTGCCGTCGTAGAACGCTGGCAGGACGATCCGGTGGGCATCACCCGCAGTGCCGTCGCAAGGCACCGGAGCATCCCGGCGGGCAGGGCACCGACTGAGGCCGTTTGCGCACGGCCGGCCCGGGAAGACGACGAGCGGAGTGGCGCGCGGAGCCGCCCGCGCCACGCACCACGGGGAGGCCGACATGGGTGACCGGGAACGGCTGCACGAACTCCGTCAGCAGGCGCACAACGCGGGCATCGAGGGTAACTCCAAGATGACCGAGGAGCAGCTGCGCGAGGCACTGCGGAAAGTCGGCAGGGGCGAACAGCCCCAGATGGCCAAACACCAGGCCAAGCGGTGACAGACGCGAGCGGTGCCGGCACCCGCTGAAAGGCGGGCCGGCACCGCTCGCGGTTCTCGACTGATCGTTTTCCGGATTCCCTACCGCCCCACCGAAGACTCCCGACACACACCTCACCGGCCACCCTCGGGCATGGTGCGGGCACGAGGGGTACCGCCCCCGCGCGGTCAGTACGGGCGTCCGAACAGACGTGACCCGCCCGGCGGGGCCATGACCCAGCACCCGCCCCCGACGGCGCCCATCCGTCGCGGCAGGAACGTGAAGACGACGCCCGGCTCAACACCCGGCCCGCCCTGCGTGCCGCCCGCGGCACCGGCGTGGTCGCCGCCGCCGTCCGTGGCTCCCGTCCGGCCGGCGCCGTGGCGATCTTCGGCACCTCCGCCGACGCGGTCGGCGCGTTCTTCCTCAGCCGAACGCGACGAGGATCAGCCCGAACTTCCCGGTACGGTCCCGCCATGGACCTTCGATCTCGGCGGGCTGCCACCACGCGAGTGGTAGGCACTACCGCACTGCTGTCGGGCCTGCTGATCTCCGTGCTCACGATCTCCAGCGACTCAGGAATGGCCGAGCCGCACTTCCTCGCCGGGCTCCTTGTCCTCACAGGCATCGGACTGCGCATAGAGGCCGCGATCATGGCTCCCGGGGCGTAGCCGGAGCCCCGTTAGCCGCGAGCGGCCGGTGCCCGCCGGAGGCCGCCAGCGGGCCGAGCGCGGGCAGCTGGCGCCGCGCTTGTGCGGTGCCTTGATCCCGAAAGACCGTTTCGGCGGCGGTGGGTGTGGACCTCCTGTCGGCGTCCGGGACGCCGGGAAAGTTCCGTTGCACGAGTGGGGCCGCGCTTTTGCGCGCGGCCCTGCGGCAACTCTGCGGCACCCAGATCATGACCACCCCGTTGAGCCGCAACCACGACCCGACGATCACGCCTGAGGCCGACTTTCACATCCTCCATTCAAAAGTTCCGATAAATCGATGGAAAGTGCTAACGTCACCCATCGATCTTCTGTCTCGCGGGAGCGCATCGACCGGCCCAGGGGAGAAAGTTGACCGCTCTTCCCGCAGGGGAGCCGCACCCACCAGGAGGAACCATGACCGCACCGAAACAACGGCGGCGTCGAGCCGCGCTCGCGGCCGCAGCTGCCGCGGTGGCGACCCTGCTCGCCGCGGCCCCCGTCACTCCGGCCACCGCCGCACCCGCCACCGCCGATCTCCCGCCGCAGGAACCCGGCGTCACCCTGCGCTCGTACGACATGGGTGTCCCGCTGTCGGCGCTGTGCACCCTGAAGCCCGCGCAGACGCCGAACGTCGACAAGCTCATGCCGCAGATCAACTGGACCGCTACGGACGAGTTCGGCCTGTCCGACCGGTTCATCAGCCACGTGATCGCCAACCTCGCCGTGCCCACCGACGGTGACTACACGTTCCGGCTCACCAGCGACGACGGGTCACGCCTGACGATCGGCGACCAGCTCGTCGTCGACCACGACGGCCTGCACGGCGAGACCTCCCGAGAGGGATCGATCAACTTGAGCGCCGGCCTGCACCCGTTGCTCGTCGAGTTCTTCGACAACGGCGGCGGGCAGGTGTTGCGGCTCGAGTGGCGGCGCCCCGGCGCCGACGGCTTCGAACTCGTGCCGACCTCCGCGCTGAGCACCGACGCAGGCGTCGTACGCGTCACCGCCCCTGGCTGGAAGTACTGCGAGGGGGCAACCGACTCGGCCGGCGACGGCCTGCCCCTCGACCGGGTGCACCCGGGGTACACCCTCACCGACCTGCGCCCCGAGGGCTTCCAGCCGCAGGTCACCGGCATGGACTTCATGCCCGACGGGGACCTGGTCATCTCCACCTGGGGCGGCACCGACAACACGACCGGCGAGGTCTACGTGGTCGAGGGCGTCACCGGGAAGAGCGGCCCGGAGCAGGTGACCTACCGCAAGTTCGCGGCGGGACTGCGCGAACCCCAGGGGGTGGCGGTGGTCGACGGGACCGTCTACGTCAGCCAGAAGCACGAGCTGACGGCCCTGCGCGACACCGACGGCGACGGCGTCGCGGATGACCACCGGACGGTTGCGACCTGGCCGTGGGGCCGCAACTTCCACGAGTTCGCGTTCGGCCTGCTCCACCGGGACGGGTACTTCTATCTCAACCTGTCGGTTGCCATCAACTATGGCGGCGCCACCACCGTGCCCCAGCCCGCGCCGGACCGCGGCACCTCGATCAAGGTGAACGCCGCGACGGGCGAGATCACGTATGTCGCCGGGGGGCTGCGCACTCCGAACGGGATCGGTTGGGGTCCACGCGGGGAGGTCTTCGTCACAGACAACCAGGGGGGCTGGCTGCCGGCGTCCAAGCTGGTCGAAATCCAGCAGGGAGCGTTCTACAACCACTACACGACGCCCACGGGTCGGTTCGACGACAAGCCGGTGACGCGTCCCGTCGTCTGGCTTCCGCAGAACGAGATCGGAAACTCGCCCTCCACTCCCGTACTGCTGAAGCAGGGCCCGTACGCGGGGCAACTGGTCGTCGGCGACGTGACCTACGGCGGCCTGCAGCGAGTGTTCCTCGAGAAGGTCGAGGGGCAGTACCAGGGTGCGGTGTTCCGGCACACGCAGGGACTGGAGTCCGGCATCAACGAGGTCACCCTCGGCCCCGAGGGCGCGCTCTACGTGGGAGGCCTGGGCGCCGGCGGCAACTGGGGTCAGGAGGGCAAGCTGACGTACGGCCTGCAGAAGCTCACGCCCAACGGCACCTCGGTCTTCGAGGTCAAGCAGATGCGCGCGTCGCATGTCGGGTTCGAGCTGGAGTACACCAAGCCGCTGTCGGCCGAGACCGCGCAGAAGCTCGCCGACGCGTACCAGGTGACGCAGTGGCGCTACGGCGCGACGAGCCAGTACGGCGGGCCCAAGCTCGAGCTGGAGACGCTCAGGGTGGCCAAGGCCGAGCTGTCGGCCGACGGTCGCACCGTCAAGCTGCGGATCCCGGGCCTGAAGGAGGACCGCGTGGTGCACGTGCGCTCCCCGCGTCCGTTCTCCTCCGCCGGCGGCGAGGAGCTGTGGAACACTGAGGCCTGGTACACGCTCAACGAGATCCCGGGACGCGTGGTGCAGCCACAGACCTTCTTCGAGGCCGAGGAGGGCCGCACGGTCGCTGTCGCCATGGCGACCGACCACGCCGCCTACTCCGGCGCCGGCTTCGCTGCCGGGTTCGCCCAGAACGGCTCGTCGACCAGCATCTCCGCGGACGTGCGGGAGAGCGGGACGTACGACCTGGCGATGCGCTACAGCAACGGCCCGAACCCCTACTCCGGCGAGAAGCAGCTGAGCCTGTACGTCAACGGTGAACGGGTGGAGCAGACGGTCTTTCCCTCCACGGTGACCTGGAAGGAGTGGGGCACCGTCACCACCACCGTGCGCCTGGACAAGGGGCGCAACCTGGTCGAGTACCGCAAGGAGGCCGCGGACTCCGGGCACGTGAACCTCGACGTGCTCGCCGTCCGGCCGCACGGCGAGCGCATCACGCTGTTCAACGGCGGCGAGCTCACCGAGTGGCAACACAGCGACGGGCGCGAACCCGGATGGACGGTTGCCGACGGCGCCATGACGGTGCGCAACGGGGACCTGCGCACCTTGCAGGCCTTCGGCGACTTCCGC
The DNA here is from genome assembly GCF_043204765.1 of Micromonospora sp. NPDC047730. Lineage (NCBI taxonomy): Bacteria > Bacillati > Actinomycetota > Actinomycetes > Micromonosporales > Micromonosporaceae > Micromonospora > Micromonospora sp. NPDC047730. Next base: position 171,961 of record NZ_JBIDCU010000010.1, on the reverse strand, counting down.
CTGCACGTCGAGTTCAACCTGCCGCTGTACCCGCCGGACGTGACCGGCCAGGCGCGCGCCAACAGCGGCGTGTACCTACAGGACCGCTACGAGATCCAGGTGCTGGACTCGTTCGGCATCGACCCGCCGAAGAACAACGACGCAGCGGCCATCTACAACCAGAAGGCCCCCGACGTGAACGCGGCGCTGCCGCCCCAGACCTGGCAGACGTACGACATCGTCTACCGGCAGGCCCGCTACGACGCGGCCGGCAACAAGGTCCAGAACGCGCGCGTCACCGTCGTGTGGAACGGCGTCACGGTGCACGACGACGTCGAGATTCTCGGACCGACAGGTGGCAACCGGCCGGAGGGCCCGGCGACGGGCGCGATCCGGTTGCAGGACCACGGCAACCCCGTCCAATACCGCAACATCTGGATCGAGCCGCTCGACCTGTAGTTCCAGCGGCCAGAATGCGGACGGCCGGGACCGGTTCGCCGGCCCGGCCGCCCGCCTGGCGGCCGCAGCAGCCACCTCGACGGCGCGGGTCGCCGTTCGCGTTGAAGCCCAGCGGCAGGCCGGTCCGACGACCCCGAGCCGTCGGCCCGGCCCGCCACGCTCGGATCACACCGTCACGCGGACACGTGCGCCACCCCGGGCCGTCCGCTCTGCACGTAGACGCTCGCCCGCGTCGACACCGGCGCGCCCGGCGCGTTGACGAACGGCACCACCCGGTAGTCGGTGCGCATCTCGTCACGGCCCAGGTGGCACATCTGGTACCCACGCTGGGAGTTGTGGAACTTCATGTGCGGGTTCTCGGCCAGCCAGGTCACGCCGAGGCTGTCGTGGTCGGTCCCGTTGCCGCCCGAGCTGATCGACGTGCCGAGGAACTCGGTGCCGATCGTCCGCGACCCCGGGTCGGAGAAGTCCAGCTTGAGATCGGCGGCCACGCTGCGGTGGGCGTCACCGGTGACGACGAGGAAGTTCTCGACGTTCCGCTCCGCCACGCCGTCGAAGAGCCGCTGGCGTGCGGCGGCGTACCCGTCCCAGGTGTCCATGCCGTACCGCTCGTCCGGGCCTGCGGTGTGGTCGGCCTCCATGGCGAAGATCTGGTTGCCGAGCACGTTCCACCGTGCGGTGGACGCGGCGAGCCCGGCCAGCAGCCATGCCTCCTGCTCGGCGCCGAGCATCTGCCGCTTCGGGTCCCAGCGCAGCGACGCGTCGGTGAGCTGCCGGTCACGGAACCGCCGGGTGTCGAGCACGTCGAGCTGCAGCAGGTCGCCGAACCGCAGGCGCCGGTAGACCTGCATCTCCGGGCCCTGCGGCATCGACGACGCCCGCAGGGGAAGGTTCTCGTAGTACGCCTGGTACGCGGCGGCCCGGCGGAGCCGGAACACGGCTGGGTCCTGGTCCGGCTCGGTGTCCGGCTGGGAGTGGTCGCCGGCCCAGTTGTTCTCCACGTCGTGGTCGTCCGGCGCCACCACCCAGGGCGCGGCGGCGTGCGCGGCCTGCAACGACGGGTCGAGCTTGTACTGGGCGTACCGGATCCGGTAGTCGGTCAGGGAGAACGTCTCGACGGCCGGGTAGTGGGCGCGGCCGATCGAGCCGGCGCCGCCGCCCTCATAGATGTAGTCGCCGAGATGGACGACGAGGTCCATGTTCTCGCGGGCCATGTGCTCGAACGCGGTGAAGTAGCCATCGGTGTAGGCCTGGCAGCTCGCGAACGCGAAGCTCAGCGACTGGAGCGCGGTCCCGGGGCGCGGTGCGGTGCGGGTACGGCCCACCGGGCTGACCTGGTCGGCGATCCGGAACCGGTACCAGTACCCGCGGTCCGGCCGCAGGCCGTGCACCTCGGCGTGCACCGAGTACCCCCAGTCGGCCGTGGCGCGTTCGACGCCGCGACGCACCACCCGGTGGAAGTTCTCGTCCTCCGCCATCTCCCACCGCACCAGGACGGGGCGATCAGGCATCCCGCCGAGCCCGTCGAGGGCGAGCGGGTCCGGTGCCAGGCGGGTCCAGAGCACAACACCGTCGGACGTCGGGTCGCCGGACGCCACACCGAGCGTGAACACGTAGCCTGGCAGGGCGACCCGGCTGTCCGAGGCGGTGGACGTCGCGGAAGCCGGCTCGGCGGCGAGGACCGCCGCGCCCGCGGCGATACCGCCCAGAGCGAGAAAGCGACGTCGGGGCAGCATGAGTGGGGATTGTGACATGAGGCGTTGCCTTCCGGACAGGTCGGGCATCTGTTCCTCGACATCCCAACGGCCCGGCCTGACGCTCCCGGGAACGAGTGGTGAACGGAACGCATTCTGATGTGGGGATTTCTGGTCACGTCGCTCGCCAAGCGGTGACAGCCGACAACGGTCGCGCAACGTTCTCGTGTCGGTGGTCGGTCGCCGCTGGAGGATCGAGGAATCGCTCCAAGCCGCGAAGACCTGCCCTCGGACGGGATTCGGGTCCGCCGTTCGGCTAGTGGGGCGCGCCGAGAGGGCCAGCGATCCTCGGCCGATTTCTGTATGGTGCCCGCCATGATCCGCACGCCCACACTTACCGCCGCCGCTGTCGTACTGCTCGTCCTGACCGGATGCGGCGAAGACGGAGACAGCAGCACCTCTCCTGCGTCGGCACCGAACACGCCCGCCCTGCTTGCGTGCAGCGACCTCTTCAAACCAGGTCAGAAGATCGAACAAGCGGAGGCCGAACGCGGATGTGTCGACCGTGCTGGCGGCGTCCACGTCGTCGGGGGATTCCGTTGCGACGACGGCCGCGACCTGTGGGTGACGGACTCCTCGACGGGCGCGCCGGCCGGGTGGGGGTTCGGTGACGGCGAGTTCGTTGCGGTGCAGGACGCGGCGAGCGAATCCGGCTTCCGGAAGGCATACCAAAGCTGCAAGCCGTAGCACCGCAAGCAACACCATGCATCCGCTGACCGAGGGCGTCACCGTCGTGGTGACGCCCTCGGCACCCTGGTGGCGGTACATGCCGCTGTCCATCGACCAACAGCTGGGGCCCGGCCGGGCCGGCCGGGCGGACTGCGCGGAGCTGAAGCTCTGGCGCCTTCGCGGTTACCGTGAGGGCTGTCGCCAAGAGAAGGAGGCACGGACATGACGGAGCGGCATCCCGCGCTCGCGCGACTCGACGCGCTCGTCGGCCGGTGGACGGTGCAGCCGAAGGTCCACGGCCTCGGTGCCGGGTGGACGAACTTCTCCTGGGTCGAGGACGGCAAGTTCCTGCGGCAGTTCTCCGACGCCGAGCCGCCGCCGGCCAGCGCACCGCAAGCCTGGCGAGAGAACAACCCGTTGCCCACGACGTCGCTGATCGGGCTCGACGACGCGGGCGAGGAGTTCACCATGCTGTACACCGACGCGCGCGGCGTGCATCGGGTCTACCGGATGTCCTTCGCCGACGGCGTCTGGCGGCTGACGCGGGACGCCCCCGGCTTCAACGTGGCCTAGCGAGGAATCCCGGTCCTTCAGGGCCAGGAGGAATCGCGTCACGAGCCTGGACGTTTCTGGTTCTCGATGTACTCGCGGATGACGGCTATGGGTGCCCCACCGCACGATCCAGCGAAGTACGACGGCGACCACAGGTGGCCGTGCATGATGTGCCGGTTGATCCGGCCGGTGAACTCCTGCCGAAGGTAGTGCGCGGAGACGCCCTTGAGCCTGTTGACCAGGGTCGATATCGGTAGCTTCGGCGGGTAGTGGACGAGGAGGTGGACGTGGTCGTCTTCGCCGTTGAACTCCCGCAGTTCCGCACCGAGCTTGGCGCACACGTCAGCCATGATGTGCCCGCACCGGGTGAGCATGGCGTCATCGAGCACGTCCCGCCGATACTTGGTGACGAAGACAAGATGCACGTGCAGGTTGTGCACGACGCTCCGACCGCGGCGGACATTCGGATCTGGGGTCCATCGGGGTGACATAGACAAGAATGCTAGATTGTGGACGTGAAAATTGTTGTGCAGGTCCGCCTGTTCCCCAACGCTGGCCAGGAGGCGGCGTTGCGGAACACGCTGAGCCTGTGCAACAAGGCCGCCAATTTCGCCTCGATGGAGGCGTTCCAGCGGCGAATCCACGCGAAGCAGGCGCTCCAGCGGCTTACCTACGGCCGCTTGAAGGCCCTGGGCTTGTCGGCTCAGCCGGCGATCCATGTTGCCCGTAAGGTCGCCGGCGCGTACGCCACCCTGAACGCCAACATTCGTGCCGGTAATCTCGGTAAGCCCGGGTCGAAACGCCGCCGCAACGCCGAGGCGAAGCCGATCGGATTCCGTCGGGACGCCGCGCAGCCGTTCGACGACCGCTGTCTGTCCTGGCAGATGCGCTCCCGCACGGTCTCCATCTGGACCATCGCGGGGCGGCAGGCCGGTATCCGATTCGGCTGCTCCGCGCAGCAGTACGCGGTGCTGTCCGCCCACCGCAAGGGCGAATCCGATCTGGTGCACCGTGACGGCAAGTGGTACCTGTACGCCACCTGCGACATCCCTGATGTTGAGGTGAAGGAGCCTGACGGGTTCCTCGGCGTCGACCTGGGCATCGCGAACATCGCCACCACCAACGACGGGACCCGGCACTGCGGCAAGGGTTTGAACCGGGTGCGTCACCGTAACCAGCGGCTACGGGCCAAACTCCAGCGCATCGGCACCAAATCGGCCAAACGGCTGTTGAAGGCCCGCCGCCGCAAGGAAGCCCGGTTCGCGGCCGACACCAACCATCGCATCGCCAAGCAGATCGTGACCGAGGCCGAACGCACCGACCGCGGCATCGCCCTGGAGAACCTCACGGGCATCCGCGACCGGGTACGGCTCCGACGGCCCCAGCGGGTCACACTGCACACGTGGGCGTTCCACCAACTCGGCCAGTTCATCGCCTACAAAGCAGCCCGGGTCGGGCTGGCCCTCGTCCACGTCGACCCGGCGTACACCTCGCAGGGCTGCTCCACCTGCGGGCACACCACCAAAGCCAACCGCCCCAACCAATCCACCTTCCGATGCACGTCCTGCGGCTTCGCTGAGCACGCCGACGTGAACGCAGCCCGCAACATCGCCACACGCGGTGCTACGGACTGGGCAGCAGTCAGCCTGCCGAACGCGGCGTGACCGATACAGCCAGCATCGAACACGATCTGCAAGCTCGGCCCCTTCAAGGCCGAGAAGCTGACCCAACGCTTCACCTGCACGCTCAGCCCGGATGGCGACACCATCGACGGGCAATGGGAGACGTCCGAGAACGGTGTCGACTGGCGGCTCGACTTCGAGCTGACCTATCGCCGCTGACCGAGCCAGCCGAGCCCCCTCGCCTCCTGGCTCGGTTCGCCTCGACCTCGACCGACCGGGCTTCGTCAAGCTGGTCTTGTGCAGGTAGAGCGGTTCGCCGGCGTCCGAAGCCATCCGGCGGAAGCCACCGCCTCGGCTACTCGCGTGGCTACTCGGCTACGCGGTCGGCGCTTCGGACAGGTTGCGGTCGATGTGGTCGGCGTGGAACAGGGCCTGCCGAAGTAGCCGCCGAACGTGCTCGTCGGCGGCGGAGTAGTAGACGAACGTTCCCTCGCGACGTCCCTTGACCAGCCCGGCGAGGCGGAGCTTGGCCAGGTGCTGACTGACTGCCGTGGGGGCCGCTCCGGCCAGTTCAGCGAGGCAGGCGACGGACGATTCGCCCTGCAAGAGCGCCCAGAGGACCTTGATCCGGGTGGGGTCGGCCAGGAGCCGGAACGTCTCGGCCGCCAGATGCACCTGCTCCTCGTTGGGCATGTCGAAGTCGGGCAGCGACGTGTGCATGGCCTGAGCATACCGACCATCCCACTGCTTGCGTATCTGCGTAACTGCGCACATAAGATGCCTGGGTGACGACGAGCGTTGAGAACCCGTCTACCGCCCAGCCCGTGCATCCGGTCCCGACGCGTCGAGCTGGCCAGCGGCGGACTGCCCTGTGGTCGCTGCCGGAGGTCCGCTCGGCTGTCGCAGCGACCGGCCTGTTCGGGCTGGGTCTGCTGACCCAACTGTCCCCCGCTCCGAGCTGGGCGTGGTGGGCGTTGTACCTGGCCTGCTACGTCGCTGGCGGGTGGGAGCCGGGCTGGGCGGCCCTGCGGGCGCTGCGCGAGCGCAAGCTCGACGTTGACCTGCTGATGGTCCTGGCGGCGGTCGGCGCGGCGTCCATCGGGCAGGTTCTCGACGGGGCGTTGCTCATCGTCATCTTCGCCATCTCCGGCGCGCTGGAAGCTGTCGCCACCAAACGCACAGAGGACTCCGTCAGCGGCCTGCTCGACCTCGCGCCCGACACAGCCACCCGCCTCACCGCGACCGGTCAGGAGACCGTCGAAGCCGCCGACCTGCAGGTGGGAGACGTCATCCTGGTTCGCCCCGGCGAGCGGATCGGCGCCGACGGCGACGTCACCCACGGCGCGAGCGAGGTCGACCAGGCCACCATTACCGGCGAGCCGCTGCCCGTGGACAAGCATCCCGGTGACGAGGTGTTCGCCGGCACCCTCAACGGCACGGGTGCGCTCCGCGTCCGCGTGACCCGTCCGGCCGGCGACACGGTCATCGCCCGGATCGTCGCCATGGTCGCCGAGGCCAGCGCGACGAAAGCCCGCGTGCAGCTGTTCATCGAAAAGATCGAACAGCGCTACTCCGTGGGCATGGTCGCCGCCACGATCGCCCTGTTCGTGATCCCGTTGGCGCTGGGTGCCGAGCTCCAACCGACGCTGCTGCGCGCAATGACCTTCATGATCGTCGCCTCCCCGTGCGCGGTGGTGCTGGCCACCATGCCGCCGCTGCTGTCCGCGATCGCCAACGCCGGCCGGCACGGCGTGCTGGTCAAGTCCGCCGTGGTGATGGAACAACTCGCCACCGCCACGCGGATCGCTTTCGACAAGACCGGCACCCTCACCGAAGGCACCCCGCACCTGACCGACATCCGGCTCCTGCCCCACGCCAGCCTCACCGAAGACCAACTGCTGGCCCTGACCGCCGCTGCCGAAAGCTCGTCTGAGCATCCCCTCGCCCGCGCTGTGGTCGCAGCCGCCCGCGATGCGCAGCTCCCGCTACCCCCGTCGGACGCCTTCACCTCGACTCCCGGGCGCGGCGTCACCGCCCACGTCGATGGCTACCAGGTCGACGTCGGCAGCCCCGTCGGACTCCTCAAGAGCCATGACGACCCACTACGCGCCATCGTCGACGAGCTGGAGCAGGCGGGTCGAACAGCGGTCGTGGTCCAGGTCGATGGCGAACCGGTCGGCGTGTTGGGCCTCGCCGACAAGCTCCGCGCAGACGCCGCCGCAACGGTCGCGCAACTCACCGTTGTGACCGGGGCGCGCCCGCTGCTCCTGACCGGCGACAACGAACGCGCCGCCCGACGGCTCGCCGGCGAGGTCGGCATCACCGACGTTCGCGCCGGCCTGCTCCCCCAGGACAAGGTCACCGCGGTGCGCGAACTGGAAAACCACGGCGACCGCGTGATCCTGGTGGGCGACGGCGTCAACGACGCCCCCGCCCTGGCCGCCGCCCACGCCGGCATCGCCATGGGACGCACCGGCGCCGACCTCGCGCTCGACACCGCCGACACCGTCATCACCCGCGACGAACTCGCCACCCTGCCCGCCGTCATCCAACTGGCCCGCCGCGCCCGCCGGCTCGTCCTCGCGAACCTCGCCATCGCCGGAACCTTCATCGCCGTCCTGGTCGCCTGGGACCTCATCGGCACCCTGCCCCTGCCGCTCGGCGTGGCCGGCCACGAAGGCTCCACCATCATCGTCGGCCTCAACGGGCTCCGCCTGCTCCGCCGCGCCGCCTGGAAGCGGGCAGCTCGCACCGTCAGCGGTTCTGTGCCGGTGCGGCGATACCCTCCTCGATGGCCAGCCGGGTCAGCTCCGGCCGCCGACGGCGCCCCGTCTTCTCCCGGATCCGGTCGAGGTGGGATCGGACGGTACGGACGCTGATCGCCAACGCCTCCGCGATGTCCTGGTCCCGTTCGCCGGCTGCCAGCAGCGACAGCACCTGACGTTCCCGGTCGGACAACGGCACCCGGTACAGCGGCTGCCGTCCCCGGGACGAGTCCAGCAGGATCGAGGCCAGGGTCGGCGACACGTAGGTGTTGCCGGCGGCGATCTCCCGTACCGCCCGGAGGATCTCGTCGGCGTCGGCGTCCTTGGTCAGGTAGCCACGGGCCCCGGCGGCGATCGCCCCGAGCACGTCGGACTGGTCACCGTGCGCGGACACCACCAGCACCCGGTGGCCCATCCCGGTGACCGCGACCACCGCCGCCGCGTCGCGTACCCCCGGCAGCCGCAGATCGAGGATCGCCACTCCCCCGCCGGGCTGCCGGTACGCCGCGAACTCCTCCACCGACTTGGCGGTCACCCTGACCTGGACATCCGGTGCGTCCCCGAGCGCCCGGACCAGCGCGGCCCGATAGAGGGGGTGGTCCTCCACCACCGACACCTCGATCGTCGGCACGCCGGTCACCGGGGCTCCCCCGCGCCGGCGGCCGGGGTGGTGACGCCCGGCGTGGCTGGCCGTCGGGCGGCGGCCGGGTCCAGCACGGGGCCGACGGGGAACAGCGCCAGCACGGTCGGTGGCACCGGCGTGGGCCGAACCGTCCCGTACCCGAGCGCCTTGAGCGCGTCGCCGTCCGGAACCGGATACCGTACGCCCTGGTCGGTGAGGAGGAAGACGGTGCCGAGGGCGGCCTGCGGCGTCGGTCGCTCGCGCACCACCGCGGCCCGGCCGGCCGGTACGAACACTCTGTCGGCCCGCGTGCCACCGCCGGCTGCCAACGGCTCCGCCCCGGCCGGCACGCCGGTGGTGGCGCCCAGCCTGACCACCGCCCGATCGCCGTCCACCGTCGCGCACACCGCGGCCCCTTCCTGGGGCGCCTCGGCGGGCGGGGCGAGTCGGGCCGGATAGTCGGCGGCCTTACCGGCCACCGGCCGCGACTGCGCCACGTCGGCCGGCGTCACCGGAATCTCGCGCGCCGCGCCACCCGGGTACGCCGCGCGGTTGGCCGGATTGCCGAGCACCAGCGCCGCCTCGGTCTGCCCGATCGGCAGCAGTCCGTCGGCGTGGACCAGGTAGTAGCGGGGTTCGGTGCCGACGGTCGTGGCGGCGAGCACCTGGCCGACCCGGGTGCTCCGGTCGCCGATCCGGGGCCCCGCGGCGCCTACCCCCGCCACCGTGATCAGTCGCAGGTCCGGGCCAGCGATCACCGCGCTCAGCCAGGCCGCGCTGACCGGCAGCGGGCGTACCGCGTCGTAGCCGAGGGCTACCGCCGTGGCCGGGTCGGTGATCCGGTGCCGGCGACCGGCCACCAACGCGTGCTCGGTGCCGTCCGGGCCGGCGACCAGCAACGCGGTCGCCGCGTCCACCTCGACGCCCACCGGCGGAACCCCGGCCAGCGCCGTGGTGACCGGCGCGGTGCCCGCCGGCCGGCCGTCGGCGGTCTGCGCACAGACGGTGAACGGCCCCGTCGTCAGCCGATCCCGGCCCGGCAACGACGGCGGCGCGCCGGGTATCCCGAGCGGGACGCCGCGCGGGGCACGCGCCAGCGACTTGCTCGACACCCGGCTGGTGGCGGTGCCGTCACCGCCCGCGAGCAGCCGCGCGGAGGCGTAGTTGAGCATCGGGTGCAGCAGCCCGTCGGTGCCCATCACGTACGCAGCTCCGGTGTCCTTGTCGAGCACCACCTGGCCGGGCTTGCGCCAGTCGGTGTTCGCCCCGGGCCGCAGAAAGCCGTACACACCGAAGCCGGCGGTCACCAACAGGGCGACCGCCGCGCCGAGCGCGCACCCGATGACCAGACGGCGACTCGGCGACACCGGGTGGTTGGCGTCACCGACCTGCAGCGCCGAGACGAGCCGGCGGCGAAGGAACTGGTACGCCTGTAGTTGGTCCCGCTGTGTCCACATCAGTTCGTCCCCGCCATGGTGCGGTGCACGCCCGGTGCACTAGAACTACGGATAGAAGGTACGGATCGCCGACGAGATCGAGCCCAAGGAGCCGAGCCATGCCGCCAGCCGCACCGGCCACCGCACCGCCCCTCGATTCCACACAGCAGCGGAGTGCGCCGCCGATGCCCGTACCACCGGTGGGACCGCGCACACTGCGCGGGCTCGGCGTCGGCCGGCTGATGCTCTGGCAGACCGCGGTGCTGGGTGCGGTCGCGGCCGGCGGGCCGTCCGACGCGGCCGGCGGCACGCTCACCGGGGTGGCGGCGGGCGTGGTGCTCGCTACCGGGGTGCGCTGGCGCGGCCGGTGGCTGTCCGACTGGGTGGTGGTCCGGCACCGGTTCCGGCGCCGCGCCGGAAATGCCCTGCCGGCCCTGCCCGGCCTGCGGACCCGGACCGACGCGGACCGGGCGGGTAACCGGATCGGGTTGGCCGGTGACGGCACTTCGTGGAGCGCGCTGCTGCGCGTCGAACCCGACGGTGACCTCGACGACCTGCTGCGCCGGCTGCTGTCCCGCTACGACGACCCCGATCTGCCGCTGGCCGGCGCGCAACTGGTCGACTGGACCTCGCCCGGCACCGGCAACGCGGCGCGCTGGATCGCCATCCGGCTCGACCCCGAGACGGCCACCCGGGCGGTACGGGCCCGCGGTGGCGGCCGAATCGGCGCGGTACGTGCCGCGGGCACCGCCGCGCTGCGGCTCGCCGCCGAGCTGCGCGCCGGCGGGCACCAGGTCACCGCGCTCGACGGCGGTCAACTGCGCGACGCGTGGGCCGCCGTGCTCGGTGTCGATCCGCGGCGCGCGGACGATCCGGGCACCGAGACCTGGCACTACTGGTCGCTGGGCATGCTGCACCAGGTCTGCTTCCGGCCACGCCGAGCCGCCCGGAGCCTGAGCGAGACAGCCGCGCTGCTTCGCCGGCACGCCGCCACACCGGCGCTGGTCAGTGCCGTGTCGGTACGGTGGGACCGGCAACGCGGCGGCGGCACCCGCAGCACGGCGCTGATCCGGCTCGGGGTGCCCGCCGGACCAGCCCGGGAGGCGGTCGCCGAGGCGGTCGGGAAGGCCACCGCCGGCTTCGACCGGGATCTGGTCCCACTGGACGGGGCGCATGCCGAGGCGGCCTGGGCCACGCTGCCGCTGGCTGGCCTGCCAGTGGGTTAGCCGCCCCATGCGCGTGCCGCGCCGTAGATGTCGAGCACCGCGCCCGCCACCGGCACCAGACTGAGCAGCGCCAGGAACTCGACCACGTCGAGCAGCCGGCCCCAGTACGGCGACGGTGTCTTGGCGGCGGCCCGGACCGCGTACGTCCCGCAGACCACTCCGGTCACCAGGAGCAGCCCGGCGAGGAGCAACCGCGTTCCGGGCCCGCCGGCCAGGCTGGCCCGTGCCGTCAGGCCGAGCACCGACGCGGCACCGGCCAGCAACAGGGCGGCCCGCTGGCCGACGCCGACGTAGGCTCGGGCGCGGAGCAACAGCGCTACGCCGGCCAGACCGGCCAGCGCCCACGCCCAGCGACCACCGCTCCACAGGAGTATCCCGGCGCAACCGGCCACGATGACCGCCAAGCCGCAGAGCAGACCGGTCAGGATCCGTTCGGCGGCCTCGGTGTCCGCGACCACCTCGGGCCCGAGCGTGGGCCGCTCGTCCCCGCGGAACGCCTCCATGTCGGTGGGGACCCCGGGCAGCGGCAGCCGGCCGAGCCGAAGCGCGAGCATCGGCAGCGCCGGACTGGCCACCACGGCCACGCAACAGGTGACCGCCGCGACCGAAGCGGGCGAGGAGGCGGTGAGCAGGTCGGCGAGCGCGCCGAGACTACCCACCGCGGCAGCCACCGCGGCGGCGGCGAACCGCTGCTCCGCCACCACCACGGCGGCCACCGCCGTGTAGAGAGTGGCCGCCGCGCCGGCCAGCGCCAGTCGACTCGCGGTCAGCTCCATCGCCGTGCCCAGGCCACCGATCGCCGCCAGCCCGCCGATCATCGCGGCCGGTACGCCACCGGCGGCCACCGCCGCACCCAGACCTCGCTCGCCGAACGCCCGCGACAACGCTCCGCTGGCGAGCAGCAGTATCAGGGCCAGGATGCCGGAGAGCAGCGCGACGGTCGACGCGGCGAGCCCGCTGAAGCCGACCGCGACCGCGACCGCGGTGAAGGCCAGCGTGGCGACCGCACCGCCGACCTTTCGGGACGCCGCCGCCCGCCACACTCCGGGCCGGTCCGCGGCGGCGCTCGCGATGGCGTCCACCACGTCGTCGAAGAGCATCGGGGTGGCCCGTCGGTCGACCGTGTCCAGGTAGAGCACCTCGCCGTCGCGCACCCCGGCGCCGCTGACGGTGACCGCACCGTCCAACGGCGGCGCGCCGAAACGACGCAGCTCCCAGCCGACCCCGCCGGCCCGATCGGCCCGGTCGGCGTTGGTCGCCAGCAGCCGGACCAGTTGCGGAAGCAGCTCCGCCACCGTGCTCTGGATCGGCAACGACACGTCGAGACGGGCGTGGGGAGCTACCACGGTGACCCGTCGAGGGGCAACCGCAGTGGTCACTGCTGCGCCTCGCCGAGCAGCGGAGCGTACCTCGCCTCGTTGGCCGCCGCCAGCTTGGCCAGGCCGTCGTTCACCGCCTCCAGCACGAGTTGACCGAGGGTGTGCGCGTCGTAGCGGCGCAGCACCTGCGGGTCGATGGTCACCTCGGTGAACCGGCCGTCACCCTTGAGCTTCACGGTGACGTCGCCGTTGCCCGCGTACGCGGTCAGCTCCATCGTCGCCACCGAGCGCTGGATCTCCTCGATCCGCTGTTGCTGCTCACGCACCTGGGCGAGCAGATCCTCGATCGCCGGTTCCATCTGTCGTCTTCCCTCCGGTGTCACCGCTACCCGCCCGTGCCGTGGCCCGCCAGTGGACTACGGCCGCCGCCCCTGCACGTCGTATTGGATCGACTCACGGGTATGAGTCGCAAGGTTTGCGAGATACACGTACTGCGCGGCGGTGGTGTAGGCGTCCATGTAGTCGGCCCGGCCCGGGTCGGCCCGGGCCCACCGTACGGCCTCCTCCGCGGCCGCGCCATGCAGCGCGCCAACCGGTACGGTCGGGGCCGATCCGCCGTTGCGTAGCTCGAAACTGGCGAGGTCGCCGGCCGCCGTGTAGACGGTCCCGTTGCCGGTGAACTGCGGGTGGTGGAACACGTCGGTGGGCACGCTCTGTGGATGCACCGGGGCGGGTGCCTGCAGGGCACCGGTGACGACGTCGGCCGCCTGCCCGAAGGCGAAGCCGGCGAACCCGCCGACCTCCGGCAACTTGCCGACACCGAACCCGACCACGTCCTTGACCGCGTTGGCGATCGCCACCTGCCGGGCGTACGCCTCCTGCGCCGTACGGGTGGCCTGCTCGGCGTCCTGCACGTTGGCGTACCAGATCGCGTTGGCGGCCGCGGCGTTGGTCAGGCCGTCGACGTTGCCGGCGTACCGGCCCGCCTGTTCCATCGGGATCGTGCCGGCGTCGGCCTGGCGCAGCAGGTACTCCTGGTACAGGTCCGCCGCCGCGCTGATCTCGTCACGACCGTCCTGGGTGACCTGACCGAGCATCAGCATGTGCCGGGCGTCGGTGCTGCCCAGGCGCTGCGCCGCCGGATCGGTGTCCAACCCGTCGAGCGGCTGGGCGTACAGATCCAGGTTCGGCACGGTGGCTCGGGCGACCGCCTCGGCGAAGTGCGGGTTCTCCCGCATCGCGGCCAGGGTCTGCGGGTACGACGCCGGGTCGGTCATCGTCTGCGTGAGGTTGACGTAGGCACCGCGGGCCAGGTCGTGCTCGGCGGGATCGGCGGTTCCGGCGCCGATCCAGTCGACGACCCGGCCCGCGGTGCTGCCGTCGTCCGCCCACCCGAAGCCGGCCAGTCGGCGCAGTGTCTCGCCGTCGCTGGCCAGCGCCGCGTCGGCGACGTGGTTCCGGGTGGACACGTCGAGCAGCGTGGTCATCGTCGCATCCACCCGGGGCTTGTCCCAGAGCACCGCGTCGTCGGTCGACACGTAGTACCCGGGCTGGTCGGGGCTGTGCCGGGAGAGGTCGTCCAGCCGCTGGGTGACGTCGGCCATCTCGCCGACCCGACGGGTCACCGCGGCGGAGTAGTCGGCTCCGGCGACGAGATCCCGGTCGGCCGCGCCGGTCAGCTGCGACAGCGCCTCCCACTGGGCGTAGCGGGGCACGTCGAGCCGGTTGGTGTAGACCGTCTCGCCGAGCACCCCGGTCAACGGTGCGCGGCCCGGCGTCGCCGGCACCTCGTGCGTGAAGCCGAACGAGTTGGTGCCGATGTTGGTCTCGGTGGCCGCCGGGGTGTGCACGAGGTCGCGGACCGCGGCAGGCAGGTCGGCCGGGTCCTGCGACAGGGTGAGGATGCCGTTGCCGACGGTCCGCAGCATCTCCTGCCGGTCGGCGGGGGCGAAGCCCGGGGCGGTCTCGCCGAAAATGCCGAACAGACTGGTCTGGTAGCGGTGCTCCGTGGCGTTGACGTAGCCCGGGAGGTCGAACACCCGGTCGCCGAGCGCGCCGTAGAACGAGGTCAGGAAGGCCTTGTCCGCGGCGGACGGTGGTTGGCCGGCGCGTACCCGGTCGGTGATCACGGCGAGTTGCGCCATGCTCTGGCGGAACTGCGTTGGCGAGGCGTCGCCGGCGAGCGCGGCCCGCACCTTCTCTCCCGCCAGACGTCCGTCGGCGCCGGCCGCGGCGGCCGGACCGGCGGCCCCGACCGGGTGCGACCCGCCGAGCTCGGTGGCGACCTGCGCCAGCACCACGCCAAGCCGGTCCCACACCCCGCGCATCGCACCCAACGCCTGCTCACCGATGTTCCGGGCGTGCCCGAGCAGAACGGAGACCTGGCTGCTCGGCACCGCCCCGGCGGCGGCCACCAGCAGCTGGGCGTTGGCTCGGAACCGGGCGATGACCGTGTCGGCGGTGCTCGCGGCGGCCTCCAGGCCGCCGGCTGCGCGTTCCAGCGCGGCGGCGTGCCGGCGCAGCCGCGCCTCGGTGCCGTCCAGCCCGGTGGTGACCCGGCCGGCGGCGGCGCCGAACGCGTCGTACGCCGAGCCGTGCCACTGCGCCGAGAGCCCGGTCCGGCGCCGGACCAGCTCGCCGGAGACGCCCGCCGCCTGGTCGGCGATCGCCAGATAGGAGTGGGCCACGGCCCGCAGCCCGGCCGGGTCGCCGGTCATCTGCCGGCGGTATTCGGCGAGCACCGTGGCGTACCGGGAGAGCAGCCAGGACAGCGCGCCCGACAGATTGACGGTGTGGCCGACCAGAGCGGGAGAGACGCCGGTCATCGGTCAGTCCACCTTGATCGAGCCGTCGGCGCCGACGCTGATGTCGGCGTTGACGCTCTGCCCACCGGAGCTGGCGGTGACCTCGATGTCGAACGCGCGTCCGGTGTCCACCGGCACCTCGACGGTCAACGTCATGTCGCCCTTGCTGGCCGTGATCGTCACGTCGTCGTCGCCGTCGTCGTCGGGCCCGGACGGGGCGGACGACGCCGGCCCGTCAACCGGCGCGGCCGGTGGGATCGGCAGGGTCTGCACCGGACCCTGTGGGGTCATCGTCACCGGCGCCGCACCGTTGGGGAGCGAGGGCTGACCGGGTTGGACCGCGATCCACTGGTCGGTGCCGAGCGCCGGCGGCAGGTAGTTGCTCATCGAACCGCCGGCCGGGTAGCCCGCGCCGGTGAACGACGGCATGCCGTAGCCGCTGGTGCCGTAGCTGCCGCCCAGGGCCACCTGTCCCGCGCCGGTGGCGACGCTGGCCATCGGTGGTGGCGCGAGCACGGGGTTGCCCGCGCTCCCGGCCGGCAGCGCCGGAGCGGGCACCGAGCCGCCGTCGTTGTTCTTCGAGAACAACTGCTCGACCTGGCCGACGATGGTGGCCAGACCGGTCAGGATCTGGCCGAGGTTGGTCACCCCGATGGCGGTGAGGATGCCACCGATACCGGTGAGGAACGCCTTGAGGATCCCGGTGGTGCTGACCGCCAGGGCCCGGCCGGCCGCCCGGGTGTACGGATTGGACATCAGCGCGGCCACCGTCGGGTTGACCGCGCTGACCACTGCCCGGTAGGCCGTCTGCGCGGTGGTCAACTGCGCGGCGGCACCCTCGAGTTCCCGAACGCCGGCGTACACGGTCTCGATGATCTGCTGGAAGCTGGCGAAGGACTTGTTCAGCTTCTGCACCACGGAGTCGCTCGCCGACCCGGCGGACCACACCTCACGCAGTTGCTCGCGGGCCCGCTCCAGGTCGGCCAACAGAGTGACCAGCCGGGCCACCCGCGCGGTCAACGCCGCGGAGTGGGCAAGGATGGCTTGCGGGTTACCGCCCACGATCGTGGGCAGTGCGACGGTGCCGGGCCCGCGACCGCCGGCGGCGGCGTCCATCGCGCCCGAGTTGGGGATGTCAAACACGACGCACCTCTCTCGGCTTCAGGCCGTCGGGGTTCACCACAGCGAGGTCGCATCCGTCATCGGACGGTAGACCCGGACGCGTCCGAACTCCGCCGCCGAGCCGACCGCTCCGTGGTTGTAGAGCTGGCCGCCCGCGCCGGCGACACCGATGACCGGGCCACCGTCACCGACGACGGGCTGAACGACCACCACGTCGCCGGGGTGCACCAGACCGGACACGTCCCGCCCACTGCCGGAGTAGACCGCCAACAGGCCGACCCGTTCCTGGTTGGCCGGGCTACGGTCGAGCCAGTCGGCGAAGTCCCGCGCGTCGCGGAAGGTCACCTCGGTCAGGGGCCGGGCCGAAAGCTCACCGAGCCCCGCCCGGCCCAGGTAGTCCAGGATGTTGCCGACCGACCCGGGCTCCCCCGCCGCGCCCGCGCTGTCGTTTATCGCGTAGCCGGCGAGGGCGGCGCTGGGCGCCGCACCGGTGCCGGAGGGCGCCCCGCCCAACGCGGCGGCGACCGCCCGGTCCGCGTCGTCGTAGTCGTTGGCGCTGCGGTGCACCAGGTCGTTGATCTCCTGCAGCAGTTGCAGCAGCGTCCGCATGGTGCCGACGACCTGCCCCTGCATCGCGATGTTCGCCGACGCGACCGGCGAGCCCAGCTTCGCGAACGACGTCGGCGCGAGGGTGAGCCGCTCCAACTCCATCACCGTGCTGTACGCCTGGAGCAGAATGCCGACGACGTTGCCGACCACTCCACGTACGGCATCCGGCCGCACGTTGTACGACGAGCCTGTCGTCATCGTTCGCACCTTCCCGCCAGATCGCCCACGCCGGGCCGGGCAACTCGGCCGCGCTGAGGCGGTTCCCGGATCGTTGCGGGTCATCGTAGGTTGGTGCGCGCGAGCCCTTAAACGGCAAAACTACCCACTACCTGCTCTGTCAAAGTGACCACGGGTCCTGATCCTTCGGGCCGAGGAGGCACCGCCGGATGTCCGCCGACACCTTCCGCCGCCGGGCTGTACTGCCCGAACCACCACGCGGCGAGATCATGCTGCAGTCCCCGCCCGCCCTGCCCCGCGGGTCCGGCCAGGCCGGCATGCAACTGATGTTCATGCTGCCGATGATGCTCGGCATGGGCGCCATGTCGTTCGTCTACATCGGGCGGTCCGGCGGGGCGATGACCTGGGTTTTCGGCGCCCTGTACATCAGCGCCATGGCCGGCATGCTGATCATGAGCCTGTCCCGTGGCGGCGCCTCGAAGAAGGCGCAGATCAACGACGAGCGACGCGACTACCTGCGCTACCTCGGCGGCCTGCGCGGCCAGGTCCGTGAGGTGGCGGTCCGCCAACGGGAGACGGCCCTGGCGGCGCTGCCCGACCCGGCCGACCTGTGGTCGTTCGCCGGCACCGAGCGGCTCTGGGAACGGGCCCGCACCGATCCCGACTTCGGCCGGGTCCGGGTCGGCACCGGGCCGCAGCGGCTGGCCACCGCGCTGCGGGCGCCGCAGACCGCCCCGCTGGAGGACCTCGATCCGGTGGCGTCCACCTCGCTGCGGCACTTCATCCGCACCTACGCGACCGTCGGCGGGCTGCCGGTGGCGGTGTCCCTACGTTCCTTCCAGCGGGTCACCCTGGCCGGCGACCGCCCCGAGATCCTGGCCCTCGCCCGGGCCCTGCTGGCCCACCTGGTCACCTTCCACTCCCCGGACAACCTGCGCGTCGCCGCCTGCGTCGGGCCGGACCGGCAGGACGGCTGGGACTGGCTGAAGTGGCTGCCCCACGCGGTGCATCCGGGCCGGGCCGACGCGAGTGGACCGACCCGGTTGGTCGCGCCCACCCTCAGTGAGTTGGCCGCGCTACTGGCCGACGATCCGGCCGACCCGGCGGCCCGCGGCCCGTTCAGACCCGGCGCCCGGCCCGAGGCACCGCACCTGCTGATCGTGCTCGACGGGGCCGGCACGCTGCCCGATGCCGGGCTGGCCCCACCCGACGGCCTGGCCGGCACCACCCTGCTGGAGATCGGCGGCGGGTCCGGTGGTGGCGCTGACGCGCTCGATCTGGTGATCTCCGAAGGTCGGCTCGGCATGCGCACCCCGGACGGCGTCTCGCTGGTCGGTGTGCCCGACCGGCTCAGCGTCGCCGGCGCCGAGGTGGTCGCGCGGCAGCTCACCGCGCTGCACACCGGCACGGCGGCGGCCAGCGAGCAACCGCTGTCCACCACCTTCGGCCTGGCCGACCTGCTCGGCATCGGCGACCCGCGCCGGCTCGACCCGACGGTCACCTGGCGCCCCCGGTCGGCCCGGGATCGGCTGCGCATCCCGATCGGGGTGGATCCCGACGGGCGCCCGGTCGACCTGGACCTCAAGGAGTCGGCCGAGGGGGGCATGGGCCCGCACGGGCTGGTCATCGGGGCCACCGGGTCCGGCAAGAGCGAGCTGCTGCGCACCCTGGTCACCGGGCTCGCCGCGACCCACTCCTCGGAGACGCTCAACCTCGCGTTGATCGACTTCAAGGGTGGCGCCACCTTCGCCGGCATGACCGGCCTGCCGCACACCTGCGCGGTGATCACCAACCTGGCGGCCGACCTGACCCTGGTCGACCGGATGGCCGACGCGCTCCGCGGCGAGCTGGTCCGCCGCCAGGAACTACTGCGGGCCGCCGGGAACTACGCCTCGGTACGCGACTACGAGCGGGCCCGAACCGAGGGCACGCCGCTGCAACCGCTGCCCTCGCTGCTGGTGATCATCGACGAGTTCAGCGAGCTGCTGTCCAGCCGGCCCGAGTTCATCGACCTGTTCGTGATGATCGGTCGGCTCGGCCGCAGTCTCGGCGTGCACCTGATGCTCGCCTCGCAACGGCTCGAGGAGGGGCGGCTACGCGGCCTGGACAGCCACCTGAGCTACCGGATCGGGCTGCGCACCTTCTCCGCGGCGGAGAGCCGGGCGGTGCTCGGGGTGTCCGACGCGTACGAGCTGCCGCCGGTACCGGGCTCGGCGTACCTGAAGTGGGACACCACCACCCTGCAACGGTTCAAGGCCGCGTACGTCTCCGGCGAACTGCCGCCCGAGCAGACCGCCGCCGTGGCCGAGGAGATCCCGTACGAGCGGCGGGTGCTGCCGTTCGGGCTCGCCCCGCTGGCGCTGGCCGAGCCGGTACGCGCACCGGCACCGGCGAACGGCCCCGACACTGCGGCGACCAAGGGCGAGACCGTGCTGAGCGCCATGGTCGGCCGGCTGCTCGGCAACGGGCCCGCCGCGCACCAGATCTGGCTGCCGCCGCTGGCCGAACCGCCCGCCCTGGACCAGCTGCTGCCGCCGCTGGGCGTCGATCCGCAGCGTGGTCTGACCCCGGTGGGCTGGGCCGGCAACGGGCAGCTCACCGTGCCACTGGCCATCGTGGACAAGCCGTTCGAGCAGCGTCGGGACCTGCTGTGGGCGGAGCTGTCCGGGGCGGCCGGGCACGCGCTCGTGCTCGGCGCACCGCAGAGCGGCAAGAGCACCCTGCTGCGTACCCTGGTGACCGCGCTGGCACTCACCCACACCCCGACCGAGGCGCAGTTCTTCCTGCTCGACTTCGGTGGCGGCGGCCTGGCCACCCTCGCCGGCCTGCCGCATGTCAGCGGCTACGCCAACCGGATGGACACCGAACGGGTCCGCCGGATCGTCGCCGAGCTGACCGGCCTGCTGTCCGAGCGGGAGCAGTCGTTCGCCGCGCACGGCATCGACTCGATCTCCGACTTCCGGCGCCGCCCACCGCCCAGCCCGGACGGGCGGACGTTCGGCGACGTGTTCCTCGTCGTCGACGGCTGGATGACCCTGCGCCAGGAGTTCGAGCCGCTGGACGAGTCGGTCACCACGCTCGCCGCCCGCGGCCTCGGGTTCGGCCTGCACGTCGTACTGTCGGCCAACCGGGCGATGGAGATCCGACCGGCCCTGCGCGACCTGATCGGCACCCACGTCGAGCTGCGCCTCGGCGACCCGGCCGACTCGGCGTACGACCGGCGGGCTGCGGCCGACGTGCCGAAGGGGGCTCCGGGACGCGGGCTCACCGCCGACAAGCTGCACTTCCTCGGCGGGCTGCCGCGCATCGACGGCCGCAACACGGTCAGCGACCTGCCCGACGGCGCGAGCGACCTGGTCAAGCAGGTGGACGCGAGCTGGCACGGCCCACGCGCTCCGCAGGTGCGGTTGCTGCCCAGGCTGGTGCCGGCCGCCGACCTGCCCGGGCCGGTTCCCGGTGACCGGCGGATCCCGATCGGGCTGGCCGAGGCGGACCTGGGACCGGCCTACGTGGACTTCGACGCCGACCCGCACTTCATCGCCTTCGGCGACGTGGAGTCCGGCAAGACCGGGCTGCTGCGGGTGCTCGCCCAGCAGATCGCGGCCCGCTATCCGGTGGCCGAGGCCGCGGTCATCGTCGCCGACTACCGGCGCGGGCTGGTGGACGCCCTCGCCGGCCCGCACCTGCTCGGCTACGCCGGCAGTGAGCCGGTGCTCGAGCAGCTCGTCGCCGAGGCCGCGGAGGGACTGCGGCGACGCCTGCCCGGTCCGGAGGTGACCGCCACCGAGTTGCGCGAGCGCAGCTGGTGGAGCGGCCCCGAGCTGTTCGTCCTCGTCGACGACTACGACCTGGTGGTGTCACCGAGCCGCAACCCACTCGCGCCCCTGCTGGACTTCCTGCCCCAGGCCAAGGACGTCGGCCTGCATCTGGTGCTCACCCGCCGGTCCGGCGGCGCCAGCCGAAGCCTGTTCGAGCCGGTCGTGCAGCGGCTACGCGACCTGGGCACACCGGGCCTGCTGCTCTCCGGTTCCCGCGACGAGGGCGCGCTGCTGGGCGACGTCAAGCCCAGCAAACAGCCGCCCGGACGTGGGCAGTTGGTGGACCGGCGGACCGGGGTGTCGCTGGTGCAGCTCGCCTGGGCGCAGACCGACCCGGCCTGATCCGAACCGGTCGACGCAGGGACCCGGCGGCCCCGGCCGCCGGGTCCCTGTGGGTAATAGTGCCGTGTCGGCGACGGGTACTTGTGCCGTACTACCAAGGGTGACGGATGCATAGCATCCCCAGCGTGTACGGCGCCGCGAGTCGGCGCGCGACCCTGCCAAGAGGAGGTGACCCGACGTGGCCAGTCCCGGATACCAGAGTGATGCCGCCGCGATGACGCGAGCGGTCAGCGGGTTCGACGAAGCCGCCACCAACACGGCTCGGAGCATGGCACAACTCGAGAGCGAACTCGTGTCGGTACTGAGCCGGTACGCCGGTAACCAGGCCACCGCTTTCTGGCAGCTGCAAGGCCGGCTGCAGGAGAGCATGCGGGTTGCGTCACGGGAGCTGCAGACCATGTCCGGTCTGGTCAACGAGAGTTTCCGCAACTACAACACCGGTGACACGGCGGCCGCCGACTCCCTGCGGGGCCTCACCGGCGCCGTGGGCGAGGGCAGCCCCGTACTCAGCCGGCTGGCCGGTGCCTAACCTGCCCGGAAAGGGGTGATGTGAGATGACCGCCGATGTAATCAATGTGGAATTTGGCGCGCTGCGGGCCGCCGCCGACTCGCTGCAGGTGAAGGCCCAGGCGTTGAACGGCCACGTGGAACAGCTGCAGAGCAGCCTGGCCCCGATCAAGCAGACCTGGTACGCCTCCGGCAGTGCCGCCGGTCAGGCCGCGGAGCAGTCCGAGACGCGGCTGCGCGCGGCCCTGGCCGACATCATCGCGGTGATCGGTCAGTTCTCCGGCAAGGTGAACGAGGCGCACGACACCCAGTTGGCGCTGGAGAACAGGAACACCAGCTTCTTCGCCTGAGCCGGTGCGATCAGCGGCGGCGTGGGGTGGGGCGGAATCCGCCTCCACCCGACGCCGCCGCCCCGCTGGCCGGCGTTGTTCTCAGCCGAGCTCCGAGACAGGAGAGCGCGACGATGTCCCACGAGGAGTCGTTCCGGGTCCACCTCGAATCGCTGCTGGCGTTCGCCCGCGAGCTGGAGGACCAACTGGAGGCGATGCGCAGACCGACGGACGGCCTCGGCCAGTTGCGCATCCGGCCGGTCCGGCTCGGCGATTTCGGCGAGGCGGCGTCGCTGGCCGAGCGGCACCGGGCCGCCGCCGAACAGATGCACGAACTGCTGCACACCGTGCGGGAGGCGATCGCCTTCGCCAACGACGTGACCCGCATGATCGCGGACGGGTACGCCGACTACGACATCGGCGTCGCCACGTCCTTCCGGGCACACGGAAGGGACTGACACGATGCCGCGTGGACACGGTCGGGCACGTAGCGACTTCAGCCAGTACAGCCATCACGAACTCATGCGAATGCTGCACGCCGGCGAACCGAAGTCGGTGACCGAGGCGGCGGAGGGCTGGGGAGCCGCCGGCACCGCGCTGCACGAGCGCGCCGGCGACATCGAGCGCCAGCTCCGCGAGTTCGAGCAGTGGTGGGACGGCGGCGCCGCCCGACAGTACAAGTTAATGATCAATGATCTGACCTCGGGTATCCGGCAGGTGGCCAGCACCGCCTTCACGGTGCGTGACCTGGCCTACTCCTCCGCCGAGGCGCTCACGACGGCCCAGAAGTCGATGCCCGCCCCGGTCGCCGTACCCGATCTCGCCCCCTCCGTGGTCGCCGCCGCGACCACGCCCCTGGTCGTACCCGCGGACACTCCGGCCAGCACGGTCGAAACGCTGCGCCAGCACCAGGCCGAGGCGGTCGCCGAGGTCCAGGCCCAGCAGCGGGCACAGGCCGCCTCGAACGCGGCCCACCAGCAGGCGGTGCAGGTGATGTCCACCCTCGCCACCGAGTACGTCACCACCGAGGACGCGATGCCGGTCACCCCGAGCGCCGCGTCCCGGCCGGCCACCGGCACACCGATCGAGGAGCCACCGCCGGTCACGCCAGCCCCACCGCTGGATCCGCAGACCGGCGGCGGCCTGCCGTCCGTACCGGCCGAGACACCGGTCGACCCGGACAAGGCACCCGTCGACCCGGACGCGACACCACCGGCTACCCAACCCCGGCCGCTGTTCGGCACGATGTTCACCGCCGGGTTGGCCGCGGCCGCCGCCGCGCTCGGCGGGCGGTTCGCCACCGTGCCGCCTGGGCTGGGGGCCAAGCCGAAGGACGAGAAGAAGGACACCGCCCCCGCGGCCACGGCCAACGACAGGGCCGCCGGCAGCGGCGCCCGGATCTCCGCCGGCGGCGCGGGTGGCGGTGTGGGTGGCGGTGTGGGTGGCGGCGGAGGCGGCGTCGACATGTCGCCGGTGGCGAACCAGTCCTTGGCCGGTCAGGCCGGCGGCCCGACGGCGAGCGGGCTCGCCGGAGCCGCCGGGGCCGCCGCCGGGGTAGCCGCGGCGAAGGGCATGGCCGGCGGCTTCATGCCGGCGATGCCCTTCGCCCCGATGGGCGCGGGCGACGCCGCCGGCGGCCGACGCATCCCACCCTGGCTGGTCGAGACCGAAGACGTGTGGGGCGAGCAGTCGGTGGTGACGCCGGCGGTGATCGGCGAGGAGCCTGAGTCGGACCAGCCTGGGAACCGGTCATGGAGGTGACCAGCGCCGGATTCCGAGCCGTCCCGACCGCACTGGACGCCGCGGCGACCGAGCTCACCGGAAGCGCCGACCGGTTGAACACCATCCGCGGGCAGCTCACCGCGCAAGCCATCGACGGCCAGGCGTTCGGGTTGGTGCCGCAGTCCCAACGCGCCATGCAGGCACACGGCAACAGCCTGCAGCTCAGCAGCACCGAGCTGGAGTCGGCGGCGACGCAGACCCGGCGGTTGGCCACCGGGGTGACCGCCGCGGTGACCAACTACCGGCAGGGCGACACCCAGGTCAGCCAGGCATTCCGACAGCTACTGGGCGGTCTGGCCGGTGGCACCACCCTGGCCGCCGCCGGGGCCGCCGCGCCCGCCGGCACTGCCCCGTTCGGCACCCGGATCGCGGCCAACCGGTCGGCGATCACCGCCGAGTTGGCCGCCGAACGGCAGCGCCTCGCCGGCTATCAGGCCCAGCTCACCGGGGACCCGGTCGTCGACCACCGTCTACAGGAGACCATCACCCGGTCGCAGGCGCGCATCGAACTGTACGAGAACGTCATCGCCGAGCACCGCAAGATCCTCTCGTTCGACCCGTCCGGTGACGGATCGATGGTCGAGCTGGTCGGCGACATCGACGCCGGCACCCGCAACGTCGCCGTGTTCGTTCCGGGCACCTTCTCCGAGCTGGCCAACTTCGAGCGGTACCGCGACGCGGCGGCCGGTTTCGTCGACGCCGCCCCCCGGCGGGACCTGGCCATGGTCACCTGGATGGACGGCGACCTGCCCTCCAACCTGTTCCCGCAGGCCCCGTCGGCCAGCTACGCCGACGACCTCGGTCCCCGGCTCGCCGACTTCTCCCGTGAGCTGCGTGCCGAGATCGCCGGCTCCGCCGCGGCCGGCAACGACGTGCAGGTCACCTTCGCCGGCCACTCGTACGGCGGCGCCGTGGTCGGCACCGCCGAGCAGCACGGGTTGGACGCCAACCGCGTCCTGCACATCGAGTCGGCGGGCATGGGTCACCGCGTGGACGGCCCGGAGGACCTGCGCCCCGCCCAGCCCGATGTGCAGCGCTACTCGATGACCGCCCCGGGCGACCCGATCGCCTGGGTCCGGGACATCAACATCTTCAACTGGGGGCACGGGGCCGACCCCGACGAGTTCCCCGGTGTGGTCCGGCTGGAGACCGGCAACTACCCCGACGGCCGACCGCTGGAGGGCACCTCCGCGCACTCCGACGTGCTGACCTACCACAGTGACGCGTGGTGGAACATGTACCAGGTGTTCACCGGCGGCCCGGTGGTGACGGTACCGTCGACGCCATGACCAGCCCGATCGACTACGAGCCGCTGGCCGCCGTGGCGGGGCCGCTGCGGGCCGTGCTGCACGCGGTCGCCGCGCGGTTCGGCGCCGACGCCCGGATCAGCCGCGACGAGCAGCTCGACTGCGACCCGTTCCGGCCGGCCGGCGTACCGAGCGAGTCGGTGCGCTGGGAATACAACCTCCGGGTTCCCGTCCCGCCCGGCGCCGTCGAGATCCTGTTGACCGAGGTGGTGCCGGAGCTGAGCGCGGACGGTTGGCGAGCCACCGACCGCAGCGGCGAGTCCGAGGTGGCCTACCAGTTCCAGCGGGACGGGGCGAACCTCGGCGTACACATCTCCCGGGACGGCACCGGCGACGTGGTGGTCGGCGGCTCCAGCCGCTGCGTACCGACCGAGATGCCGTAGCGCCAGCCGCACCACGGGTGGGGCCGGTCAGCCGCCGGGACGCCAACCGCGGGCCCGGCCTCGACGCGCCACGGCCGTGCCGATCCCGAGCAGCAGCGCCGCCCCGAGTCCCGCCGACGCCAGCGGCAGCACCAACGGATCCACGCGGGGACCAGGGTTCGCACGGGCCGCGGCGACCGGCTGCGCGCTCGCGCCCACGGCTCCCGGCGGATCCTCGACACCCTCGGCGGCCACCGCCCGGTACGGGTCCACCATTCCCCAGCCGAGCTGCGGGTGTTGCCCGTCAACCGCGGTCCGGTGCGCGGTCGACTCGATCCGCCGCACCACCTCGGCGGCGCTGAGTTCCGGCCGGTAGGACCGCAGCAACGCGGCCGTGCCCGCCACGTACGCCGCCGCGTAGGCCGGATCGTCGACCGTGGGTGAGTGTCCCAGCCGACCGTCCGCCCCGGCGGAGAGGCTCACCAGTTGTCTTCCCGGGGCGGCCACCCCGATGTGGTCACCGGATTCGGTAGAGGCCACCGCGCCGTCCGGCCCGAAGGCACCGACCGCCAGCACCCCGGGCAGGGCGGTCGGGTAGCTGGTCGCACCCTGGTTCCGCGCGCCGGAGGCGGCCGGCGACACCACCACGATGTCGGCCGCGATCGCCCGTGCGGTGGCGTCCCGCAACTGGGCGCTGTTCCTGGTCGCCGGCAGTACCACGTAGATCACTCGGGCGCGGGCGGTGACCGCGAAGTCGATGGCGGCGGCGAGCCGGCCGGGGTCGACGGCCCCGTCGCCCTGCCTGGTGGTCTGGGTGTAGCGAACCGGGAGCACGGACACGCCGGGAGCCAGACCGGCGAAGGTGGTCTTGTCGTGTGGCCGGGCGGCGATCAGGCCGGCGGCGAAGGTACCTCGGCCGTCACAGTCGTCGGTGGCCCCGTCGCGGTTGGCCAGGACGTCCCGACCTTCCTCGACCTGACCTGGGCGAAACTGTGCGTTACGGGCGTCGACGCCGGTGCCGAGCACCGCGACCCGGACCCCGGAACCCGTGCTCAGAGGCCACACCCGACGCGGCCCGAGCAGTTCCATCGCCCACGGGGTGCCGGCGGTGTGCACTCCCACCGGGCTGGCGCAGCCGGCCGGCGCCCCGTAGCTGGCCGGTGCGGCTACCGGCAGCGCCCCGACCAGCGCGCCGACGACGCCCGCCAGCGCGCCGAGAGCGGGTCGCGAGCCAGCCGACCCCGGCCTGGCCGCCGTGCCGACGCCGCGCCTGGGACCGCCCAACCGGATCATGCCGGCACCCGCAGGGTCACCCGGGTGCCGCGACCGGGCCAGGACTCCACGGTCGCCTTGCCGCCGACCTCGCGCAACCGGCCCACGATCGATTCCCGGATGCCGAACCCGGGTCGGCCGGCGACATCGAAGCCACAGCCGTGGTCACGGACCACCACGACCAGGTCGCTGCTCTCCTCGTCGGCGCGGACCACCGCGTCACTGATCCCGGCGTGCTTGGCCACGTTGCCCAGAGCCTCCCGCACCCCACCGAGGACCGCATCCCGGTACGGGCCGGACATCCGGCTGCCGGCGCCGGCGGCCACCGCCAACTCCACCCGCAGCCCGCGCCCCGCGAGTTCCTCCACCAGTTCGGCCAACCCGTCGGCGAGCGGGTTGTCTCTGCCGCCACCGGGATCGTCGAGCGTCCTGCGCAGCCGAGCGGCCTGGACCCGGGCGGTGGCCCGCACCTGGGCGAGCTGCACCGCTGACGCCGTCTCATCCGCCGCGCTGTGCAGGGCGATCGCCTCCAGGGTCTGCAACACCGTGTCGTGCAGCGACCGCAGCCACCGGGCCTGCTCGGCCTCCCGACCGGCTTGAATCCCGTACGACATGGTCAGGTGCAGACTCAGCCCACAGATCACGAGCGCCGCCAACGCGACCACCACCGCCAATCCGAGCCACCCGGCCCGGCCGGCGAGCGCTTCCCTGTCCGCGGCGGCGCCGAACGCGGCCGTCGCCAACTGGACCGGCATCGACAGCAGCACCGCGAGCACGCCACCGACCAGCCCGTACGCGCCGGTCACCAGAACCACGGCACCGGCCAGGTACGACCAGAACACCTCGGTGTGGGGCACCACCGCACTTCCCACCACGTTCACCCCGTACGCCACGGCGAGGTCGACCAGCACGGCCCCGCGTACCCGTTCGAGGTCCACCGTCGACCGCCGGTGGACCGTGACGATCGCCGCGACGTTGGCGGCCAGCAGCAGGGCCGCGATCGGCAGCAGAGCAACCAGTGCCACCGGCTCCCCGCGCACCACGAGCAGGCCCATGGCGACGGGCAGGACGCACACCCGGTATGCCAGAGCACCGAGCAGCAGGCAACGCGAGGTCTGGCGATGCAGCACGGCAGCGGCGGTGCCGTCGACCGGGCCGAAACCCTCCGCGACGGCCGCCGGCGTCCACATCGGAGGCCGGCGCGGGAATGCGACCCCCGCCACGGCGGCGCGGGTCAGCAGCGTGAACACCATGGCCGGCATGGCGACACTGTCGACTGTCACGGACCCTCCCGCGCTGCGCCGACCAATGCCCACGTGTCAGCTCCTTGTCCACATCACGGACCGCGCGTCGCGACTGGCCCACGAGGATCATGGCCAGTTTTCCCGACATTTGACCTTCGGGGCAAGAGTTGGCCGCGCATTGATCCGGGCCGACCTCGAATGGCGCCCGGGCCCGTGATCGGACGAGATCAGCGAGCCGCGTTCGCCCCCCAGCCAAGGGCAGTTGAGCCGTGTAGTGGCAGAACTCCGACACCAGCCGAACCACCCGGCCAGCACACCCGAATCTCCACTCCTCGCGGAAGAGCGTGCGGCTGATCGCCCACGAGGTGCATCACCATCCGCCGTCGAAGAAGGCCAGGAGCGCCGGCGCCGGGTCCGCCGCGGTGGTCGTGTTCGCCACAATGACAACGATCACGACCAGCGACAACAACGCCGAGAGAACCCCGAAGGACCCCAACACACGCCTCGTTCGCCTGTCGGACGGCCCTGTTCTCGCAAACCTCCTCCACGACACCACGCTCGTGCCGACGAGGACGGCCGCCACGATCCCAGCAACCACGGCCATCGCCACGTGATATCGAGAAAAGTCGCTGATCATCACCTCGAGGGCCGGTGGGGTCCGATCACCCGCGCTCAGGGAGTCCGCCAGTCGCTGCCTGACCTGATCGAGCGTATCGGCGAGCTCTCCGTCGGTTCCGCCGGACGCCAGCATCGGCAACAGCGAGGCGTAGGGCGCTACCGCACCCTGCACGTTGGCCATCACCATCGCCAACGAGAACAGCGCGAGCATCGTGACAAGGACGCCGCCGGACGCGAGGGCGGCCCTCCTTCCCGCCCCGATACCGCCGGCCCTCAGGAATGCCTTCCAGAGAAGCAGGCCGAGTGCGACGAGCACGATCAGCAAGATCGCAGCGATCACGGCCTTGGCCAGGTGGTAACGGAACCAGTAATCGACAACCCTCTGCAAACCCGGGGAAAGGTCCCGTTCGCCGGAACGCCAATACTTGACGAATTCTTCGCCCAGGGCTTCGACGAGGTCGCGCCTCTCGGCGAAGCCGCCGCCCGACCCGCTCGCCGCCAGCGTGCGCGGGGCGACGACGAACGCGGCGACGAGCGCCACAGCGAGGGCGACGAGCACAGCGAGGGTGCGACCGGAGACGCCTACGGATCGCGACGGGTATGCGGGACTACGCAAGGAGATTCCTTCGGCTCGATTCATTGCGATCACCATTTCGCACCGGCGGTCGCCCGGTCACGGGGGCACGCCGGACACTTGGGGGTGGGGCCTGCCCCACCTCTCCGGGCAGGGCGGGACGGCCCCACACCGGTGCTCTGCGTCCTGGTCTTCGAGGACCACAGCCAGACCGGCACCGGGTCACCTCCATCGGGAAGATGGTCGACCTGAAGGCGGATCGGCGTGCGCTCGATGGTGGGGAATAGGCTGGGGCTATG
Source organism: Micromonospora sp. NPDC047730 (assembly GCF_043204765.1). Classification (NCBI taxonomy): domain Bacteria; kingdom Bacillati; phylum Actinomycetota; class Actinomycetes; order Micromonosporales; family Micromonosporaceae; genus Micromonospora; species Micromonospora sp. NPDC047730. The sequence goes on along the minus strand of NZ_JBIDCU010000010.1, from coordinate 142,392 downwards.
ACCGCGTCGTTCCCCTCCGCGGTCTGGCGTCGGTGGCGGTCGGGTGTCAGGTTCGTCTTCCGGATGGGGCATCGCACGGTCGTGGAGTCGCTGTACCTGCTCACCGCGCCGGTGACCGCCGCGGCTGGCCTGTTGCTGGTGCTCACTGGTCTGTGTATCGGAGCGGTCGGCTTGCTGTTGCCGGGCCGGTCACCGGTCGTGGCCGGCGGTTTGGCGCTGGTGCGGTGGTTCGCCGACGTGGAACGGTGGCGGATCGCCAAGGTGCGTTCCCCGGCCGTCGGCGTGAAGGGCGTGGGCCAGCGGCGGAGACCGAAGGAGACAGCCACCGCCTCCGGCCCGGGGCTGTGGCTCGGCGTGGCGCACGCGGTGGCGGTGCTCCCTGTCGCCCTGGTCACCTCAGTGGTGACGGTGCTGTGGTGGTTCGTCGGACTCGGTGCCGGCACCTCCGCCCTGCGCAGCCCCTACTCGTCCGCCGGGCCGATGCGGCCCACGACCCTGACCGTGGGCAGCCCCCGGTCCCACATCGCCTTGACCCTGGGACTGACGTCGCCGACCGAGCGGCTCGCCTTCGGGACCGCGGTCGGCCTGCTGTTGCTGTTCACCCTGCCGCTGGTGACCCGGGCGTGCGTCGCCGCCCAGGCCGGACTGGGGCAGACGCTGCTGTCTGACGCGTCCGCGTCGCACCGCCGGATCAGCGGCCTGGAGCAGGAGCGGGACATCGCCCACGCGCGGACCGTCGCCGCGGTGACGGCCGAGGCGACCGCGCTGCGACGGCTCGAACGCGACATCCACGACGGGCCCCAGCAGCGGCTGGTCCGCCTGGCGATGGAACTGGGTCGCGCCCAGCACCACCTCGACAGCAGGCCGGAGGCCGTCCGCGCGGCGCTCGCCGACGCGATCGTCCAGACCGAGGAGGCGCTGGACGAGCTACGGGCCCTGTCGCGTGGCATCGCCCCGCCGATCCTCGTCGACCGCGGCCTGCGCGCGGCGCTCACCGCCCTGGCCGCGCGCTCGACCGTACCGGTCGAGCTCGATGCCGACCCCCTGAACGGCCGGCTGGCCGCTGCGGTCGAGACGGCCGCGTATTTCGTGATCGCCGAGGCCCTGACCAACGTGGCCAAGCACAGCCACGCCGACCGGTGTGCGATCGGACTGCGCCACAGTGCGGGAACCCTGCGGGTCTGGGTGACGGACGACGGGGTGGGCGGCGCCGCGCTGGACAAGGGACACGGGCTGTGCGGGTTGGAAGACCGGCTACACGCGGTCGGCGGCCGGCTGTGGGTCACCAGTCCCTACGGCGGCCCGACGGCGATCACCGCGGAACTGCCGTGCTGCTGAACCCGCACGAACCACCACCGGGCCGCGCGGCCCGCGGTCCGCTGCGGATCGTCCTGGCCGACGACGCGGTACTGCTGCGCGAGGGCCTGGTCCGCCTGCTCGCCGAGGACGGTCACCAGGTGGTGGCCGCGATCGGTGATGGCCCGGCCCTGGTCGAGGCGGTGCTCAGACACCGCCCGGACGTGTCGATCGTCGATGTGCGGATGCCGCCGACCTACACGGACGAGGGCCTGCGCGCCGCGATCACCGCCCGCTCACAGTTGCCCGGCGCCCCCATGCTGGTGCTCAGCCAGTACGTGGAGGCGTCCTACGCCGGCGATCTGCTCGCGGACGGCTCCGGTGCGGTCGGGTACCTGCTGAAGAACCGGATCGCCAGGGTCGAGGAGTTCCTGGATGCCCTGGATCGCGTCGCCCGGGGCGCGACGGTGCTCGACCCGCAGGTCGTTGCGCAGTTGCTGGCCGGGCAGCGCCGGAAAGACGCCCTGGGGGCGCTGACCACGCGGGAACGGCAGCTCCTGGCGCTGATGGCCGAAGGTCATTCCAACACGGCCATCGCCGAGCGGCTGGTGGTCTCCGCCAGCACGGTGGAAAAGCACATCGGCAATGTCTTCGCCAAGCTCGGCCTGCCGCCTGACGACGCCCACCACCGCCGGGTGCTCGCTGTCCTTGCCTACCTCAGGGCCTGACGGTGGCCCGTCCGCACCCTCCTCGGTGCGGCCTGCCCCACCCCGTACGCCGGCCGGGCCCGCGAGCGTCTCGGCGCCCTCAGAGGGTGCTGCGGTACGGCGGCATGAACCGCAGTCGGGGCATCTGGTCAGCGAGCACTCCCCCGTCGACGACCAGGTGGGTGCCGTTGATGTAACGGCCGGCCTCGGAGGCGAGCAACAGGAGCGCGCCGACGCAGTCGGCCGGCGTACCGTAGCCGCCGCGCAGGGGGATCCGCTCCTCCCAGGCGGCCTCGAACGCCTGCCGGTCCAGGGAGAACTCACCGTCGATCGGGGTGGCGATCATCCCGGGAGCGATCGTGTTGGCGGTGATGCCGTGCGACCCCAGCTCGGCGGCGAGCGACCGGGTGAGCAGCTCGACGGCGCCCTTGGAGGCGTTGTAGTGGGCCAGTCCGGCCTCGGCCATCAGCCCGTTCTTCGAGGAGACGTTGACGATGCGGCCAGCCACCCCGTCGGCGATCATGTGCTCGGCGACCCGTTGCGCGAGGAAGAAGACGGCGTCCACGTTCACCCGCATCACCTCCCGCCAGTTGGCGACGGTGATCTCGTTGAAGTGCTCCAGCCGGGCCACCCCGGCGTTGTTGACCAGGACGTGCACCGGCCCGTGGGCGCGCCGCAGGTCGTCCACCCAGGGTGCGATCGCCTCGGTGTCGGCCAGGTCGAAGGCGTACGGGTGGCAGGCGCGGCCGCGGTCGGTGATCGCGGCGGCGACCGCGCCGAGGTCGACGCCGGGCCGGTCGACGACCACGACGTCGGCGCCGGCGGCGGCGAGCCCGGTGGCGAAGGCCGCCCCGAGCCCGCGCGCCGCACCGGTCACCACGGCCAGCCGGCCGGACAGGTCGAAGGAGGGCGGGACAGCGGTCATGTCAACCCCAGCAGGTCGAGCGACGGGCGGTGGATCAGCTGCTCGATCTGCTCGGTGTCGAGCGGGTCGAGGCCGGGGATGCCGGGCACCCGACCCACCGCCCGCAGCCCCTCGATCGAGGCGTCGACGGTGGTGAAGGGATAGTCGCTGCCGAACAGCAGCTTGTGCCACACCCCGTAGTCCTGGACGAGCCGGAGGCTGTGCCAGAGCTGGAAGGGTCGGTAGTGCAGCGCGGAGACGTCGGCGTAGACGTGCCGGTGCTTGCGGATGACCGCGATGCACTCCCCCTCGTACGGGTGGCCGAGGTGGGCCAGCACCATCCGCAGCTCCGGGTGGCGGATCGCCACCTCGTCGAGGTGCACCGGCAGGGCGAAGCGCAGCGGTGCGGTGGAGACGAAGGTGGTCCCGGTGTGCACGAGCAGTGGCAGTCCGTGCCGGACGGCGTACGTGTACAGGTCGTCGTAGGCCGGGTCGGCGGGGTCGAACCCGGCGTACATCGGCATCAGCTTGATGCCGCGCAGGCCGAGGTCGCGGTGCCCGTGCTCCAGCTCGTCGCGCCAGCCGGGCTGGGTGGGGTCCAGTGCGAGGTAGCCGAGCAGCCGGTCGGGCTGGGCGGCGACGTACGCGGCCACGGCGGCGTCGTCGACCCAGAGCCCGGAGCGGCGGGCCTTGCCGCCGACCACGATCGTCTTCGTGTCCTCCGGTGCGGTGGCCGCGTACTCCGACCACCGCACCGTCAGGTCGACCTCGCCGCCGTGCGCCCGGGCCGCCTCGGCGGCGAACGGGTCGCCGACGTGGTCCGGGCAGTCGAACAGGTGCGAGTGCACGTCGACGATCATCGGCGGTCCCGTTTCTCCCAACCCTCGGCGAACATGTTCCAGAAGCCGTGGCTCGGCGGGTGCTCGACGAACACCTCGTCGACCAGCTCGACGCCGAGGCCGGGCGCGGTGGGCAGGTCGATGTGCCCGTCAACCACGGGCAGGGCACCGCGCACGGCGTCGAAGACGTACTCCTCCAACAGGCCGTCGAACGTCTCGAGGATCTTGAAGTTCGGTATCCCGAGGACGGCATGCACCGAGGCGGTGGTGCACAGCGGCGAGTTGGAGTTGTGCGGGGCGACCACCATGGCGTGCTGGTCGGCGATGGCGGCGAGCTTGCGCACCTCGGTGAACCCGCCGGCCATGGACAGGTCGGGTTGGATGATGTCGACCGCGTTGGTGGCGAACAGCCGGGCGTACTCGTAGCGGTTGTGGAAGTGCTCGCCGCCGGAGATCGGCATGGTGGCGCGGGCGCGCAGCTCGGCGTACCGCTCGATGTGGGTCCACGGCAGCGGTTCCTCGAACCAGCCGAGGTCGAACGGCTCCAGCTCCCGGACGAGCCGGGCGGCGGTGTGCATGGCGAAACGGGCGTGGCCCTCGACGAACAGCTCGGTCTCGGGCCCGACGGCGTCGCGGACGGCGGCGACGATGTCGACCGAGCGGCGCAGCTCGGCGCGGGACAGCTCGCCGAGACCGGCGCCGAACGGGTCGAACTTCAGCGCGGTGTACCCCTTGGCGACGGTGGCGACGGCCCGTTCGGCGAAGGCGGCGGGCTCCCGGTCGCCGGTGTACCAGCCGTTGGCGTAGACCCGGACGCGGTCGCGACAGGCCCCGCCGGTCAGCCGGTACGCGGGCACGCCGAGGGCCTTGCCCATGATGTCGTAGAGGGCCTGGTCGACACCGGAGACGACGATCCCGCCGACGTCGCCGCCGCGCAGGAAGTCGCCCTGGTACATACGCAGCCAGATCTCCTCGACGTCGAACGGGTCGGCGCCGATCAGGTGCCGCCCGGCCATCGCCTCGGCGAGCTGGCAGGTCTCCCGGGCCCGGTACGGGTGGGTGATCTCGCCGACGCCGGAGAGCCCGGCGTCGGTGTGCACCCGTACGTAGGAGAAGTCCCGCCAGGCGGTGCCGAGGGTGAGGGTCTCCACCCGGCTGATCCGCCCGGCCGGGCCGACCGGGCGCGTCTTGTCGACGGTCAGCATCACCGCCGCCCTCCCCCGGTGGGGGTCGCGCCACCCATGGTGGCGGTGCCGGCCAGCTCGGTCACCCCGCCGGCGGCGAGGGTGTCGCGGACGGCCGCCCGGGTGGCGTCGACGAGGTGGTCGATGTCGGCGTCGGTGTGGGCGTACGAGATGTGGTTGCGCTTGAGGTTCAGCGGCAGCTCGAAGATGCCGTGCTCGGGCATCCGCCGACGGTAGCCGATGAACATGCCGGCATCGTTGCGCAGCAGGTCGTCGTAGCTGCGCGGCGCCGGGCCGGGCATGAAGTACGTCACGAAGACGGAGCCGTGGCCGGTGACCACGGCGGGGACGCCGAGGTCGGCGAGGACCTCGGTGATGCCGGCGCGGGCCCGTTCGCCGAGCCGGTAGACGTGCTCGTGCACGGGCTCGGCGCGCAGCTTGCCGAGGGTGGCGATGGCGGCGGCGACCACGGCCGGGTGGCCGTTGTAGGTGCCGGCGAAGAACGCGGGCGCGCCGGGGTGGGTGCTGAACAGGTCCATCAGGTCGGCCCGGCCGCCCAGGGCGCCGATCGGGTAGCCGTTGGCGATGGCCTTGCCGAGGGTGGTCAGGTCCGGGGTGATCCCGCTGATCTTCTGCCAGCCGCCGAGGTCGTGCCGGAAGCCGGTGATCACCTCGTCGAAGACGAGCACGCTGCCGGCCCGGGTGCACTCCTCGCGCAGGGTGCGCAGGAACTCCTGGTCGGGCAGGAGGCAGCCGACGTTGTGCGGCACCGGCTCGACGATGACGGCGGCGATGTCGTCGCCGTGCGCGGAGAAGGCGGCCCGGACGGCGGCCACGTCGTTGAAGCGCAGCACGAGGGTGGCGTCGAGGACCTCGGGCAGGATGCCGGTGGAGATCGGGTCGGCCACGCCCACCTTGTCCGGGGCGGAGATGACGTTGAGGCTGACCGAGTCGTGCCAGCCGTGGTAGCAGCCCTGGAACTTGACCACCAGGCGCCGGCCGGTGGCGGCGCGGGCGACCCGCAGGGCGTGGAAGGTGGCCTCGCTGCCGGTGCTGGTGAGCAGCACCTTCTCGATGCTGGGCACCAGCTCGGCGAGGGTCTCGGCGAGCTGGACCTCCCCGTCGGTGACGGCCACGCCGCACAGGTCCAGCCGCCTGCCGGCCTCGGTGACGGCGGCGTTGACGTCGGGGTCGTTGTGACCGAGCAGGGGTGGCCCGAAGGCCGCGTGGTAGTCGGTGTACTGGCGCCCGTCGGCGTCCCAGAAGTGCGCTCCGGAGGCCCGGGCGATCACCAGCTCGGTGAGGCCGGGGATGCTGCGCTGTCCGCTGTTGACGCCGCCGGGGATGACCCGGCGCGCCCGCTCGGCGAGCGTGGCACCGGTCGGGGCCGATCGTGAATTCACACCTTCTCCTCATCGGTGCGGCGCGGCGACCCAGCCCGGTCGCGGCGCCGCGGGGTGTCCGCCGCAGGAGGAACATTTCGAAGTTTCTGAACACTGTTCGGCATTGCCAAACGATGTTCGGCATACTAAGCACGCTTGTTCGCCACGGTCAACACGCCGGGATGCCAAATCTCGAACAGCTTTGTTACGCTGTTCGGCCTTGGCGAACAGTTCGGCTTCCCCCTGCCCGAAAGAAGGACCATGACCACCACCGAAGACGGGGACAGCTCCCGCTACCTGGTGCGCAGCGTCAGCCGCGCGGCCGAGGTGCTGGAGGCGCTGTCCGCCGCCACCCCGGGCGACGGGCTCAGCGTCACCGACGTCGCCCGCGCCTGCGGCCTGTCCAAGAGCGCCGCGTTCGCCACCCTGCACACCCTGTGCCACCACGGCCTGGCCGCCGACGACGGCGAGGGGATGAATCGGCGCTACCGGCTCGGGATGTCCCTGGCGCGCCTCGGCGTCCGCGCCCAGGAGCAGCTCTCGCTGCGCGACATCGCCCGCCCGGTGCTGACCCGGCTGACCCGCGACACCGGGCTCAGCTCCCGGCTGGCCGTCCCCGAGGGGGCGCACGCGGTCGTCGTCGACCAGGTCAGCAACGGCGAGCGGATCCAGATCGAGTTGCGGATGGGCACGCGCGAGCTGCCGCACTGCACCGGGCTGGGCAAGGCCCTGCTGGCCGAGATGACCCCACCGCAGGTCGCCGAGCTGATCGGCCGCGTCGGGCTGCCCCGGCGCACCGACCACACCATCTGCGACCTGGACTCCCTGCTGGCCCACCTGGCCGACGTCCGCCGCGCCGGGTACGCCCTCGACGACGAGGAGGACGCCGAGGGGGTGTTCTGCATCGGCAGCGCCCTGCGCGACCACACCGGCGCGTGCTGCGGAGCCATCAGCGTGACCGGGCTGAAGCTCGGCCTGCCCAGCTGGCGATACCAGGAGCTGGGACGACAGGTGCGCCAGGCCGCCGACGCCATCTCCGTCCGGCTCGGCCACGTCCCGGCGGAGCAGACCCCTTGACAGCGGGTTCACCTGCTGTTTAACGTTCCGCCAGCGTCGCGGCCCGGCCGCGACCGTCTCGGGCGAACCAGCTGGCTCCCGTCGTGCCGCAGCCCCGGCACCGGGCGTTCCGGTCAGCAGCTCCGCCGCCTGCGCGCCTCGCGCGTTTGCCCGACCTTCCCCCCGTCCTGCGGCGCCTCACGGCGGCCGCAGACCCCCCAGCACCGCCGTCCGGCGCACCCGCCGGCCGGCGGGACCGCGAAGGTTGAGGCTCTCCATGGGTCTACTTGGCACGTCCGTTCCCACCCCCCACGACCAGGTCCTGCGCGTCGACACTGTCGCCGACCTGGCCGACCTCACCCCCGCCGCGCTGACGGCCCGCACGCTGGTACGGGTCGCCGGCTACCACACCCCCGGCGACGGCGGCGGCATGCTGCTGCGCTGGGACCCCACCAGCACCGCCGCCGGCAACGGCGGCACCGTGCACGACCCGTACCCGGGCGGGCGTGGCGACCGGCGCGGCCGGTGGTCGGCCGTGCACGACGGGGTCGGCGACTTCCGGATGTTCGGGATCTTCGGCCGGGACACCCCCGCCGACGCCGCGCTGGACGCGATGGTCGCCGACCCGGCGATCCATCGGATCGAGGCCCACACCGACCTGCGCTTCGTCAAGCGGCACACCTTCGGCCGAAGCGACATCGAGCTGGACTTCGCCGGGCACACGGTGCACACCGACGGCATCGAGCGCAACACCCACGACAACCCGTTCGGCGCGGTGCTCTACTTCCGGGGTGCGGTGACCGACACGACGATCACCCACACCCTCACCGAGACCGTGCCCGAGCTGACCGACGTGTTCCCGGTGCCCGACTCGGGGCGCTTCACCGTCGGCCAGTGGTGGACCGCCACCAGCAATGCCCTCACCGGCGCCGACGAGCGCGAACTGCAGAAGATGGTCCAGGTCACCCAGATCGTCGACGGCAGCCACATCCGGGTGGGCTACCTCAACGGCTGGGCGCTGGAGCCCGGACGCACGATCACCTGGCGGCGGGTCGAGCCGGTCCAGCGCGCCCACGTGCGCAACATGGTCTTCCTCGGCCACGTCGCCTTCACCGGCGAGTACCCCGGGTCCGGGCCGGACGACCGCGAGTACAGCGGCTCCCACCCGGTCGCCTACGAGTACGCGGTGCGCTGCGACGTCTCCGGCATCGACGCCACCGGCACCTGGTGGCCGGTGATCATGCGCCGCTGGTGCACCCACTTCACCACCGCCGACTGCACCCTGAAGAACCCGCCGACCGTGATGTACGGCGGTGCCGGCTACCTCACCCAGCAGATCTACTGCCTGTACGGGCACGTCGTGGACTGCCGCAGCTCCAACGCCCGGCACCTCAACGACCTCACCGCCTCGGCGTACTGCACCGTGGAGAACTGCCACGGCGACGGCGACGACGCCGGGGGCAACCCGTTCACCACCCACGGCCAGTACGAGCACGACCTCGTCTTCACCGGCAACTCCGGCCTGATGGACATCGCCAACAGCGGTGGCCAGTGGGGCATCAGCGCCAAGCGGATCACCGTCCGCCGGCACGTCTGCTCCTGGTTCGTCGCCGGCACCAAGATCACCGACCTGACCCTGGAGGACGTGCGGGTCGTCGCCCGCTCCACCTTCGACCCGGCCGGCACGCTCCAGGTCAACGCCGACGGCGCGCAGCTGCGCGGCTGCTCGGCGCGGACGCTGAGCATCGCCCAGCGCTCGACCCGTTCCCGCCGGCCCACGGTCGTCGCCGACTGCGACTTTGACCAGCCCGCCGGCACGGTGATCGTGCAGACCCCGGTGAGCAACCCGGTGCACTTCGTCCGAACCACCTTCCGCGGCCTGGACGGCGCGATCATGCGCGGCGCCGGCCCCGTCCACTTCACCGACTGCACGCTGACCGGGGCGCCGGGCGCGGCGCCGCTGCTGATCGGCGCGGCCGAGGTGGTGGTACGCGGCGGCACCCTGACCGACACCGGCATCGAGCTGTCGGCCGTCCGCGACCAGCGCCTCGTCGTCGACGGCGGCGCGGTGGTCACCGGCAGCAACGCCCGCCGGGCGCTGCTGACCCGGGCCGCCGGCACCGGCGCGGTCCGGATCGAGCTGGGCGACTACCGCAGCGCGGCGGCCGACGCGGAGACCGCGCACGTGCGCATCGACACCGGCGTCAACCGGTACCGGGCCGTCGGCGCCCGCTTCTCCGGCGGGCGGCTGGCGCTCGCCGACGCGGCCTTCGGCGCCGCCTCCACCCTGCTGCACACCGGGTGCGTCGAGGAGGGGGTCGCCCGCGAACTGCCCGCCGACTCCGCCCGCGTCGCCACCGGCGACAACCTCACCCTCTGATCGCCTCGGCCCCTGCAAGAGGAGATACCCCCATGGACCGTTCCGAACCGACCTCCCGCCGCACCCTGCTGCGCGCCACCGGGGTCGGCGGGCTCGCCCTCGCCGGCGCCGCCCTCACCCTCGCCCCCGCCACCGCCGCGTCCGCCGCCCCCGAGCCCGACAGCACGGCGAACCCCCTGGCCCCCGGCCTCGACGCGGTCCTGCACGTCGGCACCGTCGCCGCCCTGCTCGCCCTGAATCCCGGCACCCTGCAGGACGGGCGGGTCGTGCACGTCGACGGGCACTACGCCGCCGGCGACGGCGGCGCCCGTTTCGTCCGCTGGAACGCGGCCAGCACCGCCGCGGGCAACGGCGGCACCGTGCTCGACCCGCACGGCGACCGGCCCGGGCCCGGCCGCTGGCTCCAGCTGCACGACGGCGTCGTCGAGTTCCGGCACTTCGGCGTCTTCGACGCCAAGACCCCCGCCGACGCCGCGCTGGACGCCATGGTGAACGACCCGTCGGTGCACCGCATCGAGGCCCACTCCGACCTGCGCTTCGTCAAGCGGCACCGGTTCACCCGCAGCGACCTCGTGCTCGACTTCGGCGGGCACACCATGTCCACCGACGGGATCGAGGACGCCGGCCGCGACGACCCGTTCGCCGCCGTGCTGTTCTTCCGTGGCAAGGTCACCGACGAGGTGCGCACCCACACCCTGACCGAGACGGTCCGGGAGGGCTGGGACTCCTTCCAGGTCGCCGACTCCGGTGCGTTCGCCGTCGGCCAGTGGTACGCCGTCGAGGTCAACCAGCTCGCCGGCCGCTGGGAGAAGGAGCTGCAGAAGCTCGTCCAGGTCACCCAGATCGTCGACGGCACCCACATCCGGGTCAACTACAAGAACGGCTGGGAGCTGGCCCCCGGGCGCACCCTCACCTGGACCCGGGTCGAGCCGGTCAGCCGGGTGCACGTACGCGACCTGGTGTTCACCGGCAACGGCGCCGACCAGTACACCGGCTCCCACCCGATCGCGTACGAGTACGCCGTGCACTGCGACGTCGCCGACGTCGACGCCACCGGCACGTTCTGGCCGGTGATCATGCGCCGCTGGTGCACGTACTTCCACACCACCCGGTGCACCCTGAAGAACCCCACCTCGGTCACCTGGGGCGGCGCGGGCTACCTGACCCAGCAGATCTACTGCCTGTACGGGCACGTCGAGGACTGCCGCACCTCCAACGCCCGGCACCTCAACGACTGGACCGCCTCGGCGTACTGCTACGTCACCAACTGTCACGGCGACGGCGACGACCAGGGTCCGTTCGTCACCCACGGCCAGTACGAGCACGACCTCGTCTACACCGGCAACTCCGGGCTGATGACCTTCGCCAACTCCGGAGCGGCCTGGGGCTCGGCGGCCAAGCGGATCACCGTGCGCAAGCACGTCTGCTCCTGGTTCGTGGCCCGGGTGAAGGTCACCGACCTGACCCTGGAGGACGTGCAGGTCATCCGCAAGACCGGACTGGCCGGCTCCGGGATGATGTGGGTCAACGCCGACGGCGTGCAACTGCGCGGCTGCTCCGCCGACGACACGCTGATCATCTCCCAGCAGTCCACCCGGTCGCAGCGGCCGAACGTCGTCGAGGGCTGCTCCTTCACCCTCGCCACGGCCGGCACCGACGTGGTGCAGGCCAGCGTCACCACCCCGGTGCACCTGGTCCGCACCACCCTCCGGGGGGTCGACGGCCACACCTTCAGCGGCACCGGGCGGCTGCACCTGACCGACGTGACGTTCGTCGGCGCCCCCGACGCCGCGCCGGTCACCGTGAAGTCCGCCGACCTGCGCCTCTCCGGCGGCACGTTCACCGACACCGGCATCCGCCTCGCCGGCGCCGCCGACCAGCGGATCAGCGTCGGATCCGGGGCGGTGTTCAGCGGGACGAACGCGGCGAAGGCGCTGCTGTCCCGCGCCGCGGCCACCGGCGTCGTGCGGTGGGAACTGGGCGGCTACCGCAGCAGCACCGTCGACGCCGGCACCGCCCACGTCAGCGTCGACGCCGGCACCAACCGGTACTCCGCCGTCGGGGCGCAGTTCACCGGCGGGAAGCTGCGGCTGGCCGACGCCGGCTTCGGCGAGGGGTCGTACCTGCACCACACCGGGTGCGTCGAGGAGGGCGTGGCCCGGGAACTGCCCGCCGCCTCGCCCCGGGTGCGCGACGCCGGAAACCTGACGGTCTGAGCGCGGCGACGGCGAGCGCGAGAGAAAGCGAGGAACAGGTGGAACAGCAGGACCGGCCGGTGCGGGTGGCGCTGGTGGGCGCCGGGAACCGGGGACAGACGTACGCCCGGTGGGTGGCCGCCAACCCCGCACGCGCGCGGCTCGTCGCGGTCGCCGACCCGCGCCCCCACCAGCGGGGGCTGATCACCGCCGCCCACCCCGGCGCGGCGGCGTACGCCGACTGGCGGGACCTGCTGGCGGCGGACGCGCCGGCCGACGCGGTCGTCGTGGCCACCCAGGACCGGATGCACGTGGAGCCGGCCGTCGCGTTCGCCAAGGCGGGCCGGCACCTGCTGGTGGAGAAGCCGCTCGCGCCGACGGCGGACCAGTGCCGGGAGATCGTCGACGCGGTCCGCGCCACCGGGGTGCTGTTCGCCGTCTGCCACGTGCTGCGCTACACCCCCTACACGGACCTGGTGAAGCGGGTGGTGGACAGCGGGGTGCTGGGCGAGATCGTCAGCGTCCAGCACCTCGAACCGGTCGGCTGGTGGCACTACGCCCACTCCTACGTGCGCGGCCCGTGGCGGCGGGAGGACCTGGCCACCCCGATGCTGCTGGCCAAGTCCAGCCACGACCTGGACTGGCTCGGCTACGTCACCGGGCGGCGCATCGAACGCGTCGCCAGCTTCGGCGGGCTGCGCCACTTCCGGCCCGACCAGGCCCCGGCCGGCGCCGCGCAGCGGTGCCTGGACTGCCCGGTCGAGCCGGACTGCCCGTACTCGGCGCCGAAGCTGTACCTGCCGGTGCTGCGCGAGCACGGGCCAGTCTGGCCGGTCAGCGTGGTCACCGACGGCACCGACGAGGCCGCGCTGGTCGAGGCGCTGCGCACCGGCCCGTACGGACGCTGCGTCTACGCCGGCGACAACGACGTCGTCGACCACCAGGTCGTGGCGATGGAGCTGACCGGCGGGGTCACCGCCACCTTCACCATGGCCGCCTTCACCGAACAGACCCACCGCCAGACCCAACTGTTCGGCACCCACGGCTCGCTCTCCGGCGACGGCGAACGGGTCCGGGTGCACGACTTCCGCACCGACCGGATCGAGGTCCTCGACGCCGGCACGGTCGGCGGGTCCACCGCCGCCGACGACCACGGCGGCGGCGACACCGGGCTGATGGACGCCTTCGTGCGCGCCGTCGCCACCGGCGACGGCCGGCACATCCGGTCCGGACTGGACGAGACCCTCGCCAGCCACCTCGCGGTCTTCGCCGCCGAGGCGGCCCGGCACACCGGCACGGTCGTCACCGTGCCCGCGCAGTGAACCATTCAGAGAGGAACGGACAGATGCGAGTTCGTAGGTTCGCGCCGGTCGCGGTCGCCGCGCTGGCGGCCGGACTGCTCACCGCGTGCGGCGGCGGGTCCGACGCCGGCGGCGACAAGCAGAACGTCACCATGTGGATCTACCCGGTGATCCCGGACGAGGCCACCCACCGGGGCTTCTGGGACAAGCAGGTCGCCGCGTTCGAGGCCGACCACCCGAACGTCGACGTGAAGGTCGAGATCTTCCCGTGGGCCAAGCGGGAGGAGTCACTGACCACCGCGATCGCCGGCGGCAAGGGCCCCGACGTGGTCTACCTGATCCCCGACCAGCTCGGGAAGTTCGGCAAGATGATCGAGCCGGTCGACGAGTACCTGCCGGCCGACGCGAAGGCCGACTACCTGGACAACCTCCGCGAGGCGGTCACCCAGGACGGCAAGATGCTCGGCGCGCCCATCCTGACCAGTGCCAACCCGCTGATGTGCAACGCGAAGGTGTTCGCCGCCGCCGGCGTCACCGAGTACCCGAAGACCTGGGCGGACCTGCTCGCCCTCGCGCCGACGTTCAAGGCCAAGGGCTTCGACGTGACCAACTACTACGCCGACCCGAACGCCACCCTGAACCAGTCCTTCTACCCCCTGCTGTGGCAGGCCGGCGGGGACGTGTTCGGCGCCGACGGCAAGTCGGTGGCGTTCGACGGCCCCGAGGGCGTCAAGGCGCTGACCTTCCTCAAGCAGCTCGTCGACGGCGGCTACGTGGAGAAGGACCTGCTCACCAACATCCCCGCCTTCGAGCAGACCAACGTCGCCAAGAACAAGGTGGCCTGCACCTGGCAGCACGTCCCGGCCGACGTCGAGACGTTCTGGGGCAAGGAGAACATCAAGATCTTCCCGCCGCTGACCGACGTCAAGAGCGTCGGCTACGGCGCGGTGGGCAGCCTGTCGATGCTCAAGGGCAGCAAGGCCAAGAAGGCCGCCGGCGAGTGGATCACCTTCGCCACCCAGCCGTCCGTGGCCACCGCGTACGACACGGCGGGCGGCTACTTCTCCACGAAGAAGTCCGCCGGCTCGCTCTACGCCCAGGACCCGGTCAACGGCGAGCTGGAGAAGACCCTGCCGAGCATGACCGTCGGCTCGCTGAACGAGAAGAGCCGCGAGGTGATGGGCGTGCTCGGCCCCGAGATCCAGGCCGCGCTGATCGGCAAGAAGACCCCCGAGCAGGCCCTCGCCGACGCGGCCAAGGCCGCCGACGCGCTGCTCTGACCCACACCGGCCCGCCGTCGCCGCGTCGCGGCGGCGGGCCGGGCACCACTCGACCGGCCACGTCGGCCGGTCCGTACCCGCGAAGAGGATGGCGAGATGGCCGTACCTGCTCAGCTGCCGGCCCGCAGGGCCCGGCGGGTGATCGCCCGGCGCGAGGCACGATGGGGTCTGCTCTTCGTCCTCCCCGCGTTCCTGCTGTTCCTGGCGTTCCGCTTCGGCCCGGCCATCGCCGGGCTGGTGCTCGGCTTCATGGAGTACACGATCGGCGGCGACGCCGAATGGACCGGGCTGGACAACGCCCGCCACCTGGTCGACGACCCGGTGTTCTGGCAGTCGCTGCGGGTCACCGTCGTCTACACCCTGCTGTACGTGCCGCTGACCGTGGCCGTGTCGGTCGGGCTGGCACTGCTGGTCCGGCGCGGCTTCCGCGGCGTCGGCTTCTTCCGGTCGGTGTTCTTCCTGCCCGTGGTCACCAGCCTGGTCCTGGTCGCCACCGTCTTCTCCTGGGTGTTCTCCTCCGACGGCCCGTGGTCGCGGATCATGGGCTGGCTCGGCCTGCCCGACGACTCGTGGCTGGCCTCCAGCGCGCTGGTGGTGCCGGCGCTGGCGCTGGTCGGCGTGTGGTCACACTTCGGGTACGGCATGCTGATCGTGCTGGCCCGGCTCCAGGACCTGCCCAGAGAGCAGGAGGAGGCGGCGCTCACCGACGGCGCCGGCCCGTGGCAGCGGTTCCGCTGGATCGTGCTGCCCCAGCTCAAGCCGGTCCTGTTCTTCCTGCTGGTGATCGAGACCACCGCCTCCTTCCAGGTCTTCGACCTCGTGTACGCGATGACCGGCGGCGGCCCGGCCCGCGCCAGCTACACCCTCGTCATGGCCCTGTACGACCAGGGCTTCAAGTACTTCGACCTCGGCTACGCCAGCGCGATCGGGGTGGCCCTGTTCGTGATGACCCTGGTCGTCGCCCTGGTGCAGCGGCTGGCCCTCGGGAGGAACAAGTGACCGCCACGAGCACGGCCCCCACGCCCGCGCCCACCACGCCACCCCCGCCGGCGAAGCGGCGGCGTCGGTCGTACCGGGCGTTGCAGCCCGGACCGGCCGGCACCGCGCTGCGGTACGTGCTGCTCGCCGTCGCCAGCGTGGTCACCCTGTTCCCGTTCTACGCGATGGTCGTGTTGAGCCTGAAGCCGACCGCTGCCGTCGAGTTCCCCGGCAGCCTGCTGCCCTGGCCGATCGACCTCGACGCGTACGCCACCGTGCTCGACTCGCGGGACATCCTGCGGTGGCTGCTGAACACCACGATCTACTCGGTGGTCAGCGTCGTCGCGGTGCTCCTGCTCGCCGCGATGGCCGGGTACGCGTTCGCGAAGAAGCGTTTTCCCGGCCGGGAGACGATGTTCTGGTCGTTCCTGGCGATGGTGATGGTGCCCTACCACGTCACCCTCATCCCGACCTTCATCCTGATCGCGAAGGTCGGCGGGGTGGACACCTACTGGGGGCTGATCCTGCCGACGCTCGCGAACGCGCAGGCGGTCTTCCTCATGCGGCAGTTCATCCAGGGCCTGCCGGACGAACTGTTCGAGGCGGCGCGCATCGACGGCGCGTCGGAGTGGCGGATGTTCGTGCGGATCGTGCTGCCGCTGTGCAAGCCGATCCTGGCCACCCTCGGCGTGTTCGTCTTCCTGTGGCACTGGAACGACCTGCTCTGGCCGCTGATCATCGGGCAGAGCGGGGACATGCGCACGCTCACCGTCGGCATCGCCTCCCTCCAGCAGGAGAACGTGCCGCTCAACGTCATGCTCGCCGGCTCGGTCGTCGCGTTCGTGCCGATCTTCGCCGCCTACCTCGTCGGCCAGCGGTACTTCACCGAGGGCGTCACGATGTCCGGAATCAAGGGATGAGAAGACCAGTGTTCAACAGTGAGTCCGAGTTGGAGGACCGGCTGGCCCGGCCGTCGGCGGCGCTCGTCGCCGACCTGGCCGGCGACTCCGGCGACCTGGTGGTGCTCGGCGCCGGGGGCAAGATGGGCCCGTCGCTGTGCCGGCTGGCCCGCCGGGGGCTCGACGCCGCCGGCCGCACCGGCGACCGGGTGTACGCGGTGTCGCGCTGGTCGGACCGGGCGGCGGCCGACGCGCTGGCCGCCGACGGGGTGGAGCCGGTGTCGTTCGACCTGCTGGGCGACGGCGACCTGGGCGGCCTGCCCGACGCCCGCGACGTGATCTTCATGGTGGGCGCGAAGTTCGGCACCGCCACCGCCCCCTACCTGGCCTGGATGGTGAACGCGGTGCTGCCCGCCGCGGTGGCCCGCCGCTACCCGGCCGCCCGGATCGCCGCGTTCTCCACCGGCAACGTCTACCCGATGGTGCCGGTGACCTCCGGCGGCTGCGTGGAGACCGACCCGACCGGCCCGGTCGGCGACTACGCGATGAGTTGCCTCGGCCGCGAGCAGGTCTTCGCGCACGCCGCCGCGACCCGGGGCACCCCGGTCGCGGTGCTGCGGCTCAACTACGCCGTCGACCTGCGCTACGGGGTGCTCGCCGACATCGGGCAGGCGGTGCTGGCCGGCGGCCCGGTCGACGTCACCACCGGCCACGTCAACGTGGTGTGGCAGGGCTACGCCAACGAGGTCGCCCTGCGGGCGCTGCGGCACGCCGCCGCCGACGTGTGCACCCTCAACCTGACCGGCCCGGAGACCGCGCCGGTGCGCCGGATCGCCGCCCGGTTCGGCGCGCGCCTGGGCAAGCCGGTGACGTACGCCGGCACCGAGGCGCCCACGGCGCTGCTCAACGACGCCACCCGCTGCCACGCGCTGTTCGGCTACCCGGACGTCCCGCTGGGCACCCTGATCGACTGGCAGGCCGACTGGCTGGCCGCCGGGCTGCCCACCTCCGGCAAGCCCACCAAGTTCGCCGTCCGCGACGGGAGGTTCTGACCGTGTCCCTGGAACTGCTGCGCGAAGGCACCGTCATCCCGGCGCACCCGCTGGCGCTGACCGCCGACCGTCGCCTCGACGAGCGACGGCAGCGAGCGCTGACCCGCTACTACCTGGCCGCCGGGGCGGGCGGACTCGCCGTCGGCGTGCACACCACCCAGTTCGCCGTCCGGGAGGCCGGGCTGCTGCGGCCGGTGCTCGCCATGGCCGCGGAGACGGTCGACGCCGAGGCCGGCCGGCCGATGGTGAAGGTCGCCGGGGCGTGCGGACCCACCGTCCAGGCCGTCGCCGAAGCCGAACTGGCGGCCGGGCTGGGCTACCACGCCGTGCTGCTGTCCCCCGTCGTGCCGGGCGCCGACGAGGCGTACCTGCTCCAGCGGGCGCGCGCGGTCGGCGAGGTGCTGCCGGTGATCGGCTTCTACCTCCAGCCGGCCATCGGCGGCCCGCGCCTGTCCCCGGCGTTCTGGCGGGCGTTCGCCGACCTGCCGTCGGTGGTCGCGGTGAAGCTGGCCCCGTTCGACAGGTACCGCACGCTGGAGGCGGTGCGCGGGATCGCCGCCGCCGACCGGGGCGCGGAGGTGGCCCTGTACACCGGCAACGACGACCACATCCTCGGCGACCTGCTCGGCGAGTTCGCCGGCCGCCGGTTCGTCGGCGGGTTGCTCGGCCAGTGGGCGGTGTGGACCCGGGCGGCGGTGGCGATGTTCGACCGGGTGCGGGCGGCCCGCTCGGGCGACGCGGCGGCGCTGGCGGAGCTGACCGCCCGCGCGGCGGCGCTCACGGACGCGAACGCGGCGGTGTTCGACGCGGCGAACGACTTCGACGGCTGCATCGCCGGGGTTCACGAGGTGCTGCGCCGGCAGGGGCTGCTCGACGGGGTGTGGTGCCTCGACCCGGCCGAGGGGCTGTCGCCCGGCCAGGCCGAGGAGCTGACCCGGGTGACCATCGCCTACCCGTGGCTGACGGACGACGACTTCGTCGCGGAGCGTCGCGATGACTGGCTCCGGTGAGCCCCCCGGGGCGGCCGGCAGGCCCGAGGCGCCGGACGGCCGGCCCGTGACCACGCTCCCCGCCGGGCACCGCCCGGTCACCGTGGTGTCCGTACCGGCCACACTGCGCGCCCAGTTCTTCCCCGACCGGGTCGGTGACCGGCTGACCACCGTCACCGACGCCACGCTGGTCGACGATCACGCGGCACTCACCCGCACCGACCTGGCGCCGCTGCTGGCCCGGGCCGAGGTGCTGGTGACCTCCTGGAGCGTTCCTCGGCTCGACGCGGCCCTGCTGGACCGCTCCCCCGCGCTCCGGCTGATCGCGCACACCGGCGCGTCGGTCAAGCCGTTCGTGACCCCCGAGGTGTTCGCCCGCGGCATCACGGTCACCCAGGCGGGGCAGGGCATGGCCCGGTCGGTGGCCGAGGTCGCGCTCGCGTTCACCCTGGCCCTGCTACACCAGACGCCCCGCTTCGACCACGCGCTGCGCGGCGGCACGAGCTGGAGCCGGGCGGAACAGGCGCCACCCCGGCACGAGATCCTCGGCTGCCCGGTCGGCGTCGTCGGCGCGTCCCGCACCGGGCGGGCGTACCTGGAGCTGGTCCGGGCCCTGGGGGCGGAGGTCAGCGTGTACGACCCGACGCTGACCGCGGCGGACGTCGCGGCGCTCGGCGCCCGGCTGGTCGGCCTGGACGAGTTGCTCGCCGGCAGCCGGATCGTCGCGCTGCACGCGCCGACCCTGCCGGAGACCCGGCACCTGCTCGGTGCCCGCGAGCTGGCGCTGCTGCCCGACGGCGCCGGGCTGGTCAACACCGCCCGGTCCTGGCTGGTCGACGAGGCGGCGCTCGTCGCGGAGCTGTCCCGCGGCCGGATCGACGCCGCGCTGGACGTCTTCGACGAGGAGCCGCTGCCCACCGGCCACCCGCTGCGGGCGCTGCCCAACGTGCTGCTCACCCCGCACCAGGCCGCCGGTACCGTGCAGGGTCGCCGACGGCAGGGCGAGATCGTCGTCGACGAGATCATCCGGCATGTGACCGGTCGACCCCTCGCCCACGCGGTGACGCCCGAGATGCTGGCCCGCACGGGCTGACCCCGGTCCCGCACCCGACCCGTACGCGATCGACCCGGGCCCGCCCGCGGCCCGCTGTCGGCAGAGAGGAAATCATGAAGTTCATGCGAATCGGCCCGGTCGGCGCCGAGCGGCCGGTGCTGTTCGACGGCGCCAACCACTTCGACCTGAGCGGGATCACCGCCGACATCGACGCGGCGTTCCTCGCCACGGACCCCGTCGAGCGCGTCCGAGCGGCGGGGCCGCTGCCGCTGCTCGACGTGACCGGGGAGCGGATCGGCGCCCCGATCGCCCGGCCCGGGGCGGTGCTCTGCATCGGGCAGAACTACAGCGCGCACGCCGCCGAGTCCGGAGTCGCCCCGCCCGGCGAGCCGATCCTGTTCCACAAGTCGCCGAACACCGTGGTGGGCCCGTACGACCAGGTGCTGGTGCCGCGTGGCTCGACGAGGACCGACTGGGAGGTGGAACTGGCCGTGGTGATCGGGAGACGCGTTCGCTACCTGGACTCCCCGGCTGAGGCGCTGGCCCACGTGGCGGGGTACGCGGTCACCAACGACGTGTCCGAACGGGACTACCAGTTCGCGGATCCCGGCGGCCAGTGGTCCAAGGGCAAGTCGTGCGAGACCTTCAACCCGCTCGGCCCGTGGCTGGTCACGCCGGACGAGGTGGGCGACCCGCAGGCGCTGCGGCTGCGTTCGTGGGTCAACGGCGAGCCTCGGCAGGACTCGCGCACGGCCGACATGATCTTCGACGTGGCGTACCTGATCTGGCACCTGTCCCAGTTCACCGTGCTGGAACCGGGCGACGTCCTCAACACCGGCACCCCGCAGGGGGTGGCGCTGTCCGGCCGGTTCCCCTACCTGGCGGCCGGCGACGTGATGGAGGTGGCGATCGACGGGCTCGGCCGGCAGCGCAACGTGCTCGCGTCGGCGTGACCGCCCCCGTCGAGTACCGTTCGGCCACGCCGGCGGACGTACCGTCGCTCTACGCCACGTGGGCCGAGGCGTTCACGGACGCGCACGTGACCGGGCTCTACGCCCACGACCGCGACCGCTTCCGACGCACGTTCGTCGCGGTGGAGGCCGGAGCGGTCGTCGCCGCCGCCTACTACCTGCCCCGCCGGGTACGCGACGCCGCCGGCGGCGTCGACCTGGTCGGCGGGATCGCCAACGTCGCCACCCGGGTCCAGGCACGCGGGCGGGGTCACATCCGCCGCCTGCTCGACCTGGCCGTCGCGGCGATGGCGGCGGACGGCTGCGCCTGGTCGTTGCTGTTCACCGGCACACCGGGCGTCTACCTGAGCAGCGGCTACCGCACGTTCACCCTGCGCCACCCGAGCGGTCGACCGGCGGCGGGCGTCCCCCTGCCACCGGACTGGACCGTGCGGGCACAGTCCCCGGTGGACTGGGCGGAACTCGCCCCGGTGCACGAGTCGTTCAACGCCCACCGGCCGCTGAGCACCGTGCGGGACGCCGACGACTGGCGGCTCCGGGTGCCCGTCTGGTACGCCCCACCCACCGAGATGCTGGTGGCCCGGCACCGCGGCCGGACGGCGGGTTACCTGGCCGCGCAGTGGTCTCCCGGGCGCGTCCGAGTGGTCGAGTCCGCTGCCTGGCCTGACCGGCCGGAGGCCCTGCGCGCCCTGTTCAGCGCCGTCGCCCGCACCGCCGCCGAACGCGGCGTAGGGCACTGTGTGGCCCGGCTGCCGGCCGACCCGGCGATCGAGGCGGCACTACCGTGTCTCCTGGCCGATCCGGTGACCGAGGCCGACACCACCGGCATGGTCCGGCCGATCCACGCGGCGCCCGATCACCTGGCCGCGATCACCGGCGCGGCCGGGGCCTTCCACTGGCCGGCCGACTACCTGTGAACACCGGACGAGCCGCACCCCGTCGGCGACGGTGACATGGGGCAGCCCACGCCACGTACGGCATACCAGGGAGGTTCGATGGTCGTCGCGGAACAGGTCACCCCGGCGGTCGCGGGACACGGCGAAGGGCCGGTGTGGTGCCCCGACGACCAGCGGCTGCGCTGGGTCGACATGCTGGTCGGGGACATCCTGGCGCTGGACCCGGTCACCGGGGCGGTCAGCCGCCGGCACGTCGCCCCGGTGGTCGCGGCCCTGCGCCCGCGATCCGGCGGTGGCCTCGTCGCCGCCGTCGAGCGGGGCTTCGCGCTGCTCGGGGACGACTCGGTGGAGTTGCTGCCCGAGCTCTGGTCGGACCCGTCGATCCGGATGAACGACGGCGGATGTGACCCGCTCGGGCGCTTCTACTGCGGCTCGATGGCGTACGACGCCGCGCCGGGTCGGGCCGCGCTGCACCGGCTCAGCCCGAGCGGTGCCGTCGAGACGGTGCTCACCGGGCTCACCGTCTCCAACGGCCTGGCCTGGACCCGGGACGGCGGGACCGCCTGGTATGTCGACTCGGCCACCCACCGGATGGACGCCTTCGCCTTCGACCTGGCCACCGGCGAGCTGCACGGCCGACGGCCGATGGTCGCGGTGCCGCCCGACGCGGGCACGCCGGACGGGCTCTGCCTCGACGTCGAGGGCGGTGTCTGGGTCGCCCTGTGGGATGGGGGCGTCGTCCACCGGTACGCCCCGGACGGCCGCCTCACCGCCGTCGTGGAGCTGCCGGTTCGGCGCCCCACCGCGTGCGCGTTCGGCGGCCCCGACCACGCTGACCTCTACATCACCACCTCCCGCCAGGGCCTGTCGGCAGACGACCGTTCCCCGGCGGGGGCACTGTTCCGGATCCGACCCGAGGTGCCGGGGTTCCCCGAGCACACCTTCGCGGGCTGACAGCGGCGCCGAGCCCCGATCGCGCGCCACGTCTCGCGGTACAGGTGACCACCCGCCGCTGATCGCCAGGGGGCGCTCGTCGGCGACCAGCGCGTCACGGTCGCCGGCAAGGAACGGGTGTGGTTCAGCGTCGGCCCGTCTCTGCTCCGATCGCCGACAGCATGACGTCACGAGCCGGCACGGGTGAGTCCTCGGTGATGCGGGTGAGCCCGGCGAGCCCGACTCCGAGCATGAGGATCCGCCAGGCGGCCGTTCGCGCCTGCGCGGCCTCGGAGTCCCCGGCCAGGACCGAGGCGAGGACGTCGGTCAGCCGGGAGAGCGTCTCGACGTAGCTCCTCGCGACGAGGGGACGCTGCTGCGCGTGTGCGCCCGCCTCGGCCCACCGCGCCAGCGCGTGCCCGTCCCCGTCGGTGCTCACGAGGTCGGCGAAGAAGAGCACGAGCGCGTCGTACGCGTCGAGGCCGTCGACGTCGCGCTCGTACTCGTCGATCTGCTGCGCGGCGTAGTGCCGCCAGGCCTCGGCGGCGAGTTCGTCGGTTGACGCGAAGTGGTGATGGATCTGGCCCGGTGACCCGCCAAGTTCGTCCGCCACGATTCTCGCCGTCACCGCACTCAGGCCGTCGCGCTCGACCACGGCGGCCGCCGCCTCGACGATCGAGCGGCGCCGCTCCGCACGCGCCAGGTACGCCATCATCGCCTCCCTCGTACGGTTCTCGGAGTGCTCGACACCGAGCGTAGGAACGCGACGGTACGCATCCGCAGCCCATCCCTGCGCGCCCGGATGATTTCGTCAACCGGTGGGTCGAGCGGTCCGAGGACGGGCGCGCTGTGCACCTTCGTGGCGCAGTCGAGGTCGGTGCACACGAGGATGCCGAGCGTGCTCAGCCGCTGGCGCTTGTCCGCGGAGGGGCGCGGCGCGGAGAAGAGGGCGACCTCGTTGAAGCGCCGCATGAAGTGGCACAGCGAGCACATGACCGCTCGCCCGCCGAGTTCGGCCCGGCTCGGACTCTGGCGGAGCAGGGCGCCCGACGCCGTGCCGTCGATGTCGGTGACCAGGTAGGCCCGCAATGGCGCTCGGGGATCTCGCCACCCGAGGTAGTCGAGCTTGCCCCACGCGACCTCGTCGAACCAGGCCGGCAGACGCACCTTGCTCTCGACCGCGTCCAGGTTCGCGATCGCACCGCGCACCTCGTCCCGGCTCATGACCCGCACGACGTCACCTCCCAGTAAATCTGTACATGCTTACAACTTGTAACTCGATACAAGTTCCCTGTCCACTCGATTTCCGGTGCGATCCGCCGTCCGAACTCCTTCGCCAGCAGCCGGAGCGCCCGCCTCATCGACCCCCCGCGCCGAGTCCCCGTCCACCTGCCGCGTCCCCGAGCACCACCGAGGTCGCAGGGCGTCGCGAGCCCAGTCGTCAGACGCCGGCGAAGCCTGGCCTGGCGTCGCGAGCCCAGTCGCCAGAGGTCGGCGAAGCCTGGCCTGCGGAACGGTCAGCGCCGCCGCAACGCGTAGAGCGCCGCGCTGGCGGCGAAGAGCGCCCCGCTGATCGCCAGCCAGCGGGCCAGCAGCGGTCGCGGGGCCAGGCCGGTCGCCGCTGTGTACGTCTCGTCGCCGAGGCCGAGGATGCCGGGAAGGTAGACGAGCAGCAGCAGCCCGGCGGCAAGCGCGGGCACCCGCACGTGGTTCAGCGCCGACGGTGCGCCTCGGTGCCCCGGGGCGGCGCGCAGCCCCCGGTCGATCAACGCGTAGACCGGGAACAGGAACAGGTCGTGGGCGATGACCGCGCCGAGGAACCAGAGCAGCATCCGGCCCGCGGCCGGTTCCCCGGACAGCCGCAACGCGATCCAGCCCGTCACCGCGAAACAGCCGAGCAGGAGCAGCAGGTGCCAGGGCGCGGCGCCGTAGCCGCGCCGGAACTCAACCATCGGCACGTTCCTCGAAGATGATCTCCCGGACCCACTTGGTGCAGTGCACGCCAGGTAGTGCCGGCACGATGATCCGCGCCGGGTAGCCGTGGTCGAGGGACAGATCGACACCGTTGACCCGCAGGGCGAGCAACGATTCCGGGTCGCGTACCTGGTTGGGCTGCAACCGGGCCTGACGGAACAG
Organism: Micromonospora sp. NPDC047730; assembly: GCF_043204765.1. Lineage (NCBI taxonomy): Bacteria > Bacillati > Actinomycetota > Actinomycetes > Micromonosporales > Micromonosporaceae > Micromonospora > Micromonospora sp. NPDC047730. Next base: position 117,960 of record NZ_JBIDCU010000010.1, on the reverse strand, counting down.
GCCGCTCCGTTCCAGCGACCGGACCCGCGCCGGGGCGGACCCGGGCACGCCGACCAGGGCGGCGAGGTCGCGCAGCCGCACCCCGGTCCAGGTCTGCGCCGTCGACCAGCCCTCGACGCAGGCGATCGGCAGGTCCGCGGTGTGCTGGGCCATCGCGAGCAGGACGTCCCGGTCCAACTCCACGCTGCGGCCGCCGCCCCGCACGCTGAGCCGCCAGTTCGCCCCGGTGTCGGCGGACTGGATGCCCGCTGCGGCAGCGCTGCGGTTCACCGGGAAGCCGTTCGGCCCGTCGCCGTGCCGCCGGCCCCGAGGCAGCAGCAGCGCGGTGCGGCGCAGCACGCCGTCCAGGCTCTGCCCGACGGTCAGCGCCGCGAGCAGCAGCGCGCCGCCCCCGGTCAGGGCCAGAACACCGCGCCGGCTCATCGTCGCCGCACCAGGGCGCCGGGCAACCAGACCGTCCGGGTCCGGCGGCTCCGGTCGGGTCCCGGCCGACGGGGTACGCGCGAAGCCCGGACCGCGCAGCGCGGAGACCATCCGGGGCAGCTTGATCGCCACGTGGGTGACCAGGGCGGCGGTGAAGACCCAGGCGCCGTACCAGTGCGCGGTGTAGAAGTCGAACCCGTACAGGTAGGCGTACTGGATGTTGAGCAGGCCGGTGGCCATCTCGAAGAGGATCCCGCCGACCAGCAGCAACAGCGACAGTCGCTCCACCGCCTGCGCCGTCGATCGAGCCGGCGGCCAGTCGAACAGCTTCGGCACCACCGACCAGAGTTTGGCCAGCACCACCGGCACCAGCACGATGCCGAGTGTCACGTGCAGGCCCTGGGTGACCCGGAACAGCCAGGCCGGGCGGGTCGGCCAGTCGAAGACGGGCGGGTGCAGCCAGCCCACGTCGCGGGGGAAGGCCTGGCCGAGGCGGGGACCGTAGGCGATCCAGTCCAACAGCCCGGTGATGATCACCAGCGGTAGAGCGGCGAGCAGGACGGCACCGAACACCGAGGTCAGCCACGGGCCGCGTACCGGGCTGCGCCAGGCGTCGGCGGCCGCCTCGGCACCCGGTGGGCGGTGCCGGTCCAGCGCCCGCCACAGCCGCGCCGGGTAGGCGTACCCCTGGCTGTCTGTTGTCCCGGCGGACGGCCGGGGTGGCACGGCGGAGGGCTCGGGCCGGCCGGACGCCCGCGTCGGCCCGCCAGGGTCGGGCCCCGGAGGCGGGTCTGGCGGCGGGTCGGCGGGCACGTTTCTCCTGGCGGCGAGTCGTCGAGCCCGGCGCGGCGGGCCCTCGTGCAGCACGCTAACCGGCAGCACCACCCGCCGGCGGGCTTTGCCGCATTACCGAAGCTCACCGCCGGTCCGCATCACCGAGGGCCCTTACGGAAGGCTGACGTCCGACCGGAACCGGCCCGCGGGGCCACCGGTCTGACCTAGCGTGACGGGAATGCGCGTACTCGTCACCGGCGCCGCCGGATTCATCGGATCGCAGGTCGCGGACCTGCTCGTCGCCGAGGGGCACCACGTGGTGTGCCTGGACGCGCTGCTGCCGCAGGCACACGGGGGCGCCCTACCCGAATGGTCGCGCCGGCACGACCCGGTGGTCGGGGACATCCGGGACCCAGGGCTCCTCGACGACCTGTTGAGCGGGGTCGACGCCGTCTGCCACCAGGCGGCGATGGTCGGGCACGGGCTGGATCCGTCGGACGCCCCCGACTACGCCAGCCACAACGGCTACGGCACGGCGGTGCTGCTCGCCGCGATGCACCGGGCCGGAGTGTCCCGCCTGGTGCTGGCCAGCTCGATGGTGGTGTACGGCGAGGGGCGCTACGTGTGTGCCCGGCACGGCGTCGTCCGGCCCGCCCCGCGGCACCCGGCCGACCTGGCCGCCGGCCGGTACGACCCCACCTGCCCGGAGTGCACCGGCACCCTCACCCCGGCACTCGTGCCCGAGGATGCCCCGCTGGAGCCGCACAGCACGTACGCGGCCAGCAAGCTGGCGCAGGAGCACCTCGCCGCTGCCTGGGGTCGGCAGACCGGGGGCGGGGTGTGGGCGTTGCGTTACCACAACGTCTACGGTCCCCGGATGCCCCGCGACACCCCGTACGCCGGGGTCGCGTCGATCTTCCGGTCGGCGCTGGCGGACGGCCGGCCGCCGCGCGTCTACGAGGACGGCCGGCAGCGGCGCGACTTCGTGCACGTCACCGACGTGGCGCGGGCGAACCTGCTGGCCCTGACCGCGCCGACCCCGGACGGCCTGGTGCCGGTGAACGTCTGCTCCGGCGAGCCGCACACCGTCGGCGACCTGGCCGCCACCCTGGCCTCGGCGATGGGTGGGCCGGCGCCGGTGGTGGTCGGCGGGGCCCGGGCCGCGGACGTGCGGCACGTGGTGGCCGACCCCGCTCGCGCACGCGAACTGCTCGGCTATGCCGCCCGGGTCGGTTTCGTCGACGGGGTGACTGCCTTCGCCACCGACCCGCTGCGCGAGCCCGCCGCCGTGGCGGTCTGACCACCCACCGCACCCGCCGCCCGCCCGCCCGGCGACTCCGCCGGCGGACCGTCCCGGCTCGCAGCCCCACCCGTTCCCCGACGAGGTCGGCGTTCGGTCAGGAGACGGTGAACAGCAGGTGGTTCACGGCGAGGGCGGTCAGCGCCTGCCCCGCCAGCCACCAACGCCGGGCCGGCGCGGGCAGGTGCGCGACGGCGACCAGCAGCCAGACCGCGAACGGCAGCCAGATCCGCTCCACCTCGGCCTTGCTCATCCCGGACAGGTCGGCGGCGGCCACCGCCAGCGCGGCGGCGGCCGGCAGCAGCATGGTCGGTTCGCGGGCCCGCCACGCGAGTGCGACGAGCCGGTGGTGCCGCACGAGGCCGCGCACCGCCGAACCACCCGGTTCCGGGCCGCTGGCCAACGGGACCGACGGACCACTTCCGACCCGTGTCACCGCCCCTCGGCCCGCCCGAGCCGCGAGCAGTGCGCGGCGCAGCGCCGGCCCGGCCACCGGTCCGGCGGCGAGCAGCAGGGCCGCCAGGTTCGCCCAGACCCAGTAGCCGTACGGGCGGTTGGCCGCCCAGCCCTGGTAGTAGCGCTCCACCACCAGGTCGTACCCCCGCCACCACTGAAAGCCGGCGACGGTGAACACCACCACCACCGCGGCCACCCCGGCCGCACCGGCGAACATCGCGCCGCGCCGGCGCGCCGGCCGCAACGCCAGCACCGCGAGGGCCAGTGGCGCAACCAGCACGAAGCCATACGACAGGTACAGCGCGAAGCCGAGCAGCAGCCCGCCGGCCAGCGCGATCGCGGGCCCGCGTACCGCCAGCAGGGCCAAACCGGCGGCGACCACACCGGTGAAGACACCGTCGGCGGAGGCGCCCACCCAGACCGCCCCCGGCAGCAGCACCAGGAACGGCAGCACCGCCCGACCCGCCTCGCCCGCGCCCAGCGCCCGCAGCGTGACCGGCACGGACACCGCCACGGTCGCCCCGACCAGGACGCAGGCCAACGCCGCCGCCGTCCCGCCGCCAAGGCCGATCCGGTCCAGCCCGACGAAGAGCAGCAGGGCTCCCGGCGGATGGCCGGCCGTGTGGGTGGACCACGAGTCCGGTTGGAAGTCGAGGATCCGGTCGGTGAAACCGACCAGCATCCGCCCGACATCGGTGACCCGCGGCACCTCGTGCAGGTACTCCGCCTGCGGAGTGAGCCGCCGGGCGAGCCCGGCCGACCAGCCGTCCACCAGCGCCAGGGCGAGCGTCCAGGCCACCGCCGCCAGGTAGCCGGCGAACAGCAGCGGGCCCCACCGGGCCGCTCGGGCCCACCGCAGCCCCGGCCCGAGCACGGCCGCGGCCACCAGCAGCGCGACCGGGGTGCCCCAGCCCAGGTGCGGCCGCCAGGTGGCGTAGAGCGGCGCGGCCTCGGCGTGCAGGTCCACACCCCGATGGTTCAGCACCGCGCCGATCACCACGGCCGTGGCCAGCAGCGCCGCCTCGACGCCCAGCACGACCAGGTCGCCCCCGTCGCGCGCCGGGACGCGGTCGGAAACGGGCGAGCGGGAAAGTGTGGCACCGGGTCTCATGTCGACCGGACGGTACGGTCTGCCCCGCCCCCTGTCAGCCGAGTCGTCGGTACGTCACCGGATGGTAAGAAGTGCCTGTTCGGTAGGCGTTCCGTAAGGCCGAACGCGGAACGGGTGGCCCCGCGCGGACTTAGCGTCGGGGGTATGCCGACACCGATCGACGTGGTGCTGCCGTGCCTGGACGAGGCCGCCGCGCTGCCCGCCGTGCTGACCGCGCTGCCGCCCGGATACCGGGCGATCGTGGTGGACAACGGGTCTCGAGACGCCTCGGCCGAGGTGGCCGCCCGGCACGGCGCCCGGGTGGTCCATGAGCGCCGTCGGGGGTACGGCGCGGCCGTGCACGCCGGGATCGAGGCCGCCGAGACCGAACTGGTGTGCGTCCTGGACGCCGACGGCTCGTTCTCCCCTCGGGAGCTGCCCGCCCTGGTCGCCCCGGTCGCCGGGGGGAGCGCCGACCTGGCCGTCGGCCGTCGCCGGCCGGTCCGTGTCGGGGTCTGGCCCTGGCACGCCCGGGCCGGAACGGCGCTGGTCGCCGCGCTGCTGCGGCACCGGGGGGTGCCGCTGCGTGACCTCAGCCCGATGCGGGTGGCCCGTCGGGAGGCGTTGCTCGGTCTCGGCGTCACCGACCGGGCCTTCGGCTACCCGCTGGAGTTGCTGATCCGGGCCGCCGCCGCGGGCTGGCGCATCCACGAACTCGACGTCGCGTACGCCCCGCGTGCCACGGGCACCCGCTCCAAGGTCTCCGGCTCGTTCCGCGGCACCCTGCGTGCCACCCGGGACTTCGCGGCCGTGCTGCGCACCGTGGAGCGCCCCCGGTGACCGTGCTGCTGGTGGTCGCCAAGGCCCCCGTGCCGGGCAGGGTCAAGACCCGGCTCTGCCCACCGGCGACCCCGGTCCAGGCCGCCCAGCTGGCCGCCGCCGCGCTGCGCGACACCCTGGACGCCGTGCGGGACACTCCCGGGGTGACGCCGGTGCTGGCGTTGGCCGGGCGCCTCGCCGACGCCGAGGACGCCGCCGACCTGACCGCCGCCGTCGCCGGTTGGCCGGTCCTGCCGCAGCGGGGCGTGGATTTCGCGGCCCGACTCGCGAACGCCCACGGCGACGTCGCCGACGCCTTCCCCGGCCGTCGGGTGCTTCAGATCGGGATGGACACCCCGCAGCTGACGCCGGCGCGGCTGTCCGCCGCCGTACGCCGGCTGGCGGACGCCGAGGCGGTGCTGGGACAGGCCGCCGACGGCGGCTGGTGGGGGCTGGGGCTGCGCGACCCGCGGCAGGCGGTGGCGCTGCGCGGGGTGCCGATGTCGACTCCGCGCACCGGCCGGTCGACGTGGTCCGCGCTGACCGGGCGAGGGCTGCGCACGATGCCGCTGCCGGTGCTGCGGGACGTGGACGACTGGTCGGACGCGCGGGCGGTGGCCGTGGCGACCCCGGGTGGCCGCTTCGCCCGCCAGGTCGCGGCGGTGCGCCGCGCCATGGTGGTGCGGGCGTGACCGGGGACGGTTTCGCCGCCGCCCTGCGCGACCGGGGCGACAACGCGCACTGGCTGGTGCCCGCCGACGGACTGCGCCGCCGCCTGCCGGTGCACCGGTGGCACCGGCCCGCCGGGACGGCAGAGGCGGCGGTGGTCACCCGCTGCACCGGTCCCACCCTCGACCTGGGTTGCGGCCCGGGCCGGGTGACCCTGGCACTGACAGTGGCCGGGCTGACCACCCTCGGGGTGGACGTGTCGGCCCGGGCGGTGGCGCTGACCCGGGCCCGGGGCGCGGTCGCCGTGCGGGCCGACCTGTTCGGCCCGTTGCCGGCGGAGGGACGCTGGGCACACGCGGTCCTGCTGGACGGGAACATCGGCATCGGGGGCGACCCGATCGCGCTGCTGCGCCGGTGCCGGGCGTTGCTGCGGCCGGCGGGAACAGTGCTGGTCGAGCTGGAGCCGCCCGGCTCCGGCGCCTGGCAGGGACAGGTCCACGTGGCATCCGGCCGGCACCGGGGCCCGACCTTCCGCTGGGCATGGCTCGACACGTGCGCGGTGGCGGGCACGGCGGGGGCGGCCGGGTTGGCGGTCGGCGAGGTCTTCCGCTCCGGCCGCCGCTGGTTCGCCGAGCTGACCCGCTCGGAGCGTCCGGGCCCGCACCGACGCGCGCCCGTCGTGGCACTGCCACAGTTGTGATCTTCGTCAGTAGTTGGCGCGACGTGATGCGTTGCCGGGACGGGGACGAAGCGCGGTGCCGTGCCCCGGGGACGCGGATGTAGAGGTCAGGCCGCCCGTAATGACGAAGCGGCCGTCTACTGTCCGCTGCCGCCTGAGCCGCTGCGCAACCGGACCTCGGCGCCATTCTGTTCGTAGCTCTGCTGCGACACCTGGACGAGCACCGCGTCGCGGTGAAAGTCCGGCAATGTGATCGCGCCGCAGCTGACCATGGTGGCGCGCAGTTTCGCAACCGTACGGGCAATGTTGGGGTAGAGGCTGCCGGCATACGGCACATAGCCGTCGACGCCTTCCTCGAACGGCAGCTCGGTCTCGCCCTGGTCGTAGCGGGCGACGTTCCGGGCCCGTTGGGAGCCCTCACCCCAGTATTCCTTGAACAGCTGCCCGTCGAGATTGACGAGGTTGGAGGGGCTTTCGTCGAATCGGGCGAAGTAACGTCCGAGCATGATGAAGTCGGCGCCGAGGGCGAGGGCGATCGCCATGTGGTAGTCGGCGAGGAGACCGCCGTCGCAGCAGATCGGCACGTAGATGCCGGTTTCGTCCGCGTAGCGGTCGCGTTCGGCCACCACGTCGATGAGTGCGGAAGCCTGCCCGCGGCCGATGCCTTTCTGGTCGCGGGTGATGCAGATCGACCCGCCGCCGATACCGACCTTGACGAACGCGGCACCGGCATCGGCGAGATAGCGGAACCCGCGGCCGTCGACGACGTTCCCCGCGCCGACCGGGACAGCGCCGTTCAACTCACCAACGGCGTACTGCAACGTCTTCTGCTGCCAGACCGAGTGGCCGTCGGAGGAGTCGATGCACAGCACGTCCGCGCCGGCCTCGACGAGGGCGGGGATCCGGTCACGGTAGTCGCGGGTGTTGATCCCGGCGCCGACCCGGAACCGCTTGTCGTCGTCGATGGACTCGCTGCGGAACTGTTTGTGCAGCTCGTAGTCGCGGCGCAGCACAATCGAGGCGAGGCGACCGTCGGCGGTGACGATCGGCAGCAGGTCGAGGCGGTGGTCCCAGATGAGGGTGTTCGCGTCGGACAGCGAGATCGTCGGTGGCGCGGTGACCAGACCGTCGGCCGGGCGCATCCGGGACTCGACCGTGCCGTTGAGGTCGTGACGCTGGGGATGGAAGTCGGCGGTGGAGATCAGGCCGATGAACAGGCCACTCGAGGTGCCGTCGTCGGTGACCACCGCGACGTCCCGTTCGGCGGCCTTGAGTAGGCGGCTGACCTCGCCGAGCGTCGCGGATGGCTTCGTGTTGATGTCGGAGTGCCGGAAACCCGCCTTGTGGCGCTTGACCGCGCTGACCGACTCGGCCTGCGCCTCGACGGTCTGGTTCTGGTGGATGAAGCTCAGCCCGCCGGTCTGCGCGAGCGAGATGGCGAGGCGGGGCGAGGAGACCGCTTGCATGATCGCGCTGACGAGCGGTACGGCGATGCGCAGTGGCGAGGACCCGCCGACCGGGTGCCGCACGATGGGCGTGGAGAGGTCGACGTTGTCCGGGGTGCAGTCCTCGGTGGTGAGGTTCGGCACGAGTAGGTACTCGTTGAGGGTGCGGGAGACCTCGGGGAGGATCACGACCACGCGCTGCTCCTAAACACTCCGCCGCGGCGGGCTGGCTGGAATGCAGACACACGCTACCAGCGCCGCAGCAGCCACTGCGGTCGGTCCCATGGCCCGGCAGGTCGGCGCCGCAGGTGAGGCCAGCCCTGCCGGGACACAACCCGCCTCTCGCGGCTTCGCCGATGAGCGGTCGGTGCGCAATGGCTGTGGGGCGCTTCAGGGGTTGCCGCGTACGGATGTCGATCAGGCAGGGGTGCAGCGGTCGCGCAGGGTTGCGACACCGTCGCCTTCGAGTTCGTCGCAGTACGTGGTACGCCCAGTCATCGCCATGGTCAGTGCCAGGGTGGTGCCGGACACGAGTGGCCCGGAGCCGGTGGTGAAGGGGCCGTCGTTCGCGACGAGTCGCAGGCCGCGGATGCGGCCTTTGGCCAGGACCACCTGGTCGGAGCCCTGGTAGTACCGGGCGACCTGCGTGATGGTCTCGATCGGGTAGGGCCGGCGGATGTCCAGGGGGCGCCGGATGTCCTCCCCGTGCACGATCGTTTCGCCGAGCATCGCCATGGTCGGCAGCGGCGGTTTGGTCCTGCTCATGACGATGCCGCGGAATCTTTCCAGTGTCTCGGCGGCAGTTGCGCCCAACTGCTCGTTCAGCCGCATGGTCACCTGCTTGTCGAAGTCGAATCTGCATCGGATGACCCCTGCCAGCCATTGCCAGGAGTTCAGGCTTGCCCCTGCGATGAGGTGAGCGAGCACCTCTCGTACCGTCAACCCGGTGCACAACGACGGCGTCGCGAACTGCTGATCAGTCAGGCCCGCGAGGTCGGCCGCCAGTGCCGCGCGTTCTGCGTGGATCCGAGACCAGGTGTCGCTTCCACGATCGATGCGGGCTCCTGCTTCCTTCTCGGTCATGTCGAGGTCTCCTGTCGTGGTCGAGTGTCGGTTCATCAGGGCGAGATAACGCCGGTCCAGCGGTAACTGGCTCCGGTGGTGAGGGTCTGCCGGAGTGGAGACCGCCGCTGCGGGACAGAATCGTCGCTCGTGAGCAAAGATCCTTCTGGGTTGGCTGGAGACTCGGCTGCGGTGCGCGACGAGCATGCCGATCTTGGCCGGGCGCGCGAGGGTGACGACGAGGCCTTCACCCGCTTGGTCCAGCCACTGCGCCGGGAGTTGCACGCCCACTGCTACCGCATGCTCGGCTCAACCCATGACGCCGATGATGCGGTGCAGGAAACCCTGCTGCGGGCTTGGCGAGGACTCGCGCGATTCGAGGAACGCAGCTCTCTGCGCTCGTGGCTCTACACCATCGCAACCCGGGTCTGTCTGAATATCGTGGAGTCCCGTGGTAGACGGCCGCTACCCGTCGACCTTGGTCCCTCCAGTGACCGTGCGGTGCTCGATGACCGGCCGCTGACGGAGTTCGCCTGGCTGGGCCCCTACCCTGACGCCGGCCTCGGCGACGGTCCATCAGCTCCCAGCGCAAGGTATGAACAGCGTGAAGCCGTCGAACTTGCCTTCGCCGCCGCGTTGCAACATCTACCGGGCAACCAGCGGGCGGCGCTGCTGCTCTTCGACGTCCTCGGCTTCTCTGCGGCCGAGATAGCCAACACGATGAACACCTCGACCACCTCGGTGAACTCGGCCCTCGCCCGCGCCCGCCGGGTGATCGCGGAGAAGGTCCCACCGCAGTCCCAGCAGCAGACCCTACGGAAGATCGACGACGCTCGCGTACGGCAGATCGTCGCCCGATTCTCCACCGCGTTCGAGCGCGGTGACGCCGATGCGCTCGTTGCCCTGCTCACCAACGACGTCACGTGGTCGATGCCCCCGATGGCGCACTGGTACCGCGGGATCGAGGCGGTCACCGACTTCGCCGTTCAGGTCCCGCTGACCGGTTGCGGGAGTTGGCGGTATCGTCCGACGACTGCGAACGGTCAGCCTGCCGTCGGGTTCTACCTCGGCAACGACCAGACGGGCCCGCACCTTGGTTGGTCGATAACCGTGTTGACCTTGAGGGATGAGCGCATCGCGGAGATCACGTCGTTCCTCGGCGCGGAGCACTTCCCGGCTTTCGCACTGCCGACGTCACTACCGTGATCCGGACAGCGGCCCAACGTTACGTTGACCGACCGCACGCTCATGGCACCAAGGTGCTCGGCAACCGGCGCGTGGATCAGCCCGGCGTTGGAGCGGAATCGGAGTACGTCCATGGCCTGGGGTAGCAGGATCGGCGGATCGCTTCTCGCATCGCGAGGAGACCAGGTATCGCCAGCCCATTCGAGAAGCTCGACCGCCTCAAGCCGCTGCCCGCGCCGGGCAGCCAACACGGCTGATGCCCGGCGATCCCGAAGTCGAACACCGGCCAAGTATGCCGACCCCAACGCCTCGCCCCACATGCTGCTTTCCACGTTGTCGCCGGCCACAACCCCGGCTCCCACGGCACCGTCACAACCGGGGCTCTTGCCTCGCGGTTCGACGTGCATGTCGAGGTCGTCACCGACGGGGACCGGGCTGCCGACCGGGACGGCTGGCGGGAGGCACTGCACTCGCGCCCATGGCGGGACGAGGTTCTCGCGCCGGACCGAAGACGCCGGCGCGGAGGGCTGCGGCGGCCGCGGCGGCGGTACGCCGGGCGAACTCCTCGTCGATGGGTTCGTCGATGACGAGCAGCCGCAGGAAGAAGGGCGCGCCCAGGATCTCGATCGCGGCCCGGGCATCGGTGCCATCAGCCAGTTCGCCGCGGGCGACGGCGTGGTCGACGACGGCCTCGGCCAGGCCGAACCGTTCGGCGAAGAAGCCGCGGACGATCTGCGCGGCGCGCGGGTTGCGGGGCGCGGCCGCGGCAAGGGCCGTGATCAGCTCACCGGGTTCGCCGGCCATGCCGCGCCGGATCAGCAACGCCAGTTCCTCGAGGTCGGTGTCGAGGTCGCCGGTGTCCGGGATCGGGACGACCTCACTGGCGTACTCGCTGAGCAGGTCGCCGAGGACGCCTTCCAGGTCGGTCCACCGGCGGTAGACCGACGTCTTGTTGACGCCGGCCGCCTGGGCGATCCGTTCGACGGTCAGTTCGGCGTACCCGTCGGCGAGGAGGCCACGGGCGGCCGTGAGGACCGCCGCCCGGACGCGGGCGCTGCGCCCGCCCGGACGCTGGCCGACAGACATCGGACACCTCCTTTGACGCACCGGCTGTTGCGTTACACCATCCCACTCGGCAAACTCAAAAGGCAACACGAGTTGCGATTGGAGGCAACCATGAAGGCCACTGTCTGCGTCGTCGGCGGCGGGCCCGCGGGGCTCGTCCTGGGGCTGCTGCTCGCCCGGCAGGGAGTGCAGGTCACCGTGCTGGAGAAGCACGCCGACTTCCTCCGGGACTTCCGCGGCGACACGGTGCATCCCTCCACACTGAACATGCTCGACGAGATCGGGCTCGGCGAACGGATGGCGGTGCTGCCCGGGCGCAAGGCCGGCGCGTTGCGCGTCACCTTCGACGACGGCACCTACGCCGTCGCGGACTTCACGCGCCTGCCGACGCCACACAACTACCTGTACTTCGTCCCCCAGTGGGACTTCCTGGAGATGCTCGCCACCGAGGCGGCGAGGTTCCCCACCTTCACGCTGCTTCGCTCCACCACCGTGACGGGCCTGCTCCGCGACCCGTCAGGCGCCGTCACCGGCGTGCGCGCCGTGAGCCCGGAGGGCGAACTGGAGATCGAGGCGTCGCTCACTGTCGCCTGCGACGGCCGTGATTCGGTGGTACGCCGGAAACTCGGCCTGCGGCCGGTCGACTACGGCGCACCCATGGACGTGCTGTGGTTCCGGATCTCACGCCGCGCAGGCGACGGCGACGGCCTGACAATGCGGGTCGGCGCCGGCGGGCTGATGCTCGCCATCGACCGCGGCGACTACTACCAGTGCGCGTACGTCATCGCCAAGGGCGGCTACGACGAGATCCGCACGGCCGGGCTGGAGGCGCTGCGGGAACAGGTGACCCGGCGGCACCCCGTCCTCGCCGACCGAGTCGGTGAACTCGCCACCTGGGACGACGTCAAACTGCTGACGGTGAAGGTCAACCGGCTGCAGCGCTGGCACGCGCCCGGCACGCTGCTCATCGGCGACGCCGCACACGCCATGTCCCCGATCGGCGGCGTCGGCATCAACCTGGCGGTGCAGGACGCCGCGGCCACCGCCCGGATGCTGGGCCCTAGCCTCGCCGCCGGGCAGCCGGTCACCGAAGCCGACCTCGCCGCGGTGCAGAGGCGCCGGCACCTCCCGACGGTGCTGACGCAGAACCTCCAGCGCGCCGCGCAGCGGCGCGTCGTCGACCCGCTGCTGCACGCCACCGGCCGGATCGACGCCCCGGCACCGATACGCCTGGCGAACCGGTTCCCGGCACTGCAAGCCCTCCCCGCCCGGCTGGTCGGCATCGGCGTACGCCCCGAACACGTGCGTTGACCCACCGTTCCGACAGACGGATGGAGACGCGATCCGCAGGGACGGACTCTCGGGGCAAAAGGTCGGCTGGCGTGGTGGTCGTCGGACGTGTCAGGGGTTCGGGGCGGTCGATACGCTCACAGCCAAGAGCTCTGCGGGCTCAGCCCGCCGATACCTGCCGAGGCGAACGCCCCAGCGGCAGCAGTGCCACCAGCATCAACAGCCCGGCCAACGGCATCAGATCCAAGTTCACCGGCGGCAGCAGCACCCCGACGAGCATGACCACCGGGCTCCACCACGGCAGCCGGCCCGCCCTGGCGGCCAGCACGGCGACCGCCACGATCCCGACGAAGAAGAACAGTGGCCCGACGTCGTAGATTGCGGGTCGCACGCCGGGTAGGCCGGAGAAGTCGTGCTGCAGGCTCCGCAGCTCTTCCTTGTCGGCAGCCATGAATGCCTGCACGATGTCTGCTCCGAACTGGACCACGGATGCCGCCAGACCGAGCAGAGTCGCGCCGACCACCACTTCGCGCACCGCCCCGGCGGGCAGTAGCGTCCGCAGCCCCAGGACCAGCGGCACGAACAGGAGGAAGCCGGCCAAGCCGAGGAAATGGGCGAGTTGCCAGTCGAACCCCGGCCCGTACATGTTGTCGAGTCTGCCGACGATACGGGCCACGCCGTAGCCGCCCAACGCGAGCGGCCCGGCGATCAGAGCGAACTTCGCTGCCTTCGTCATGCTGAAGATCATGGTCGCGCACCGGATCATGGTGCCTCCGGCGGAACCCCCGCCCGCGACCCTGAGAACCCCCGCAGAAGTCGACCCTGACCATCTACAGGCGGCCGAGCAAGGCAAGGTCGCGAGCCCAGCAGTACGAACCACGAGCGTGCCGAATCGTGTGCACCCGCCGAACGGACCTCAGGTGTCGTACTCGCCGCTGTCCCATGGCTCAGTAAAGGCCATGTAGTCGCCGGGCTCGACGGTGACCCACCACGTGTCGTCGTCGTCCTCCGGCTCCCGGGGAATCAGGCCGAAGGTTGTACCGAACCGATCGATCGCGAAGGGCTCGACCTCGATACGGGTGAACGTAACCTCTCCAAGCTCCTTCAGCCGAGCGTCACATGCCGCCCGCCGCGCCATACGGTCCATCCGGGCTCTGGGACCGAAGGCGTCGATCCTGGCCTCCAGGAACCGGCCCTCGGAGTCGAAGAGGTACAGAGCGACAAACTCCTGACCGTCGTCGTCGCCTCGGAGGGCTGGTTCGAAGGGAGTGGTGAGGAAGAACTGCCTGCCGTCAGCGGTGCGCCCCACATGCTCGGCATGATAGTCGTCATGATCGATGGCGAGACAGCGCGGCGGTCCGGCCCTCATCCCACTCGTCCTCTCCTCGCGCCGACGGCGGGAGCCGTCGCGATCGCTACGCCAGCATCATGCCGTCCGGGTACGACAGGATCGTGTCCCAGCGATCTCACCACCGTGCACCGACGTGCCACTCGTCGTCGTGTCATCCTTCGGGATCGTGCAGTGAGGTCGGAGAGAGCAGCGGCTGAAGTAGAGCGGGGTTGATGATCGCCGGCAACCGCCGGGCTACCCCAGCGAGGAGGTCGGCGACCTGGACCCGCGGATCGTCGCGGGAGTCGACCATCACCAGCCCGGCCAGGGGCGATACGCCGGCCGGCAACGCCCCAGCCTTCTCGGCGTCTGCCGCCGACGGTCCGCCGCCGTTGGCCAGCACCTGCTGGAGGCGGGTCAACCGGTCGGCCGTGAGGGCGCTCTGCTCATCGTGGATCACCAGCACCTGCCGCCGTCCGGCGCTCCAGGACAAGACCGTTTCCGCCAGCGCCGGCAGCATCGGTTCCAGCGGCGGCGGGATCGACCGGTCGTCGTTGTCGAGCCTGGTCACCACCGCCCACACGTGGCTCGGACTGAGCCCGTTGAGGACAGCATCGGCCGGTGTGCCGAGCCCGTGTCGTACCAGCGCATCCCGGGCCTGGAAGAACCGCTCCACGGTCCGGCGATCCGGACGCCGCCGTTTGATCCGGACCAGGTCGACGAAGGCTGCCAGGAAGACACCCCAGTCGCTTCCGGCTGAGCGCCTGGCCCGGTACAGGGCGAGAGCGGCCGGACGGTCGCCCTGAGTCAGGCGGGTACCGGCCGCGTACGACGGCTCGGTCAGCAGCAGGTCGACGATGCGGGTTACGAGGAAGAACTCCTTGTCGACCAGATGGACGTGCGCGCGGCCCTTCAGCGCCGCCAGGAACCACTCCAGCGCTTCACCCGCGCCCGGGCCGCGAAGGAACTGCCCGGACTTGAACTCGTGCGGCGAGAACCGGAACCCGGACCGCAGCGCTGTGATCAGCCCGATGGCCTCGTCCGCGCCCAGGTCGACACTCGCGTGCGTGATCACCGGGGTGGTCGAACGGAGCAGATTGGTGCCCGAGAATCCGGACTCGTCACAGGCGATCTCCACCACGGCGCCAACCACCGCGTCCACCGGCGGTAGCCCGCCCTGAAACGGCGATCTCACCACCGATCCCCCCACCATGCCGACCATGGTCACCCGTACGCCCTCGTCGAACAATCCAATTGCGGCCGGGAGGCCCGCGACGGAGAACATGCTCCTGCTGGTGCTGAGGCACTGGACGACGGACCACAGATCACCGCCGAACGCGGCCGCAGGTCGTTACGAGCAGCGACGCGGGACACAGCACCAGGGTCGGGCCTGCGGTGGCGGGGTCGGCCCGCCGTGGCCGCGCGAGTCGGCCCATCCGCTTGTGCCGCCGAGCGGGTGCGCCCTGCCGGGCGTTCGGCACTGCCCGAGGCGCTGTCCGGGTGCCTCCTCCGTGGTGACGTCTCGGCTGGCGTCGAGGCGGGCGTTGTTGGCAACGTCGGTCATCGTGGAGCTGCTATCCGAAGAGGGTGGGCGGTCTTGTGAACGCGTGGTCGCGGGGAGCCAGGCGGTGGCGTGGTCCGGCCGCCCGAAGCACCACGTCGAGGACCTGGTCGGGGTTGGCGGCGTAGCTTGTGCTGAACCAGGCCATGTTCGCCTCCACCACGGCCCAGTGTTCGTCGCCGCGGTCGGCGTTGCTGGCGAGGCCGACGTCGACAACGACGGCGCTGGGCAGGCTGTCAGCGCAGGCGTCGAGCAGGCTGACGGCGAAGTCGAGCACGGCGGCGCGGTGTGGGCAGGCGGCGAGGGGAGCCGGGTCGAGCCGGCCGTTGGTGGCGTAGCGGCTGGCGGCGTGCACTGCGGCGTCGAGGACGAACAACCGATACTCCACCAGGAACGTCACGATCTCGCTGACCAGCACCGGAGTGTCGGCGGGGTGGCGCTCGGCACGGGGCAGGCGGGAGCCGTCGGCGTAGACGCCGGCCGTCAGGGTCTTGTCTCGGGGCGGCTTGACGAACATTGGCGTACGGGACCAGCGTGCGTCGCCGAGAGTGGTGAGGGTGATGTCGCGGCGGGTGTACTCGTACGGCAGCTGCGCCAGCCAGTCGTCGGCCGGTTCGAGCATCGCCAGGTCGAGGTCCGCGGCGACGGCAGCGGCGAAGGCCGGTCCTCCGTAGAGGTGCCCGCCCCAGGCCCGCCGCAGCTGAGCTGGTACTGACGGGTGGGGCAGTTGCTCCACTGCCAGGCCCCGTCGCCGGGCCGATTCAGCAAGCAGCTCGGCGGTCCTGTCGAGGCGCGGCGGCAGCACCAGGAAGTCACCGACCGGGACGGCGATGGTCATGACTGACGATTCTGAGGACCCGCCACGTTGCCGTCGCCTGATTATCCTCGCCGCACCCGCTGGGAGGGTTGTGGCCAGAGAACGGATCCCTCTCCGGCGCCCTTGTGGCCGGAGTTCTACGTCGTCAGTCAGAGCGTTGGGCGGCTTCTACGATGGCCGTCGCCGACCAGGTGGCGAGGATCTTCAGCCGCTCTTCGTGGATGGTTCCGGGTTCGGCGGTGTACACAGTCAGTTCGTGGACGGCGCGCGATGGTGTCGGCAGCGCGAGGGGCTGATAGGTCAACTCCAGCGCGCCGACGACAGGGTGCTGCAGACGTTTGACTCCTTCGTGCCGGATGCGGATGTCGTGTGATGCCCACATCTTCCGGAATTCGGTGCTGAGGGTGCAGAGCTCGCCGACGAGTTCCCGCAGTAGCCGGTCTTCGGGGTTTCGACCCGCCTCGGCGCGCAGCAGGGCGACGGTCGAGGCGGCGCCGGCCTCCCAGTCTGCGAAGAAGTCTTGTGATGCCGGGTCGAGGAAATGGTAGCGGGCGAAGTTCGCTCTGCCGTTGGCTGTGGTGGTGTCGCTGGTGAACATGGGTGCGTGCAGTGCACGGGCGAGCGCGTTGCTGGCGACCACGTCGAGACGTCCGTTGCGCAGGAATGCTGCCGACATCGTGATGGAATCGATCAGCCACTGCAGGTGGGGTTCGACCTTCACCTCGGTGCGTCGGGGATTTCGGCGGGCTTTCGGCCGGGCGGCGTGGGCCAGGTCGAACAGGTAGGTGCGTTCTTCGTCGTCGAGGTGCAGTGCTCGGGCCACGGCGTCGAGAACGTCTTCGGAGATTCCGCTGATGTGGCCCTTCTCCAGTCTTGTGTACCACTCGGTGCTGACGCCGGCGAGGACGGCGACCTCTTCCCGCCGCAGGCCGGGCACACGGCGCCGGACACCGGCGGGCAGCCCGGCCTGCTCGGGGCTGATCTTGGCGCGGCGGCTGGTCAGGAAGTCACGAATGGTGGTGCGATGGTCGGCCGGGTCGGGCATGTTCCCACGGTAAGCCCGAATGAACCTGGCAGAGGGGGGAGAGCTTGTACCCCCTATGAACGCCACCTTTCTCACGCCCCCGGTGCGGCGCTCAAATGGATGCGAAGACGTTTCCGAAGCTGCACAGGAGTTCATGCATGCAGGGAGAAGCCACTCCCCTGAACGGCGGTTCCCGGTCCGGCGCGAGCGCGGCCCGTTCCGCTGCGCTGCCCATGTTGATCTACGTCCTCGCTCTGGGGACGTTCCTGATGGGCACGACCGAGTTCATCGTGGCAGGTGTGTTGCCGGAGATCGCAGGTGACCTGCAGGTCAGTGTCGCCCACGCGGGTCTGCTGATCACGGTGTTCGCGATCGGGATGATCATCGGTGCGCCGCTGATGGCGATGCTCACGCTGCGGCTGCCGCAACGCGTGGCCCTCATCCTCGCGCTGGCGGTGTTCGCGATCGGCCATCTCGTGGTGGCACTCGGTGACAGCTTCGCGGTGCTTCTGCTGGCGCGGTTGATCACCGCGTTCGCCACGGGCGCGTTCTGGGCCCTGTCCGCCGTGGTCGCGACCCGCGTCGCCGGGCCGGCGCGCGGAGCGCGGGCCATGGGTCTGGTGAACGCCGGAGGCATGCTCGCCACGGCGCTGGGCGTCCCGCTCGGCGCGTTCGCCGGCCAGCTCATCGGGTGGCGGGGCACGTTCTGGGCGCTCGCCGTCCTGGCGCTGGCCGCCACCGCGCTGATTTCCCGTCACGTCCCCCACGAGAAGGGACGGGCCCAGTCGGCGTCGGTGCGTTCCGAACTGTCCGGGCTGCGTTCCGGGCGGCTGTGGCTGGCCCTTGCCGGCTGCGCGGCGACCACCGGTGGTGTGCTTGCCGCGTACTCCTACATCGCGCCGTTGCTCACCGACCAGGCCGGTGTTCCGGCACGGCTGGTGCCGTTGGCGCTGGTCGGGTTCGGCGTCGGCGCCCTGGTGGGGTCACTGGTCGCCGGCCGTCTCGGCGACGCTCACCCGCACGTGGTCACGCTCGTGGCGCCCGTCGTCACCGCGATCCTGCTTGGGATGATCTGCCTGGCATCGGGAATGCCGTGGCTGACAGCGGGTGTGGTCGTGCTGCTCGGGTTCTTCGGGCTGGGCGCGAACCCGGTGCTGATCGCACTGGCCGTGCGTTTCGCCGGGCGGGCGCCCACGCTGGCGTCCTCGCTGACCGTGTCGGCGTTCAATGCCGGTACCGCCGTCGGCTCCTGGATCGCGGGCCTGGCGCTGGCCTCCACGCTCGGCGCCACCGGGCCCGCCGCCGTCGGCGCGGCCATCGTCGTCCTGGCGGTGGTCCCCGCGGTGGCGTTGGCCCTCATCGCGCGCCGCCGCGCCGCGAGTCCGCCCAGATCGGGCGACGCCACGACAACCAGCGCAGCGGTCGAGACCTACGCCGCCGTCTGACAACCCCCACAACACATCGAAGGAAGAGGAAGACCATGCGCGCAACGCTCATGTACGGTGCCGGCGACGTCCGCGTCGAGAACGTGCCGGACTCCACGATCAAGCTGCCCACCGACGCGCTGGTGCGGATCACGGCGTCCTGTATCTGCGGCAGCGACCTGCACCCGTACCACTCGATGTCCCGTGAAACCGGCCCGGCCCGGATGGGACACGAACTGATCGGCATCGTCGAGGACACCGGCTCGGAGGTGACCACCCTCAAGCGCGGTGACCTGGTCGTCGCCCCGTTCGCCATCTCCGACAACACCTGCCAGTTCTGCCGCGAGAACCTGCAGACCTCCTGCTCCCACCCCCAGGCCAACTTCTTGGACGGCATCCCCGACGAAGGCGGGCAGGCCGAAGCGATCCGTATCCCCCTCGCCGACGGCACCCTCGTCAAGCTGCCCGTCGCCGCGGACTCCGCGCTCATCCCGTCGCTGCTCACCCTCGCCGACGTCCTCGGCACCGGCTACCACGCCGCCATCAAGGGCGGCGTGCGCAAGGGCAGCTCCGTCACCGTCGTCGGCGACGGCGCCGTCGGGCTCCTGGCCGTGCTGTCGGCCAAGCGCCTCGGCGCCGAGCAGATCATCCTCATGGGCCGCCACCAGGCCCGCACCGACCTGGGCACCGAATTCGGCGCCACCGACGTGGTTACCGAGCGCGGCGACGAGGGCATCGCCAAGGTCCGGGAACTGACCGGCGGCCACGGCACCGACGCCGTGCTCGAAGCCGTCGGCCACATGTCCGCCTACGAGCAGGCCGTCGGCGTCGTCCGCCCCGGCGGCGTGATCAGCCGCGTCGGCGTCCCCCAGTACGAGAACGCGCCCATCGGCTTCGGCAGCCTCTTCCGCCACAACCTCATCCTCGCCGGCGGCCCCGCTCCCGTGCGCGCGTACATCGAGGAGCTGATGCCCGACATCCTCGACGGCACCATCGAGCCCGGCAAGGTGTTCGACGCCACCACCGACCTCGACGGCGTGCCCGCCGGCTACCAGGACATGGACGACCGCAAGAGCCTCAAGGTCCTCATCAAGCCCTGACCCCGTGCACGGCCCCGCCCTCGCTGCCGACGTAACGGCACGAGGTCGGGGCCTTCACGCACAGGCACCACGGAGACCGACCGCGCCAGCATCGTCGGCGCGGGATGCGGCGACCGCGTCCGTGCCATCGAGTACGGCTGGCTGGACGCGATGCGAACGGCCCGCTGTTCGCCTACCGGCTGCCGGCCGATCGGTTCCGGCCCTTCGGTGTCCCTGAACCCCGTGCCCACGTCGCGGTCGAGCCGATCGAGCCACTCGGTCCGCCCGAGCCCGTAGGCGACCTCCTCGACTGCCATGCCGAGGCCGGCATCCAGCTACGCGTCCTGAACGTCTAGGTGCGTACCGGGAAGACGCCTGCCGGATCGGCGGGGACGTGCCGATGAACCCGGCGGCGACGATCGGCGCTGCGAGACGCGGTGAGCGGCTCGGGTGTACCACCGCACCGCCACGGTCCCCGCCTTGCCGGCCAGGCGAGGGACGAGCATGGCGTACGCGACGCCGAACGCCAGGCTGGCCAGCAGCGCCAGGAGCAGCGAGATGTCATCGACGGGCCGGAAGATCTGCCAGTGGGTGAGGTAGATGTAGATCGAACTCGCGGCCAGGGCCGCGGCGGCCCGGTTGAGCAGGGGCAGGCTGGGGAGGTCGGCCACCCAGATCATGAGGAGCAGGCCGCCGATGATGACGGCCTCGCGCCCGGGGTCCCCGAAGAACGTCGGCACGGTCGCGACGATCGCGAGCGTCACGCACAGTTTCTGGCCGGCGGTGGAGGCCTTGGCCGCCGCCCAACCGAGGGCGAACAGCCAGAACACGACGACCGGGGTGGGCAGTTCCACGTCGGGCACGAGTTGGTAACGCGAGATGAGCCCGAGAGCGGCCAGCGTCAGCGGCAGAGCGAACGGGCGGCGGCGTTCCAGCCGGTCGACGAACGGCAGGCTGAGCGCGGCGAGAAGGATGAGCAGGTAGTAGACCAGCGCCTCGATGAACCAGAAGTGCCACCAGTAGTTCGTGCCGTCCGCGGGCGCGGTGAGGTACCCGGCGAGGAAGACGCTGCCGAGGGTGTAGTCGTCGGTGAGCAGGTACATCGCGCCGATCCAGGTCGTGGCGGCCAGCACGATGCGGGAGGTGCTGCGGGCGAGCTTGGCGATGCGTTGGCGTCGTGGCGCCGCCGTGAGCTGGAATCGGGCGAAGTTGTAGCCGGCCACCCCGAGGAGGAGGTGCGCGCCGCCGGGCAGGTCGTACACCTGGATGTGGCTGCCGACGATGAGGACGATGGCGATGGCGCGCAGCGCCACGGTGGTGTCGAGGCGACTGCGCGAACTGCGCCGGCTATCAGGCACGGCCGGAGTCGGCCCCTCCTTCTGAGCCGGCGTCGGCGGAGGGGCGGGCGCGGGCCGCAGGTCACGGATCGGTGTGGTGTGCCAGTTCGGTGGCAGGTGGCCGAGGGCCTGCTCGAGGCGGATCGACATCTCGACGTACGACAGGGAGTCGCCGCCCAGGTCCACGAAGCTGTGTTCGGCGGTGGCCTCCTTCCGACCGAGGACCTCCGCGAACAGCGCGGTCAGGTCCGGAGAAGCGGCTGCCGGAGTGGGCTGCGGCGGGGTCGCGGCGAGAGCTCGGATGGCCGGGTAGTCGGGTTTGCCCGATGCGAGCCGGGGCAGGCGGTCGAACAGGTGGACGTCCACGACGTGGCGCGGCAGCCCGTGGTGGCGGCTGACGAGGGTGTGCAGGTGGTCGCGGTCGGCGTCGCCCTCGACGGCGATCAGCAGCCGTTCGTCGTCGCCGGTGACGAAGGCGGCGTACCCGTTCGTCCGCAGCATGGTTTCGATCTGCCGTAGGTCGAGCCGGAGACCGAAGATCTTGAGGAAGTCCGTGCGGCGGCCGACGATCTCGTAGAGGCCCTCGGGTGTGCGGCGAGCGATGTCGCCGGTGCGCAGCTCGGTGATGGTGCGGCCACGGCCGAGGTCGGCGGGGCGCTCGGCGTAGCCGAGCATGACGTTGCGGCCGCGGTACACCAGTTCTCCGGTGTCCGGGGCACCCTCGTCGTCGGGCAGGGGATGCAGGTGGAGGCTTCCACCGGGCACGGCGACACCGATGGTGTGCGGGTGCCGCTCCGCCAGGTCCGGGGGCAGGTAGGCGATGCGGGCAGTGGCCTCGGTCTGGCCGTACATGACGACCAGGTCGAAGCCCTTGCTGCGGCCGAGTTCCGCGTAGCGGCGTACGCGCTCGGGCGCGAGTCGTCCGCCGGCCTGGGTCACGTAGCGCAGCGTGGGCAGGGTCATGTCGGCGAAGCCGACCCGGTCGAGCAGGTCGAAGGTGTACGGGACGCCGGCGAAGCTGGTGGCACCCGTGTCGCGCACCCGCTGCCAGAAGGCGGCATCGGCCACCGACAGGTCGTTGAGGATCAGGCAGGCACCGCGCAGCAGGTGACTGTTGATCACGGAGAGTCCGTAGCAGTAGTGCATCGGCAGGGTCGTGACCGGCCGATCCGCCGACGTGATCCCCAGGTAGTCCGCGATCGACTCCGCGTTCGCCTGCAGGTTGTCGTGGGACAGGCGGACCAGGCGCGGCGACCCGGTCGAACCGGAGGTACTGAGCAGCAGCGCCAGATCGGGGTGCAGGTCGTGGGCGCTGCGCCGGCGGCACTGGCTCGGGTGTGCGTGGTCGTCCGTGAACGTGACGTCGGGGTCGTAGGTCGCCGTCAGCCGTGCGAGCGCGGCGGGATTGTCCGCCGGCGCCAACAGCAGCGGGTGACCGGCGGCGAGCGCGGCGAGGTAGGTGACGATCGTGTCGACCTGGTTGGCTCCCGCCAGCAGGACGAGACGACGTCCGGGGCCAAGCATCGCGGCTCGGTCACGGACCCGGTCGGCGAGGTCACGGTACGACACGGCTCCCGCGGGCGTGAGCAGGGCAGGCCGGTCACCGTGCCGCGCCAGGCCGCGTGCGAAGGGCACGCCCGGGGCGGTGAGTGGATGGTCGACGAGGAGGGACACGGCGCACCTTAGGATGAACTAAGTTAGGGTGGCCTACCCTAACCTATCCGCAGATTGCCCCACCCCACCCTCGGCGCCGACTCCACCGAGAGCCGGGGTGCCGCCCAGACGAAATCAGGGTGCCCTAAATTAGGTTAGGCACACCTGCCCTACTGCTAGGAGCCTTCATGCTCAGCCTGCGCGCCGCGGCAGCACTCGTCGCCGCGGCCACCCTCGCCACCGGGCTCACCGCGTGCAGCGGCGAGCCGGACAAGGACATCACGGTCTACAGCGGCCGCACCCAGTCGCTGGTGCAGCCGCTGATCGACGAGTTCACCAAGAAGACGGGCATCACCGTCGATGTGCGCTACGGCACGACCGCGCAGATGGCCGCGCAGTTGCAGGAGGAGGGTGCCAAGTCCCCGGCAGACGTGTTCCTCTCGCAGGACGCCGGGGCCCTGGGGGCCGTGAGCAAGGCGGGACTGCTGACCGCGCTGCCCGACGAGGTGTTGCAGAAGGTTCCCGCGGCGTACCGGTCGCGCAGCGGACACTGGGTGGGGGTCACCGGCCGGTTGCGGGTCCTGGCGTACAACGCCGACCAGGTCAAGCCGGCCGACCTGCCGGCCACCGTGCTGGAGATGACCGACCCGAAGTGGAAGGGCAAGCTCGGCGTCGCCCCGACCAACGCCTCGTTCCAGTCGTTCGTCACCGCTCTGCGGGTGCAGCACGGCGACGACAAGGCCCGCGAGTTCCTGGCCGGCGTCGCTGCCAACTCCCCCCAGATCCGCGACAACAACATCGTGATCGTCGGCGAGATTCAGGACGGCAAGCTCGCCGCGGGCCTGGTCAACCACTACTACCTCTTCGAGAAGGCCAAGGAACTCGGGGTCAGCCCGGAGCAGCTCAAGGTGAAGCTTCACTACTTCCGTGACGGCGACACCGGGGGCCTGCTCAACGTCTCCGGCGTCGGCGTGCTGTCCGGCTCCGCCGGAAACAGCAAGGTCCGCTCGTTCGTCGACCACCTGCTCGGCACCGAGGGCCAGACCTACTTCGCGGCGAAGACGTTCGAGTACCCGCTGGTCGCCGGTGTGCCGACCGCCCCGGGCCTGCCCGCGCTGGCCGACCTGCACGCCCCGAAGATCGACCTGAACGATCTGGACACCCTGACCGCGTCGGTCGAGATGATCCAGGCCTCGGGGCTGACGTCCTGACCACCACCGCTCAGGCTGGGCGGGCGCAGCCGGTCGCGCCCGCCCAGCCCTCCCCTCGCAACCGGTGGCGGCGCCGTTGGCATCGACTGGCGCCCCGCCCGGCACTGCTCGCGACCGCGACAGCCGCCGTCGCGGTCGCGCTCATCCCGCTGGTCTACCTCGGCGTACGCACCGCAGAGGCGGGCTGGGACCGGGTACGCGCCGAACTGTTCACCACCGAGCTGCTGCGCCTGGCCGCGACCAGCCTGGCCCTGACTGCCGTCACCACCGGCGCCTGCCTGATCCTCGGCGCCGGCGCCGCGCTGCTGGTCACCCGCACGAACCTGCCTGCCCGACGGTTCTTCGGGGTGCTCGCGGCCCTACCGCTCGCGATCCCCACCTATGTCGGCAGCTACGGCTGGATCTCGATGCTGGACGGCTTCTACGGTTTCTGGCCGGCCGTCGTCGTGCTCACGTCCTGCTGCTACCCGTACGTCTACCTGCCGACCGCCGCCGCCCTGATCGGCACCGACCCCGCGGTCGAGGAGGCTTCGCAGGCACTGGGCCGCAACCAGTGGCAGACCTTCACCGGGGTCACGCTGCGCCAGATCCGCCCGGCGCTCGTCGCCGGTGGCCTCCTGGTCGCGCTGTACGTGCTGTCGGACTTCGGCGCGGTCGCGATGCTGCGCGTCACGACCTTCACCAGCGCCGTCTTCACCTCGTTCAACCTCGGGTTCGACCGCACGGGCGCGCTCGTGCTCTCGACCGCCCTGGTGGCCGTCACGCTGCTCATCCTCGGCGCCGAACTCGCGACCCGGCGGCGCGACGCACGCTACGCCAAGATCGGCAGCGGGGTACGCCGCCCGGCCGCCGTGCTGCCACTCGGCGCGTGGCGGATCCCGGCCGTCCTCGCGCTGCTCGCCGTCGCCGCCGGGAGCTTCGCGGTGCCCACCGCAGCGCTGCTGCACTGGATGGGCGAGGGCGTCTCCCGGCCCGGGTCGCTGACGGACATCGCCACGGCTGCCGGCAACTCCCTCACCGTGTCCGCGCTCGGCACCGCCCTGACAATGCTCCTCGCCCTGCCGATCGGCCTGCTGTCGGCCCGCGCTCCCGGACCGCTGGCCATCCTCATCGACCGGCTCACCTACCTCACGCACGCGCTGCCCGGGCTGGTGATCGGCCTGTCCCTGGTGTTCTTCGGCATCCAGGTGGCGTACCCGCTCTACCAGACCACCTGGCTGCTGGCGCTGGCCTACGCCGCCCTCTTCCTCCCCCTCGCCGTCGGTGCCGTCGCGACAGCCGCCGCCCAGGCCCCGCCAAGCCTCGAGGAGGCCGCACGGTCACTGGGACGCGGGCCGCTGACAGTGCTGCGGACCGTCACCGTGCCACTCACCCTGCCCGGAATCGGCGCCGGCGCGGCACTGGTGTTCCTGACCTGCATGAAGGAACTACCGGCGACGCTGCTGCTACGCCCCACCGACACCGACACCCTGGCCACCGAGCTGTGGACGCACACCTCCGTGGCCGCCTACGCCGGCGGGGCACCGTACGCGGCGCTGCTGGTGCTGCTGTCCACCGGCCCCGCCCTGATCCTGGCCCGGCGCACCCTCAACCCGAAAGACCGACCATGACCACACTCACCGTCCGAGGCGCCAGCAAGAGCTACGGGGCGGTCCACGCACTCCGCGCGGCCGACCTGACCGTGGCGGCCGGCACCCTGACCGCGGTGCTTGGCCCGTCCGGCTGCGGCAAGACCACGCTGCTGCGCTGCATCGCCGGGTTCGAGCGCCTCGACGGCGGGGAGGTCCGTGTCGGTGACACGCCGGTGGCCGGGCCGGGCCTGCACGTCGCCCCACACCGGCGACGGGTCGCTGTGGTCGCCCAGGACGGCGCGCTCTTCCCGCACATGGACGTGGCCGGCAACGTCGGCTACGGCCTCGACCGCGCCGCCCGGCGCAGCGGCCGCGTCGAGGAGGTGCTCGGCCTCGTAGGTCTCGCCGGGTACGGCAAGCGGATGCCCCACCAGCTGTCCGGCGGGCAACAGCAGCGGGTGGCCGTCGCCCGAGCCCTGGCACCACGTCCACCGCTGATCCTGCTCGACGAACCGTTCACCGCGCTCGACGCCAGCCTCCGCACGGAACTACGCGCCGACCTGCGCGCCGCGCTCCACGCCGACGACGCCACCGCCGTCCTCGTCACGCACGACCAGGCCGAAGCCCTTTCCATCGCCGACCAGGTCGTCGTCATGCACGACGGCAGGGTGCGGCAGGAGGCCAGCCCGTCCGACCTCTACCGCAGCCCGGCGGACCCGTGGGTGGCGACCTTCATCGGCGATGCCAACCTCCTCAGGGCCACCGCCAGCGGCGGGACTGCGGAATCCGGACTCGGCACCCTCCCGCTCTCCAGCCCACACCGCGGGGACGTCACGGTCCTGATCCGGCCGGAGCAGCTGCGGCTGAACGACGCCGACGCACCGGGGGTACCCGCGACCGTCCGCCACCATCTGTTCCAAGGCCACGACGCCCTCATCGACGTCCAACTGGACGACGGCACCCGGATCACCGCACGGATCCTCGGCCAGCCGACCCACTACTCCTCGGGCACCAACGTCCGCCTCACCGTCCAGGGAAGCGTCTACGTGCTGCCGGAGCCCGCCACGTCCTGATCGCCCGCAGGACTGCGCTCGGCCTGTCGAACAGAACGGAGGCTGGGCCACTTCGGTCTCCCCGAAGTGGTCCCCCCGCCGAAGGGACTGGTCAGGGCATTGTCGGTCAGCCGGCCGGGGCTGCGGCGTCGCCGGGCGTGGGGCACGGTGCGGCCTCGTGGGCCGGCCGCTCGCGGTCGCGCCGCAGGAGACGGTCGAGCAGGTCGTCCAGGGTCTTGATCTCGTCGCCGGTGTAGTCGGCGAAGACGCGCTCGAGGTTACGAACGTGAATCTTGGCCGCCTCCTCGAGTTTCTGCCGTCCGGCCGGGGTGAGGGCGGCGAAGCTGACCCGCCGATCGGTAGGGCAGGGAACGCGTTCCACGAGACCGGCGGTGACCATCCGGTCCAGGAGCCGGGTCATCCCTCCCGTGGTGAGCGCGATCTGGCTCGCCAGGGCGCTCATCGTCAGTTTGTCCGGCGAGCGGGCGATGCGCAGCATAGCCTCGAACCAGGTATGCGGGATGCCGCACTCGCGCTCCAGCGCCTCGCCGAGCTGCCGCTCGAGCGCGCTGTATGCCTCCACGAGCCGCCCGAACGTCGTCACCAGCCCGTGGTCGACCGCGCTCTTCACCATGCCAGAAACCTTACACCACAGATGTTGACGGATCAAATAGCCGGTCGTACAGTCGTTGAGTGGACAACATCTGATCGGTCAAAGAAGGAGTGGGACATGCGTATCGCGATCCTGGGTGCCGGCAATGTCGGTGGGGCGGTGGCGACCGCCGCCGTGCGCGCCGGTCACGACGTCGTCATCGCGGCGACCAGCGCCGAGCACGCCCAGAAGGCGGCCGACAGCGCCGGTGCGAGCGCCGCCGCGTCGAACGCCGAGGCTGTGCGGGGAGCAGATCTCGTGCTGCTCGCCGTCCCGCACGCCGCCGTCACCGGCATCGCCACCGAGCTGGGCGAGGCACTGACCGGCAAGGTCCTCGTCGACGTGACGAACCCGCTCAACGACACCTACAGCGACCTGGTCACCGGCGGCGTCTCGGCTGCGGAGCAGCTTCAGGCCCAGGTGACCGGGGCATCCGTGGTCAAGGCCTTCAACACCATCCTCGCGAGCCGCCACAGCAACCCGGTGGAGAGCGGCGCGCCCCTGGACGCCTTCATCGCCGGCGACGACGGTGCCGCCAAGGACACGGTCGCCGAGCTGGCCTCCTCCCTGGGCTACCGGGTGATCGACGCGGGCGGGCTGCGGATGGCCCGGTCGCTGGAGGAGATGGCACTGCTGAACATCTCGCTCAACGCCCGTAACGGGTGGAGCTGGCAGAGCGGCTGGAAGCTGGTCGGGCCGGTGGGCGGCGCAGCATGAGCGTCAGCCCCAACGCGGCGCCCGTCGAGCACCTCGACCTGTCGGCGAAGGTGCGACGCTGGAGCGGCGTCGGCACGGCGGGCCGGCTGCTGCCGGGCCCGGTTGACGCCACGGCGCCCGCGCGGACGAAGGTGCGGCGATGAGCGCGATGCAGACGTTCGCGCCGCCGGTCGTGGCCACCGCGGGCAGCACCGACGCGGATGCCCCGCTGGTGGTGCTGCTGCATGGCCGTGGCTCGCACGAGCGGGAGATCCTTCGCCTGGCCGACCACCTGCCCGTGGGTCCCACGTACGCGGCGGTGCGGGCGCCGATCGCCGAGGGCGGCGGGTACGCGTGGTTCGCCAACCGCGGCATCGGGCGGCCGGTCGCCGAGTCGTTGCGCGCGACGATGGACTGGTTCCGCGACTGGCTCGACGGTGTCGCTCCCGCGGGCCGGCCGGTGGTGCTGATCGGGTTCAGTGGCGGGGCCGCGTTCGCCGGTGGGCTGCTGCTCGACGATCCGGGCCGCTACGCCGGAGCCGCGATCCTGTACGGGACGCTGCCGTTCGACGCCGGCGTCCCGACCACGCCCGCCCGGCTGGCCGGTGTGCCCGTCGTCGTGGCCCAGGGCGAGCAGGACAGCGTCATCCCACGGGAACTGCTCGACCGTACCTGGAACTACCTGCTCTCCGAGGCCGGTGCCGCGACCCTCGCCCGCCGCGATCCGGTCGGACACGGCATCGCCGCGCCGGCGCTGGCGACCGTAGCCGGTTGGCTGCGGGAACGCTTGGCATTCCTCGCCGACCGGGTCCGCCCGACGCCGTCTCCGAGGACGTCGACAAGGCCGCCCGGCGGCCAACTCCCGCCGCCTGTGGGGCCCGCCCGACGGTGAGCAGTCAGATTCCGCAGCAGCGGCGCAGCGACAACGCGCCGGTCGAGCTGCGGGAACAGCTGTTCGCGCGTATCGCCGCGCTGCCACCCGCGCTCGCCGCGGGCCTGGCCGCCAAGGGCTGGGGCGTCGCTTCGCCCTCCCTACCCGGCCAGCCGCCGGTGGTACTGAGCCGGATCCGAACCCGGATGTTGTTGCCCTCAGCGACGAGGGGCTGGACCTGCCGCCTTTCGCCGAGCCTCGGCGCCCGCCCAGGGTTCGGGCGGGCGCCGAGGCGCAGGCGGTCCGGGTCAGATTTCGCCATCACCTGGCCTGCCACCCACCGGCCCGGGAGCGCGATCGCCCCCGGATTCCGGCAGGTCAGCCAACCGGTGGGCCGACCCAGGAGGACCGGATCAGCTCCCGCTCGGTGGCGGCGAGGTGGGCGGTCGCGGCGAGCCAGGCCCAGGCGTACCGGTCCGGGTCGGGATCGGTGAGCCGGCCGAACGCGTCCCGGCCGCGCCGGTCGGACTCATCGGCGAGCGCGGCGGCCACCGCGGCGGCGGTGGTGAAGCCGGCGCGGCGCAGCGGACCGGCCAGCCCGGCGCCCTCGCCGCGGGCCGCCTCGCCGACGGCGCGGCGACCGCCGGAGACGGCCAGCTCCACCAGCCGGCGGACCCGCCACAGCGGGGACTCCGCAACCGCGTCGGCACCGACGGCGAGAACCGGTTCGGTCATCGCGGCCGGGTCGCGCGGCGGCAGGTGGCCGCCCTGGATCTGGTCGTAGCCGAGGTCCGCCCGGCCGTGCCAGTCCGCCGGCAGCCGCAGCGTCGTGGCGGCACCGGGCACCGGGCCGACCGCGAGCGGGTGCAGCGTGCTGGCCCGGTCCGGGTCCAGCCGGCCGACCACCCGGATCCGCAGGCCCGGCCTGGAGGCGAGCCGCCGCAGGTTCGCCACGTGGGCCAGCACCGGGTGGGAGTTGACCGGCACCAGCCGGATCACCGGCCCGTCCGGCACCGGCGCGCGGTCCGGTCCGGCGTCGGTGGCGGGGGCCAGCTCCCGGGCCAGCACCTGGTCACCGGCGGCACCGACCACCATCAGGTCACAGCCGACCAGCGCGGTCCCGGCCCGGGCCGGGTCCTCCGGATCGTCGGCGGCGAGTTGAGCGGTCACCACCTCGGCGAGCGGGCGGGCGAACAGTTCCGCCAGGGGCCCGGTGGACCAGTCGGTCCCGGTGATCGGGGTGGCTCGGACCCCCTTGCCGGCACCGAGCCGGCCGTCCGGGGAGACGGTGGTGCCGGTGATCCGCAGGCCGCCGCGAGCCAGCACCGCGTGGTTGACCGCGACCGCGCCCATCTCGGTGACCGCCCGGGCGCAGTCCTGCGCCCGGTCCGGGCCGCCCGGCTTCACGTCGCCGAAGGAGAGCTGGCGCCCGTCGGCGGCGACCAGGTGGGTGACCACCCCGGCGTACCCGGTCGCGCTGATCACCGGTTCCCGGCAGACGCCGTACACCTCCAGCGTGCCGTCCGGCTGGTAGGCCCGCCGGAGGATGCCGACCAGTGCCGGGTCGGGATCGCCGGCGGCCAGCCGGCCGGCCACGTACAGCAGGTCGTGCAGCACCTCGACCAGCTCAGCCAGCCGGTGGCCGGTCTGTCGTCCCCGGTGCGCGCGCAGGCCACGTACCGCGCGCAGCGCGGCGCTCTCGGCCCGCGGCAGGCCGGCCAGCCGGGCGCTGTGGGCGGCCCGCAGCAGTTCGGCCTGCGGGACCGCGCCGGCGGCCGGGACACCGGCCGCGAGCACCGCGGCGGCTGCCCGCCACAGCGCGCCGGCGGCGGCCCGTTGCGCCTTCGTCGGTGCCGCGCTCCGTCCGGCACGACCGGCGGCCGCGCCATCCGCTTTTCCGGTGCGCCCGGCCCTCCCGGCACGCCCGGTGGCCGCGCCGACGTCGTCCGACGTGGACGACGCGGCGGTGGCGGACACCGGATCGGGGTGGGTGGCCGGGTCCGCGACCGGGCAGGCGACCAGGACCGCGGTCCGGTGCAGGCAGCGGGGCGACAGCAGGCAGCTGCACCTTGCCTGGTGCGGGTCGGTGACCGCGCCGGTCGGTCCGGGCGTCAGGGTGACCAGGGCCTCGGCGCCGCAGTCGACCGACACGCCGCCGTCGACCCGGCCGACCGGTACACCGGCCAGCCGTTCGACAGTGGCGTCCAGCCGCTTGTGCAGCCGGGGCGGCAGGGCCGCCACCGCCGCGGCGGCGACCCCCGGCAGCACCGGCGGCAGCCGGTCGGTGTCCACGGCGGTGGATGTGCGGTCCGTCAACGTGATCCTCCGCGTACACGGTCGCCCACCCAGCGGGCGAGTTCGAGCGGGCTGAGAGCGGCGACCGGCATCCCCGCCGCGACGAGCTGCTCGGCGACCGGTACCGAGTAGCAGGGCACTCCCCTGTCGTTCAGCGCGGCGCAGCCGAGCAGATGCACGCCGGAACTGGCCAGCGTGCGGACCTCACCGAGCAGCCCGGCCAGCGGGTAGCCCTCCTCGAAGTCGCTGACCACCGCGACGATGGTGCGGCTCGGCACGGTCACCAGCGAGCGGGCGTGGGCCAGCCCGGCGGCGATGTGCGTACCGCCACCGACGCGCACCTCCAGCAGCAGCGACAGCGGGTCGTCGACCCGGTCGGTCAGGTCGACCACCTCGGTGGAGAAGGCGAGGAAGTGGGTGGACAGGGTGGGCACCCCGGCCAGCACGGCGGCGGTCAACGCCGACCACACCACCGACGCCTCCATCGAGCCGGACACGTCGACCACCAGCACCAGCCGCCAGTCGGCCTCCTTGCGGGTCCGGGTGTTGAAGACCGGGCGTTCCGGCACCACCACCGTCCGGCCGTCGCCGAGCCGCTGGGTGTGCGCCAGGTTCGCCCGCAGCGTACGGGCGAGGTTGATCCGGCCGCCGGGACGGCGAGACGGACGCGGGTTGGTCAGCCCGGTCAGCGCCGGACGCACCTGAGTGGCCAACTGCTTCGTCAGCTCCT
This sequence comes from Micromonospora sp. NPDC047730, assembly GCF_043204765.1. Classification (NCBI taxonomy): domain Bacteria; kingdom Bacillati; phylum Actinomycetota; class Actinomycetes; order Micromonosporales; family Micromonosporaceae; genus Micromonospora; species Micromonospora sp. NPDC047730. The sequence goes on along the minus strand of NZ_JBIDCU010000010.1, from coordinate 86,400 downwards.
CCACCAGCCGCCGGACCAGTGGCCGTAGCTTGGCCAACTGCCCCTCGGGCAGGCCACCGGCCAGCGACAGCACCGAGGTCAGCAGCTCCATCGAGGGACGTACCGCGGCCGGGTCGAGTTCGGTAAGCACGTCGGTACGGCCGCTCTCGGCCGCCCGGGCGATGACCTCCTCGCGTACCGCGGTGCCGAACAGCGCCTCGAGTTCGTCGGCCCACTCGCGGGCGGTCGGGAAGGAGGCCTCCTGGCCGCCGCCGGCCGCCTGGCCGAGGTCGGTGGCGCCCTCGCCCTGACCCGCCCCGTACAGCTCGTCCAGGGCGCGGGCGTAGCGGCGGGCGTCCGTCGGCAACCGGTCGGGTTGGCGGCCGAGCAGCAGCCGCCACCGGTCCGTGGCGGTGAGCCAGGCGGCCGGCGTGCCCGCCCCGGGTTCGAGGTCGGCGGAGCCGGTCACCGTGCCCGGCCCGGCTTCGACGTCGGCGGCGCCGGTCGGCGTGCCCGGGATCGGGATGTCGCGGGCGACCAGGGCGGCCCGGCCGGCCGCGTCGGCGGCGGCCCAGCGGGCCAGCAGCTCGGGCGCGGCGGACAGGGCCAGATCGAGCCGGTCGCCCAGCCGTTCGGCGACGGTGTGCAGCAGCCGCTCCCGGGCCGCCGGGGTGAGCACGTCGAACCCGCCACGCAGCGCCGGAAGCCGGTCCAGGAACTCGGTGTCGGTGAGCCGCTCGATCCGCTCCAACAGCGGGTCCAGCGCGGCCGGGGCGGACTGCAGCAGCGGATGCGCCGCGGTGAGCAGACCACCGAGCAGCCGGTGCAGGTGCCGACGGGTGTCCGGCCCGGTCGCCGCGTCGATCCAGCCGGCCACCCGCGTGCCCAGGGTCTCCAGGTCGGTCAGGTCGAGCAGCACCCGGGCGGCCAGGGCGGCACCCTGGATCAGCGACGAACCGGCCCGGGCCAGGTAGCCGAGGGCCTCGTCCAGGCGCAGGCCGATCCGGTCCTCGCCGGCCCGGACCGCGAGGTCCACCAGCGCGGCGGCATCGGCCGCGGCGTCGCTGCCGGCCAGGCCGGGCAGCCCGCGGACCGCCGCGTCCAGCAGCACGACGGCCAGCTCGGCCGCCCGGGCCCGACCGTCGGCGGTGGTGCCGGGCAGGTGTTCCCGGCGCAGCGCCTCCAGCAGGTCCAGCGCGGCCAGCAGCTCGGGCAGCGTGCCGGTGCCCGGCAGCACCGCGGCGGCCAGCTCGAGCCGATCGGTGACCAGTTCGGGCAGGTCGCACCGGGCGGCGTCGCGTAGCCCGGTGAGCAGCTGCGCGGCGGTGGGGCCGCCGTCGGCGGCCTCCCGGCGGAACCGCTCCCGCAGGGTGCCGGCCGCGGCCAGCGCCGCGGTCACCCCGCGTACGCCGACCAGGTCCAGCCGGGCCGCCACGGACGGCGTCCAGGCCAGTTCCCAGCGGGTGGTCAGGGCGGCACCGTCGCCGGTGCCGGACACCGCGATCGGCTCGCCGTAGCCGACGCCGCAGACCTGGAGGCGTTGCAGCAGGATCTCCCGCCGCCCGTCCAGCTCGGTGCGCAGCGGGTCCAGCCGCACCTCGCGGGACTTCGGGCTGTCCGGGTTGGGCATCCGTAGCGCGGTGAGTTCCGCCTCGACCGCGGGGCCGAGCCCGGACCGCGGCGTACCGGGGGCGACCCGGCCCCGCTCGGCACCGACCAGCACGGTCTCCAGCGCCTTCGCCAGCGCCCGGCCGCGGCCGAGCAGTTCACCCTGACCGAGCACGGTGGTCACCGCCTCCAGCACCTCGCCCCGGCCGGGGGCGGGCAGGTCCCGCAGCCGGGCCAGGTCGCCGGCCAGCCGTACCGTCTCGGCGGCCTCGCCGGTACCAGCGGTGTGCCCGGCCGAGCGGAGTTCCCGGCACAGGTCGGTGACCGCCCGGGCGGCGGCGGCCCGGATCCGTTCCGGGTCGCCGCCAGCGGTGAAGACGGACTGCTGCCAGCGCGGGTCGCGGATCCCGGCCGGGTAGCCGGACCGGGAGTCGAGCAGGTCGAACGCGTACGGCACCAGCGAGGTGATCGCCGTGCCGCCGCCGTTGGTGGTTGCCGACCCGGGTGGGGTCGTCACGGACCGGACCGGACCGGTCGGGGCGGCGACGGGCCGGGCGGACGCGGTGGCGGCGCCGGCGGTCGACACCGGATCACCGCCGACCGGGCCGGCCGCCGGGTCCCCGTCGGTCGACGGGGCGGTGAGCAGGGCCGGGGCGTGGAAGGCGCCGATGACGGCGGCGACCCGCAGGCCGGCTGCGCCGGCCTCGGCCAGCACCCGGCGCATGTGCCGCTCACGGGCCAGGTCCCGGGCCGGTACGCCGTCGCCGCTGGCGCTGTCGGTACGCATCGCCCAGCCGACGCCGAGGGCAGCCCGGCGGACCGCCTCGGGCGGGCAGCCCGGGGCACGTACCTCGACCACCCGGTCCCACAGGTCGTCGCCGTCCCGGCCGGTGCCGCTGGCGCTGAGTGCGACGGCGTAGCCGGACCGGCGCAGGCCGGGCACCGGCTCACCGGCGTCCGGGTCGGGATCGGCGGTCGGCGCGGTACCGGCGGTCGGGCCGGAGTCGGTGGCCGGGTCGGTGGTGTCGACGGTCCAGCCGGGGTCGGCCAGCGGCAGGTCGCAGCAGACCACCTCGACGCCGCGCTGCCGGGCCCAACGGATCGCGGCCAGTTCCGGGGAGAAGTCGGCGAACGGGTAGAAGCCCATCGGCCCGTCCGTGCCGTGGCTGCCGACCAGGGCCAGCGGGGCCCGGGCGGCCGGGTCGGACAGGTACGGCAGCCAGCGCTGGAAGTCGGCCGGCAGCTCGATGCAGACCACCTCGGCGCCGGCGGCGTCCAACAGTGCCGGAACCACCGCCGCGAGGGCCGGGCTGTGATGCCGCACCCCGATCAGGTACGGCCGGACCGAACCGGCAAGCGCGTCGACCACGGCTCGCGGGTCGGCCGTCGTCGGGTCGACCGTCGACGGGCCGGCCGCCACCGGGGCGGCGGTCGGCGGCGCCGCACCGGCCGACGTGCTGGAGAGGGTCGTCACCGCAGGCTCTCCCGCAGGTCCCAGAGCCGGCGCCACATCGCCGAGCCGTCCTCGGCGCGGCGGCGGACCGGGCCGTCCCAGTAGCCGAGCAGCCGGGCGTGGTCGTTCTGGTCGTCCTTGCGGACCACGCCGAGCAGGTGCCCGGGCACCAGGTCGAGCGCGTCCCCGCCGGGCAGGTACGCGGCGGCCAGGCCGAGCGACGCCGCCACCTGCACCGCCTCGGCGGTGGACATCACCGTGCCGGGCCGTTCCACGTCCCAGCCCTCGCCCGACCGGCCGGTACGCAGGTCGCGGAAGACGGTGACCAGGGCGTCCAGCACCGCGTCGTCCACCGTGTACGCCGCGCCGGCGCGCTGCACGGCGGCGGTGGCCTGCCGGCGGACCAGGTCGGTCTCGGTGTCCGCGTCCGAGATCGGGTGGACGGTCTCGAAGTTGAACCGGCGCTTGAGGGCCGAGGACATCTCCGACACGCCCCGGTCCCGCAGGTTGGCGGTGGCGATGACGGTGAACCCGGGCACGGCGCGGATCAGGCCGTCCTCGGTGCCGGCCAGCTCCGGCACGTTCATCCGCCGGTCGGACAGGATGGACACCAGCGCGTCCTGCACCTCGGGCAGGCAGCGGGTGACCTCCTCGATCCGGACCACCCGGCCGGTGCGCATCGCGGTCAGCACCGGCGAGTCGACCAGCGCCTGCGGGGTCGGGCCCTGGGCGAGCAGCAGGGCGTAGTTCCAGCCGTACCGGAAGGCATCCTCGGTGGTGCCGGCGGTGCCCTGCACGGTCAGCGCGCTGGTGCCGCAGACCGCGGCGGCCAGCAGCTCGGACAGCATGGACTTGGCGGTACCGGGCTCGCCGACCAGCAGCAGGCCCCGCTCACCGGCCAGGGTGACCACGCACCGCTCGACCAGGCTCCGCTCACCGACGAACTTCGGCGGGATGGTCATGCTGGCCGGCAGTTCGGTGCCGTCCGGACCGGTGCGTCGGTCGGCGGGCAGCTTCAACGCCTCGCCGTCGCTGCCCCGGATGAAGGTGACCACGGCGCGCGGGGTCAGCGCCCAGCCCGGCGGCCGGGCGCCGTCGTCGTACGCGGCCAGGAAGGCCAGCTCGTCGGCGTACCGCTGTTCGGCGGAGAGGACCTGGGCTGCGGTCTCCGGCGCCGCGGTGGGGCGGACGTGTTCCGTCACGGTCACGGATGTTCCTCGATCTCTCTGGTTCGGATGGGGTGTGCGGGACAGGGGTCGGCGGCGGGGTGGTGTCGCGACGGCCTGGTCGGTCGTCGCGGGCACCACCGCCCTCCGGGTCGGGTCAGCGGCGGGTGGGCAGGTTGTCGAACCGGGGCCGGTCGCCGTCGCGGAGACGTTGCCAGGCCCGCCGGTAGAGGTCGGCGGCCGGTTCGAACGGCACGGTCACGCCGAGGCCGGCCGTGCCGTCGGGCGCGAGGTCGAACAGGGCGACCTTCCAGCCCTCGATCGGTGCCTGCCCGCTGCCGCGCTCCAGCCACGGGCCGGGCAGGAACAGCGACCGGCTGGCCCGGGACCGGCTGGCCTCGATGACCAGGTCGGTGCCGGCCAGTTCGGCGCGGGCCGTCTTCAGCCGGGTCGGCTTCCAACCGGTCCACTTCGCCGTGTTGCGGTCGGTCGGGTCCGGCATGGCCAGCAGCATCAGGTACACCGCCGCCGCGTCGGCGCCCAGGCCGTGTTCCCCGGCCGCCTCGGCGACCAGGTCGGGCACCGACCGGGTCGGGTCCTGCGGCCACCAGGTCCCGTCCGCCGCCCGTGCGCCGCCGTCCGGCTCCCCCGGATCGCCGAGCAGCGCCGCGAACCGCGGGTCACGGGCCAGGCGCAGCGCCACCTCCATCGGGTACGGCTTGGCCGCGTCCCGCCGCAGCGCGGGCAGGTACGGGTCCGTCCCGTCGGCGTCGAGCAGGTCCGGCCGCAACGCGGGCGACGGTTGGCTGTCGTAGGTGGCCAGGACGATGGCGCCGTACCGTTCCCAGCCAGGGCCGGTCTCCGACGGGGTGCCCGCCACCTGTTGGAAGGCGGGCAGGGAGACGTACTGGTCGAGGTCGAGCAGCAGGCCGGGGTTGGCCAGCCGGTCCCGGATTGCGGCGAGCGCGGCCGGCAGCGCGGCCCGGCACGGGTCGCCGGCCGGCGTGTGGTGGGCGACCCAGGCCGCCAGGGCGATCGTGGAGCGCAGCACCTCACCGGTGAAGCCCACTGCCCGGCCGTCGACCTGCCGGGCCTGGTCGCCCTTGATCTGGAAGGCCAGGTCGGTGCTCAGCTCGACCGAACGGGCCGGGTCGAGCAGCGCCGGCAACGCCTTCGCGGGTCCCCAGCCGTGTCGGATGGCGCGCACCGCTTCGGCGAGCAACTGTTCGGGCACCATCACCCGGCGCCCCAGGGCGGCGTTCCAGACCGCCGCGGCGGCGGCCACGTCCGGGCCGTCGGCCCACAGCCGGGCCGGGTCGTCCGGCAGCAGCGCCGAGACCACGGCTCGCCGGACCTCCGGGCTGGCCTCGTCCAGCACCCCGAAGGCCAGCTTGACCTCGCCGACCTGCTTGACCCCGAGCGCCTTGCGCAGCTCGGTCGGCACGGTGGTCGACGAGTCCAGGTACGGCAGGCCGGCCAGCACCAGCTTCGCGGCGGTGGGGGTGACACCCGTCAGCTCGGCGAACCGCTCGGCCGCTTCCGGCCGCCAGGGCAGCGGGCCGCGCGCGGCCCACTCGGTGAGGAAACCGCCCAGCCAGCCGGCCGCCCGTTCGTCCCCGACCGGCGCCGAGAACATCACGGTGTACGGCTCGGGCACGGCGAACGCGCCGGCCGGGTCGTGGTACAGCGCGTCGAAGTGGTAGCCGGTGGTCGTGCCGCTGTAGTTGAGGACGGCGATGAAGGCCCCGTCGGGCAGCGGCAGGATGCCCGGCCGGGGGGAACGGCGCGTGCCGTCCGGATTGTTCAGGTCGTCGTCCAGCAGGTGCAGCCTGAACCGGCGCCACCGGGCCGGCTCGGCCACCGTGCTCAGGTCGAGCCGGTCCAGCTCCGTGAGCAGGGCACGCAGCGTCTCCCGGTGTTCGTCCGGGGTGACCGCGGCGACGGCCCGGTAGGCGACGGCCGCGACACCGCCGAGCAGGGACCACCAGTCCAGCGCGGCCGGCAGCGACGGTCCGTCGAGGTGCAGCCGTACGGCGGGTTCGCTGCCGGTGGTGGCGGACCGCTGGGCGGCGAACGCCTGGAGCTGGGTGAAGGCGTGGGTCGAGCGGGCCGCCCCGTAGGTTGAGCCACGCAGACCGTCCAGCGCCATGTTGAGCTGCTCGTCGGTGGGTCCGGTCGCGGTGGCCACCGGCGCCACCGCCTTCGGCGCGGACAACGACCTGGTGAGCCGCTCGGTCACCCCGTCCAGGTCGGTGCGCACCCGGGCGGCCAGCCGCAGCACCCCGGCCACCCCGGCCAGCACCGCGTCGTGGCTGACCGCCGGCAACGTCGAGCGGACCAGCTCGACCAGCGCGTCCTTGTCCGCGTCGGCGGTGGACGGTCCGGTGCTGGAGGTGCTGGCCGGTGTGCCGACCATGGACGCCGGGACGGCGACGGGAAGGCCGGTGATGGCCTGCGTGGCAGCGGTCAACCGGGGTCCGGTCGCCGCGCGGGCTGCGGCCCGCGCGGCCTTCTCGGCCAGGGCGGCGCGGCGTTCGTCGAGGGCGACCTTGAGCAGCATGGTGGCGGTGTCCCGGTCCACCCGGCGCAGGGCGGTGGAGCCGGCCGGATCCCGGGGCAGCATGTTGCCGAGGAACTTCCGTTCCGGCAGCGGGAGCGCGGCGGGGTTGTAGCCCCCGCTGCCGGCGGCCGACACCACCCCGTCCGGGTCGACCAGGACGAAACCGTCGAGGACGGCCCGCGGCCGGTCGTCGCCGGGCAGCACCAGCGCCGCGACCGGCTCCTGTCCCGAGGCCACGGTGACGGTACGACCGGCCAGGTCCTCGCCGCGTACCGAGCCGTCGGGCAGGGTGACCACCCGCCAGCCGAGCAGACCGTCCACCGGAACGGCGGCCGGGGTGGCCCGGTCGGACAGGGCTGGCCGCAGCCAGCTCGCCGACTCCTGGAGGTGGCTTCCGTCGACCGGAAGGTCGGCCAGGAACCGCGGCAGGCTGCGCCGGCCGTGGGAGTTGCTGACCGCGTCGTACTCGCGCCAGCCGTAGGTGCCGTCATCCTCGCTGCGGCGGTAGACCCAGTGGGAGGTGCCGTCGGTGATGACCGGCAGTTCCTCGGGGACAACGGTGTCACCGACGTGCAGCACGCCGCCGCCGGTGGTCCGCCCGCCGCCGGCCAGCGGCAGGGTGATCTCGTTCGTGCGGGGCTGGCTGCCGTGACGACGGCCCTGGATGGGCTGCGGCTCGCCGGGCGACGAGTGCCAGTAGCCGCGCAGGTCGTAGCCGAGCGCCTCGGAACGCCAGTAGACCAGCAACTGGCCGTCGACGTAGTGGTAGCCGGGCTGACCCCACATGTCGCCGGCCGGGATGCGCAGGTCGTGGCGGAGCACGATGCCCTCGGCGCCGAGCACCCGCACCGTCGTAGGCCCGCCCAGGATCACGTACGGCCAGGCTTCCTGCCGAATCACCTCGACCTTGCGGTCCCCACTGGTCACCTCCTGCCAGGCCAGCTCCCAGTCCGGCCAGCCCAGCTCGTCGATGATCCCGCCGCGCAGGCTGCGGGCGACGTGTTCGGCGAGGTCAACGTCCAGGGCCTGCCTGAGGCCGCCGCCCTGACCGGGGTCACCGGGTCGGTCGAGGTCGTCGGACACCAGGCGCAGCGCCTCGACCGGGAGGCTGCCCAACCAGTCCACCGACTTTGGCAGGTACGGCAGTCCGGTCGCGAACCGGTCGCGGATCCGGGCCCGCAGCCAGTCGGTCAGCAACGGCCGGATGCCCGGCGTCCCGGCCAGCCGGCGCAGGGCGGCCTGCTGGTCGTCGAGCTGGTCGAGGCCGCGGCGCAGGGCCCGGCTGAACCGGTCGTCGCCGGCCACGGCGAGCAGATCCCGCTCTCCCCCAACCCTGACCCACTGCGCCAGGTCCAAGGCTTCGCGCTCCTTCGGCGGGGCCACCGGCACGTCGAGGGCGAGCAGCAGGTCGAGCAGGTCCAGGTCGCCGTCGGCGGCGAGGGTCTCGCCGCTGTCGGCGAGTTCGGCGCGCAGCCGGTCGGCCATCCGCTCGACGAGTGGGTACAGCTCCGGCACCCGTCGGCGGTGGTACCCGGAGCCGGCCCGGCTCACGAAGCGGCGCAGCCAGCCGACGGAGCCGTCCTGCGGGCGGGCCGTGTCCGGCACGTCCGGTTCGGACAGCCCGGCGAGCGCACCGGTGTCGGTCAGCACAGCCAGCCACGCGACCAGGTTGTCCCGGTCGGCGGGCATCAGGTCGAGCAGGCTGCCGCGGATCGCCGGGTCTCGGCCGGCCAGCGCCGTCACCGCCGGCAGGTGCGCCTTCCACCAGCCGGCCGGCGCCTCGGCTGCCACCGGCAGCCGGAGCAGCTCGGCCAGGTAGGCCGCCTCACGGTCGGCGACGGCGGCGCTGGCCTTGCCGGCGGCCTTGGTGGCGGTGCGGACCAGCCGGTTCACCGCGGTGGCCGACTGCGCGGACGGAACCACGCCGGCAGCCGCGGCCCGCAGCGCCAGCCGGCAGAACCGGTCCAGCGCCTCGTCGGCCGGCAACTGGGCGGACAGCTCCTTCGCGTAGCCGGCCAACGCGGTCGCGGACACCACCTTGGCCGACGCGAACTCCAGGTAGACCTCGTCCAGCCGGTTCAGGTCGACCGGCAGGCCGTGCTGCGCCTCCGCCTTGCGCGCCTTGTTGAACAGCTGCGTCGCGTAGGTGTCCTGCCCGGCGGCCAGGAACACCCGTGCCGCCTGCTCGAAGAACGTCGGCAGGAAGTGCGGCAGCGTACGGGCGAACCGGTCGGCGAGGGTCTGGTGCCCGTCCAGGGCGGCCTTCGGCCGCGACCGCACCTGCTTGGCCAGCTTCTGCAACTCCGGCACCACCGCCAGCGCGTGCCGGCCGTCCGCCGCGTGGTGCACCAGCACCCACTCCGGGAAGGCCAACGGGCGGCGCGGGCCCAGCCCGACGACGGCCGGCTCGGCACCCGGTGCCAGGCCGAGGAACCCGACAGCAATGTCCTCGCCCTCGCCGAGGGCGGCGTCGACCAGGCGGACCACCGGCCGGTCGTCGAGGGCCGGGTGCCGGTAGGTGCGGGCGGTGAGGGGCACCGCCCGGTCGCCGGCCCCGGCGGTGTCGATCGGCAGCACCGCGCCGGCGGTGAGCAGGCTCTCGGCCGAGTCCTCGCCCGACATGGTCGTCATCCCGGTCACGCCTTCTTCCCCGTTCCGGTCACGGCGCCGGACAGGGCCGTCGCCATCCGCATTCCTTCCGACCAGGCCACGGGCCCGACGTCGGTCAACCGCAGCGTCGGTCCGTCCACGACCGACCAGGAGAGGTTGCCCAGAGTCGCCTCGGAGTCCCAGTAGTCCTCGTCGAACCACATGGCAGCCTCGACCGTGCGTCCGGCCTCCCAGACCCGGCACTTGACCTGCGAGCCGGAGACCCGGAAGCCGAGCGTGGCGGCCCGGGCGGCCAGCCGGTTGGGGACCGTGGTGCCGCGGAAGTCGGTGATCGTGGTGTCACGGTCCTTCAGGTCGGCGGGCTTGCCCCAGGTGCCCCGGTGCAGTTGCTCGACCCGCTGGGCGACGTCCAGTTCGTCGGCGAACTCCCGCAGGTCTGCCAGGTCGGGCAGGCGCACCGGGTGGGGCAGCGTGGCGCTGACCGGCGAGAGCCGGACGGTCTCCCCGTCGAGGTTGACCACGCGCAGGTCACCGGTGTCGGTGACGTCCCGCAGGAAGCCCGGCTCGGCCGGGTCGTCCCCGAGCACCACGAGGTCGCGCAGCGCCTCCCGCCAGGCCGGGTCCGGCCAGACCCGGGCCAGCAGCCCGGTCGGCACCGGCAGCGAGGAGACCACCCAGGCGTCGACCCGGGTCAGGCATTCCGCGGTGTGCCGGTCCAGCCACTGGGCGAGCTGGCGCAACCGGTCCACCTCGGGGGTGTCCCGCAGCACCTTCGGCAGAGTCTTCAGTGGACGGCCGGTGGATCGCGGGCCTGTGGCCCGCGCCGTCACCTTTCCGTCCAGGAGGGAGATCTCGTACGAGTCTCCCACCGGTAGCCAGCCCATCAGGAATACCCTCCGCAGTGGCAAATTAGCCAGATTTCGTGAGGAATCGGCCACGATTGTCAACGCAGGGCACGCTAACAGTAGTGACCGACACGACATCGGTCCGGCGGCGGGGTGCTGGGGGCCAGGGCCGGGTGGGACCTCCAAGGCGAACCTGCGGGAGTCGCAGGTCCGGCCCGTCCGAGGGCACTGCGGAGGGTCAGGCGCGTCCGAATAAAAGGCGAAACGGTGACTTGGGTCACAGCAGAGCATCGGCGGCCGGGTGGCCGGGGTCCCGCCGCCGAGGGCGGCGGCGGTTGATCGAAGCAGGTCGAATTGTCAGCCGAGGCCGGCCCGATCATGGCGGTCGGGCAGGCTTCGGCCTACGGACATGCCGCTCCTCAACGCGGCGATCCAGGAAGACCGGCTAACCGACGGCGGCCTGCCCTGTCCATGCGACGCGCCCATCACGAGCAGGTCGCACACCGGTCCGTGGCCGCAACCCCGCCCGGTCGCGCCCGCGTGGTGCAGAGATCAGGCCGTCGGTCACGCCGGCCGGACCGGCTGCACGATCTCGGTACTCCACTCGGTCGGGCTCGGCCAGGCGGACGGGTCCAGCGGTTCGGTCGGGTCGATCCACGTGTAGACCTCCCATGCCGGACCGGCCGGCGTGCGCTGGTGCTCGCCGAGCCACGCCTCCAGCCGCGCGTACGCCTCGGCGAGTCGGTCGTGCGCACCGAGGTGCCACGTGCTGATGGCGGTGCCGCCGGGCAGCTCGGTGACGGCGATGCGATCCGTGCCGTCGGCATCGTCACCGACCGGAATGCCGGTCTCCAGGTCGGCCTTGTCGTCGCCGAACGTGTGGTAGCGGACGAAGGGCGCGCCCGCCGGTGCGACGCCGGAAGCGCGGAGGTGGCTGATCAGCGACGTGAGCTGCTCGCCCTGGGCCTCGGTCAACCGAGCCACCGGCACGGTGGCACGGATACTCAGGGAGCGTTTCGGGTCGCGCCGGTGCTCGACAACGTCGGCGGGCTGTTCGGTGGTCATGGGTTCTTCCTCTCCTGGGATGTTCACCGGTCAGGCGGTGGTGCCCGATGGCGTGGTCGAGGTGGCTGCGAGTGCGGCGAGATGCGCCTTGACGACCGCCCGGGCGCGGCGAGGGCTTTCGCCGTGCAGCACCGTGTGCAGGATGAGCCCGTCGACGAGCGCGTACAGCCGTCGCGCTTCCAAGGAACGGTCGACGTCCGGTCCCGCGATCCGTGTGACGAGATTGGTAAAGGCCTGGCGGAGCAGGCGGTGCATCTCGACGCTGAGGGGCCGCAGCGCCGGATCCACCAGCGACTGCGCGGAGAACGCGAGCCACACCTGACACTCAGCCAATCGGTCGGCATCCAGCGGCAACATCTCGGCGATCGAGCGTTCCACGACCCGGAGCTGGTCACCGGTCACGTCGATCGCCTCGATCCGGGTCTGGATCCGTTCCGCCACGAGCCGCATGGCGAAGACCGTCAACGCCGTCTGCGACGGGAACGAGTGGCGCAATGATCCGGCTGACAGACCGGCCTCCCGCGCGACGTTGCGGACCGATGCGTGCGCCAGGCCGGCGCGCCGGACGACCCGCCAGACCGCCTCGGCCAGCTCGGCACGGCGGGCCTCAACGTCGACGATCTTTGGCATGGCTCTTTTTAACACAGTCGTGTTAACTTGCCAACGTGACACAGTCGTACCAGAACGCGCTCGGCCAGATCGGTGTCAGTGCGGCCGTGGAGGTCGTGGTGCTCGCGGCAATCGTCTGGCTGCTCACCCGGCGTGCCGCCGTCGACGTGGCCGCCCGCGCGCCCACGGCACCGACCGCGCGCCGCGAGCTCCTCGGGCTGATGGGGTACGGGCTGATGGCCCAACTGCTCGGCGCGGCACTCGGCCACGCGCTGGGGTGGCACGCCATCAGCTTTCACCTCGCCGGCACGCTCATCGGCGGCGAGGACCATCTCGGCCCGGCCGAAGTGCTCGGCTGGGCCGCGTACAACGCCACCGTCTACGCCGCACTGCCGTACCTGTGGTTCCGTCGCCGATACGACACGACCGCGCTGTGTCTGCGAAGCGCGAACCGCCGCCGCGACCTGACCGTCATCGGTGTCGTCCTGGCGATCGAGTCGGTCACCCAACTGCTCGGCCTCAGCTCGGCCATCCTCACGCTGACGGCGGGACAGGTAGCGTCGGGCGTGCCGTTGACCTTCGTCCTCTACCTGTTGGGCACCGGCCTTCCGACACTCGTCTTCGTGCAGGCGCTGGTCGTGCCCAGACTCGCCCGGCTCACCGGACGGGTCGGCGCGGTGGCGCTCGGCGGCCTCACCTACGCCGCCCTGCACCTCGGTGACGCGTGGACCAGCTACGCGTCCGCCGAGGACACCGCCGCCTCGATCGGCCTGGTGCTGCTCGTGTACACGCTGCCCGGGATGTTCAAGGCGTTCCTCACCGTGCGGACCGGCAACGCCTGGGTGCACCTGTGGGCCTATCACGCCATCGCGCCGCACACCCTGATCGACACCCCACTCGTCGTACGCGTCTTCCGCCTGTGACGGCTGCCGTTTCCCGGCGATCTCGGCTGGGTGCGGGCCAGGGTCACGTCGACACCGGCTACCCGCCAGGCGGCACAAGCTCGCACCTGGCCTTGCCGGTGGACGGCGATCCGAAATGGGCCGCACCGCGGGATAGTGTGGCGGCGAGCACTCGGGAGGCGCGATGACGGTGTTCTCGTGTGCGGCTTGTGGTGCCACGCTGACCGTGCCGGTGTCGCGGGTAGCGCTTCCTGTGCACGCGGGCCAGTCGTACGGCCACGGGTTGCTCGGCGTGCTGATGGAACCCGGGACGTACGCGGTGAACCCCGAGCCTCTCGGGCCGCCGTGGCGCCCCTGGGCCGACGTCGGTGCAGATGAGGCGGAAGCCCGTGGCGTGTACGCGCCGGTGTACGCCCTGTCGTCGGGGCCACGAGGAGCTGTTGTGGTCGCGCCGGGCGACGTCCGGGGCACCGTTTTCATTCCGGAACGGTCCGGCGGCTACTGCTGCGGCCTGGACGGCCGAGACGGCCCCAATCTGGCGTGTGCGCGGTGCGGACGGCCGGTGGCGACCCGCATCGACGACTGCTCATTCTGGCAGGAGGTGTGGCTGGACCCGAGGGCGATCCGCCGGGTTACCGCCGATGCCTCCCCACGTCGGCCAGCCGGCTGGGAGGACCTTCGAGAGGGACGGCCCGGTGTTCCACCGGTCGAGCCGCCGGGGCAGTGGAGCCCGCTGTGGGCCGCCGCCGTCGGGTCAGCGCTGGCCCGCCTGCTGGCCGTGTCGGCCGGTACCCGGGTAACTGTCCCCGACGGCCTGGTCGCCGACACCTTCCGCCGAGCCCTCGACGCTCTGCTCCCGCCCGGACCGCAGACCCGGGCACTGACCCTGGTCGGACCGGGCCTGCCTGCCATCGCCACCGACATCGCCCTCGTCCCGCAAAACCCGCAGACCGGCGAGCACTGGGCGCCGTCCGGGGCAGCAGACGTCGTGCCGCTGTCCTGGGACGTCTGGGCGCATCTGGCCTTCCACCGCGACCGGCGGCCCGTTCCGGGAGCCGGCACGATGCCCGACGAGGCCCGTCGCGACGACCCTCCGGCACTGACGCCGTTCGGGCCGTTCCGACCCGACTCCGACGTGTTCCTTTCCACGTTGGCGCGACTGCCCGAGGTCCGTCAGCCGTGCTTGCGCGAGATCTACGACCACGTGAGAGAGCATCGGTACGCTGATCCGTTCTGACACCGAGACTGGGCGCTCGCCCGGACCGCCGGCCTGCGGCTGGACCCGCACACCGCCGCTGGCAAGTGGAAGTGCGCGAGACACGGCGGTGGTGAGGTGGCACACCGGCCGCTTGCGACTGCGGAGGTGAGCCGGCATCTGGCCCGCCGCCGCTATTCCTCGTCGGTCTCCTCCCACGCGGCCGCGACCAGGGCCGGGAGGACGTGTGCCGCGGTGCCGCGCAGGTTGATGGCGCAGACCCGGTCGAGTGGGGTCGGCTGCGGGTTGACCTGAATCACGACAGCGCCCGAGCGTGCCGCGACCCGGGGGATCTCGGCGGCCGGGTGCACGACACCGGAGGTGCCGACCGTCAGCAGCACGTCGCAGGCAACGGCCGCTTCGACCGACGCGGTCAACGCCGCCTCGGGCAGTGGCTCACCGAACCACACCACTCCCGGGCGGACGAGCGCTGTGCAGGACGCGCACCGCGGCGGTGGAATCCGGCGACCTTCGTGCGGCCGCGCGGGCTCGCCGTCCGATGTGCCCTCGAAGGTCGCCGGATGGGCGGCCGCCGCGATGCAGCGGGGTGCGAACAGGCTGCCGTGCAGATGGATCGGCGCCCGGGTCCCGGCCCGTTCGTGCAGGTCATCGACATTCTGGGTGATGACGGTGCTGTCGAGGACCCGGGTCTGGATGGTGGCGATCGCCAGATGACCGGGGTTGGGCTCGGCTCGGGACACCCGCGCGCGCCGCCACTCGTACCAGCCCCAGACCAGGTCTGGATCGGCATGGAACGCCTCCGCGGTAGCGAGCCGCTGAGCGTCGAAGCGCGCCCACAGGCCGGTGAGACCGTCACGAAAGGTGGGCACACCGCTCTCGGCGGAGATACCGGCGCCGGTGAGGACGACGACACGGCGGGCGCTGCCGAGGAGTTGGGCAGCTCGACGGAGCAGAACACCTTCCATATGTGGAGATCCTGCCACCACGCCACGACGGCCGGCGGGCAACCGCCTCGCGGCAAATGACTGCATCGGGCGGACCACAGGTCCGATCCGGCCCTACCGCCCACCGGTCAGCGCTTGGCGCCACCGCCCGTTAGTCGACGACTTCCGCTCCGGGATGCCCGACAGGGCTCGTGAGGATGACGAGTTGCTGGGTGGCTCGGGTCATCGCGACATAGCGGTCGACCGCTCCTTCGATGCCCTCGCCGAACGCCTCCGGGTCGATGAGGACCACCAGGTCGAACTCGAGCCCCTTCGACAGCTCCGGGGTCAGCGACCGGACGCGGGACGTCGCCCGGAACGTGGGATCGCCGATGACGCAGGCGGTCCCCTCGGCGTGCGCGGCGAGCCAGGTGGCGAGGACCGAGTCCAGATCCGCAGCGGATCCGTGTACGACGGGGACGCCGCTGCTGCGGACGGAGGTCGGCACGTTGGCGTCCGGAAGCGCGGCCCGGATGATCGGCTCGGCTTCCACCATGACCTCTTCCGGCGTCCGGTAGTTGATGGTCAGGGAGGCCACGTTGATCCGGTCGAGCCCGATCCGCTCGAGCCGTTCCTGCCAGGACTCGGTGAATCCGTGCCGGGCCTGGGCGCGGTCCCCGACGATGGTGAAGCTGCGCGACGGGCAGCGCAGCAGCAGCATCTGCCACTCGGCGTCGGTCAGTTCCTGAGCCTCGTCGACGACGATGTGCGCGAACGGGCCGGCGAGCAGGTCCCGATCAGCGCCGGGCAGGCCGGTCTCGTCGACCAGGGCGTCCCGCAGGTCCTGCTGGTGCAGCATCGTCATCAGGCCTTCGCCGTCGTCGTACGCGGCGGATGCGATCAGGTCGTCGACGACCCTGGCCATGTGCTCGCGCTGGGCGGCGACGGCGGTGTCGCGCCGATGCCGACGCCGGGACGCCTCCGGGTCGCCGAGCCGCTGCCGCGCCGCGTCCAGGAGCGGCAGGTCGGACACCGTCCAGGCCCGCGCGTCGCCGCGCTGCAGCTTCCGTACGTCGTCGGGGCCGAGCCAGGGAGCGCACCTGCGCAGGTAGGCGGGGACTGAGAACAGGTCCGCGACGAGGTCGGCCGGGTCGAGCAGCGGCCAGGCACGGTGGAAGGTCGTGCGCAACTCCCTGTTCCGCAGCAGCGACCTGCGGACCACGTCATCCGGCTCGTCGCCGTCGTACCTGTCCACCAGGACGGTGAGCAACTCCGCCCAGATCTCGTCACGTGCCTCGTTGTGCGGGGTACCGGGCCCCGGCGCCTCGAACGCCTCGGCCCAGTCGTCGGCGCTCAGCCAGATGTCGGACTCGTCGGTCGTGACCGTCATTCCCTTGGCCGGCGGCTCCTCGTAGAACCTGACGGCCGCCTCGATCGCCTTCACCAGGTCCGCGGACGACTTCAGCCGGGCCACTTCCGGGTCGGTCTCGACGGTTGCCGCGGCACCCTCGGGGACGAGGTCCCGCAGGGTGCAGGTCTGCACGTCCTCCTCGCCGAGGCTGGGAAGGACGTCGGCGACGTAGGCCAGGTAGGGCTCGTGCGGACCGACGAACAGCACGCCGCCCCGGCGGTGACCGAGGCGGGGGTCGGCGTAGAGGAGGTAGGCGGTGCGGTGCAGAGCGACGACGGTCTTCCCGGTGCCCGGACCGCCGTCGACGACGAGCGCGCCGCTCGACCCCGCGCGGATGATGGCGTCCTGGTCGGCCTGGATGGTGCCGAGCACGTCGCGCATCCGGGGCGACCGGGTGCCGCCCAGGCTGGCGATGAAGGCGGACTGGTCGTCGAGCGCGGCGTGCCCGTCGAGCCCGTCCGAGGTGAACACCTCGTCCCAGTAGTCGCTGATCCGGCCACGGGTCCAGCGATACCTGCGGCGGCTTGCCAGACCCATCGGGTTGGCATGGGTCGCCCCGAAGAACGGCTCCGCCGCCGGGGAACGCCAGTCGAGCAGCAGCCGGCGACCCGCGCCGTCCGTGAGGCCGAATCGCCCGACGTACACGGGCTCGGAGTTGTCCGCGCCGACCATGCGTCCGAGGCACAGGTCCAGACCGAAGCGACGCAGGGCGCGCAGGCGAGCGGTCAGCCGGTAGATCTCCTCGTCCCGGTCCATCGCCCGCCGGCCCATCCCGCCGGGCGCCTTGCGTGCGGCATCGAGGCGGCCGGACAGGTCGGCGATCGACTGCTCGAGGCTTTCCGCGATGGCCGCGAAATGCTGCTCGTCGGCGGCGATCAGCTTGGGATCGGCCTTGGCAGAGAGGCTGTCGGGAAGATCAAACGCGCTGGTAGTCAGCGGGTTCACGTATAGCTCCGATCTGAGGCCGCTTGCTGGCCTCGGCCGGCAATTCTGCGCCACGACCCGGGTCTTGCCACAAGCCCCCGGGTGCGATATACGTTGAGAGTGGCAGGGAGTGGATGCTCTCCTCCTGGATCGCCGCTGTGGACGGACAAGCCCCTCGTGAAGCGCCGGCTCGCCACGTACGGCGGCACGGTCGCTCAACAGTCACGTTCTCGACGGCGCAGAATCCAGGTGCCGCTGGGGCGAGGCGGCGGATAGCTTACGAAAATGAGCGCAATCCCGATCACCGGACCGCACCTACAGTTCCACACCGATCCAGGTGAGTTTCTTGCCGCGGCCGGCGACTACCTGGCCGCCGACCCGGTGGTCAGCACGGTCGTGACCACCGTTGCGCACCGACTGTTGTCGCAGCGCGCCGCCGGGATCGCGCAGCCCGACCGCAACTGGTGGCTGGTGATCAGGGACGAGTCCGGCGCCGTGGTCGGTGCCGGGATGCGGACGGCGCCGTTCGCACCCTATCCGCCCTTCCTATTGCCGATGCCTGACGAGGCGGCCGTGGCCTTGGCCCACACGTTGCACGAGCGCGGGGAGCAGGTGCTCGCGGTCAACGGCGCCCTTCCTGCCGCTGAGCTGTGCGCCGCCGAGCTGGCCCGACTCGGCGGGGGCCGAGTCCGGGTCAATCTGCACACGCGGCTGCACGAGCTCGGTGAGCTGGTGTGGCCGGCGCGTGCGCCCGGTGGCTTGGAGGCGGCGACCGAGGACGACTTGGAACTGGTCACGGAGTGGTTCGGCGCGTTCACGGGCGACGCCGACGAACAGGCCGGCCGTCAGCGCGGTGCCAGTGCCAACGAAGTACCCGACCGTGCGGAGATGCTGCGCCGGCTACAAGGCAGACAGTTCTGGTTCTGGGTCGACGAGACTGGGCAGCGGGTGCACCTCACCGGCGCCAACCCACCGTCGTTCGGGGTCGCGCGCGTGGGCCCGGTGTACACGCCGCCGGCCCAGCGCGGGCGCGGTTGGGCCAGCAACGCGGTCGCTGAGGTTTCCCGGCGGATCCAGGCCGAGGGTGCGCGGGTGTGCCTGTTCACCGACCAGGCAAACCCGACCTCCAACAAGATCTACGCCACTCTCGGCTACCGGCCTGTGGTCGACATGGCCAATCTGGTCATCGTTCACTGACGTCGAACGCATCGCGGTGTGCACCAGCATCCGGTACGCCCCCTCCACGCCGCGCGACGCGGGGTCACCGTCCACCGCGTGATCGTCTAGTCTGCGCCCGTCGCCTCTCACCGCCTTCCTGGACGGTCAACATGCAATGCCAGACCTGCGGGGACGCCACGTCCCCGGCTTTCAACGAATGCCAGCGCTGCGGCACACCGCTCGGTCAGCCGGCAATCACTCCAGGAGTGCCCACGTACCCCGTCCGGCGCCTGGGCACGGCCGCCGCGACAGCGGTCGGCGCGGCCAGCCTGCTCTACCTGCCGAGCGGGCTGTTCCCCGTGCTCGGCGTACGGATGGCCCGCACGGCCGCCGAGCGGGGTGACCGCGACCTGCTGCTGGGCGCGGCCGTCGCCGAGGGGCTACTCACCCTGGTCTACGCGCTGGCGCTCCTGACCGCCGCGGTGCTGGTGATCATCTGGACGTGGCGGGTGCGGACGAACCTGGCGGCATTCCCGGGAGCCCTGCCGACGCTGAGCCCGGCCTGGGCCATCGCCGGTTGGCTGGTCCCGTTCGCCAACCTCGTCGTGCCGGCCCGTGTCGTGGCCAACGTGGCCCGGGACAGCCTCTGGCGGCGGAACACGCCGGTGCTGGTCGGGGTCTGGTGGACGACGTGGTTGGTGTTCACCGCCGGGGACCGGATCCTCGGTCTCCGCGACGAACAGCGGTACGGCCGGCTGACCGAGTGGCCCCGCAGCGAGACGGAGTTCGCCACGTACGTCCGCTACTACCAGGAGGCGCTGGGCCCTCGGGTGATCCCCACAGTCGCCTGTCTGGTCGCTGGCGCATCCTTCATCGTGCTGATCCGCCGGATCTCCGCCGCCCAGCAGGACCGGATCGCGAAAGCAGCTCCGCTCTGGCCCGGGTACCCAGGCGGGGTCGTGCCGGGCGCGCCCTACCCGCTGCCCCGGAGTGCGTCGGCGAACCCGGCGGGGTCGATGTCCGACATGCCGGCCGTGCCGGGTCCGGCCTCAGCGTCGCCGCCGGCCCCGCCGGTAGCGGGTGGCACGATCGGGGCATGACGGGACTGGTTTAGGACGTGTCTCGAATGTGCTTATCGCCGGCGTGACACTGTCGGCGAGCGATTCAAAATCACGTGCAATCTACGCCCAGTCATGCTGGGATAATTCGTTATGAATGTCCATTTTCTCAATGACGCCGACTTGACGGACAGGATGGAGCAGAATCTGGCGGAACATGCCTGTCACCTGCATCGGAGCATGAGCGGTGCGACCGTTACGGAGACTGATGACCTCCTGGTCGCCGACAGCAGCCTGGACGACGACACTTTCAACATCGTCGCCGCGGCCCGCTTCACCGCCACCACTGCTACGGCACGTATCACTGAGACCGCCCGGACACTGGCTCGCACCGGCCGCCGTTTCTCCTGGTGGGTGGGGCCCGCCTCGAGGCCACCGGACCTCACCGCCCGCCTGACGGCGGCTGGTCTGCCAGCATCCGAACGCGAGACGGCGATGTGGGCCGAGCTGGACGACACCCGGCCGCTGCCCGCTGCCCCAGGACTGGACATCCAGACGGTGGCCACGCCCGAACAGCTCGCCGACTACGCCGCGGTTCTCGCCGCGAACTGGACCCCGCCCGCTGACACCGTCCGCCGCTTCTTCACCCAGGCCGCCCCGCAGGCCCTGGCCGGGCACTGTCCGGCCCGTTACCTGGTCGGCTACGTAGACGGCCGTCCGGTCTGCTCGGCCGAAGTGTTTCATCACGCGGGCGTTGCCGGGATCTACAACATCTCCACCCTGGCCGCCCACCGCCGACGCGGCTACGGCGGCGCCATCACACTCGCCGCACTCCACACGGCCCGCGACCGAAACCACCACATCGCGGTCCTGCAGGCGTCCACCGACGGCGAGCCCGTCTACCGCCGCCTGGGATTCCGCTCCTGCGGCCAGTTCACCGAACACACCATCAACCCCTGACACCCCGAACTCCACAAGCCACCTGCCCACTTTCACAACGATCCTGGTCACGGGCTGCCGTTACGCGTCGAGGAACTCGTCGATCATCGGGGCCAACCATTCCGCGCGCTGCGGCATCGTGGTGTGGGTGGTGCCGGGCAGGACCGCCAGCCGGCCGGCCGGCAGGCCCGTCAGGTCGCCGACCACCCCGCCGCCGAGCAGCCGGAACATCTCCACCGCGTGCTCGGGCCGGACGATGTCCGAGTCGGCCAGGACCAGCAGCGTCGGCGCGGCCAGCTCCCTGATCGCCGAGGGCGGCCACCGGGGCGGGTCCGCGTCCAGTTGCTTGATCTTGCGTACGAGGGTGGGCCAGGCCGCCGGGTCGGGGGCGGTGCGCACGTACTCGTCGTGGAACTCCGAGCCGTGCAGGTGCTCCGGTTCGAGGTGCTGGATGCCGTCCAGCAGCCCCGGATGCAGGCCGGTGGCGTCGAAGCTCACCGAGGCCAGCACCAGACGGCCGA
Organism: Micromonospora sp. NPDC047730; assembly: GCF_043204765.1. Taxonomy (NCBI): domain Bacteria; kingdom Bacillati; phylum Actinomycetota; class Actinomycetes; order Micromonosporales; family Micromonosporaceae; genus Micromonospora; species Micromonospora sp. NPDC047730. The sequence goes on along the minus strand of NZ_JBIDCU010000010.1, from coordinate 65,453 downwards.
CGCGGTGTGCGTGATCGGTGCCCAGCCGCAGCGCCACGGCCGCGCCCAGGCTCCACCCGAACACGTCCGCCACGGCGACGTCGAGATGGTCGAGCAGGGCGACGACGTCGACCGCGAAACCGTCGACCGACAGCGGGCCATCGCTGTCCGCCGTGCGTGCGTGGGCCCGCAACTCGACCGCGACCACGCGCCGGGTCTTCGCCAGCAGCGGCAGGATCGCGCCGAACGAGGTGCCGATGCCGGAGAGGGCGCCGTGTAGCAGCACGAGCGGCCGGCCGGGCCCGTCGCCGTGCGACTCGTAGTACATGGACAGACCGTTCACGGGTGCGTACGCCATGGCGTCAGCCTGCGCCGCGCCGCTTACGACCCGCTTACCGCAGGTAGGGTGGCCGGCATGCGTTTCGGCGTCCTCGGGCCGCTCGCCGTTGCCACGGACGCTGGCGCGCCGGTCACGGTGCCGGGCGCCAAGGTGCGGGCGCTGCTGGCCGACCTGCTCACGCACCGCAACCAGGTGGTCTCCGCCGGCCGGCTCGTCGACGACCTCTGGGGTGACGCCCCGCCCGCCAACGCGGCGGGCGCTCTCCAGGTGCGCGTGTCGCAGCTGCGCAAGGCCCTCGACGACGCCGAACCCGGTGCCCGGGACCTGGTCGAGTCCCGCGCGCCCGGGTACGTGCTGCGAACCGACGCGGTGGACGCCGACCGGTTCGTCGCGCTGGCCGCCGAGGACGACGTGGAGAGCCTCACCGAGGCGCTGGGGTTGTGGCGGGGCGAGCCGTACGCGGACGTGGCGGACGAGGAGTGGGTGCGCGCCGAGGTCACCCGGCTCGCCGAAGCCCGGCTGGTGGTGCACGAGAAGCTGGCGTCGGCGCGGTTGACCCGGGGCGAGCACGCGCTGGTCGCCGCCGACCTGGCCGAGCTGGTCACCCGGCACCCGCTGCGGGAGGGGCTGCGGGCGCTGCACATGCGGGCCCTGTACGCGTCAGGCCGGCAGTCCGAGGCCCTGGACAGCTACGCCGACCTGCGCCGCCGGCTCGCCGACGAGCTGGGCCTGGACCCCGCCCCGGACCTGACCGCGCTGCACCGGCGGATCCTGGAGCAGGACACCGCGTTGCGTCCGCCGCCGGCCGCCGCGCGGATCCGCAACAGCATGCCGGCCCGGCTGGACGAGCTGGTCGGCCGCGCCGAGGCGCTCGCCGAGCTGCGTGCCCTCGTGCCGGGACAGCGGCTGGTCACGCTGGTCGGTCCCGGTGGGGTCGGCAAGACCCGGCTGGCCACCGAGGTCGCCCGTGAGCAGGCGTTCCCCGACGGGGTGCACCTGGTCGACCTGACCGCGTTGCGCCCCGGTGAGACCGGCGTCGCCGACCTGGTGCTGGCCGCGCTCGACGTCCACGAGATCGCGGGAAGCCGCGTCACCGCCGACGACCATCTGGTGGCGGCGCTGCGGCATCGGCGGACCCTGCTGGTGCTGGACAACTGCGAGCACGTGGTCGAGCCGGCCGCCGCGCTGGTCGCCCGGCTGCTGCGGCAGGCACCGGAGGTGACGGTGCTGGCGACCAGCCGGGAACCGCTCGGCCTCGCCGGTGAGCTGCTGTGGGAGGTGCGGCCGCTGCCCGTACCCGGCGAGGAGTCGGACCTCGACGCGGTCCGCCGGTCCGCGGCGGCCCGGCTGTTCGCGGCCCGGGCCGCCGCGCAGCAGCGCGGCTTCCACCTGGACGAACGGACCGCGCCGGCCGTCGCGCAGCTCTGCCGCCGCCTGGACGGCCTGCCGCTCGCGCTGGAGCTGGCCGCGAAGCGGGTACGCGCGTTCGGTCTGGCCGGTGTCGTCGAGCGGCTGGACGACCGGTTCCGGCTGCTCGGTACGACGCAGCGGGACGTCCCCGCCCGGCAGCGCACCCTGACCGCGGTGATCGGCTGGAGCTGGGACCTGCTCACCGACCACGAGCGGGCGGTCCTGTCCCGGCTCGCCGTGCACGCGGACGGCTGCCCGGCGGAGGCCGCCGAGGCGGTCTGCGACGCCGACGTCGACGTCCTGTCCGGGCTGGTCGACCGGTCGCTGCTGGTGCTGGACGAGTCCGGCGTGGTGCCGCGCTACCGCCTGCTGGAGTCGGTCGCCGCGTACGCCCTCCAGCGCCTGGACCCCGCCGACCCGGTGCGGGCGCGGCATGCCGCGTACTGGACGCGGTGGGCCGAGCGCGCCGACCTGCTGCTGCGTGGCCCCGGCCAGCGCGAGTGGCTGGCCCGCCTGGACGCCGAGACCGGCAACCTTCGTGCGGCCCTCGCCCACGGCGGTGGCCTGCGCCTGGCCAACGCCCTGACCTGGTACTGGTTCCTCCGTGGACGGCTCACCGAGGCCCACCGGGCCCTGACGCTCGACGGCGACGCCGCGGCGCGCGCCGAGGCGGCCGTGTGGCGGGTCGGGTTCGCGCTGCTGAAGGGTGAGCCGGTCCCGCCCACCGAGGTCGACGCCGCTCTCGCCGGGCACGCCGACGGCCGCGCCACCTGGTTCGTGGCTGCCGCGCTCCTGGAGAACAGCAACCGGACGCGGAGCGCCGACCTGCTGGACCGGGCCGTCGCGGCCGGAGACGACCCCTGGGTCGAGGCGGCCGTGTGTCTGACCCGGGCCATGCTCGCCCACGCCGCCAGCGACGTCGCCGCGCTGGAGAGCGCCGGTACCCGTGCCGCCACGCTCTTCGCCAAGCTGGGTGACGACTGGGGCCGGCTGCAGGCGACCGACTGGCTGGGCGGGCTGGCCGAGTTGACCGGCGACCACGAGCGGGCCGCCGCCCTGCACCGCCAGGGCCTGCGGTGGGCCGAGGAACTGGGGCTGTGGCCGGAGGTGGGGTCCAAGCTGTCGTGGCTGGCCTGGCTCGCCGTGCAGACCCGGGACCACAGCGCGGCGCGGGAGTTGGCGGAGCGCGCGTACCGGCTGGCGGTCGAGCAGGACTCGCCGTCCGCGCAGGTCTTCGCCGAGCTCAGCCTCGGCATCGCCGCCCGCCGCGACGGCAAGCTCGACGTCGCCACCACCCACCTGGAACGCCTGGTCGCGCAGGGCGGAGAGGACGCGCTGTTCCTGCCGATGGTGCTCGCCGAGCTGGCGTACGCCGTCGCGGAGGAGGGCGACGGCGACCGCGCGCTGGCGCTGCACGCCCGGGCGTTCGACGTGTCCGTCGCCATCGACGCGCCGCGCGACGCCTGCGGTGCGTTGGAAGGGCTCGCGTCGGCGGCCCCGACCCCGCAGGTCGGGGCACGGATCCTCGGGGCCGCGCACGCCGCCCGGGTCGCGGCGCAGGCGCCGGTCGCCCCGGCGGAGCAGGACGAGATCGACCGTACGACGGCGCGGCTGGTCGCGGCGCTCGGTGCGGACGGATTCGCCGCGGCGTACCGGGCCGGGCGCGACCTGGGCCCGGGTCAGGCCCGGGCCCTGGTCCAGCCGCTTCCTGCCTAGGCGGCGGCCGGCGTGTAGGTCGCGATGATCACGCCGCTCTTCATGACCTTCGTGTCGGTGAGGGTCAGCGTGGTCCGCGCGTCGGACAGCGGCGCCGACACCGAGGGGCCACCCACGAAGACCGGGTGGATCCAGAACCGCACCTCGTCCACCAGGCCGGCCTTGACCAGGGCGTCGGTGACCACGCCGTAGCCGTACATCAGGATGTCCTTGCCGTCCTGGGCCTTCAGGGCGGTGACCGCCTCGATCAGGTCCCCCCGCAGCACCTCGCTGTTCTTCCACTCCGGGTCGGTGAGGGTGGTCGAGGCGACGTACTTCTTCACGTTGTTGAAGTAGGCGGCGCCGGTGCTCGGGTCGCTCTCGTCCATGTTCGGCCAGGCCGCCGCGAAGCCGTCGTAGGTGCGCCGGCCCATGAGCAGGGCGTCGGCCGCCTCGGTCTGCGCACCGGCGAAGGCGGCGGCCTCGTCGTCGAAGTACGGCATGGTCCACGCCGGGTCCTCGATGACGCCGTCGAGGGTGAGGTAGGTCGAGTTGATGATCCTGCGCATGTCGGGTTCCTCCTGGTTGTTGCGTGCCCCGTTCGACAACCAGGACTCTGCCCGAGGCGCCTTACGGTTCGCTTCACGTGCCCTTACGGACCGCCTCCCGCCGCGTATCGGCGACGACCGAGCGGTCGCGCGCTCGCAACTGGTGGTCAGCTACGGTCGGGAACGGCCATCTCGCCGAGCGGGGACCAGTCGTCCTGCGGGATCGTCACGTTGACGATGCGGGGCGTCTCGGCGAGGTGTGGCGGCAGGGCCTGCTGCGCCGCCCTGAAGTGCGCGGACTGGACGTGCGCCGCGCCGGCGCTCTCGTCGCGGAACGCCTCGACCAGGACGTACTCCGTCGGGTCGTCGACGCTGCGGGACCAGTCGAACCACAGGCATCCCGGCTCACGGCGAGTGGCCTGGGTGAACTCGTCGGCGATCTCGGGCCACCGGTCGGCGTGCTCTGGCAGTACCCGGAACTTGGCGGTAATGAAGATCATTGACGTCTCCCGTCCGTAGGCGTCGTGGTGGAGAGACCGGCGTCGGCCGGGTGCCCTGCCGGAAACCTTACTGTCGGGTTCCCGGGCTGGTGCCGTACCGGCACGATGGCCGTGTGACCGAGCCTCAGAACGCCGCCGCCGATCTGGTCGTGGATGCGGCCCGCGCGGGGGTCCGCCGGATCGCCGCCGAGGAACTTCCGATCTTCGACGAGGTCGCCGCCGGTTGGCGACGGCAGATGTCGAAGGGACGGGTGAGCTGGTCCGTCCCACAAGGTGGGGTTGGCTTCGGCATCGACACCACCCTGCTCACCGAACTCGTGCTCCAGGTGGTGGCCGCCGCCGTGGGCGAGGTGCTCGTCCTCGGTGCCACCACCGCCCGAGTCGGCCTGCTGCGTCGCCGCCGCCGTGAGCTGCCCGCCCCACCCGATGCCCGACCCGGGCTGGATTCCGCACAGGCACGTCGACTGCGGGAGGCGTGCCACCGGCACGCGGTGGCGCTGGGCCTCGATCCCAACCGGGCGGAGCTGCTCGCCGACGCGGCCGTCGGCGCGATGGTCGATCCACCGGACGAATGACCTGGCCCGGTGCCGGCGCGACCCGCGACGACCGTGGTACGGGTGCGGACGGCATGACCGACGGCGGTCGTGGTGTCGGCGACGGAGGTCCCGGTGCCGGCTCACGCGTCCCCCCGGACCGGCTCGCATGGCTCTACGCACTCGTGCTCGCGTCCCTGGTCAGCGTCGGGATCAGCGCCGGTGGCCTCTACTTCGTCGCCGACCGCTCGCTGTCCCGACCCTGGGCGGCAGCCGTCGACGTCTGCACCCGGGCCCATTCGGGGAGGGCGGCGGAACAGACGACTGTCCGCGACCGCTGCATGGCCGGGCAGTTCCGCCGGCGTGGAGTGGTCATGGTCGCCGGGGCGGGGATCGCGCTGGGCGGGGCGGCGGTGCTCGTCCTGGTGCCGCCGCTGGCCGACCGGCGTCGGCTTCGCCGCCGACTCACCGTGCCCGGCGCGCAGGAACGCTTCGCCGATCTCTGCGATCGGAACCAGCTGGCCGCACGACACCGGCCGAGACTGGTCGTCGCCGCCCCGCCGGTACGGCAGGCGTACACCACCGGTGGCGTGCTCGGCAGACCGACGGTGGTGCTCCCAGCGGCCGTCGCGGTGGCCCACGCCGAGCCGGCGCGCTTCGATCCCGTGGTCGAGCACGAACTCGCGCACGTCCTCGCCCGGGACGTCGCCTGGGCGTCGGCTGTCCGTGGCCTGGTATGGCTGCCAGTGCCGGCGGTGCTTGCCGCCGGCCTGCTCGAGGTGGCCTTCTTCGGGCTGAACGCGACCTACCTGACGGCGCTCGGCCGGGCGGCGGCCATCGCGGTGCTGACCGCGCTGCTGGCGGCCGGTCTGCTGCGGCGACGCGAGCGGGAGGCCGACCGGTACGCCGCCGATGCCGGCCACGCCGTGCACCTTGCCGCGCTGCTCCGCGCCGGGGCCGGTCGTCCGACGCGACGGCGTCGACTGCTCGCCCGGCATCCGGATCCGGTGGCTCGGGCGACGGCGCTGGGCCGGCCGGCTGACCCGCCGGGGAGTTGGACGCACGGCCTGGCGGTCGGCGCGGTCGCGATGCTGGCGATGAGCTCCGCCGACGCCCTCGCACGTGACCTCTTCCTGACCGTGCAGGCGACCGTCGGCCCGCCCGTCGCGGTCTGTGTCGGCTCCGTCCTGCTGACCGTGGGACTGCTGCCCGCGCTGGTTCGCCGGGCTGCCGCCGGCGCGGGCGGATGGTGGCGGCCGGTTCTCGGCGCGGGCACCGGCTTCGCGGTGGCGGCGTTCATCGCCATCGCGCTGCCAGTTCCGGGAAGTTCGGGCGTGTCGGCCTGGACGGACCTGCCGGCCGCGATGCTCACCGCCGCCCTGGCGGGAGCACTCGCCGCCGCGGTGGCCGGGCTCTGCGTGCTGCTGGCGCGGCTGGTGGTCGCCCTCCAGCCCGGGTCGGTCGGCTGGCGTTCGGCCACGTACCTGGTCGCGGCGGCCGCCGGTGTCGCGGTGCTCTGGCCGTTGCCGGCGGTGGCCTCCGTGCTGGCCGATGGCGAGGTGGTCCGCGGCTGGCTGGTCTTCGCGCTGCCCCGCACCGGCTGGCCGCTGCTCGCGTTGCTGGTCCCGGTGCTGGTCGGCCTGCTACTCCACAGTGCCGGCGACGGGCACCGGCGTCCGGAGCGCCGGTGGGACCGGGCGGTCGTGGCTGCGGTCCTGATTGCCGTGCTGATCGGCGCCGGGTCCGCCGTCTGGTGGACCCGGCTGTCCCCGCCGGGAACTCTGGCCGAGGCGAACCGGCTGGCCCAACAGCGCTGGCTGCTCTGCGCGCTCACCGGCTGGGCGGTCCTGCTGGTACTCGCGGTCCGCCGTCGTACCGGTGTCGGCCGGGCGCTGACCGCAGGCTGGGTGGCCGGCGTGACGGCGGCGCTGCTGCAGTACCTGCACGCCCTGGTCACCGGACGGGCAGACGGGCTGGGTACCGCCGAGGCGCACCTGCTGGCGCCGCTGGTCTGGCTGGGCTACCTCGTCGCGTTCACCCTCCCGTTCCTGGTGTCCCGGCCGCCCGTCCCCGCTCCGGTCCCGTCGTCCTCGGGCGACACTCGGTCACCCGTACCGGCGGTCGCGCTGCTGGCGGCCCTGCTCGCCACGGTGGTGCTCGGACCGGGGATACCCGGTGCGTACGCCCCGCTTCCGGTGGCGGATCCGACCAGAGCCGCGGCGCCGTCGGCGGCTGCGGTCGTCCCGCCGGCGCCCGACGTCACCGCCGGGTCCGCGCGGCCCGTTCCGGGGCCGCCCGACCCGGGTCGGCTGCTCACCCGTGCGGAGGCCCGCCGGGCGGCCGGTGCGGTTCGGGCGGTGCTACCGCGGGGCTGGCGGGTCCGACCCGACCGGGGTGACAGCGGCGGCGGCTCCCGGATAGAGCCGTCGGCCTGCCGGCCACTGGCCGAGGACTCCTACCTGGACCGGCTCGGCGGAGTCGAACGGGTTCGGGAGCGGGCCCGCTACGCGACGGTGCCCGGCCCCGCCGCGACCGCATCGACCGAACTGGTGGTCGAGATCAGGTCCCATGCCGTTCCGGTGCCCGCGTCGGTGCTTGCTGAGGCGGAGCTGGCGCGCCGGGCCTGCCCCGGCTTCACCGCCCGGGGCGGGGACGGCTCGGCCGTGCGGTTCGCGGTCGACACGCGGCCGCCGCCCGTGCTCGGTGAGCATTCCTGGCGGGTGGACTACCGGCTGTCCGCCGGCAGCGGGCAGACGCGGATCACCGGACGATCAGCCTTCGTGATCGTCCAGGCAGGGCACAACCTGGTGACCGTCTACGCCAGCGCCATCTCGGAACCCCTGAACGAGCGGCTACTCGGTGCGGCGGTCGAGGCCGCCGTGGCGGGACTGACCGGCTGACGGAAGCTCTCGGGCAGCGACGTCAGGCGCCTGGTCGATCCGATGACGCGGCGACCCGCAGGGGCGGGCGGCGAGCCCAGGTGGCCCACCGCCAGAGCCACTCGAGCGGGCCGTTGCGGTATCGGGTCAGCCAGAGGGTGGACCACAGCCACTGGACGACGAGGACAGGGCCGGCGATCAGGAAGACTGTCGTCACGGGCCAGTCCTCCGGCCGGCCGCCGACGACCCTGGCGGCCACCAGCACCAGGATCGTGGCGGTCAGGTAGTTGGTCAGTGCCATCCGACCCAACGGCGCGAAGACGGCTCGCAGGGCCGGGCGGAGCGGCGTCCTGAGCAGAACCAGCAGGGCACACACGTAGGCCCCGGCGAGCAACAGCCCGCCCAGGGACATCGAGAGGCTGGCGTCGCCGTCCTGGTCACTGCTCAGCGACTTGACCTGCGACCACAGGAACGGCGCGGCCGCTACCGCGAAGACCAGGCCGAGCACGGCCGGCACCGTCGCAGACTGCCCCATTCGGCCGATCACGCCGTACCGGGTGAGGGCTGAGCCCGCCAGAAACAGCCCGGCGATCAGGACGAAGTGACTGTCTCCGATGATCAGCGCGGTGACGATGAGGAGGGTGCCGAGGATCGCCACCGTCCACCGGGGCAGCCAGGTCGAGGGGAGCAGGACCAACAGGCCGACGATGGCGTAGGCGTGCAGGATGTCGCCTTGCCACAGCAGCAGATGCGCCACACCGATCGCGAGCAACACCAGAAGCCGGCGTAGCAGGAGCAGCCGTGGACGGGCAGCGCGCCCCTCGGCGGAGGCCAGTAGCAGCGAGAACCCGATGCCGAACAGGAAAGCGAAGATCGGAAAGAAGCGCTGCTCGACAAGGAGCCCCATCCACGCGTGCCCGTCGCCCAGGCCTGCCGACGGTCTCGCCTCGACGACGACCCGACCGGCGTTGGCTATCGGCTGGACGTTGGCCAGCAGGATGCCACACAGCGCGAAGCCGCGAATCACGTCGAGCGCGGCGATACGTCGTCGGCCCCCGGGGCGCGTCGGTGGGCGCTCGGCTTCGAGCGTCAGGCGAGAGTCGTGATGTGACATGGGGTTCATCCTGCGGACACCGCCGGCCGCCGGCATCGGGCCAAAGCACACTCCGCACTGTCGACGACCGTACTTTTGACCGGTTCGGTGCGGATGGAGATTTCGTATTCTGAGCAGAATGGGTCTTCACGATCGGCTGAGCCGGCCGGCCGATGTCGGCCTCGGCGTCCTCTCCGCCGCCTTACTCGCCCTCCAGGCAGTCGCGATCGCGCAGACCTGGGGTGGCGGCTACTGGCAGTTCGACTGCGCCGCCGGCGCGGTGACGTACGGAATTGTCCTGCTGCGCCGGCGTCACCCGGCCGGGGCAGCCGTCGCGGGCCTCGCCGTCGCGGCGACCGCCATCCTGGTCGCCCGACTTGCCCACCTGCCCGCCGAGCCCAGCCCCGCCATGGTTCTCATCCTGTCCGTGCTCGTCGGCTCGGCGGTCAGGGCGCTCCCCCTGCCGTTGGCCGGCGCCGTCGCGGCCGCCGGGCTCGCAGTGGTCGCCGGTACCCGGCTCGCCTTTCCCGGCGACCCGGGAAGCCGGGCCGTGACGTCGTGGAACGCGGCCGGATGGCTCGCGGCTGCCGCGCTCGGGCTGGGTCTACGGTTGCTCGACGCCCGTGGCCGGGCCGTCGCCGAGCAGGTGCGCCGGGACGAGCGCATGAGTCTGGCCCGGGAGCTGCACGACGTCGTCGCCCACCACGTCACCGGCATCGTGCTCCAGGCCCAGGCCGCCCAACTCGTCGCCGGCAAGCGCCCGGAGGCGCTGGCCGGCGTGCTGTCCGGCATCGAGCAGGCCGGCTCCGACGCGTTGGCCGCGATGCGGCGCGTCGTCACCCTGCTGCGCGACAGCGACGACGCGCCGCCAGTCGCCGTCGTTCCCGAGCGGCTCAGCGAGTTGGTCAACCGCTTCGGCGGCCACGGACCCACGGTGCGACTGCGGATGCCCGACGGCGAACCCGAATGGCCACCCGAGGTGACCAGCACCGTCTACCGGATCGTCCAGGAATCGCTGACCAACATCTCCCGCCACGCCGCCCACGCCCACTCGGTCATGGTCACCGTCACCCAGGATCGGTCGGCCATCACTGTCGAGGTCGCCGACGACGGCAGACCGGTCCGACCCCGACCCCACCACCTCGGCGGGTACGGCCTCGTCGGGATGCGCGAACGCGTCGAAGCCCTCGGCGGCACGCTGCGGGCCGGCCCGCGAGAGGGCTCCGGCTGGTGCGTACACGCCACCCTGCCCGTCCCCACCCCGGAGCCGCGATGACCATCACCGTCCTGCTCGCCGACGACCAGGCGATGGTACGCAGCGGCCTGCGGCTCATCCTGGAGAATGAGCCCGACATCAGCGTGGTCGCGGAGGCCGCGGACGGTGTCGAGGCGCTCGCCGCGGCCCGGCGACTCCGCCCGGACGTATGCCTCGTCGACATTCGGATGCCCCGCCTCGACGGCATCGAGGTGACCCGCGCGCTGGCGGGTCCCGGCGTCGTCGACCCGCTGCGGGTGGTCGTGGTCACCACCTTCGACCTCGACGAGTACGTCTACGGCGCGCTGCGTGGCGGGGCCGTCGGTTTCGTCCTCAAGGACGCCGGCCCCACACTGCTCGTCGAGGCCGTTCGGGCCGCCAGCGTCGGCGACGCGCTGATCTCCCCGTCGGTCACCCTGCGGCTGCTGCGCCACCTGGCGGTCACCGCGTCACCCGCCGGGAGGTCGGGACGTCAACCGCTCCGGCCACTGTCCGAACGGGAGACCGAGGTGGTCAGGGCCATCGCCGCAGGCCGTACGAATCAGGAGATCGCCGCCCAGCTGTTCATCTCCCTCAGCACCGTCAAGAGCCACGTGTCCGGCATCCAGACCAAGCTCGGCGTCCGCAACCGGGTGGAGATCGCCGCCTGGGCCTGGGAGAACCGCATCGTGGGCGGCGGGCGGCAATCGGATCTCGGGTCAGGGTGACCGGACGGGAACCGAGGCGGGCGACCCGGCGCACACCTCTGGGCGGCCAGGCGAACGGTCCGTGTCGACCTCACGACGGGACAGGGCTGCCGGACGCTTCGTCCGGCGCCTCGACCCGCTCACCGAAAACCGCGGAGATTTGGCGCGCGCTCACTACCCTGTTGCATGATCCTGGGCACAAGTCGACAGCGATAAGGGCTTCACATGACCGACAGTCACCCTCCGCACGGAGGGCAGCCGGATCCGAACGTCACCCCCCGGAGCGGGCCGCCGACCCCGCAGGGCAGGCGCCCCGGAGACGGCCAGCCACGGCAGACACCGCGGTTCGAGGCCCCGGCCCCGCCGCCGCAGAAGTCGAAAAGGGCTCTGGTCATCGGTCTGTCCGCCGCCGTGGTGGCCCTGCTCGTACTCGCCGGCGTCGGGTTGGCCCTCGTCGACAACGACGATCACACCCCGAGCGCAACCAGCGGCGAGCCGGGCGCGGACGCCACCTCCACCCCACGTGGGTCCGAGTCGCAGGAGCCCGGCGACAACGCGGTGACCGCCCGCGCCGACAGCGACCTGGGCAACGTCTGCGAGGGCAGTCAGATCCTCAACGCGGCGCCCTACAACGGGCCGGCGGGCGCGAAGGCCTACACGTTCGCGAACTCCCCCGACCAGCCGGCGCGCTGGTCGTCGACGTCGATTCCCTCGAACAAGCCGTACTACGCCGGGAGCACCGACTTCGAGTCGGTGTCGGTGGTCGGCTGCCTGGAGTTCGTGGGGGGCGAGGGCACGCCCCGCGAGTGCGAGTACCAGGACACCCTCCTCAAGCAGTTCACCGTCGACTACGTCTCGTCGCGCTACAAGCTGACCTTCTACGCGGCGAAGACCGCCGAGAAGATCGGCGACGGCGGCATCGTGAGCACCCCGGCGGACCGGTGCCCGAACTTCCTCTCGCAATACAACAAGAACACCATGAGGGCGTACGCGTCGCCGGACGCCGACACCATCGAGGCGGCCCTGGACAAGTTGCTGTCCTGAGGCCGAACGGTCGACTTCGGGGAGGGACGGTCACCCGTCCCTCCCCGACGCCCACAGGCCGCCTCTGCCGACCCGCACCCGCCACCGACCGCACCGGCGCGCGCCGGGTTCGCCGAGTCAGGCGGCGCGGCCCCGCTCGTCCCCGTCGGCCGAGGTCACCCGAGCCAGCGAGCCGCTGATCTTCTGCGGATTGCGCAGCAGGTTGAGGATCGGGCACACCCGCTGCACCTCAGCGTGCAGCCGGGCCAGGTCCTCGTCGGGGGCGGGCGAGGCGACCTGCACCTCGTATCGGAAGTCGTACGGGTGGACGGGCACCTCGCTGTTGCCGGGCTCCTGGGCACGTGGGTCGTACTCGGCCTGCACGTCCACCGTGAGGGAGTCGAGCGGAATCTCCAGTTCCGCCGCCTTGATCAGGAAGATGTGCGTCACGCAGCTGCCGAGCACGCCGGCCTGCAGCTCCGGGGAGCCGGGCCCGAGGTCGTAGCCGGCGAAGTCCGGACCGCTGTCGCTGATGACCTGGAAGTCACGGATCCGGATGCGCCGTACGCCGCTGCGTCCCTCGGCGGTGACCCGGGCGCGCAACGGAACGGGGCCGCGGTCCGGGGCGGCACGGCGCGCGGTCAGTGCCGCCCGCTTCTGGGACAGGTATTCACGAAGGTTACTCACAGCATCGCTCTCTTCTGGTTCTTACCGGGTCGGCCGCTCAGCGCAGGGTCACCGAGCCGCGCGGGGTGTCGAGTACCGCCTCCAGCGCGGTCGCCGGTCCGGCGGTCACGTCGAGTTCGACGCCGAGCGCGGCGAGGTCGCGGCGGACCACCGACGGGTCCGGGTGCGTCGCGGTGAACGAGGCGAGCCGCACCTGCGGCAAGCCTGAGCGCGCGGGATGTTCCGTGCCGCCCCAGTCGATGAGGAACGGCACCAGCCCGCCCGCCGCGCGTTCCTCCCGTCGGGTCAGTCGCCAGGACAGCAGCACCCCGTCGGGTCGACGGCGGGACAACGGCCGGATCTCGCCCGGGTCGTACCCGCGTTCGCGGGCGAGGCCGACCGTCTTCTCGATGTCGTCGGGGTGCACCGCCCAGGTGGCGAGGCGAGGCTCGGTCAGGGCGTCCAGGCCGAAGGCGCTCGGGCGGACGGCGGGATCGGCCTCCGGATCCGGACCGATGATCTCGAGGTACGAGGTCGGGCCGAACCCGACGAGGTAGTTGGCGGTGCCGCCAGGGTGCCGGCCCCCGGGAACGGGGGTGACGCCGGTGCGCGCCGCGAAGTCGGCGACACCGGCGGCGAGGTCGGGCACCGCGTGGACAAGGTGGTCGAGTCGGGGTTCGGTCATGTCACTGCCACTTTCTAGGAGGACTGGCGGCTGGCGGTGCTCACGCGGCCGGTGGTGGAGTCGGCTCCCCGAGGGAGAGCATGAGTCGGTTGGCCCAGTTGAAGAAGGCGGCCGCATGCAGCAGGTCGCTGATCGCCAGGTCGTCGAGACCGACCGCGCGCAGCGCGTGGATGTGCTCGGCGGTCAGCGCGGCCGGCGTGGCCGTGAGGGCCACCGCGGCGTCGACGATGGCCCGCCAGCGCTCGTCCTGGGGTGCGTCGACCCCCTCGTCGAGCAGCCGCTGCACGTCGTCGGGGCGCTTGGAGTGGTGCGAGGCGAACCGGGCATGGACGGAGGCGCAGAAGACGCAGCCGTTGCGGCGCGAGGTTGCCGCCGCCGCGAGTTCCCGCTCCGCCCGCGGTAGGCCCCCGTCCGGGTTGTAGAAGATGTCCTTGTCGGTCTTCGTCCGCGCGCGCAGGGTCTCCGGGTCCCGGGCGAGCAGCAGGAAGTAGGGAGAGTTGGCGCGCGCCTTGTCGACGAGCGCCTCACAGTGGACGTCGGTGAGTTCCGCCTCGCTCAGCGGTGCGAGCCAGGGCTCCCAGCCGAGCTGGTCCTGGGTGAAGGCGAGCGGCCGCGCGGCGGCGGGACGGTCGAGCACGGTGTCGGTCACGACGGGGATCCCTTTCTGGGCGGCACGGCCAGGAGGCGGAGGCTCGTGACGAGGCGCACCTGGAAGCTGAGGAAGGCGACGAGCTGCGACAGGGTCACCACGTCGGTGGTGCTCCAGCCGGCGTCGAGGAGGGCCTGCAACGCCTCGCGGCTCGACTCGCGTGGACGGAACACCAGGAGGTGGGCGTGTTCCAGGGCGGCGGCGAGCCGCGTTCCCAGCTCGTCGCGGTCGTTCGTCCGGTACGCCGGCCCCGCCACGCTCTCCGCGGCAAGCGGACCGGGTGCCGGGTAGGCGCCGTAGGGGCCGGTGGTCCTGCCGGCCTCGGCCTCCTTCGCGATCAGCGCGGCCAGCTGCGGTGCGTGCTCGGCCAGCCGGGCGGCGTAGAAGTCGGCGGTCGCGGCGTCCCGGTGCAGTGCGGTCACGAACGCGGCGACGGCGAGCCGCTCGGCCGTGGTGACCTCCCCGGCAGGGCGCGGCGAGAAGAGCGCCTCGTAGCTCGCCTGTGCGTTCCTCCTGGCCTCCGGTCGCCGGTGGCGGATCTGGTCGAGGCGGGAGGCGGGCTCGATGCCGACCAGGTGGTCGATGACGTCGGCGATGGATGTGCTCATGCGCTGCTCAGTTCGGTTGACGGGTCGGCGGTGGGGTGCGGCGCCCAGCCGAGCGCGGGCGCGACCTCGGTCGCGAGCAGCTCGATCGAGCGGAGGACGAACGGATGCGGGGGGTCGACCGAGTGCACCTGGAAGACCAGGTCGGTCGAGCGCTGGAGGATCGGGTCGGCCTTCAGGCTGGCGATGACGTCGTCCGGCGTTCCGACGTGCACGTCGAACGCGGCGATGAGCTGGGCGAGGCCCCCGTCGGGCACGGGGTGGCCCTTCTCCCTGAACTGCCGGGCGGCGCGACCGAGCCCCGCCTCGGCGAAGCGCAGCGCCTCGGCGCGGCTGTCGGCGACGAACGCCGTACGTGACGCCATGATCCGCGGCGGCACGCCCTCCGGCAGGTTGTCGTGGTAGGCGTCCACGATGGGACGCTGGATCTCCGCCAGCGTGGCGTGCGGGGCGTCCTCGGTGCGCGGCTGGGTACGCGAGAGCATCAGTCCGTTGCCGGCCTTCCCGGCGCGGACTCCCCCGCTCACCGAGAAGGTCGCCTCCCAGATGGCGTCGAGCAGGCGCGGCGCCGCCGGGTAGAGGTGGTTGCCGTCGTCGCCGAGGGCGCGGCCCGACCAGGCGTCGACCAGCACCGCGAGATGCTGGGCGTAGATGGCCGAGCGGTTCGCGCTGTCCTGACCGAACGCGCTGAACGACGAGGGGGTGCCGCCGTTGCCGACGCCGACTTCGAGTCGGCCGCCGCTGAGCAGGTCGAGCACCGCGGCGTCCTCGGCGACGCGAACCGGGTTCTCCAGCGGCAACGTGATGATGCCGGTGCCGAGGCGGATCCGACTGGTCCGCGCGGCGACGTGCCCGAGGAACACCAGCGGTGCCGGCAGCCCGCCCTCGGCCGCGTGGAAGTGGTGCTGGGCCACCCAGGCGGAGTCGAACCCGTACGCCTCGGCGTGCCGGATCTGCTCGGCGGCCAGCCGGTAGCGCGCCTCCGCCGGCCCGTCGTCGAGCAGCCGGGTGAAGAACCCGAGTCGCGGACGGCTCATGCCGCCAGCTCCGCGACGGCGCCGGGTACGGCGGCGAGCAACTCGCGGGTGTATTCGTGCTGCGGCGTCTCGAATACCTGCCGCGTGGTTCCGGTCTCCACGATGCGTCCCTTTCTCATGACCGACACGGTGTCGGAGATCTGCCGCACCACCGAGAGGTCGTGCGAGATGAACAGGTAGGTGAGCCCGAGTTCGCGCTGCAGCCCGTCGAACAGGTCGAGGATCTGCGCCTGCACGGTCACGTCGAGCGCGGAGACCGCTTCGTCGAGCACGAGCACCTCCGGGTCCACGGCCAGCGCGCGGGCGATCGCGACGCGCTGGCGCTGACCGCCGGAGAGCTCACGCGGCTTGCGGTCGAGCACCGTCTGCGGCAGGGCCACCCGGTCGACCAGGTCCCGCACCCGCTTGCCACGGCCGGCCCGGTCACCGAGCCGGAAGTTGCGCAGCGGTTCGGCCACGATGTCGCCGACGGACTGCCGGGGATCGAGCGAGCCGGCCGGGTTCTGGTAGACCAGTTGCACCCGGCGGCGCAGCTGGCGCAGTTCCTCGCCACGCAGCCGGGCCACGTCGGTGCCGCCGATCGTCACGGAACCGGAGGTCGGCGCGGCGAAGCGGACGACCATCCGCGCGGTCGTCGTCTTGCCGGACCCCGACTCGCCGACGAGGGCATGGGTCGTCCCCCGCCGTACGTCGAACGAGACCCCGTCGACCGCCCGGAACGGCTTGCGCCCGACCCGGAACTCCTTGACCAGGTCGCGGGCGACGATCGCGGGCGGCTGCCCGACGGCGGAGCTTCCGCTGCGCGCCGGAGGGAGGACGTCGCGGAACTGTCGTGGCGCCAGCGACGGGGCGTCCCGCAGCAGTCGCCGGGTGTACTCGGCTTCCGGTCGGGCCAGCACCGCCGCTGTCGCCCCCTGCTCCTCGACCCGCCCGTCGCGCATCACGACGAGCCGGTTCGACCGGGCGGCGGCGACGCCGAGGTCGTGGGTCACGAGGATCACGGCGGTGCCGAACTCCGTACGGAGGTCGTCGATGAGGTCGAGGATGCGCCGCTGCACGGTGACGTCGAGCGCGCTCGTCGGCTCGTCGGCGATGACGAGCTGTGGTTCGAGGGCGATCGCGCTGGCGATGAGGACGCGCTGACGCATCCCGCCGGAGAGTTCGTGCGGATACTGCCGGGCGCGCAGCTCGGGGTCGGCCAGGCCGACCCGGTCGAGCAGTTCGATCACGCGGCGCGAGATGGTGCGTCGGTCGCCACGCTTGTGGATGCGCAGCGTCTCGCCGATCTGCGCGCCGATCGTCATGACCGGGTTCAGCGAACTCGTCGGGTCCTGCGGGATCAGGCCGATCTGCGCGCCGCGCACCGCCTCCAGACGCTTCGACGACCAGCCGGCGACATCCGTGCCGTCGAGCAGGATCTGGCCGGAGTCGACAGACCCGTTCGCGGGCAGCAGGCCGATGATCGCGTGTGCCGTGGTCGACTTGCCGGAACCGGATTCACCGACGACCGCGACGACCTCGCCGCGGTCGACGGCGAACGAGATGCCGCCGACCGCGGGGTGGACGTGGTCGCGGGTCCGGTAGGAGACGGTCAGGTCGCGTACCTCGAGCAGGCTCATCCGTCCTCCCTGCTGATCGAGCGGCTGATGCGGCTGGCGGCGAGCACGACGAGGACCACGACCACCCCCGGCAGGGTGGTCAGCCACCACGAGGTGGCCAGGTAGTTGCGTCCTTCCGAGATGAGCAGCCCCCACTCGGGAGTGGGCGGCTTCGCGCCGTAGCCGAGGAAGCTGAACGTGGAGATGGCCAGGATCGCGGCGCCGAACTGCACCGCGGCGAGCGCCACGACGGGGCCGAGCGAGTTGGGCAGCACGTGCCGCCGGAGCACCGTGGTGAACCGGCCTCCGCTGCCGAACGCGGCCTCCACGTAGTCGGCGCGCCGGACCCGTACCACCTCTGATCTTGCCAGCCGGGCGAAGGCCGCCACCGAGCCGATGCCGACGGCGATCGCCACGTTGATGGTGCCGGGGCCGAGCAGGATGATGGCCGTCAGCGCCAGCAGCAGTCCCGGGACGGCCAGGAGCACGTCGACCACCCGCATCACCAGCTCGTCGAGCAGGCCGCCGACCGATCCGGCGAGCAGCCCGAGCAGTGTGCCCAGCACGAGCCCGACCGCCACGGCGACGAACGCGCCGGACAGCGAGCGGGCGGAGCCGTGCACGACGCGGGCGAAGAGGTCCCGGCCCAGGGCGTCCGTGCCGAAGAAATGCTCGGCGCTCGGTGCCTGGAGCTTCTGCACCGGTACGCCGTTGATCGGGTCGTGGCCGGTGAACAGGCCCGGCGCGACCGCCCACAGCACGACGACGGCGATCGCGAGCCAGGCGAGCACGAGCGCGACGGGTGGCCGCCGCAGCGGCAGCCGGGCCGGGGCCGGCCGCGCGGGCCGGAGAACGTCGATACCGGATTGGGCGGTCATCAGAGTTGCGGCGTGGAAACCCGGCCGTTCAGGGCCGGGAGGAAACGCCGCTGCCTCCCCTCAATGATCGTGTAACACAGTAGACTGATAGCTTGTGAAATGTGGGCGGGGTGGTGAAGCGGGCGTACAAGTACCGCTTCTATCCCACCGGTGAGCAGGCCGAACAACTCCACCGCACTTTCGGGTGCGTGCGTCTGGTCTACAACAAAGCCCTTGAGATGCGGACCCGCGCATACGCCACGGAACGCCGCTCGATCGGCTACGCCGAATCGTCGGCGGCCCTGACCGAATGGAAACGCACAGAGGAGTTGGCGTTCCTCAACGAGGTGTCCAGCGTTCCGCTGCAACAAGCGTTGCGGCATCTGCACGCCGCCTACACGGCGTTCTTCGCCAAACGCGCCCGATACCCCCGTTTCAAGTCGAAGAGGAAGTCCCGGGCCAGCGCCGAGTACACCCGGTCGGCGTTCCGCTGGCGGGACGGGCAACTGACTCTGGCGAAGATGGACGCCCCGCTGGACGTTGTGTGGTCGCGTCCGCTGCCCGAGGGCGCCATACCGTCCACCGTCACCGTGTCCCGAGACGCGGCCGGCCGCTGGTTCGTGTCCCTGCTTGTCGAGGACCCGACCGTCCGGCCGCTTCCACCGGTGGATACGGCGGTTGGCGTCGACGCGGGCCTGACCAGCCTGGTGACCTTGTCCACCGGGGAGAAGGTCACCAACCCCCGTCACGAGCGGGCCGACCGGCGGAAACTCGCCAGGGCCCAGCGGGACCTGGCCCGCAAGGAGAAAGGCTCGGCCAACCGGGCCAAAGCCCGACTCAAGGTCGCCAGGATTCACGCCCGGATCGCCGACCGGCGCCGGGACCACCTGCACAAACTGTCGACTCGACTCGTCCGCGAGAACCAAACGGTCGTGATCGAAGACCTGACGGTGCGCAACCTGCTGCGCAACCACCGGCTCGCCCGCGCCATCTCCGACGCGGCCTGGTCGCAACTGCGGGCCATGCTGGAGTACAAGGCCGCCTGGTACGGGCGCACCCTGGTGACGGTGGACCGCTGGTTCCCGTCGTCCAAGCTGTGCTCGGACTGCGGGCGACTGACCGAATCCCTGCCGTTGAACATCCGTACGTGGGAATGCCCGTGTGGCGCGATCCATGACCGGGACGTCAACGCAGCGAGAAACCTCCTGGCCGCCGGGCTGGCGGACAGGTAAAACGCCTGTGGAGCTGATGTAAGACCTCAACGGAGTCCCTCCGGGCGGGCAGTCGGCGACGAAGCAGGAAACCCCACGGGCGACCAGGGGGAATCCCGGCCCTTCAGGGCCGGGCGGATGTCAAGCGGTGACACCGACCTTCGTCGTCAGTCGCGGGTCGAGGACGGGACAGAGCAGATCGACCACGAGGTTGACCAGCACGAACACGGCTGCGGCGAGCACCACGATGGCCAGCATCACCGGCGTGTCCTGGGCGGTGACCGCCTGCTCGGTCAGCCGGCCGATGCCGTTGCGGCCGAAGACCGTCTCGGTCACGACCGACCCCGCGATGAGCTCGCCGAAGGTCACCCCGGCGATCGTCAGCGTGGGTAGCAGCGCGTTGCGGGCGACGTGCCGCCAGAGGATCCAGCGGCGCGAGGCGCCCTTGGCGGCCACCACCGCGACGAACGGCTGCGCGTAGACCCGGTCGAGGCTGCGGGCCAGGACCTGCGCCAGCGGCGCCGAGATCGGTACGGCGAGAGTCAGCACGGGCAGGACGAGCTGCTCGAACCGGGTGCCGCCGATGACGGGCACCAGTCCGAGCTGGAACGAGAACACCTGGATCAGCACGATGCCCAGCCAGAAGGTGGGGACCGAGATGAACAGCGACGGCACCGCCAGCAGCGCACCCCGGATCCAGGCGAACCGGCTGTAGCTCGACACGAAGGCGATGGTCACGGCGATCAGCACGGCGACTCCGAAGCCGAGGCCGGCGAGCTCGGCGGTCGCCGGCAGGCCCTCGGCCAGTCGCTCGATCACCGGCGTGCCGGTGTCGATCGAATAGCCGAAGTCACCCCGCAGGAAGCCCAGCAGCGTGTGGACGTACCGGACGATGCCCGGCTCGTCGCCGCCGTACAGCTGGCGGATCTCCGCGATCTGCTCGGGCGAGAGCCCGAGCTCCGGGTTCTGGAACTTGATCAGAATGGAGTCGCCCGGCAGCAGTTGCAGCAGCACGAAACCGGCGGTGAAGGCGGCCCACAGCACGAGTACGGCCTGCCCGACACGGAGCGCGAGATACCTGGTCATGAGCCGCCGCCCGCCTACCTGTCCTTCTTGGACAGCCACACGTCGTAGAAGCTGGGGCGTGCGACCGCCTCGAAGCCGACGCCGTGCACGTACGGCGCGGCGCCGTACACCTGCGGCTCCTCGAACAGCGGGATCGCGTAGCCCTGCTCGATCACGTACCGCTGGATCTCGACAACCTTCGCGTTGCGCGCGTTCTCGTCGACGAGCGCGGACTGCTCCTCCAGCAGGCGATCGAGCTTCGGGTCGTTGGAGAGCAGCACGTCCCGGTTCTTGGTGTGGAAGTGGCTCTTGATCACGTCCTGGTCCGCCCGTCCCACCATCGAGTGCGTGATGGCGGTCCGCTCGGCGTTCTTGATGTCCACGGCCTGGGTGCCGGAGTCCGCGGGGCGGACGTCGAGCCGCACACCGATCCTGGTCCACTGCTGGGCGACCAGTTCGAGGGTCTGCTTCGACAGCGGCTGCGGGCCGGAGACGAAGACGCTCAGTTCGAGCTTGCGGCCACCCTTCTCCCGGATGCCGTCGCCGCCGCGTACCCAGCCGGCCTGGTCGAGCAGGGCGTTGGCCCGGTCGGGGTCATAGGCGAGTTGCGCGGACAGGTCGGTGTACCCCTCTGCCAGGTGGCTGAGCACCGAGGTCGCCACCGGGTAGCTGCCGGTGAAGAGGGTTTCGACGACCTCCTTGGCGTTGGTGCCCGCCTGCAGCGCCTTACGGACGTTGATGTCCTGCAGGATGCTGTTCGCCGGTCGCAGGTAGAGCCCGTTGTTGACGCCGCGGGTCGGCTCGGCGTAGATGCGGTGGCCGGCGGAGGTCACGGTCGCCTCGTCGTACGCCTGCACGTAGCGCACGTAGTCGGCCTGCCCCGAGGTCAACGCGCCGACCCGGACGCTGTCCTCCGGAGTCACGATGACCTTGATCCGGTCGAGGTAGGCGCGCCCCTGGTGGGCGAAGGACGGCGGGGCCCAGTTGTAGTCCTCGCGGGCCACCAGTTCGATCTCCTTGTCGACGACCTGGTTCGCGACGGTGAACGGGCCGGACCCGACGACGTTCTTGAGCTGGCACTGCTCCTCGTACGGCAGCGAGATGGTCTTCTTGGACACGAGGCCCGCCCCGATCACCGACGTGCCCTGCAGGAAGCCGGGCGACGGCTTGTCGAAGTGGAACTTCACCGTGTCCTTGTCGACGACCTCGCTGCGTTCGTAGTTGTTGACGAACTCGGCCACCGGGAGCTTCAGGCCCTTGTTGCCGAGGCCGTACACGTCGTAGTTCGCCGCCACGGTCTCCGCGTCGAGCGGGCTGCCGTCGCTGAAGGTCACCCCGTCGCGCAGGTGGAAGGTGTACTCGGTCGCGTCGGCGTTGACCTCCCAGGACTTGGCGACCCAGGGCTCGACCTTGAGTGTCTTCGGGTCCTGCCAGGTGAGTTTGTCGGTGAGCTGGTTGAGCACCCCGCCGTTCGGGTAGAAGCCCGCGGCCGGCAGGTAGAGGCAGCTCGGCGGCTGGTGCTCGAGGTAGACGAGCGTGCCGCCGTAGACGGGGTCGCCGGCGTCCTGCCCGGCAGCGGGCGAGCCGCCGCCCGAGCAGGAGGCGAGCAACCCGGCCACGGCGAGGGCGGCAGCCCCCGCCAGCGCGGTGGACCGGAACCTGGATCGTGACATGCGTGATGGCCTTTCGTACCGGCAAGGAACTTGCGTGGAGGGGGCGACGGGATTCAGGCGCAGGGCGACGTGCTCGTGCCGGAGCTGCCCTGCGTCCGGATGTCAGGGCCGCCGGGCCAGGCCGGCAAGAGGTGGAAGGTGACAGCGGCCGGATGCGCCGCGACGAGCGCTCGTGCGGGAGCAGCTACGCGCCGCCGCGGAAGCGCCGTCCTCGCCTACTCGGTCAGCGCGGACAGAGCGCGCTGCAGGTGCGCTGGTGATCGACGTAGCGCCGCACGACCAGGGAAGTGACGATGCGCTTCCCGGTCGGCGAGTGGCTGCTACGGATCATGGCTGGGAAGTTATCCCATCGGTTTGGTAGGTAACAAACCCCTGCTCGCATCGTGGGATGCGCCGGAATCCCAGGTGGCCGCGGTGTAACGGTCTGTCGCGAATTCCGCTACCGCCGTGAAGGCGCGCCCGCCTACGCTCGCACCGTGGCCAGGATTCGCAAGCGGAGGATTCGCGTCGACGGCCTCGATTACCGATGGATGGTCAGTCACGTCGACCCCGGTCACGTCGTGGTCAGGGTCTGGCACATCGCAACCAGGGGCAGTCAACTGGAGGTCCAGGTGGCCTTCGACGACCCGTGGCTCAACTTCGGGCCGATCATCACCGCACCTGCGGACCGCGTGGCCGAGGTGTTCGCCCTGGCCCCGGTCACGCCACGGTTGGTCGCGGAACTGATCCAGGCGGCACTCGCCGCAGGCTGGCCGGTTCACGGTGACGGCGGGCCGCTGCGCTTCACGCTTACTCGGGACCGTGAGCGGCTGGAGCCTGCGTCCGGGCGACTACCCACCTGACAGGCACGTGACGCGACCACGCGGAACGCGGCATGACCGGTCAGGCAGGTGCCCGGTGGCCACCTGCCCGACAACCGCGACGGGGCACAGCACCGTTCGGTCGGAGATTCGAGCCAGTTCGAATCACTTGGCCGGCGGGTGCGACAGATGTTGACTGTGCCGGTCCTGCACCGCCCCCGACATCGGCGTACGCGGCCACGTCGCCACCCGCCGAGGTGCCGCGGGCTGTCAGGTGACCGTTCCCGCCGCTCGCCGCGGTGTGGCACCGAGAGAACGGAGGCACCTTTGACCACCTCACGATCGCGAATCCTGGCGATGCTCGCCGCGCTCGTCCTCATCACGACCGGCAGTACGTTTCTCGCCAGCCCGCCGGCGCAGGCCGCGACCGGCACCTGTTCGGGTTCCAGGGTCGGCGGCTTCGACCTGTACGGAGACGTAGCCATCAACGGCTCGACGAAGTACGGATACGTCGAGGTCTACTACAGCGGCGGCTACAACTGCGCCCGGACCGTGTCGAGTGCCAACACCTGGGGCGTCAGCAAGGTCATGTCGGTCGAGCTGTGGGTCTGTTCATCCGGCACCAGCAACTGCCGGTTGCTGTCGGCGGACGACCGGGACCACGGCACCTACAGGTACTACGCCGGACCGGTGACCGCCTACGCCAGCGGTAAGTGCATCTGGGTCATCGGGAACATCTACTATCCCCCGACGGACTCCAACGCCGGGAACAACAAGGTGGGTTGGTGCGGCTGATGTCCACGTGGCGACGCTCGGTGTTGGTTCACGTCGTGGCCGCGGTTGTCGCGGCGGGCGCCCCGGTTGTCGGCCCGGCGCCGGCCAGCGCCTCCACCACACGGTACGGCGAGCAGTGCGGATCCACCTACTACGAACTCGACGACAAGGTGCTGCTCACCAGCGGTGGGCAGGCCTTCGGACACGTCTACCTGATGTACAGCGCGCAGACCAAGATGAACTGCGTCGTCGCGGAGAAGTCCAGCTTCGTCGGCACCGCGACCTGGATGAACGCCAAGGTGGAGACGAGGAGCGGGCGGGTGGCCCAGGACCCGGGCAACTACCGCTACTACGCCGGGCCCGTATATCTCTACGCGCCGGGCGAGTGCGTCCGCTACTCCGGCGTCGCGTACAGCGGGCCGAACAAGACCGGCACGCTCAGCTCGTACACGTCCGGCTTCGGCTGGTGTGGCTGACGATCCGGGGAATCATCGGGGGGCAGGGACTCGTCGATCATCGGGCTGGCCAGTCGGCCCGCGGCGGGATCGTGGTGTGCGTCGTGCCGGGTAGGAACCGCTGCCCCGGCACGACGGTCGCGCCGCCGGCCCGCTGGTACGCGGCCCGGTCGGTCACACCGTCACTCGGCGGGTCACGGCGAGCAGGTACTCCTTGCGGTGCAGGGGGTCGTGGTCGCTGCGTGGTCGCTCGGGCGCCGGTCCCCGTACCGGCTGGTAGTGGGAGAACCTCGACTCGAGCGTTCCCTCGCCCCGGGTCAGCGCCGGCAGCCGCCGCTCCAGGTCGTGCACCCGGGCCGCGGGCACCTCGCCCTCGACCACGTACGCCGTGCCCCGTGGCTCGGTCCGCGTCGGCACCGCCCCGTACCGGGCCAGCACCGGCAGCACGGTTCCGAGCAGGTCGGCCGGCACGTCGACCCGGAACGCGTGCACCGGCTCATGCACTCGGGTGCCGGCTCGGCGCAGCGCGTCCATCAGCACCAGCGGGGTGAGGCCCCGGAAGTCCGCGCCGGTCGAGGAGATGCTCTTGTCGAACCGCGCGTGCATCGCGCTCTGCCGGGGGCAGTAGCCGCTGTGCGTCATGGTGACCACGCAGTCCGGCACCTCCCAGCCGTGCACGCCCTGCCGCAGCGTCTCCCGCACCGTGGCCTCGACGGCGGCGAAGAACGCGTACGGCATCGCTCCCGGCTCGACGGCGAGCCGGAACGTCACCCCGGCGTCGACCGGCGCCGGCTCCACCCGCAGGCCGACGGTGGCCAGGAACGGGTGCCCGGTGGAGACGAACTCGACGGCCTCGCCGGTGCCGACCAGCCGCTCCACGCAGATCACGGTGGACGGCTCGAAGGCGACGTCGAGCCCGTACCCCTCGGCGAGGGTGGCCTGGACGACTTCCTTCTGCACCTCGCCGTAGAGCGACACCGACAGCTCCTGCCGCAGCTCGTCCACCCGCAGATTGATCAGCGGGTCCTGCTCGGCCAGCTCGGTCAGCGCCGCGTGCAGCGCGCCCCGATCGCCTGCCCGAACCGGCACCACCACCGTCTCCAGCGTGGGTGGCGGGAACCGGTGCCGGGTGCCGGCCGGCGGCGTCCCGACCGGATCGCCGATCCGGACGCCGGACAGCCCGGCGACCCGCCCGATCCGGCCCGCAAGGAGGGCGTCCACGCGCTCGCACCCGCCGTGGTCGAACACGGCGAGGCCGCTGACCCGCCCCTCGCCGCCGCCCGGCAGCCGTAGCCGGTCCCGTACGCGGAGGGTGCCGGCGACCATCCGGACGTACGCGACGCGCTCCCCCGCCGGGCCGCGTTCCACCTTGAACACGGTGCCCGAGAGGGGGGCGGTCGGGTCGGCGGCAGTCGCCGGCAGCAGCCGGGGCAGGACCGTGAGCAACTCGTCCACGCCGGCGCCGGTGACGGCCGAGCCGAAGAGCACCGGGTGGATCCGCCCCCGCCGGGTCAGCGCGACCAGCGCCCGCCGGCGGCGGGCCCGGGACACGCGCCGCCCCTCGACGTACGCGGCGAGCAGGCCGTCGTCGTGGTCGGCGAGCCGGAGCAGGTCCGGCCCCTGCGGGTACGGGACGAAGCAGGCGGCCCGGGCGCCGAGCCCCGTCACCGACCCGGTCGGCACGACGGCCGGGGTGAGCCGGTCGGCCAGTTCGGTGATCAACGCCTCGCCGCGGGCGCCGGTACGGTCGATCTTGTTGACGAACACCAGGGTGGGGATGCCGAGACGACGCAGCGTACGCATCAGCACCCGCGTCTGTGCCTGGACTCCCTCCACGGCGGAGACCACCAGCACCGCGCCGTCGAGTACGGCGAGGGCGCGTTCCACCTCGGCGATGAAGTCCGGGTGGCCCGGTGTGTCGATCAGGTTGACGGTGACGCCACCGACCTCGAACGACACGACGGCCGATCGGATGGTGATGCCGCGCCGGCGTTCCAGCTCGAGGGTGTCGGTCTGGGTGCTGCCCGCGTCGACGCTGCCGACGGTGTCGATGATCCCGGCCGCGTACAGCAGTCGTTCGGTCAGGCTCGTCTTACCGGCGTCGACATGCGCCACAATCCCCAGGTTGAGAGTCCGCTCCACGCGTCAGGTCCTTCGGGTCGATGGTCACTGCCAACTGAGCGATCCCGAAAGCTGCGCGCATGACCTCTCCCTGTCTCCCGACGTGTCCTCTCGTTCCCCGCACTACACCAGATGCCTGACGCGTCCACAACCGGATTGAACTGGCTGCGCGACGCACCGTCAGGTGGCGAGGTTGCCGTAGCTCGGTGTGCCTGCCGTCCGGTAGGTCAGTTGCAGTGCGCCGTTGGCGTGGGTGATCGACTCGGAGAGCCGGAAGGCCGTGGGCACGGCGCCTCCCGCGAACAGCCGCTTGCCGCTACCGAGTACCAGCGGATAGAGCCACAGGTGCAGCCGGTCGACGAGGCCGAGGCGCAGCAGCGACTGCACCAGGTCGAGGCTGCCGATCACGTGGAGCTCGTCGTGGCGATCCTTCAGCCCGGCGACGCCCTCGGCGAGATCACCGCTGACGAGCGTCGATCCCTCCCACCCCAGCGGCTCGGCGAGCGTACGGCTCGCCACGTACTTGGGCACCCGGTTGAGCAGGCCGGTGAAGGGGATCTCCACGGAGGCCTTCGGCCAGTAGGCGGCGAAGATCTCGTACGTCTTCCGGCCCAGCAGCAGCGCGTCCATGCTCGTGGCCTGCTCGAACATGGCACTGCCGGACTCTTGGTCCACCAGCGGCGCCTGCCACCCGCCATGCGCGAAGCCGCCGTCGCGGTCCTCGTCGGGTGCACCCGGCGCCTGCGCCACACCGTCCAGCGTCACGAACTCCGTCACGACGAGCTTGCCCATCTGACGCTCCCTTCGCTCTCCGATCCGCCCTCGGCCAGACCGCGCGACGGATCGAGAATCATCGGCCTGATCCGTGGTCGGCAGCCAGCGCTACCGCCCACCGGCCGCTCCTGGGAGCAACGAGCTGACGCGCGGTCGGTTTCCGGAAGGCGGGCACCCACCGCTCGGGTGCTGCCGAGGTCAGCGGATGCCGACGAAGAAGCGGGTCTGGTCGCTGCGGTGCAATGCGTAGTAGGCCTCGAACCGGGTGCCGTCCGGCAGCCAGGCCACGGACTCGATGCCGAGCAGGGGCGTCGAGGTGGTGACCTCGAGCAGGGCAGCGTCCTCGGGTTCGGGGAAGACGGCTTCGATCCAGCGGTCGGCCCCGACAGGTTCGAGCCCGTACCGGCGGCGCAGCACGTCGTAGAGGGACTGGTTCTCCAGGACGGCCCGGTCCAGGCCGGGCACCAGCCGGGCCGGCAGCGCGGTGTCGACGAGCAGCCAGGGCTGGCCGTCGACACCGCGGAGCCGACGCATCCGCACGACCGACTCGCCGACCGGAATCTGCAACAGGTCCGCCTCGCGCTGGTCCGCCGGGCTGAGGCTCTGGCTGATCGTGTGGGTGGTGACCCGGCGTCCCGACTCCCGCAGGTCGTCGGCGGAGCCGGACACGGAGCCGACGAAACGCAGCTCGGTCTTGCGGGGAGCGACGAAGGCGCCCCGCCCCTTGACCTTATAGATCATCCGTTGCTGGACGAGCTCACGCAGCGCCTCGCGGACGACGGTGCGGGAGACGCCATAGAGGTCGGTCAGCTCCGCCTCCGACGGCAACGGCTGGTCCGGGGCTATCTCACCGGCCTCGATCTGGCCGCGCAGCTCCCGCATCAGCTGCATCCACAGCGGCTCGCTCCCGTCGCGGGTGAGCCGCCGGTACGTCATCGTCATGGACTTCCTTCCCCATCGACCGGATACAGCATGCCATGACCGCGCAGTCCTGTCATGACAGGAAGCGTGGGTCGTTTGCCAGCCCAATCACCGATTTGGCACGTGAACGTAACCCCCATCACTGTGACTTGAAACACGTTTGTCATCAAGCTCTAGCCAACCTGTCACTACAGGTCTGTAATGACTGGACCTCATCGCAGCCCCTCAGCTGCGGTCGGCTGACTGAGCACGTCCACTCCCGCTCCGGCGGGTTTTCGCTCTCTCTGGAGGCCCCCACCATGCGTACCCATCCCTCGTCCCGACGGCGGCGGACCGCCGTCGTGGCCGCGCTCGTCGCGACCGTCGCGGTCACCGCGACCGGCTGCGGCTCCGGCGCGAGCGGCGGCAACGCCAAGGACGGCGACAAGCCGTTCATCGCGCTGAGCAACGGCTTCATCGGCAACGGCTGGCGGCAGACCATGATCGCCAAGTTCGAGGCCGCCGCCACCAAGGCGCAGAGCGACGGGCTGATCGGCAAGTTCAAGGTCGTCAACGCCCCCGGCGAGAACTCGGCCACCGAGCAGGTCGCCCAGATCAAGAGCCTGCTGCTGCAGAAGCCGGACGCCCTCCTGATCGACCCGGCCTCGCCGACCGCGCTCAAGCCGGTCATCCAGCAGGCCTGCGACGCCGGCATCAAGGTCGTGGTCTTCGACTCGGCGATCGACGCCCCCTGCGCCCACGTGCTGCTCAACAGCTTCAAGGACTGGGCGACGGCCGCCGCCGAGCCGCTGGTGAAGGGCATCGGCGGCAAGGGCACGGTGATCGTCAGCCGGGGCGTCGTCGGCTCCCAGCCCGAGGCGGAGATGTACCAGACCACGCAGGACATCCTGGCCAAGAACCCGGACGTCAAGGTCGCCGCGACCGTCAACGGCATGTGCGACGGCGCCAAGGCGCAGAAGGCCGTGCTCGGTGTGCTGTCGAGCGTGCCGAAGGTCGACGGGGTCATCGGCTGTGGTGACGGCTACGGCGTCGCCCAGGCCTTCACCAGCGCGGGCAAGCCGGTCCCGGCGGTCACCTTCGAGACCAACGGCCGCGCGCTGAAGTACTGGCAGGACAGCAAGCTCGACAACGGCTCGGTCGCGGTCATGTCCGACCCGGGCCAGTCGGTCGCCGCCCTGTGGCAGGCGATCGACCTGCTCGACGGCAAGGACATCCCGAAGGAGATGACCTTCCCGATCGTGCTGGTGGAGCAGAAGGACGTCGCCGCGTGGGCCGGCGTCCTGAAGCCCGACGAGTACGCCGCCTGGCCGTGGACCCAGGAGCTCTTCCGCAAGCAGGTCGAGGCCGTGAAGAGCGGCGGCGCCCCGGTGCAGCCGCCGATCCCGACGGCCGCCGGCTGACCACACAGCAACAGAGGAGCGCATCATGCACGTCGACAACCTGCCGGTGGGGTCGCACGCGGCCCCGCCGCAGGGCGACCGGACGCCGTCCGCGGCGCCACCGGTCGTCACCGCGCGGCGGGTGACCAGGACGTACGGGCGCACCCGAGCCCTCACCGGGGTGGACCTCGACGTCCGCGCCGGTGAGGTGCTCGGCCTCGTCGGCCACAACGGCGCAGGCAAGAGCACGCTGATGCGCATCCTTGCCGGCCTGGAAGCGTGCGACGAGGGCACGGTCACCGTGGGTGGGCAGGAGGCGCCGCGCGTCGTCGCGCCGGGCTCCGAGCCGTTCCGTGCGGTCCGGATGGCCTACCAGGAAACGTCGCTCTGCCCCGACCTCACCGTCGCGGAGAACATCTGGGTCTCCTCCCGGCACTGCCTGCCCCGACTGCGCTGGCGGCGGGCGGCCAGCGCCAAGGTCGTCCGCCGGCTGGACGAGATGTTCCCGGGCCACGGGGTGTCGCCGCGGGACCGGGTCGAGGACCTGTCGCTGGCGCAGCGGCAGATGGTGGAGATCGCCCGGGCGAGCCTCGTCGATCGGCTCGACCTGCTGATCCTGGACGAGCCGACCGAGTCGCTCGGCCCGGACGCCGCGCGGTCGCTCTACGCGTACGTCCGGCGGCTCACCGCCCAGGGCACGGCCGTCCTGCTCATCTCGCACCGGATCCGTGAGGTGCTCTCCGTGGCCGACCGGGTCGCGGTGATGCGCGACGGGGCGGTCGTCGAGGAGCGGCCCGCGGCCGGCCTCAGCGAACAGGACGTGCTCACCCTGATGGGTGCGGAGGTGGCCGAGCCCGCCGCCGCGCCCGCCCCCGCCCGCGTGGCCGGCGACCGGCCGGTCGTCGGCGAACTGCGCGGCGCCACCGGCCACGGCCTGCACGACGTGTCGATCACGGTCGGCCGGGGCGAGGTCGTCGGGCTGGCCGGCCTCGCCGGCCAGGGCCAGCAGCAGGTGCTCGAACGACTGTGGCGCCCCGTCCGGCGGGACACCACCGTCGAGGGCACCCGCGCCTACGTGCCCGGTGACCGGCAGCGCTCCGGCATCCTGCCGCTGTGGTCCGTGGCGGAGAACCTCATCGTCACCGCCATGCGCGGCCTGGCCCGGTACGGCGTACGCCGTACCGGCGCGGAGGACGCCGCGGTCCGCGACTGGGTGGACCGGTTGGCCATCCGCGGCGGCGGCGACGCGGGCATGACCGAGCTCAGCGGCGGCAACCAGCAGAAGGTCATCGTGGCCCGGGCGTTCGCCTCCACGGCGGAGCTGGTCCTGCTCGACGACCCGTTCCGCGGGGTCGACGTGCACACGAAGACCGACCTCTACACGCTCATCCGGCAGGAGGCGGCGGGCGGCCGCAGCGTGGTCTGGTACTCGAGCGAGAACGCCGAGATGGCGCACTGCGACCGGGTCTACGTGCTGCGCGCCGGCCAGGTCGTCGCCGAGCTGACCGGCGCGGAAATCTCCGAGGAACGGATCATCGCCGTCTCCTTCGCCGAATCCGAGCCCACGGGAGCACAGCGATGACGAATCTCGTCGCGACGGCGATGCCGTCGCGGGCCCTGCTGCGCCGCACCGGCCCCGCCATGGTCAGCGCGGTCGCCATGGTGGCCATGATCGCGGTCTGCGCGTCGCTGCAGTCCGACGTGCTGACCGTCCCCGGTCTCACCCTGGTCCTCTCGGCCACCGTGCCCCTGGTCATCGCGGCCCAGGCCCAGATGGTGCTCATGTCCGTGGGCGACATCGACCTCGGCATCGGCAACTTCGTCGGCCTGGTCACCGTCATCACCGCCACGAAGCTGGTCTCCTCCCCCGGCACCGGCGCGCTGATGCTGCTCGGCCTCGTGGCGGCCTACGCGGTGCTCGGCGCGCTGATCCACCTGCGCCGGGTGCCGTCGCTGATCGCCACCCTCGGCGCCTCGTTCGTCTGGCTGGGGCTGGGGATGTTCGTCCTGCCCACGCCGGGCGGCAGCACCCCCGAGTGGTTGGCGACCTTCGGCTCCTGGCAGCCGGGCGGCTTCCCCGCCCCGCTGCTGCCGATCCTCGTCGTCGCCGCGGTGGTCTGGCTGCTCTCCGCCCGCAGCTCCGTCGGGGTGCGGGTCCGCGCGCTGGGCAGCAACCCGGTCGCGCTGCAACGGGCCGGCCTGCGACCGCTGACCGCGCGGATCATCGCGTACGTCGTGGCCGGGGCGCTCGGCGTGCTCTCCGGGCTCGCCCTCGCGTCGCAGACCGGCGGCGGCGACGTCTCGTCCGCCACCAGCTACACCCTGATCACGGTCGCCGCGGTGATCCTCGGCGGCGGATCCTTCGCCGGCGGCACCGCCGTGCCGTGGGGCGTCGCCATCGGCGGCATCACCCTCGGCCTGGTCAGTGTCGTCCTCAGCCTGCTCGACGTGCCGTCGAACATGCAGTCGGCCGTACAGGGCGTGATCGTGCTGGCCGTGCTGGCCGGCCGCGCCGTGGTCGGAAAGGTGCTCCGATGACCCTCCGTACGCTCGCCCGCCCCTGGATCTGGGGCTTCGTCGCCGCCACGCTGGTCTGGGTCACCATCCTCGCCATCTCCAGTCAGGGCAGCGGGCAGACCGTCTCGCTCGCGCTGTCCCTGGCCCCGTACCTGGTCATCGTCGGCCTCGGCCAGATGCTGGTGATCACCGCGGGGCCGGGCAACATCGACGTGTCGGTGGCGCCGATCATCTCCCTCGCCGGCTTCGTCGCGGTCCAGGTGACCGCGTCGACCGGTTCGGTGCCGGTCGGCATCCTGGCCGGCATCGGTACCGGGCTGGCCGTCGCGGTGATCAGCGTGGTGGCGATCCTCGGGCTGTCCGTCCCGCCGATCATCGCCACCCTGGCCGCCGGGCTGATCGCCTCGTCGCTGACGCTGTCGCTGGCCGACGGCTTCACCGCGGTGCCCGACGACGGGCTGCGCAAGCTGCTCAACCTGCGCCCGGCCGGCGTGCCCGTGCTCGCCGTCGCGGTGGCCGCGCTGACCGCGCTGGTCGTCGTCCTGCTCCGCCGCACGACGTACGGTCGCTCGCTGCTCGCGGTCGGGCAGAGCCGGCCGGCCGCGGAACGGGCCGGCATCCCCGTCACCCGGATCATCGGCACGACCTACCTGGCCAGTGGCGCCCTCGCCGGACTGGCGGGCGCGCTGCTCGCCGCCTACATCGCGCCGTCGCCCGACCTGGGCACGCGCTACCTGCTCGACTCGGTCGCCGTCGTCGTCATCGGCGGCACGCTCATCTCGGGCGGCCGGGCCGTGCCGGTCGGCATCTGGGGCAGCGCGCTCTTCTTCATCCTGCTCGACGGTCTCGTCAACCTCGTGGGCTGGAGCACGGCCGCGCAGAACCTGCTCAAGGGCGGCCTGGTGCTGTTCGTCCTCTTCCTCGCCGGTGGCGGAGCGCTCCGCAACACCGGCGGGACCACCCGAACCCGTCGACGGCTGCGACCCGCGGCCGCGACAACCGCTGGAACTAGCACAGGAGAAAACAGCAATGGCTGACACCGACGGTCTGCTCGACGCCCGCGACTTCGGCGGGGCCGCCGCCACCGCCGCCGGCTTCCATGTCAAGGGAGCCCACGCCCAGGACTGGGGCCTGCAGAACCGGCTGTCCCGGATCTTCCGACCCGACAACGGCCGTACGGTGATGCTGGCCTTCGACCACGGCTACTTCCTCGGGCCGATGGCCGGCCTGGAGCGGCTGGACACCAACATCGCCCCGCTCGTGCCGGACGCCGACGCGATCATGATGACCCGCGGTGCCCTGCGCACCAGCATCCCGTCGCACAGCAACGCCGGTATCGTGCTGCGGGCCAGCGGCGGGCCCAGCGTGCTGCGGGACCTGTCGGACGAGCACATCGCCCTGGACATCGAGGACGCGGTCCGGCTCAACGCCGCGGCGCTGGCGATCCAGGTGTTCATCGGCGGCGAGCACGAGTCCCGGTCGGTGGCGAACCTGGCGGCCCTGGTGGACGCCGGACAGCGGCACGGCATCGCCGTGCTCGGCGTGACCGCCGTGGGCAAGGACATGGTCCGCGACGCGCGCTACTTCCGGCTCGCCACCCGGATCAGCGCGGAGATGGGCGCCCACATCGTCAAGACGTACTACGTCAACGAGGGCTTCGAGACCGTGACCGCGGCCTGCCCGGTGCCGATCATCGTCGCCGGCGGCAAGAAGCTGCCCGAGCTCGACGCGCTGACCATGGCGTACCGGGCGATGCAGGAGGGCGCGGCGGGCGTCGACATGGGCCGCAACATCTTCCAGAGCGAGTACCCGGCCGCGATGCTGGCCGCGGTCCGCGCCGTGGTGCACGACGACGCCAAGCCCGAGGACGCCTACGAGCTCTTCCGGGAGCGGTCGGCCTCTTCCGCGTCCTGATCATCGCCAGGGGTGCGGGTCTCCCACCCGGCCCGCACCCCTCATCTCCGGGAGCTCCTCATGCCACACCCACAGACCGGCGCCGATGACATCGTCGACCTCGTGGTCATCGGCGCCGGCATCAACGGCCTCGCCATCGCCCGAGACGCCGCCAGCCGGGGCCTCAGCGTCGTCGTGGTCGACCGCGGTGACGTCGGCGCCGGCACCACCGCCACCTCCAGCCGGCTCATCCACGGCGGCCTGAAGTACCTCGAGCGCTACGACTTCGCCCTGGTGCACGAGTCGATCCGGGAACGGCACCTGCTGTTCCGCACCGCGCCGCACCTGGTCCACGACTACCCCATGCTGATCCCGTTCTACGCCGGTGACAGCCGGCCGGGACCCCTGATCCGCCTCGGCCTGGCCGCGTTCGACGTCCTGGCCGCGGGCCGTGGGCGCGGACGCAGCCGGGGCATGTCCCCCCGGGCGATCGGCCGGCGCTGGCCCCACCTCTCGCGCAAGGGGCTGCGCGGCGGGGTGCTCTTCAACGACGCCCAGGTGCCGTGGGCCGAGCGGCTCTGCGTCGAGCTGCTGGTCGACGCCGAGCGGCTGGGCGCGCGGGTGCTGACCTACACGACGGTGACCGGTCTGCTCGTGACGGGCGGGCGGGTGGACGGGGTCCGGACCCGGGACAACCAGTCGGGGCGCGAGGGGGAGATCCGGGGACGCCTCACGATCAACGCGGCCGGGCCGTGGATCGACCGGATCCTCGACGGCCAGGTGGCGAGCGGGCGCCTCAACGGCGGCACCAAGGGCAGCCACGTCATCATCGACCCGTTCCCGGGCGCCCCGGACACCTGCATCTTCTTCGAGGCCGCCGCCGACCGGCGACCGATCTTCATCTTCCCCTGGGAGGGCCGCTACGTCCTCGGCAGCACCGACCTCACCTACGAGGGTGACCTGGACGAGGTCGTCGCCAGCGACGCCGAGATCGACTACCTGCTCACCGAGGCCAACCGGTTGTTCCCCCAGGCCGGCCTCACCCCGGACGACGTGCTCTACAGCATCGCCGGAATCCGCCCGCTGCCCTACACGGCCGGCGTGTCGGACAACGCCAAGATCAGTCGTGGGCACACGGTGCTCAACCACGCGCCCGCGTACGAGGGGCTGCTCACGATCATCGGCGGCAAGCTGACCACCCACCGGGCCCTCGCCGAGGACGCCACCGACGAGGCGCTGAAGGTGCTCGGCCGGCCGGCGCAACGGTGCACCACCCGTACCCGGCCGCTGCCCGGCGCCGACACGCCGGACTGGTACGCCTTCCGCGCGGACTTCGCGCGTTCGGCCACTCCGTTCACTCCGGCGCAGTCCGCCCGGCTGCTGGACATCTACGGCGTCCGGGCCCGCCGGGTCCTCGAACTCGCCGTGGCCGACCCGACACTGGCCGAAGTCGTCGACGAGCGGACCGGGGCGGTCGCCGCCGAGGTTGTCATGGCCTTCCGCG
The DNA here is from genome assembly GCF_043204765.1 of Micromonospora sp. NPDC047730. NCBI lineage: Bacteria > Bacillati > Actinomycetota > Actinomycetes > Micromonosporales > Micromonosporaceae > Micromonospora > Micromonospora sp. NPDC047730. The sequence goes on along the minus strand of NZ_JBIDCU010000010.1, from coordinate 30,328 downwards.
AGGAACGGGCCGTGACCTTGGCGGACGTGCTGCTGCGCCGTACGCTGATCGGCCTCGGCCCGGACATGGCGGTGTCGGCGGCCGTGACCTGCGCGGACGTCGCCGTACGGCATCTCGGCTGGGACACCGAACGGGCCGACGCCGAGGTTGCCGCCTACCGGGCGGAGCTGCGGCGCTTCCGCCCGCGCGGGCTGAGCCTCGCCCCGGCGACCGGAACGAGCGACAGGAGGACGTCGTGACGACCCCGCACACCTGCTATCTCGGGGTCGACGTCGGCCTCACCGCCACCAAGGTGGCCGCCTTCGACGTCGTCGGCAACGAGCTGGCCGTCGTGCACGCCCGCACTCCGCGCACCAGCGTCACCGCCCACCGCCACGACGTCGACATGACCGCCCTCGCCGACACGGTGCTGTCGCTGCTGGCGGACGTCGGCGGCAAGCTGGCCGCCGAGGGGTACGCCCCGGCGGGCATCGGCGTGGCCGCACACGGCAACGGCATCTACCCGGTCGACGCGTCCCTGCGCCCGATCGGGCCGGCCATCGCCTCGTCGGACAGCCGGGCGCAGCACATCGTCCAGGCGATCCCGCCGGAGGGGGCCCGCCGGCTGGCCCGGGAGACCGGCTCGATCCCGTGGGCCGCCCAGCCCGCGGTCCTGCTGCGCTGGCTGCGGGACGCCGAACCGGCGACCTACGCCGCCACCCGGTGGGTGCTGTCCTGCAAAGACTGGGTCACCGCGCAGCTCACCGGCGTGGCCAGCGCGGACTACAGCGACGCCAGCGCGTTCGGCATGGTCGGGCTCGACACCCGCGCGTACACGCCGACGGCGCTCGAACTGGTGGGCCTGCCCGCCGCCGACCTGGACCGGTTCCCACCGCTGCGCAGGTCCGACGAGGTGGTCGCCGGTCTGAGCGCGGCGACGGCGGCCCGCACGGGGCTGCCCGAGGGCCTGCCGGTCATCGCCGGGTGCATGGACTGCGTGGCCGCCACACTCGGCGCCGGAGGTCGGGAGCTCGGGGACGGGACGATCATCGTCGGCACCTGGGCGATCAACGGCGTGGTGGTGCCCGCCCGCACCCCCGCCCCGGAGGTCACGCTCAGCGCCTTCATGCCCGATCCGGCCACGATGCTGGCCATGGAGGTGGCGCCCACGTCAGCCGCCAACCTCGACTGGCTCGCCTGCGCCGGGGTGCCCCACCAGCAGACCGGCGGCGTCGCCGCGGCGGAACTGCTGGAGGAGGCCGCCGCGGTGCCGCCCGGCGCCGACGGCCTGCTGTTCCTGCCCTTCGTCAACGGCTCGCCCGAGCATCCGTCGGCGTCCGGCACCTTCCTCGGCATCTCCAGCAACCACCGCCGGGGCCACCTCACCCGGGCCGTCATCGAAGGCGTCGCGCAGTACCACCGGGTGCAGCTCGACCGGGTGCTGGCCAGCGGCGCGGACGTCGGTGACCGGCCCTGGCGGCTGGCTGGCGGCGGCGCGCGGTCGACGGTGTGGGCGCAGATCTTCGCCGACGTGCTCGGCCGCCCGGTCCGGCGGCAGCTCACCAGCGAACTCGGTGCCCGGGGCGTCGCCTCCCTGCTGCCCGGCGCCCTCGGCCACGACGTGCCGCCGTGGACCGTCAACGACGAGGACGACCTTTGCGTGCACCCGGGGCCGAACCGCGCCGCCTACCGGGAACACGCCCAGGCGTTCGACCGCTGCCTCGCCGGGATGTCCGCCGTGTGGTCGGAGGTTGAGCGCTACCGCAGCGCTGGAGGGAACTCCTGACCTCGGGTGGCGGGTGACATCCCGGCGGACCTGAGGAGCGTCCCGCCGGGATGTGCGGAGGGTGAGCAGCCGCGGTGGATCGCCTCGGACGATTCGTGGGCCGCGATCGCGCCGCTGCTGCCGCCCGGCCGCCCACCGAGCCCCGCCGTCGCTACCCCGACGTGCGGGGCGTGGTCGAGTTGGCGGTCCCCGACCGGGCCGCGGGTCACACCGCGGGCGGCCGGCCCGTCTCAGGGGCATGAGAAGCCTTGGACGTGGGGTGGCCGCGCTGCTCGGCGCGGCGTCGGTGATCATCGGGGTGTGGGCCCTGCTGCGGCCCTTCTCCTTCAGTTCGGCGGTGGACTTCCCACCGCACGAGCACTTCGTGCACGACGTGGGGGCGTTCCAGCTCGGCATCGGGGTGACCCTGCTGCTGGCGCTGATCTGGGCCGACGCCCTGGCCGTCGCCCTCGCCGGGTACCTGGTCGGCGGGGCGGCGCACACGGTCTCGCACCTGGTCGACGCGGACGCCGGCGGCAGCGCCGGGCAGACCTGGCTGGTCGGCCTGTCCGCCGTACTCGCCCTGGTCGCGCTGGTGGCCCGGCTGCGGCAGTTGGGCTGGGTGGTTGGGTACGTCGATCCCGCCCCGTCCGCCGCCTGGGCACCGCTGGCCCGCCAGAAGACGGTGGCACTGACGACGTACAGGCGCGACGGAACGGCCGTGGCCGCGGCGGTGAGCATCGCGGTGGCGGGAGAGCGGGCGTACGTGCGCAGTTTCGAGAAGGCGTGGAAGACCAGGCGGATCCGCAACAACCCGCGGGTGGCCGTGGCCCCGTCGACCGGGCTGGGAAAGCCGACCGGGGCGGCGGTCGAGGCCGAGGCGCGGCGGTTGACCGGGGCCGAGCACCGGGCGGCCAGCCGGGCGCTGGTGCGCAAGCACCCGCTGCTGCAAGGGGTGGTGGTGCCGTTGACGCACTGGCTCGGGCGGGCGAAGACCGGGCGTACGGTCCACTTCGCACTGACCCCGGTGGCGTCGGCCGGGCACGTCAGCCCCACCGCCGTGGCAGGTCGGCCGCCCACGCCCGGGACAGACGAACGCTGATATACGCGCGGGATATATACGCGAGGTATACGCTCGGGGTATGGTGTCCGCCATGAGCGTTCCCATGACCCTCCTCGGCCTGCTCGAACGCGAGCCCAGCCACGGCTACGACCTGAAGCGCGACTACGACTCCTTCTTCAGCCGCGGCAAGCCGCTGCCGTTCGGCCAGGTCTACGCGACCCTCGGCCGACTCGTCCGCGACGGCAAGATCGTGGTCGGCGAGGTCGAGCCGGGCGTCGGCCCCGAACGCAAGCGCTACGTCATCACCGACCGGGGCGCGACCGAGTTCGAGTCGTGGCTGACCGAGCCGGTCGAGGCCGAGCCCAACCTGCAGACCGTGCTGTTCACCAAGGTCGTGCTGGCGCTCATGCTCGACCGCCCCGCCGAGGAATACCTCGACACGCAGCGCGCCACGCACCTGCGGCGGATGACGGAACTCACCGAGATCAAGCGCAACGGCAACCTGGTCGACACCATGCTGGCCGACCACGGCCTGTTCCACCTGGAAGCCGACCTGCACTGGATCGACACCACGGTCGCCCGGTTGGACGCCCTCAAGAAGGTGGTACGCGGATGAGGGCGATCGAGGCGCGCGACGTCCATTTGTCCTTCGGCGAGACGCCGGCGCTGCGCGGCGCCAGCGTATCGGTGGCCCCGGGCGAGATCGTCGCCATCATGGGCCCGAGCGGTTCCGGCAAGTCCACCCTGCTGCACTGCCTGGCCGGGATCCTCGTGCCGGACGCCGGCGAAATCCACTTCGACGGCCGCCGGATCGACACCCTGGGCGAGCAGGAGCGCAGCATCCTGCGCCGGGACCAGTTCGGGTTCGTGTTCCAGTTCGGCCAGCTCGTACCGGAGCTGACCGCGGAGGAGAACGTCGCGCTGCCGCTGCTGCTGAGCGGCGTCAAGCGGGCCGCGGCGCTCACGGAGGCGCGGCCCTGGTTCGAGCGGCTCGGCCTGGCCGGGCTGGAGCGGCGGCGCTCCGGTGAACTCTCCGGCGGCCAGGCGCAGCGGGTCGCGCTGGCCCGCGGCCTGGTCGCCCGGCCCGGGGCGCTGTTCGCCGACGAGCCGACCGGGGCGCTCGACTCGCTGACCGGCGAGCAGGTCATGAACCTCCTGGTCACCTCCGCCCGGGAGCAGGGCACGACCGTCGTGCTCGTCACCCACGAGGCCCGCGTCGCCGCGTACGCCGACCGGCAGGTCATCGTGCGCGACGGCAAGGTGAACGCGTTGGTGCCCGCATGATCCGGTTCGCGGTACGGCTGTCCGTGGCCGGCGGGCGGGAAGCCGCCACCCGGCTCGTTGTCATCGCCGCCGCGGTGGCGCTCGGCGTCGGCATGCTCCTGGCGACAGTCGCCGGCATGAACGCGGTCGGCGCACAGAACCAACGGAACGCCTGGCTCAACACCGCCGTCGCCCCGGCCTCCTCCGATCCCTCGGTCGACCCGCTGTGGTGGCTCATCCGGGAGGACTACTACCACGGCACGTCCATCGGCCGGGTCGAGGTCGCGGCGACCGGCCCGGACGCGCCCCTGCCGCCGGGCATCCCACGCCTGCCCGGGCCTGGCGAGTACTACGTCTCACCCGCCCTCGGCGAGCTGTTGCGGGCCACCCCGGCCGCGGAACTCGGTGACCGCTTCCCCGGCCACGAGGTCGGCACGATCGGCCGGGAGGCGTTGCCCTCTCCGGAGTCGCTGCTGATCGTCATCGGCCGCCCGCCCGCCGACCTGGAGCACCTGGGTGCCCGCCAGGTCACCCAGATCATGACCACTTCTCCGGACGGCTGCGCCAACGGCTGCTATGTCGGCATCAACGGCGACGGCATGGCGCTCGTGCTGTCCGTGGTCGCGGCCGCACTGCTCTTCCCGGTGCTCATCTTCATCGGCACCGCAACCCGGCTGGCCGCCACCCGCCGGGAGCAGCGCTTCGCCGCGATGCGGCTGGTCGGTGCCACGCCACGGCAGATCTCGCTGATCTCGGCGGTCGAGTCGACACTCGCCGCCGTCGCCGGGACCGCCGCCGGGTTCGGCCTGTTCTTCGCGTTCCGGCCCGGCCTCGCGGCGATCCCGTTCACCGGCGAGCCGTTCTTCGCCGCCGACCTCTCTCTCACGATCGTCGACGTCCTGCTGGTCGCGCTCGGCATCCCGGTCGGTGCCGTCGTGGCCTCCTGGCTGGCCCTGCGGCGGGTGCAGATCTCGCCGCTGGGCGTGAGTCGACGGGTGACGCCGAAGCCGCCGCGCGCCTGGCGGCTCGTCCCGCTGGTCGCCGGCCTCGCCGAACTGACGTACTTCATCGGCCGGCGTCCCGCCACGACCAACGGCCAGCTCACCGCGTACCTCTCGGGGTTTCTGCTGATCCTGGTCGGGCTGGTGCTGGCCGGGCCGTGGTTGACCATGATCGCCGCGCGGCTGCTGGCCGGGCGGGCGAGCCGGCCCGCCACGCTCATCGCCGCACGCCGCCTGTCGGACAACCCGCAGGCGGGGTTCCGGTCCGTGAGTGGGCTGATCGTGGCGCTGTTCGTGACCAGCGTGGCGACCGGCACGATCACCACGTACATCGCCAACCGCGGCGAGCCGCGCACCGACTCGGTGGCCGCCACGTCACTGTCGAAGATCTTCTGGCCCGAGGACGGTCCCGCGCCGACCCCGGACCAGATCCCGGCCGGCCTCGCGGCGATCCCCGGGGTGCGCAGCGTGACCGTGGTGCACCGCAACCCCGACCCGGACGGGTGGCACGGCATCATCACCTGTGCCGAGCTGGACCGCCTGGCGGCGTACGGCAGCTGCCCCGCGGGCGCAAAGGTCGCGACCGTGACCCCCGACCTCGTCGGCCTGCGCGCGTTCGACCTGACCGACGACACGTACGTCTGGGAGGCCGTCGACGTCGATCCCGCGCAGGTCGACCGGCAGCCGATCGTGTCGGTGGTCGTCGACACGACCAGCCGCTCCGCGTTCGAGCGGGCCCGGACGATGCTGATCGACGCGTTCCCGAAGGATCGCTTCCCGACCAGCACCGCCGAATGGGAGTCGAGTTCCGCGCGGCTGCTGAGGCAGTTCCAGCAGCTGGCCAACGTGGTGATGCTGGCCAGCCTGCCGATCGCGGGATGCAGCCTGGCGGTGAGCGTGGCCGGCGGGCTGAGCGACCGGCGGCGGCCGTTCAGCATGCTGCGGCTCACCGGGGTGCAACTGCGCACCCTGCGCCGGGTGGTCGCGCTGGAGACCGCCGCGCCACTGCTGATCGTCGCGGCGGTGGCGATCGGAATCGGGTTCCTGGCCGCGCATCTGTTCCTGCGGGCGCAGCTGGGCTACACGCTGCTGGCACCGAAACCGTCGTTCTACCTCATGGTGGTCGGTGGGTTGGCGGTGTCGCTGGGCATCGTCGCCTCTACGCTGCCGCTGCTGCGGCGGATCACCGGCCCGGAGACCGCCCGCAACGAGTGAGCCGTCCTCCGGCAGCGCGGTTGCATCTCAAGCCGACGGCGCTCGGTTCATGAGGTGCGACCGCGCTGCGGGAAGGTCGTCGATGTGGTTTCGGATCAGCCGAGTGGGACCTGGACGGCGACGTCGTGCTTGGGGTAATGCGCCTCGACCTGGTCGGCGCCGTACTTCTGGCAGAACATCTCGACGACGTGGTTGACCCGGTCGGCGTCGGTGACGGGGGTGGCGCTCGAGCTCAGGGCCGTGCCGTTCGCGGCCAGCTGGATGAACGGGGTCCGCCGGACGTTCTTGTACCAGTCGCTGTCCGAGCCGGTGATCGGCACCAGGAAGACGCTGTCGTCCTCCTGCACGAACCACACCGGGTGCGAGATCTGCCGGCCGGTCTTCCGGCCGGTCACGGTGATCTCGACCTCCTGGACGCCCTGCAGAGCGTCACTGATCACGTTGTCCACGATGCCCCTCCGACAGCCTCCCGACGTGCTCCCGCTCGCCAGCCTATGAACCGGCGCGCATGCTCGTCCCGGATTCCGGCATCCGGTGGTGAACGGGGCCGTGGGCTCCGGCCTGGTGTGCGAGCCGGATCGGGGCGCTCCCACCCCCTCCCCCGAACGGAGCCCGACTTCCACACCACCTGGCGGGACGCACCCGGGCCCCGCCCCAGCCGCTTGACGCGGCACAAGAGCGTCGCCCGGGTGCGCCCGGTCAGCCGCCCAGGGCGAGGTCCGCCACCTCGGCGGCGCACCCCCAGGACAGGGTGACCCCCGCCCCGCCGTGGCCGTACGCGTGCACGAGCCGGCTGCCGCGCGGGCCGGCCGGCTCCGGATCCGTCTCGACCCGCGGGCCGCCGTGCCGGGCCGGCCGCAGCCCGATCCGCTCGCCGAGCACCAGTGCCTCGGCCAACTCCGGCACCAGCGCGACGCAGCGGCGCCGGATCGCCGCCGCCGTGTCCGGGTCGGGCGCGGTGTGCCCCACCCCCGGCTGGTATGTGCCGCCGAGCACCACGTCGTGCCGGCGCGGGTGCACGTACGTGATCCCGGCCGGGTCGTCCTCGTCGCGCACCGAGACGGTCAGGCCCGGGTTCGCCACCAGCACCAGGTGCCCGCGCACCGGGTGCACGGCCGGGTCGGCGGCGAGCTGACCGGCGGCCAGACCCGTCGCGTTGACGACCGTCGGCGCGGTGTCGAACGCGTCGGCGAGCCGCCGCACCCGGCGACGCAGCACCCGCCCGCCGCCGGCCTCCAGCCGCTGCCGTAGCCAGGCCAGGTATGGCGTCATCTCCACCGTCGGCGCGGTGAACCGCAGCAGCGTCGTGTACGGCGGCCCCGCCGGCTCCGCCACCAGGTCCCCGCACGCCTCCGCCCACCACGGCGGGCCGGCGTACGGCTGGCGCAGCAGCATCCGGGTCGGCCGCTCGACCACCCCCGGCACACCGTCCGCGGCCTGGCGGCCCAGCTCCGTGTGGGTCTCCCGCGCCCAGCGCAGCACCCGCGGGTCCTGGTCGGTGTGGCTCGGGTACCAGACGGCGGCGGCCACCGTGGACACCGTGTCCGCCGGGTCGTCGGCGGCCAGCACGGTCACCCGCGCCCCCCGCTGCTGAAGGGTGACCGCCGCCGTCATCCCGACGACCCCACCCCCGACCACCACCACGTCCGTCGCTGCCGTCATCGTCCGCTCCCTCGCTCGTGCCGTTGGCCTCGGATCGTCGCCGTCCCGGCGGGCCGCCGTCCAAGACGGATCGGACAGCCGGCGATAAGCGGGGCTTATGATCGATCCATGTCCGACGCGCCGACCCTGGACGCCTGGTTGGACCTGCGGCGGCTGCGCTACTTCGCCGTGCTCGCCGAAGAACTGCACTTCACCCGGGCCGCCGCCCGGCTGCGCGTCGCCCAGCCCGCGCTCAGCCAGCAGATCCGGGCCCTGGAACGCCAGCTCGGTGTGCCGCTCGTGCACCGCACCAGCCGGGGATGCAGGCTGACGGAGGTGGGGGCGCGGGTCGCCGACGAGGCCGCCCGGTTGCTCGCCGAGGTGGACGCGGGGACCACCCGCATCCGGGACCTGGTACGCGGGCGGGGCGGCCGACTCCGGCTCGCGTACACGCGGTCGGCGCGGGGCGGCCGGGTCGACGCGCTGGTCGCCCGGTTCCGGGCCGCCCACCCGGACGTCGAGGTGGTCCCGGAGACGGCCTGGACGGCGCCGAACGTGGCCGGCCTGCTCGCCGGCCGGCTCGACGTGGCGTTCGTCCGCCCGCCCGTCGACGAACCGGCGTTGGCCTGCCGGACGGTCGACACCGAGGAGCTGCTGCTGGCCCTGCCCGCAGGTCACCCCCTCGCCGCCAGCCGTCGCCGGGTCAGCCGGGCCGAGGTGGTCGACCTACCAGCCGTGATGTGGCCGCGCGAGAACGGCCCCGGCATGTTCGACCGTACGATTGCCCAGGTCTGGCCGCAGGGCGGGTTCCGGCTCGTCCGGCAGGAGCCGGACGACGAGCAACTGCTGCGGGCGGTGGCGCAGGGAGACGTGGTCGCGGCCGTTCCGGCCGGCCGCGCCCGCGCGCTGCGGCTGCGCGAGGTACGGCTGCGCCGGTTCACCGCCCCGACACCCACCGTGGACGTCGCCCTGGCCTGGCCGCGCGACAGCACGAACCCCGCCCTCCGCCGGTTCCTCGCCCTGCTCGACTGAGCTAACCGCAACGGCGCGATCCCGGCTCACGTTCGCAGCCACAGCGAGCGGGAGCTGCGGAGGCCTGCTACGAGAACGGACGGTCGGTGGCACTCATCGCCCTGGACACCTCATCCAGGGTCGGCAGCGCGCCTTGTGCGCCCCGGCCACGTGTCGACAGCGCCGCCGCGACGGCCGCCCAGCGGGCGGCTTCCGCCACGGCCCGGCCGGGCCGCGCCACCAGGGCGGTCGCGAGGGCTCCGCAGAAGCAGTCGCCGGCGCCGGTCGTGTCCACGGCCTCGGTACGGAGCGCCGGAACGTGATCAACTCGGCCGTCCGGCTCTATCACGGCCGCGCCCTGCGACCCGAGGGTCACCACGACGGTCGCCGCGAGCCCGAGCTTGCCGACGGCGCTCGCCACGTCGTCCAGGCTCTCCGGCAGGGACGTGCCGGCCAGGACCGCCAACTCGGCCCGGTTGGGCACCAGCACATCCACCCGGCGTACGAGGACGTCGGGAAGCGGAGTCGCGGGCGCGGGATTCAGCACCAGGAGGCCCCCGGCCAGCGCTGCGGCCCGCTCCAGGGCGGGCGCCGCGACCTCGCACTGCATCAGGGTGAGCGCTGCCGTCGCGATCATGTCCCGGTGCCGGTCGACGCGGGCCGCGTCCAGTGCGCCGTTCGCCCCTGGGTGTACCACGATCACGTTCTCGCCGGCGCCGTCCACCGTGATCAGTGCTGTCCCTGTGGGGACGTCATGGACGACCGCCAGCCCCGACACGTCCACGCCCCGGCCGGCGAGCCGCTGCCGCACCTGCTCACCAGCGGCGTCGGCGCCGACGCATCCGACGAAGCCGACGGGCGTACCGAGGGTGGCGATGGTCATCGCCTGGTTCGCGCCCTTACCGCCGACACCCTCCCGGTACTCCCGGGCGGTCAGCGTCTCCCCCGGCCCGGGGAGCCGGTCGGTCACCACCATGCGGTCAAGGTTGGCGCTGCCCACCACCGCGATCTTCGGGCCGTTCAACGCACCGTCGCCTCTCTGTCGGTCGCCCATGCCAGGACGATCTCGCGCCACGCCGTGTCGTCGAGGCGGCTCACCACCGTCACGGCCACGTTCTCCTCTGGGGTCATGTCCGAGCGGCCGTACGCGTCGACGGCCACCCTGGCGGGCGTCTCGACCGCCACCACCTCCGGACGCGCCACGACAGCTGCGGCCACCAGGTCGTGGCAGTATCGGCTGGCTGTGCCGGACCAGTACCGCGCCAGCATTTGCGCGCGCACCCCGGGCCAGCCGTTGCCGCCGGCGAGCACCCGCCGGACGGCCTCCGGCGGGCAGCTCGCCCGGGTGGTCGCGTCCGTCGGCACGACCCGCACGCCCCGGCCGGGCGGCTCGGCGAACAGTTGCCGAGCGGCCCGGGGGTCGCGGGCGAAGTTCGGCTCGGCGCCCCGCACCACGCCGGGCAGGGAGAATGCCCCACCCATCACGGTCAACCGGACGTGCGCGGGCCAATGGCTCACCTGCCCGGCGAGGCGCTCGGCGGTGGTCAACGGGCCGAGCACCAGGTAGTCGGTGTGCGCCGGCAGTGACGGGTCGACGCGTACGTCGCCGTCGAACTCGGCACCGTGCGTGGGGACGAACGGCCCGAGGCCGTACTCGCCGTGCAGCCGCGCGCCCGACGGGACCGCGGCCCGCGCGGCGGGGTCGATCTCGGCGCCCCGCAGCAGCAGCGGCCGCCGGGCCGGAGCGAGCACGCGAAGCGCATGGGTGACCGCCGCCCCGACGACATCGGCGGGCCGTGCCCCGCCGGTGGCGATGATCGCCGGTATCTCCACATCCGGCAGGCGCAGCAACCAGGCGAGTGCCACCAGGTCGTCCACGCCTCCGTCGGTGTCGACCACGATGCGCCGGGGTGGCCCGGTCATCGTCCCGGCCTCCGCCGGCAACGGCGGCTCCGCGGCGACTCAGCCATCGGTCACACCGAACCGGGAGCGGAGCCAGCCGGCGACGGCGCCGATACCGGACCAGGAGGCCAGCCCGAGCAGGCTCAGCAGCAGCAGCCCGACCATTGCCTGCGGGATGTTGTCGGTCTCCTGGCTCTGCGCGACCAGGTATCCGAGCCCGCCCTGGGCGCCGATCAACTCGCCGATCACTGCGGCGGTGACCCCGGCCAGCGCACCGAGGCGGAGCCCGACCACGATGTGCGGCAGGGTCATCGGCAGTTCGAGCCGGAAGAACCGCCGTGGGCCGGAGAGCGCGAGCACCTGACACAGGTGGCGGTAGTTCGTACCGATGCCGCGCAGCCCGGCCAGCGTGTTGACCAGCACCGGGAAGAACGTGACCAGTGCGACCAGGGTGATCTTGCTGGTCACGCCGAGCCCGAGCCACAGCACCAGGAGCGGTGCGATCGCGATCTTCGGGGTGATCTGGATGAACACCAGCAGCGGCATGGCCGCTCGTTCCAGCCAGCGCCATCGGGACATCGCCACCCCGGCGAGCACGCCGACCGTCAATCCGATCGCCACCCCCTGCAGCAGTTCGGCACCGGTCACCCGGAGGTGGACGAGCAACTGCTCGCCGGTGAGCATCCGCCAGGTGTGCGTCACGATCTCGATCGGGCCGGGGAGGGTGTATGTGGGCACGTGCGCGAGGTGGACGTAGCCCTGCCAGGCCAGCAGGAAGGCCGCTACCGACGCCGTGCCGAGCACGGCGCGCGGTAGCCTGCCGAGTCGCTGCTCGGTCACGAGGTGGCCTTCACGAAGTCGGACGCCCGCACGTCGCCCTGGATCAGGCCGTACTTCTTCTGCGCGTCCACGGCGTTCTGCCAGGCCACCGGGTCGCCGTAGCCGAGCCCGTGCGCCCTGGTGGCGTCGCTCTGCCACAGGTCCTTGACGAAGACTTCCTGCATCACCTGGGTGACCGACTTTTCCTGGCCGGCGAAGCTGGTGGCGTACTTCTGGACGGACATCTCGACGGCCTGCGGCAGCTTGCCGTCGATGAGGTCCTGCAGCGCGGCGTTCAGCGCGGTGGTGAATCCGGTGACGGCCTTCGGGTTCTCCTTGGCGAACTGCTGGCCGGTGATCACGACGTTGCCGAACGACGGGAGGTACTGGTTGGACAGGATCTGGGTGACCTGCACCCCGGCGGCCTGCAGGGTGTAGTAGCGCAGCCGCGAGAAGACGATCGCGTCGACCTGCTTGTTCTGCAGTGCCGAGACGATGGCGCCGGTACCGACGACCTTGACCGTCAGGTCCTTCTTCACGTCCAGGCCCGCCGAGGCGGCGATCGCCGTCAGCTGGACGTAGTTCGGGGAGCCGAGGCTGGTCACCGCGACCGTCTTGCCCTTCAGGTCGGCCGGGTTGGTGATGCCGGAGTCGGCGAGGGTGAGCAGCGCGCCGATGCCCTGCTGGTACGTGGTGTGCACGACGAGGTCCGGCACGCCGTTGGCCACCGCCTGGATCACACTGTCGGCGTTCGGGAAGCCGAACTGGACGTTGTTGGCGGCCACGTTCTTGGTGATGGTCGCGGCGTCGGCGTACAGGAATTCGACGTCGAGGTTCTGCTTGGTGAAGTAGCCCTGTTCCTTGGCCCAGTACAGCGGCGCGTAGTAGGGGGCGGCGGCGCCGTCGATCTGGATGCTGACCTTGGTCGTGCCACCGTCGCTGCCGCCGCTGGAGGCATCGACGCCGCCGCAGCCGGCGGTGAGGGCGATGACGGTGCTGGCGGCGATACCGGCAAGGAGGGATCTACGGGTCATGGAGCGCATGGGTGTACCTCGTATTCCAGTTCGATGGGGGTCGGCCTACGACGGACAGGTCGTGTGGTCAGGCCGTGACGGGATCGCGCCACCGCAGGGCGCGGGCCTCCACGAAGGAGACCAGTTGGTAGAGGGCGAGTCCGACAGCCACGATCACCACGATCGAGGCCATCAGCATGGGGACCTGGTAGGAGGAGTTGGCCTCGACCAGGAGGTAGCCGAGTCCCTGGCTTGAAGAGATCCACTCGGCGAGGACCGCTCCGGTCATGGCGTCGACGGCGGCCACCCGGGCGGCGGCGAAGATCGACGGTGACGCTGCCCGGATGTCGATGCGGAACAGTCGGGCTACCGGGTTCAGCCCGACGATGGTGGCGAGGTCCCGGTAGCCCGGGTTCACCTGCCGCAGCCCCGTGGCGGTACCGACCAGGATCGGGAAGAAGGACAGGCTCACGATGAGCACGAACTGGCTGGTCAGGCCGAGGCCGAACCAGAGCACGAACATGGGCGCGAGCGCGATCTTCGGCATCGCCTGGAACACGATCAGGAACGGGGAGAGCATCGCGTCGACGACCTGGGACCGGGAGACGGCCACTCCCAGCGCGGCGCCGATCACCGCCCCGATCGCGAAGCCGACACCGATGTTACGGACCGTGTACACCAGGTGGGTCCACAGCGTTCCGGTCCGCGCGAGGTCCAGCAGTTGCGATCCGACCTCGGTCGGGCTGGCGAGCAGATACCGTGGGACGTCCGCCACCGCCTGGTACGCGCCCCAGGCGCCGACGATCACGAGGACGTACAGCAGCGCCGCGAAGGGCTTGACCACGAACCGCAGGCGGCCCCGTCGCGACGTACCAACCGGTGCCGGCGGCGGCGCGACGGGCGGTGCCGCCGGCTCGGGTGTCGAGGTCTGAACCGTCACAGCTCCCCCCGCAGCATGGCCTGGAACTCCGCGAAGCGCGGATCGAGCTTTGTCCGCGCGTCCCGGGGGCGGGGCAGGGGCACGTCGTGGATCGCGCGTACCCGACCGGGGCGGGGTGAGAGCACGACCACCCGGTCGGCGAGGTAGGTGGCCTCGTCGACGCTGTGCGTCACGAACACGATGGTCTTGCCGGTCGCGGTCCAGATGTTGAGCAGATCGTCGTGCAGCTTCTCCCGGGTGATCTGGTCGAGTGCGCCGAAGGGCTCATCCATCAGCAACAGCATCGGATCGTGGGCCAGCGCCCGCACGATCGAGGTCCGCTGCCGCATCCCACCGGAGAGTTCGCGCGGCAGCGCGTCGGCGAATTCGGTCAGTCCCACCAGGCTCAGCAGTTCGCGCACCCGGGGCTCGTACCGCTGCCGCGGTTCCTTCAACGTCTCCGGCGCGATGCAGGCGTTACGCAAGACGCTGCGCCAGGGCAGCAGGACGGGCTCCTGGAAGACGTAACCGATGTCCCGGCCGGGTGTCGGCCGGCGTGACCACTCCGTCTGCCCGGAGGTGATGGTGTCGAGGCCCGCCATGATCCGCAGCAGGGTGGACTTGCCGCAGCCGGACGCGCCGATGATGGCGAGGATCTCGCCCTGCCGCACGTCGAGCGACACCTCGTGGAGCGCGCGCACCACCTTGCCCCGGTCGGACCGGTACTCCTTGGTGATCTGCGACAACCGCAGCAGGGTTCCCTGCGCGGCCTCTGGGGAACGGCGTTCGGCGGTGGGGTTTCCGGTTGGCACACTCATGGCTGTCCACATCCACAACTTGTTCGGAAGACGGGCTCGGCGGGCAGGGCGATGTGCCGCGCCGGTCGGTACGGGTCGCGTATTCGCTCCTCGAGAAGCGTCAGAGCGCCGGCCGCGAGCGCCGGCAGGGGCTGCCGCATGGTGGACAGCGGTGGCGTGGTGTAGGCGCTGACGTCCGTACCGTCGAAGGACACGATGGCGATGTCCCGCGGGACGTCGAGCCCCCGTTCGCGCACGGCGCGCAGCAGGCCGAGCGCCTGCCGGTCCGAGGCGACGAAGACGGCGGCCGGGAAGGTCAACCGGTCGAGCAGTTCGTTCCCGGCCGCCCGTCCGCCCTCCGGCGTGAAGTCCGCCGGTACCTCCCACACACCTTCGGTGATGCCGTGGTCGGCCAGCGCCTGCCGCCAACCGGACGTCCGGTCGCGGCCGACGATGGTCTCGCTCGGGCCGGACAGGCACGACACCTGCCGGAAGCCGTGCTCGACCAGATGGCTGGTGGCCTGCCGGGCGCCCTGATGGTGATCCACCGCGACCGAGTCGTACCCGGTCGCCGCATCGGCCGGCACCCGGTCGAGGACCACCACCGGGCACGGCGAGTTGGCCAGGGCGGATGCGGTCGACGGGCTCTCGTGGTGCGGCACCCACAGCACCCCCTCGGCCCGGACGTCCCCCATGGCGGCGAGTCGCTCGCCCTCCTCGCCGCCGTCGGAGTGCAGCAGGAACAGCAGCTTTCCGCGGCGTGCCGCCTCGGTCTCGATGGCGTTGGCCAGCTCGGCGAAGAAGGGGTTGCCGCCGTCCGGCATCAACAGGCCGAGGAAGCCGCTGCGGGTACGGCGGAGCGCCTGGGCCACGCGGTTCGGGCGGTACCCGAGGTCCCGGATGGCTGCCTCGACCCGGGCCCGGGTGGCCGGTGCGACCGGGCGTGGACCGCCGTTGAGCACATAGCTGACCACCGACGGCGAGGTCTGCGCCCGCCTGGCCACATCGGCTCGAGTCACCTTCATGAACACCTCCGGGGGAAGGAGAGCCGAAGATACGTCCATCACATGGGGTAGTCAATACGTGTTGATAACCTCGGCCCCGGCCAACGCTCGCTGGCGTCACCGGCACGCGTGGCCGTCGCCCGGCGAAACAGAAACGTAACTTCGGCCAGTCGGAAGCCGCCCCGGCCGCCTGGGCACTCACGGCACTCTGGAGCCCGCCCTCCAGACCGGGTCAGCGGTCCCGGAAACTGCGCTGAGTAGCCGGAGAGCGGAAGCCCTCCGACGGGAAGCTCGCCTCACGGCTAGCGAACAGCGCTTGACCACATCGCCTTCCACATGCTGAAACGCGCCGCCTCTCAGAGCGATGCGAAAGCTCTGGCGCTTCTCGGGACAGCGGTTTCCACCCCTTGACGAACCACGGCCGGTGACGCATAGTCGACTCTTCCCAGACGGAAGAGGTACATCCGCGTCGTGGAAACGAGACTGCATGCCTCAACCGACAACTCGGGTATTTCAGTCGCCATCCCGGGCGGCGAGACCGACTCGAGAGCTCGGTTCTGGACCCAGGAACAACGAACCAGCATCGATTTATCCGTCACTCTCGGTGACATCAGGCTGAGCAACCCGGTCATGCCCGCGTCCGGCTGTTTCGGCCCGGAGCTCGGCACCCTGGTGCCGCTGGACGAGCTGGGCGCCCTGGTCACGAAGACCGTCTTCGCCGCGGTGCGCTCCGGCAATCCCGCACACCGCATCACCGAGACTCCAGACGGAATGCTCAACAGCGTCGGCATCCCCAGCCCTGGTGTCGACGAGTTCCGCTCCCGCGTACTCCCCCGGTACCTCGCCACCGACGTGCCCACCATCATCAGCGTCGGCGGGCTGACCGTGGCGGAGTACTGGACGGCGGCGGAGCAACTTGCCGGCCACGGCGCCGCAGCGCTCGAGGTGAACGTCTCCTGCCCCAACCTCGAACACGGCGGCCTGGCCATCGGCACCGACGCGGCCACGGTCGAACGGGTCGTGTCCGGTGTGGTGGCCCGCTCGCACGTACCGGTGTTCGTCAAACTCACCCCGAACGTGACGTCGATCGTGGACATCGCCCGCGCCGCGGAGCGCGCCGGCGCCACGGCCATCACGGTGGCCAACACCTTCCCGGCAATGAGCGTGGACGCCACCCGCCGTACGGCCGTACTCGGCAACGGCGTCGGTGGACTGTCCGGGCCCGCGGTGAAACCGATCGCGCTGCGCCTGGTCTGGCAGGCCGCCCGCGCGGTCGACATCCCGATCATCGGCTGCGGCGGCATCAGCTCGGCGCGGGACGTCCTGGAATTCCTCCTCGCTGGGGCGAGCGCAGTCCAGGTCGGGACGGCCAACTTCGCCCGCCCGTACGCCATGGCGGAGATCGTGCGGGAGCTCGGGCCGCTGCTGGCCGCATCGGGCACCATGTCCGTCTCGGAAGTCGTCGGCTCACTACGGGTCTGAGCCCGCCGAGCCAATTCGAAGGAGACAGCGTGCAACCGGTCGTCAGAGCGCTGGAGATACTGCGGACCCTCGCCCGTCACGGCGACGGGATGAGCATGAAGGACCTACACGAGACGCTCGACATCCCGCTCGGCAGCGCGCACCGGCTACTGGCGGTCCTGGCCGAACAGGAGTTCGTCACCCGATCCCCGGTCAACCGCCGTTACTTCCTCGGCCCCGCCGCCCGTCAACTGGCCGAGCAGAACAGCCGCCGTACCTCCACACTGGTCGCCCCGCACCCCGCGGTGCTCGCCGCGGCCGCCGAGTCCGGGGAGACGGTGTTCCTCGCCGAACTGGTCGGCAACCGGGTGGTCTGCATCGCTCTCATCGAGAGCGTGCACCCGCTGCGGCTGTTCGTAAGGATCGGCCAGGAGATGCCGCTGCACGCGGCGGCGTCCGCCCGCGCTCTCCTCGCCGACATGGACACCGACATCGTCCGCGCGCTGCTCGCGGAACGGCCGCTCACCGCGTTCACCCCGGACACCCCGGCCACCCCGGACGCCGTGATCGAACACCTCGCGGTCGTCCGGGCCCGAGGCTACGACGTCTGCGACGACGAACTGGACCGAGGCGTGTGGGCGGTGGCCGCGCCCGTTCGCTCGTCCACCGGCGCGACCTGCGCGAGCATCACGCTCGCCGCGGCCGCCGACCGGATGCGTGATCCAGTCGCCCGGGCCCGGGCGACTCATCTGGTGCTCGCCACGGCGGCCCGGCTCAGCGCCGAACTCGGCTACGGCAACGAGTTCACCCCGTCACCGCCGATCACCGAAGCCGACCAGACGGACAAAACCGCGACCTTTCGAGGGACCCCATGACCAGAGCCGCCCCCAGCACCATCGGCACCGGCGACACGACCGCCTTCCAGAACCGTCACCAACGTTGGCTGGAGCTTGCCCGCGATCTGCGCGCCGCGGCGTGCCTGCCCGGCGAGTTCACCCTCGCACCGGCCGGCCCGGTCGACGTGTACATAGATGTCTTCTTGTTCGAAACCCGCCCGACGATCCTACGGCGGATGGCCGCCCTGATGGCCGACCTGTTGGACGCCACAACGGACCGGCTGGCCGGCCGGGCAGAGGTGGCACCGCTCGTCACCGCCCTGTCCCTGGAGACCGGTCTGCCCTTCGCGGTGGTCCCCACCCCTGCTGCCGGCGACCACCCGACGCAAATCGAGGGAGAACTGCACGCGGGCGAGCGTGTCGTCCTCGTCGAGGACGTGATCATGTCCGGCTCACGCGCCACCACCGCCGTCCACGCGCTTCGGGACCACGGCGCGGTGGTGCCCGCCGTACTGGCGGCCGTCGACCGCAGCGGCGGCCAGGGCGAGGCCGCGGCCCGCTGCCCCGTCCGGGCCCTGTTCACCCCGGCGGACCTGCACATCCCCGATCAGCCACGAGTCCGGGACCGCCAGGGCGCAGTCGACGTACAACCAGCGTGACCCAGGTTCCACCGCTTCGCCTGAACTCCGACCGCTGTCAGTCCACTGGTTCCTGAAAGGGGGACGGCGCCTCCTCCCCATGGCCAACGCCGAGGGTCACCGCGCCACGAACGCCATGAACACACACCCAACACCGGCAAGCCAGC
Organism: Micromonospora sp. NPDC047730; assembly: GCF_043204765.1. Classification (NCBI taxonomy): domain Bacteria; kingdom Bacillati; phylum Actinomycetota; class Actinomycetes; order Micromonosporales; family Micromonosporaceae; genus Micromonospora; species Micromonospora sp. NPDC047730. The sequence goes on along the minus strand of NZ_JBIDCU010000010.1, from coordinate 11,834 downwards.
TCGCCGCCGCTGTCGACGAACTCCACCAGGCGGTCACCGCCGACCGTGCCGGTGCCGCGGCGGCCGTCGAACTCGTCAGCACGGCGATCGCCGACGCGCTGCGGCCGTACGCCCCGACGGTGGTGGTCGTGCGGAACAACCTCGACGACGGCGTGCTGGCCCACGTCGTCTCCCGGGAGCTGGACCTCCCCACCGTACGCATCTACGAAGACTCCGGGCTGCTCTCGCTGAGCCCGCCCCCGCCCCCCGGAGCACGCGTCGCGCTTCTCGCCGCCTCCTGGCACGACATGTCGGCGCTGCCGGCGCTCCGACTCCTGCTCGCCCACGCCCACGCCGAGGTGGTGGCGGTCGCGGCGGCGCTACCCGTCACCGACGCGGTCCTGGCAGCGGTCGACGGCACCCCGGTCGTCACCGCCGCAGCCATCTCGCGGACACACCGATGAGCCTGGACACCGTCGACGTCGCCCTGCCCCTGGCCGACGCCAGCCGGTTGGCCGACCTGCTGGCGAAGTTCGCCGAGATCAGCGAGAGCACCAACGGCGTGACGCGACTCGCGTACACCCCGTTGGAACGCGCGGCGCACCGGATGTTCACCGACCAGCTCTCCGCGCTGGGCCTGCGAACCTGGACCGACGCGGCGGGCAACAGCTACGCCGAACGGCCCGGCGATGCCGGACCCGCCCCCGCCGTCGGCACCGGCTCCCACCTGGACAGCGTGCCGCGGGCCGGACGGTTCGACGGCATCGCCGGGGTGGTGGCCGCCATGGAGGTCGCCCGGCTTATCGTCGAGGCGGACGTACGGCACAGCCACCCGATCAGGTTCGTGGCGTTCGCCGGTGAGGAGGGCGCGCGGTTCGGCCAGGCGTGCACCGGTAGCCGGATCGCGGCGGGCCTGCTGAACTCGCCCGATCTGGCCGACCGGCGGGACGTCCACGGAGTGAGTCTCGCCGAGGCCATGCAGGCTGTCGGTCTCGACCCGAGCCGCGTCGAGGAAGCGCGCTGGCGCGCGGACGACTGGGCAGCGTTCGTGGAGCTGCACATCGAGCAGGGTGGCGTGCTCGAAGCCCAGGGCGTGCCGATCGGCATCGTCGACCTCATCTCCGGCAGCACCCGGTTCCGCCTCGACCTGCACGGCCGCGCCTCGCACACCGGCGGGACGCCGATGCACCAGCGGGCCGACGCCATGACGGCCGCGGCGGAGATCACCCTCCTCGCCGAGAGCATCGCAACCGACCCCAGGCACCACGGCACCCGGGCCACGGTCGGCCGGCTGGAACTCGAACCGGGCTCGATCACCACGATCCCCGGCGAGGCTCGGCTCTACGTGGACATCCGCGACGTGGACAGCGACCGGCAGCGGTCGACAGCGACCGAGCTGATCCACGGCGCCCGCGCCATCTGCGAGCGACGCGGGGTGAGCCTGGACATCGAGTTGCTCGGCGACGCCTCCCCGGTGGTGCTGCCGATCTGGCTGCGCCGCCGGATCGCCGAGACCTGCACCGCCACGGGGACGGCGTACCGGGTCCTGCCCAGCGGCGCCAGCCACGACAGCCAGATGATCAACAAGGTGGTGCCCGCAGGAATGATCTTCGTGCCGAGCCGGGCCGGGCTGAGTCACGTCCCCGAGGAGTGGACAAGCAGCGCGGATCTCGCCGCCGGAACCGACCTGCTCGCCCGCAGCCTGCTCGCCCTCGATCACGAACTGACCAGAACATCCCCGGCGGAGGAGGCATGCTGAACACGACCAGCGGACGGCTCGTCCCGCTCGACCTGCCGCCCGCGCACCGGCCCCCACCCACCTGGCACCACGCGCCAGTCCTGCGCCACGAACCGGTCGGCGACCGGTACCGGTTCCTCCGCCTGCACGCCCCGACCATCGCCACCCGCGCCCAACCCGGCCAGTTCGTGATGCTCACGGCGGCGCGCGCCGACGAAACCGCCCCCGTCCTGCCGCGGCCAATGGCGATCTACGACACCGCACCCGAACACGGCACGTTCGACGTGGTGTACGGCGTCGTCGGCGGCGGTACGCGCCGGCTCGCCACCTTCACCGTCGGCGAGACCATGCTCGCGACCGGTCCGCTCGGGCAGGGGTTTCACCTCTCCCCCGCGACCAGCCGGGTACTGCTGCTCGGCCGGGGCATCGGCACCTGTTCGCTCACCACGGTCGCCGCGGTCAACGCCCGCCGTGGCGGTACGACCGTCGCCGTCATCAGTGCCCGCCATCCCGGTGCGCTGATCGGCGCCGACGTCCTGCGCCGGGGCGGTGTCGAGCACCTGCACCAGGTCACCGACGCGGACGGGACCAGCGAGCCGGACTTCCTGTCCACGCTGCTCACCTCGACGCTGGACGCCGATCCTCCGCAGCTCCTCCTCACCTGCGGCTCGCAACGGCTGACCGATCTCGCCGCCGACCTCGGGAAACGGTGGAATGCGGAGGTGCAGGTGTCCGTCGAGGCGCACATGGCGTGCGGCCTCGGATACTGCCACGGTTGCTCCTCGGGACAACGGAGCGTGGGGACCGAGGCTCCCCTGGTGTGCCTGGACGGGCCGGTGTTCAGGTGGGGATCCGCGGATGACTGAACCCGGCTGGAACCCGCGGCCGCTGTCCCGGCAACCGCTGCTGCCACCCACCGTGCTGCGAGGCGTACGACCCTACGGCGAGGAACCGGTGGACCTGCTGATCGACAACGGCCGGATCGCCGCGCTCGATCCCGCCGGGCAGGGACCCGCCGTCCACAGCATCGACTGCCACGGCCTGATCGCTCTGCCAGCGTTCACCGACCTGCACACCCACCTGCGTCAACCCGGTGCGGAGGACGCGGAGACGATCGCCACCGGCACGCTCGCGGCGGCCAAGGGCGGCTACGCGACGGTGTTCGCCATGGCGAACACCCAGCCGGTGGCGGACGATCCGCGACGCGTGGAGTACGTCGCCGAGGTGGCCGAACGCACCGCACACTGCCAGGTACGGCCCGTGGGCGCGGTCACCGTCGGCCTCGACGGCACCACGCTGACACCGATCGAGGCGATGGCCGCCTCGGCCGCCCGCACCCGGATGTTCTCCGACGACGGCCGGTGTGTGGAGGACCCCGCGTTGATGCGGCAGGCGCTGCGCCGGGCGGCCGACGTCGGCGGGTTCGTCGCCCAGCACGCCCAGTCCTCGCCGCTGAGCCCGAACGCCCAGGCCAACGACGGCGCGGTCGCCCACGAGTTGGGCCTGCCCGGATGGCCCGCCGTCGCCGAAGAGTCGATTATCGCCCGGGACTGCGTGCTGGCGGGCGCGGACGACACCCCGCTGCACATCTGCCATGTCTCGACGCGAGGCAGCGTGGAGATAATCCGCTGGGCCAAGTCGCGGGGCTGGCCAGTCACCGCGGAGGTCACCCCGCACCATCTCCTCCTCACCGACGAACTGGTACGCACCGGTGACACCCGCTACAAGGTCAACCCGCCGCTGCGGAGCGCCCAGGACGTGACGGCCCTGCGGGAAGCGCTCGCCGAGGGAGTCATCGACGTGGTCGCCACCGATCACGCGCCACACCCCGCCGCCACCAAGAACCGCCCCTGGTGCGAGGCGCCACCCGGCATGCTGGGACTGGAGACCGCGCTGCCGGTCGTCGCGGAGGCCATGGTGCGCACGGGCCTCATGTCATGGCGTCGCCTGGCCGAGGCGATGGCCATCCGATCCGCGGCGATCGGCCGAACAGCTGTCGGCGGCGGGAATCCGCTCCAGGTAGGCATGCCCGCCACGCTGTGCCTGGTCGCCACCGACGCCGACTGGACGGTCGACGCGGCCCGGCTGGCCAGCCTGGCCCGGAACACACCGTTCTCCGGTCATCGGCTCTCGACTCGGGTTGCCGCCACGATCATCGGCGGCAGGCTCGCCTGGTCAGCCATCCCCGGTGCGGGCGGCCCGACCCGCGCCTGACCGGTAAAGATCGGATGGTGGTGGTCAGGGTATGCCAGCAGGGTGGCGATGACCGCCGCCACGGCCGCGAGGTTCGTTGCGTGGCCGTGGCGAGCGCCTGCCGGCGCGCCCACCATCGGCGATCACCACCGCCGGTTCGACCAGCACCCAGCCAAGAACGCGAGCGGGTGGGTCTCAGATCAATGGCGCATACCACTGGGCGCCGGTCACCCGTATCCGCCTCGACTGCTTGCGGTTCCACTCCACCCGCATGCCGTACTTGCGAAGCACCGGAAAGGCGATCTCGTCCAGTAGCCGTTCCAGGTCGGCCTGGTAGCGGGCCTGCTGTTCGGCCTCCGACAGGGCCGAATAGGCGACCTCGTCGAAGTCCGCCGGCGGATAGGCGCCGTAGCCGAGGTAGACCTCGCCGTCCTCGCTCGCGAGCAGCGACTCCGTGTCCTGCTGGTGGTACCAGAGGTACCCGTGCCAGTGCCGGGAACCATCACGCTCGTCGTGGATCTCAGCGGCCGCGCAGGTGCCACAGCAGCTGAAGTTCTCCCTGGCCAACACGCCGAGCTCGTTGAGATCGGCAAAGGCGCGGGTGAGGTTGCTCCGCACCTCGCCCCACCCACGCTGCTGCTCCCGCCGAGCGGCCAGAGCCTTTTCGTACGCCGCCCTGAGTTCCTCGTCGGTGGCGCCGTGGCGCTGCTCGTCCTCGTCAAAGAAATCCACGAACTCGTCGGCGTCATCCTGGCCACGCACGACCCAGTCCCAGATCTCGGCCTCGATCTCCCCACGGCCCGGCTCCGCAATCCGCTCGGCCAGGAACCTGACGCCCTCAGGGCGATCGTTGTACACCCATCCAGTCACGGCGGCGATCTTTACACGGGCCTATGACAGGCCTGAGCCAGACCGGCACGCGGCAAGCACCACCGGCCGGACGATCGCCTGAGTCCAACCGGACCGCTGTGATGCCACCACCGCCGGCCGTTGAGCTCACCAACGAAGACGCCGTAGCCGTAGCCGCTTCCATTCGGGCCCTTGCCGGTCCGCGCCCGTTCGGTCAACATCAACGGCTGCGCCAGCAGGATGCTGTCACGGACGCTGTGCGCACCGGCGGGGCCGCCCGGCCTGTCGGACAGCGCCGGCAGGGACTTCCATCGATGTCGTGCATCGTGGGTCCGATGACGACGGCCGTAGGATCTGGGAGTGGACGATTTGCATGACGCAGATCATCGAACTCCGGCATTCGCGACCGACTGGGCGCGGCTGTTCGTCAGCTACCGCCAATACGAGGTGTCCGCCGTGCCGGGCGCGTCCGGCGTGGAGATCTACACCCTCGGCGACGACCTGCTGCACGTCGGCGGGCCGACCCGGTTCACCGGCTTCTGCGGCATACACACCGGCTGGATCGAGGCACGCGTACGTGTCTTGCCCGGGCCTCCCACGGAGACCGACGTCGGCTGGGACGCGATCAGCGAGGCGACCCTCTGGAGTCCCAGCGGCCGGCTGTCGGTCGTCGGCCTGATGGGCGGCACCGCGGAGGCCCTTACCGACGTCGCCGTCCCGCGCGGGCTGATCCGGGTGCGGGTGCACGCGCGCGACCGCCTGCACGAGACCGTACGCACCGACGGCGACCCACCCGAGCGGCACGAACTGCACATCTGGGCGGTGTCCGAGGAGACGCCATGGCGCACCGTGCTGGCCGACCCGGGAGGCCGCGACTGGGAGCAGAAACCGGCGAAGGCCGCCGAGCGGGCGATGCTGTCACTGCTACCGCGCCCGTCCGACCGTCCGGCCATCCTGCCGCCGCTCCCACCTGACCCGTACGAGGACGACACCGGCCTGTCCCGGGTGGCGGTGGTCCGCTACCGGCCCGCGCCGGTCGAGGTCTCGGTGGGAGTGCTGCCCGCCGGCGACCTGGAGGTCCGGCTGGAGCGGGTCGACGGCGAGACTCTCACATGGTCGTGGGCCACCGCCGACGAGCCGATCTTCCCTCGTCCGCTGGCCACGCTGCCGGACGACGAGCCGAGTACCGTACGGCTGACGTCCGGCCCCGACGGCTTCACCCTCCGGCACGAGGGAGTGCTGGGCCGGCACGCCTGCGCCCTCGGCCTGATCTGGGACCATCTGCTCGACACCGCCGGGTCGTATCCGTGGATGGGGACGTTGCGTGGGCAGGCCGCCGAGGCGACCGCGCTGGCCGAGAAGACCCGCCGCCTGCAGGCCGAGCGCGACGCCGAGAAGTGGGGAGGTGCTCCGCCGTCGGACCGGGTCCGCGGGCTCCTCAGCCAGGCGCGGTCCCTGGCCCGGATCGACCGCCCGATGCTCGACCGCATCGACGCGCTGCCCGCCGCCCGCCAGCGGGAGGCAGCCTGCTGGGCGGCCCGCCGCGCGATGCGTGCGGCCGGGCTGGAGCAGATCGGATGGATCGCCGACGCGCTCGCCGACGCCGAGGCCGGCCGCCCACTGCCCCGAACCTTCACAGAGCAGAGCGGCACCGCCGCGTTCAGACGGCTCTTGTCCGATCCCGAGATGCCGCACACCATCGTCCCGCTCCGCCTAGACCCGAGAGCGTGCGGCACACGCGGCGTCACCGAGATGCTCCAGCAGGCCGCGGCGTTCCCCGCCCTGATCGCTCTGGCGGATGACGATCCGCTGGTCGCCGCGATCAACGCCGTATACAACGCGGCAATCGCCCACGGCGACGACCGCGACCGCTTCCTCGCCGAAGCCCACATCGCCCTGCACTGAGCCTCCGATCCGGCAAGCGACGTCAACTCCGTCAGCCATGCTGCACGACCGCGCACCAACATCGGCACGACCGGGCGCGGGGCTTGATCCGGCTGTCGTGACGCTGCGGAGCACGCGGTCGGCGGCAGGAGAGTGAGTCGCAGTGTATGGCGTCGGCGAATCCTGCCCTTCGAACTGAGGGTGCGGCTGGCATCGAGGAAGTCCACCGCCGGGTCAGGCGCGGGCGGCTGGTTCGGTGGGCTTCGTGGTAGGGCTGTCGCTCGGCCCACCGTCGGCGGGCTCGGTCTGTGCTGCGTCGGCAGCGCGGGCGGGGGCTACCGCCTGCAGCCGGCGAACGTCCCGGCTGGCCAGCATGCCGAGGACCGAGAGCACCACCGATGCCGCCAGGATCAGCAGCGTGTCGCGGGTGCCGATCGCCGCTGCGACCGGTCCGACCGCGATCTGGCCGAGTGGGACGGCGACCCAGGACCCCAACATGTCGTAGGAGTAGACGCGGGCCAGTCGGTCGGCCGGGATGTGCTGCGCAATCGACGTGTCCCAGGCCACCGCGAACTGTTCGACGGCGATCCCGACCGCCACGCCGGCCGACACCAGCACGACGACGGTGGGCGCCAGGGCCAGCCCCAACAGCAGAAACGACTCGGCGAACATGCAGGCCACCCCGAGCAGCAACAGCCGACGCACCCGGATCCGCAGGGCGATCAACCCGCCCACGACCATTCCGGCGGTTTCCGCCGCCAGCACCACGCCCCAGGCGCTACGGCCGATCGTCTCGTCCGCGACGGCCGGGCCGAGCACGTTCACGCCGCCAGCGAGAGCCGCGTTGAGGATCATGAAGCCCAGCACTACCACCCAGACCCAGGTCCGCGCGGTGAATTCCGTCCAGCCCTCCCGGAGGTCAGCGACGATGCTCCTGCGGGTGCTCTTCGCCGGCGACGCAGCGACCCGGACTCCGGTAAACGCGAGAGCCGCGACAGCGAAGGTGAGCGCGTCGATGGCGAGGCCCCACCCCGGCCCGACGGCGGCCACCAGGAGGCCACCGAGCGCCGCGCCGCCGATCATGCCCGCGTTGATGCCGAGCCGGATGAGCGCGTTGGCCGGCTGAATCAGCTCCGGCGGCACGGTCTGCGGCGTCGCGGCGGCCGAAGCTGGCTGGGACAGCGCGCTGACGATGCCGTTGGCCGCACCGAGCGCCAGCAACAGCGGGATCGTCGCCGTGCCGGTGAGCACCAGGGCGGCCACTGCCGCCTGGGTCAGCGCACCAAGCACATTGGATCCGACCAGCACCAACCGGCGCGGAATCCGGTCGGCCGCCACCCCACCGAAGAGCACGAACAGCACGGTCATCAGCGATCTCGCGCCGACCACCAGGCCCAGGTCGCGCACCGAGCCGGTCAGATCGAGCACGGCGAAGGCCAGCGCGATGGGAGCGACACCGTTGCCCAGCATGTTGACCAGCCGGCCAGCAGCGAGGTATCGGAACGCGCCATACCGCAGCGGAGCCAGCATCGGTCCCCCATCCGGAAGAGGTCAACATCAACGTGGAGCAGTTCGAGGACGCCAAGCCGTTCGGCCCCACGACGCCCTCGGATGAGGTGTCCGAGCCCGCAGGGTCGAACGCGGCGGTGGCTCACGCGCGGGTGGCGCAAGGACACCGTAATGATCGGCTTTCAGTGCGCCTCGATCGAACCATTCTCTCAAGAGCAGAAGGCGGCGTGGCAGACGACCACGGTCGGGCTGCGGAGCGGACTTCGGCGCACTCGTCTAGGCACGACCGAGACGTGAACGTCCGCACATCGGCACGACAGGGTGCCTATCCCGAATGGACCGGCTACAGGCGGTTGCGGTTGCGCCGCCGGGCGGCGCGCACGATCGGCGGCAGCTGCGGACACCGTCTTGCCGCAGGTTGTTCGCCCACACGTCAGCGCTGGTGGCGGGACCGAGCCGGCCCGGCGACCCATCCGTTGACAACATCACTCGCGTCCCAATACGTTTAACACGGTGGTTAAGTGAAGGGAGCCTCCGATGGCTGGCACCGATCAGCTCAGCGCGGTGTTCTCGGCGCTCGCCGACCCGACTCGACGGGCGATCATCGCCGAGCTGGCCGAACGCGACGCCACGGTCACAGAGCTCACCGCTCCTCTGTCCATCTCGATGCCGGCGGTGTCACGGCACCTGAAGGTGCTCGAGCGCGCCGCACTCATCTCGCGGTCACGGTCGGGCAAGTGGCGCGCCAGCCGCCTCGAGGCTGCCCCGCTGCGCGAGGCGGCCGACTGGATCGAGCGCTACCGGCGGCTCTGGGACTCGTCCCTCACCCGCCTCGATGCCCACCTCGCCGCGGTGCAGGCCGCCGGACGGGCAACGGACCGGATGGTCGACGACCCCAGGGAGCTCGAATGAAAACGGAAACTCCGCAGCTCGTCATCTCGCGTGTGTTCGACGCGCCGCGGGAGCTCGTCTACCGAGCCTTCACCGATCCCGACCACATGGCGGCGTGGTGGGGCCCGATCGGCAACTCACTGCCGCGCGATGAGATTGAGTTCGACGTGCGCCCCGGCGGCTTTCAACGGTGGACGGAGGTCAATGCAGCCGAACCCGAGCTTCGCGTGCACATCCACGTCGACCTCACCGACGTCGCCGACGGCAAACTACTCGAAGGCGTCATGCACGTCAGTGGCCGGCTACAGGAGGACATCGAGCCGTTCGAGACGAGACTGCGGGTCGAGTTCTACGACGAGGCTGACGGACGGACACGACTGGAGATCCGCCAGTGGCTCCCCGAACATCTGGCGCACCCCAGCGAGGAGGGTTGGCGCCAAGCGTTCACCAAGCTGGACGCCACGCTGACGAATGTCCAGGCTGTTGCAGCTGATCATCGAGAGGTAGAGGCATGGGAAAGCTGATTTACGTGACGAACGTGTCGCTTGACGGCTACATCGAGGACGAACGCGGCGCGTTCGCCTGGCTCCCAGTCGACGACGAGGTATTCGCGTTCACCACCGACCTCCTGCGGTCTGTGGGCACGTTTCTCTACGGGCGGCGCCTGTACGAGTCGATGGCCGTCTGGGAGACCGACGCCACTCTGGCCGCGCGGTCCGACCTCATGGCCGACTTCGCGAACGCCTGGCAGGCGGCGAGCAAAGTCGTCTACTCCACGACCCTCGCCGCGGTGTCAACTGCCGACACTCGACTCGAACGCCGTTTCGACCCCGCCGCGGTACACGAACTGAAGGCCACGGCCAGCAGCGATCTCACCGTCGGAGGCGCCGACCTCGCGACGCAGGCTTTCAAGGCCGGGCTGGTCGACGAGTGCCAGCTGTTCATCCTGCCCATCGTCGTCGGCGGGGGCAAGCCAGGACTGCCGACCAGCATGCGCGCCGACCTTGAGCTCCTCGATGAGCGCCGATTCCGAAACGGCGTCGTGCACCTCCGCTACCGCCCTCTCGGGCAGTGAACGACAGCCCTGTCCGATCGCCGGCGGCGCTTGCATGACAGGCGGAGCGCTGACGACTGATTCGGCCGGATGAGGTCGCCCATCACGAACTCGGGTTGCGTCAAGTCGCAGTGTGCGGAGACGCCAACCGCCGCGTCGGGACGACGGTGGCGACAGCGAACCTCAGCCCGGGGAACGCCCCGAGAACTACCCGCCTTCGTCTATCCGTCGGCATGCCGGCCGCACGCTCGTCGACCGCTCCCGACGCAACCGCTCATCGGCACGTCCGGACGTCCTCGCAGCCGGGCAGGCCGAGGTCAAGGCTACCGAGGGTGACGGAGGCACCACCACCGCGCACGATCGGCGGCATGACCGGATGGCTCCCGACCACGTCTGGGAACCCGCCCCGGGCAGGTTCGGTCCACGGAGATGGTGAGGTGGATGCCGGCCGAGCTGGCCATCGACCACTGCGGCGACGGCGAGCGGTCGGCGGTGCTGGGCCGCACGTCGATCCGCTGCGCCGGGTTGGACTGCACGATCAGGCGGCTGGGCACGTCCCCCACGTTGCGGCACCAGCTGAGGAACCCTGCACCGTCGAGGGCCGGCCCCTGGTCGGGGATCGTCGCGAAGTTGTGCAGGGGCGAGGTCGGGGCGGTGTTCGGCCTGGAGGTGTCACGATTCGGGCGCTCGAACGCCGACCTGACCCGGCTGATGGAGTTGGCGAGGCTGACCGACACGCTGCTGATCGACGCCGATGGCGTGTACGACCTGACTTCGCCGAACCGAACCGCGTCGATCACCGTTGCGGCCTGACACACCCCCACCACCCCGGGCGGCCTCCAGCAAATGCCGACACAGCAGACATACTCACACCATGTCGCATTCCGTGCGCTACAGAGCATGACTGGGGCGGTAGCGGGCTACAAGCCGTAGCTGACCTGCTCGGCCGCGACGGACAGGACAGCACAGCGCTTGTGCCCGACCCCTAATTTCGTACGGGTGATCACCGAACCGCACGCCAACCTTGAGGCTCTACGGCAAGCCGCTGCTGCCGGCATGCTCCAGCTCTCCGCCTCCCCGCCGGCCAGCGAGCAGGCGATCCGCACCCGTGAGAACGGTCTCGAACCGCATTTCGGGTCGGTGAGGTGGTCGGCGCCGCCGAGCTATCGCGCGTTCCTCGCCGAGCACAACCGGTTGTCGTGCCGCCGGACCGTCGGCGACAACGATCCAGAATTCGTGATCGTCAACGAGGAGGAGATGGTCCCGCTCAACCAGACATGGGTACACCTTCCGGAACACGTCAGCCGCGAACCCGGCCGCTACCTGTCGACCAACCATCTCGTCGGGTTCGCCTACACCGTCTACGACGAGGCAGTGTGGTGCTTCGACGTGACCCGGCCGGACGCCAACGGCGAGTACCCGGTCTACTACCACCATGAAGACGAGCCCCGCGTCCGTTACCTCGACGGTTACGCCTGGGAGGATCCCGACGACGCAGTGCCGGAATTCCCCTCGTTCGCAGCATGGCTGACCGCAATGACCCAGGCATTCACCGCAACCGAACCGCCGGACTGGATCGAGGAACTCGGCAGCCCCGCCATGGTCTGGGCATGTCGCTCAGGGAGACTTCGCCAGCCCCCTCCTAAGAGGTCCTAACAAAGTCGTGCGACGTGTCGGTACGTGATGATGCAGGTGGCGAGGCCGAGGAAGGCTTCGTGGATGTCGTCGCGGCGTTCC
>NZ_JBIDCU010000009.1:41977-297689 GCF_043204765.1 Micromonospora sp. NPDC047730 | reverse complement strand
TCCTGTTCGCCATGCTCCGCGACAAGATCCCCTACCAGCCCCGCCCCACACCGCCGATCACAGCTTGACGAAACCCATAGGGACACCCCCCCCGCCGGTCCGCGACCCGGGACGACCCGACGGACCAATGTGAGTCCAGATCGCGGGAACCGTGGGCAGCATGTGGACCTGAACGATAACTTGGGAATCGGCCGGCGTCGTGTGGCGGCGCCGGTCGTGGGCGGTGGTGCCACACCCGGCAACGCCTCCCTCCAGGGTCGGACCGACCCGGGCTCACCCGCTGCCCACCAGCCGCTCCGGTGACCCCGGACCGCTGCCGGGCGTTCAGCACGCCGCCCGTGAGGGCCGCCGTCGCGTCGGCGGCTGCCCGCGCCCTGGAAGGGGACCACCACCATGCCGAGCAAGCCCAAGCCCGAGACCACCGACGAGGCCCGCGAGCAGATGCGCCGCGCGCTGCAGACCTCGATGGACACCCGTCAGTGACCCAGGCCGACCGGCGGTGACCCGGCCGGCGTCCGCCGCCGACGGCGGCACCGCCCAGCCGGCGTCGACCGCCGGTCGCGGGCGTCCGCCGCTTTCCACGGCCGACGCCCGACCCGTCGGCTGCCGTCGCGCGGGTGGTCGACCCGGACGTCGGACGGCCGACGCTCCGGGCGAGCCGGACACCGCCCCGCCCACCGCGGGCCGCGGCGTTGCTGGCCGCCGGCCCGGAGCCGGGGGCCCTGGCGTCCGGGCCGGTGCGTCGGTACGGTCCCCGCATGCGCCGGATCCTCGTCGTCGGCAGTTCGGGCGCCGGTAAGAGCACCCTCTCCCGCGAGGTCGCGCGCCGGCTCGACCTGCCGCTCATCCACCTCGACCGGCACTTCTGGCAGCCCGGCTGGGTGGCCCCCGACGACGCCCGCTGGCGTGCCGCGGTCGCCGAACTCGCCGCCCGGCCGTCCTGGGTGATGGACGGCAACTACGGCGGCACCCTCGACCTCCGCCTGCCCCGCGCCGACCTGCTGGTCCTCTGCGACCCGGGTCGGCTGCTCTGCCTCGGCCGGGTGCTGCGCCGCCGGTGGGCGTACCGCGCCACCGGCCGCCCCGACCTCCCGCCCGGCTGCCCGGAGAAGATCGACGCCGTGTTCCTCCGGTACGTGTGGCGCTACCCGCGCCGGTCCCGGCCCCGGCTGCTCGCCGCGGTCGCCACGCACGCGCCGGCGCTGCCGGTGGTCCGGCTGCGCAGCCGCGCCGAGGTGCGCCGCTGGCTCGCCGAGCTGCCTCCGGCGTGAGCAGAAAACCCGGGCCGGCGGGGACGCGCTGCGATAGGGTCCGCGCATGAGGTCGTTCCGCGGCGTCCTGCCCCCACCGCGCTCCTGACCGGAGCGTCACGCCACCGGTGGTCCCCCGAGCCCGGGTGACCACCGGCCCTCGCGGTGCGACCTGCCCGGACGACGGGCCTCCCGCCGATCCCGGCCGAGCCACCGCCGCCCGCGGCCCGTCCGTCCTGTGTGCGCTCCGACAGACGTCACCTCTGTCAGCGGCTCGATTCTTCCGTGGAGCGCACCCGTGTCCCGATCGTCCCTTTCCTGGTCGTCCGCATCTCCGTCCACCCCAGAACCCCGCCGTTCGTCCCCTGCCGGCCTTCGCGTCGGCCTGCTGTACGTCACCGTCGCCGCCGTGCTGTGGGGCACCACCGGTGTCGCCGTGCAACTCGTCCGCGAATCCACCGCGCTGACGCCGGCAGGCATCGGTTTCTACCGCCTCGCCATCGGCGCGGTGGCGCTGCTCGCCCTCGTGGCGCACCGGCTGGGACCGGTGCTGGCGGCGCTGCGGTCGGAACCGGTGGTCCTCGTCCTGATCGGGGTTGGTCTCGGGGCCTATCAGGCCCTCTACTTCGTCGCCGTCGCGGCGGGCGGCGTCGGGGTGGCCACGCTGGTCAGCCTGGGGCTCGCCCCGGTCCTCATCTTCGCGTGGGAGACCCTGCGCGTGCGGCGGCTGCCCGGGCGGACCCTGCTGGGCGCCCTGGTGGCCGGCGTCGCCGGCCTCGTGCTCGTCACGGTGTCTGCCGGGCAGCCGGGCGCCGCCGCGCCGCGCCCGCTGTTCGGCCTGCTCGCGGCCTTCGGCTCGGGTGTCGGCTATGCCGCCAGCATCGTGCTGAGCCGGCACGCCGCGCGTCGGGTCGCGCCGATGACGCTCACCACCGTCTCCGTCGTGGTGGGCGCGGTGGCTCTGGCGCCGGTCGCGCTGGCCGGCGGGATCGCCGTTCCGGCCCGGCTCGCGCCCGTCGGCCTGCTGGTCCATCTCGGGGTGGTCACCACGGCCGTGGCGTACGCCCTGTTCTACGCCGGGCTGCGCACCACCACGGGCAGCGCCGCCGCGCTGTCGACCCTGGCGGAGCCGCTCACCGCCGTGCTGCTCGCCGGGTGGCTCGTCGGCGAGACGCTGCCCGTGGGGGTGGCCGTCGGGGGAGTGCTCCTGCTCGGTGCCGTGACCGTCGTCCACCTGTTACCCGGTAAGTGATCTGATAGCTTGCGATCCTTACCGTGCCCGTGCCAGGATCGGCGGCGATGAGTCAGCCAACCGTCGCCGCCGCCCCCGCCGCGTCACCCCGCCGGATCGCCGCGCTCGCCCTGCCGGCGCTGGTGGTGCTGGCCGCCGAACCGCTCTACGTGCTCGTGGACACGGCGGTGGTGGGGCACCTCGGCCGGGTGCCGCTCGCCGCGCTTGCCATCGGCGGCACGGTGCTGACCCTCATCGCGTGGCTCGGCACCGTGGTCGCGTACGGCACCACCGGGCGGTCGGCCCGGCGCTTCGGGGCCGGCGACCGGGCCGCCGCCGTCGCCGAGGGCGTGCAGTCCTCCTGGCTGGCGCTCGGGGTGGGCGTGCTGGTCGCGGTCGGCATGCAGGTCGGCGGCGGGGCGTTGGCGCGTACGCTCGCCGGAGGCCCTGGCGAGGTGGCCGACGCCGCCGCGCAGTGGCTGCGGGTCGCGGCGCTCGGTGCCCCGGGCCTGCTGCTCGCCGCCGCCGGCAACGGCTGGCTGCGCGGCGTGCAGGACACCCGCCGGCCGCTGGCGTTCGTGCTCGGGCCGAACCTGCTCTCCGCCGTGCTCTGCCCCCTGCTGGTCTACCCGCTCGGCCTCGGCCTGGTCGGCTCCGCGGTGGCCAACGTGGTCGCCCAGACCATCGGCGGGGCGCTCTTCGCCGGGGCGCTGGTCGCCGAGCGGGTCCCGCTGCGGCCCCGGCCCCGGCTGATCGGGCAGCAACTGGTGCTCAGCCGGGACCTGCTGATCCGGGGCGTCGCGTTCCAGGCGAGCTTCCTCTCCGCCACCGCCGTCGCCGCCCGCTTCGGGGCCGCCGCCGTGGGCGCCCACCAGATCGCCCTGCAACTCTGGTTCTTCACCGCGCTGGTGCTCGACGCGCTCGCCATCGCCGCCCAGTCGCTGGTCGGTGCCGCGCTCGGCGGCAACGACGCCGCCGGGGCCCGGGCCCTCGCCCGCCGGATCGGGCTGCTCGGCGGTGCCTGCGGCGTGGCGTTCGCGGTGCTCATCGCCGCCGGCGCCGGCGTCGTCCCCGGCTGGTTCAGCTCCGATCCGCAGGTACGCGACCAGGCGATGCTGGCCTGGCCGTGGTTCGTGGCGATGCAGCCGCTGGCCGGCGTCGTGTTCGCCCTCGACGGCGTGCTGATCGGCGCCGGGGACGTCCGCTACCTGCGCAACCTGACCATCGTGGCCGCCCTCGGCGGCTTCCTGCCCGCCATCTGGCTGGCGTACGGGCTCGACCTCGGGCTCGGCGGCATCTGGGCCGGGCTCACGCTGTTCGTGGTGATCCGGCTGGTCGCCCTGCTGTTGCGGCTGCGCTCGGGCGGCTGGGCCGTGGTCGGCGCGGTGCGCTGACCGCCGCCGGCGAGGTGGGAGCGCCAGCAGGGGCGCTCGGGTCGTCGCGGCTCAGCAGCTTTCGCCGTCGCCGGGCCGCCAATCCGGATCGTAGACGTTGCCGGTCGGCCGTGCCGAGGGCCGGCTGCGTAGCGGCTCCTCGGGGGCCAGGGCCAGGAAGCCCCGCTTGATTCCGGCGCAGTCGGCGTTGAACAGGGTGCTCGCCGCCTCGTGCACCCACAGCCCCCGTGAGGAGGGCCGCACGTCGTCGGGGTGCGGCAGGTGCCAGAGCACCTCGTCGCGCACCGTGACCAGTTCGGCTCCCGGCGGGTACTCCTGCGCCCGCCAGAGGTCGAAGTGGTAGACCCAGATGAAGCTGGTGGTGATCTCCAACACCCGGAAGCCGTCGGCATCGGTGGTCGCCCGGTAGGTGACGGTGCCCCGGGCGCGGACGGTGTCGGCGTTGTCCAGCCGCGGGTCGGCCTTGTCGTCCACCCGGGTCACGTAGTTCAGCGCCGCGCCGTCGGCCAGGTCGCGCCGGACGTCGTCCCGATTGTCGGGCGCGATCAGCCCGAGGAAGGGCTCCGGGTCGTTGACCACCAGCATCGACCTGTCGACGCGGCCCTCGACGAGCGCCTGCCGGACCTTTGCCAGACCCTCGGCGACCTGCTTCGCCGTGAACGGCGCGGCCGTCTTCGCCGGCGGCAGGACGATGGCGTCCTTCCCGGCGGCGAACGACTCCGCCGGAGTGGCCGCCCACGGGCTCACCGAGTTGCCGTCGGCGTCAGTGGGACGGACCTGGCCGGGCACGGCCCGGCGGTCGGGCAGGATGGGCTCGTTGTCGCGGACCCGTTCGTAGACGCCGAATCCGATGGTGCCCACCACCGCGAGGAACGAGAGCGTCACCAGGGCGGCGACGCCGCCCAGCAGCTTCCCGCTCTGCCTCGCCCAGCCCAGCCGCAACCGCTCCGGGCGGGTCAGCGCGCGCTCCGTCTCCGGCTCGCGCATCCAGGTCGGGACGCGGACCGGCTCCGCGGGCTGGTCGGCGTACGGGTCGAAAGGCGCGGTCGGCTCGTTCGGCCGCTGGTCGGTGCTCATTCGGCTGTCCAGGTGGGAGTGCGGGGAGGGGGCGCATGATCTTCGCACCCGCCGCGCGCCGCCGTGGTCCCGTTCGGTCGCCGCCGGGCAGCGCTGTCCGACCGGTGGACGCCGCGCCGGCCGTCCACCCGACCCGCGTACGGCGGCGACGGGGCGTCCGAGCCGGTCTGGCAGGCTTGGGTGTCGTGAGCGCAGACGGTCTGATCGTGGTCGACAAGCCCGGCGGCATGACGTCGCACGACGTGGTGGCGCGGATCCGCCGGTTGGCGCGGACCCGCCGGGTGGGGCACGGCGGCACCCTCGACCCGATGGCCACCGGCGTGCTGGTGATCGGGGTCGGCCGGGCCACCCGCCTGCTCACCTATGTGATCGGCGCGCACAAGAGCTACACGGCCACCGTCCGGCTCGGCCAGGCCACCGTCACCGACGACGCCGAGGGCGACGTGATCGCCACCACTCCGGCCGGCCGGGTCACCGACGAGGCGATCCACGCCGCCCTCGCCGCGCTGACCGGCGAGATCGACCAGGTGCCGAGCGCGGTCAGCGCGATCAAGGTCGACGGGCAGCGGGCGTACAAGCGGGTGCGCGAGGGGGAGAGCGTCGAGCTGCCCGCCCGCCGGGTCACCGTCTCCCGGCTGGACCTGCTGGCCGTGCGCCGGGACACCCCCGACGTGGTGGACGTCGACATCGACGTGACCTGCTCCTCCGGGACGTACATCCGGGCCATCGCCCGGGACGCGGGCCTGGCGCTCGGGGTGGGCGGGCACCTGACCGCGCTGCGGCGTACCGCCGTCGGCGGCTTCACCCTCGCGGAGGCCGCCACCCTCGACGAGCTGGAGCGGCGGGCGCCCGAGGTGGTCCACCTGCCGCTGGCCGCGGCGGCCGACCGGTTCTTCCCGCGGCGCGACGCCGGCGCCGACGAGGCGAAGGTGCTCTCCCACGGCGGGCCACTCGACCCGGCCGGCATTCCCGGTCCCTATGCGGTCTTCGGCCCCGACGGCGGGCTGATCGCTATCGTCAGCGAGCGGGACGGCCGGGCCCGCGCGGAGATCGTGCTCGCCCCCGCCTGACGGCGGGGCGCAGGTCAGCCGGGAAAGTGTTAGCAAGGGGCCCTTCCTATACACCAGGCGTTAATGAGGGGCCCTTCCTTACACCGCCGGCCGGCGGAGGCAGGGAGGAGCGCAATGCAGCGGTGGCGGGGGTACGACGCGGCGCCCGGTGGCTGGGGGCGGTCGGTCGTCACCATCGGGGTCTTCGACGGCGTGCACAAGGGGCACCAGGCGACCATCGGGCACGCCGTGGCCCGGGCCCGCGAGTTGGGCGTGCAGTCGGTGGTGGTCACCTTCGACCCGCACCCGGCCGAGGTGGTCCGCCCCGGCTCGCACCCGGCGGTGCTCACCGAGCCCGCCCGGAAGGCCGAGCTGATCGAGGCGCTCGGCGTGGACGTGCTGTGCGTGGTGCCGTTCACCCCGGAGTTCTCCCGGCTGCCCGCCGAGGCGTTCGTGCACGACGTCCTGGTCGAGCACCTGCACGCCGCCCTGGTCGTGGTGGGGGAGAACTTCCGCTTCGGGCACCGCGCCGCCGGCGACGTGGCGCTGCTGGAGCGGCTCGGCCGCACCTTCGGCTTCGGCGTCGAGGGGGCCCCGCTGGTCGCCGAGGCGGGCACCGTCTTCTCGTCCACGTACATCCGCTCCTGCGTCGACGCGGGGGACGTGGTGGCCGCCGCCGCCGCGCTCGGCCGCCCGCACCGGCTGGAGGGCGTGGTGGTCCGCGGCGACCAGCGCGGCCGTGAGCTGGGCTTCCCCACCGCCAACCTGCTCTGTCACCGGTACGCGGCGGTGCCCGCCGACGGCGTCTACGCCGCCCGGCTGGTGCGCCGGGGCCACGCCGAACCGCTGGGGGCGGCGGTGTCGGTCGGCACCAATCCGACCTTCTCCGGGCGGGAACGCCGGGTGGAGGCGTACGTGCTGGACTTCGCCGGCGACCTCTACGGCGAGCGGCTGGCGCTGGACTTCGTCGCACACCTGCGCGGGCAGATCCGATACGACGCGATCGAGCCGTTGATCGCCCAGATGGGGCAGGACGTCGAGCGGACCCGCCGGGCCCTCGACTGACCGCCTCGCGGCCCTTGACCGGCCGGCGCCCGGCCGTACTGGTAGTCTGGCGGGGACGTCGGCTGACCGACGTGGGGCCTCGCGTGCCTGCACGACGCCGCGGGTGCGAGGTACCGGTCCGTTTCCGGTCCACCGACCGATCCGACGGACATCATCGAACAACCCACGAAACAGGGAGAACATGGCGCTCGACCAGGAAGCCAAGGCCAAGATCCGCGCGGAGTACGCGACCGCCGAGGGCGACACCGGTTCGCCGGAGGTGCAGGTCGCGGTCCTCACCAAGCGGATCGCCGAGCTCACCGAGCACCTGAAGGTGCACAAGCACGACCACCACAGCCGCCGCGGGCTGCTGCTGCTGGTCGGCCGTCGCCGTCGGCTGCTCAACTACGTCCAGAAGAAGGACATCAACCGCTACCGGTCGCTCATCGAGCGGCTCGGTCTGCGCCGGTGACGTGACGGGGGAGTGGCCTGACTCGGGCCGCTCCCCCGCTCCGGTACCACCCGAAAACCAGGGTCGCGCGACCACCCGAGAATGGGAGCAGGTCAGCGTACCGGTCTCCGGTAGTGGCCCCCGGGCACCCCGGCACCTCGCCGGCCACCCGGGCGCTTCGATCGAAGACCGGCCGTCTGAGCATCTCCCGCGTCGTGGGCCCCCGATGCGAAGGAGCACAACAGCACCATGACCGAGACCAACCTCGGCACCGAATCCCGCACCGCCGTGATCGACAACGGGTCCTTCGGCACCCGTGAGATCACCTTCTCCACCGGCCGGCTGGCCCGCCAGGCCGCCGGCTCCGTCATCGCCCAGCTCGGCGAGACGGTCGTCCTCTCCGCCACCACCGCCGGCAAGCAGCCGAAGGAGCAGTTCGACTTCTTCCCGCTGACCGTCGACGTCGAGGAGCGGATGTACGCCGCGGGCCGCATCCCCGGCTCGTTCTTCCGCCGTGAGGGCCGCCCCAGCGAGGACGCGATCCTCACCTGCCGGCTGATCGACCGGCCGCTGCGCCCGTCGTTCGTCAAGGGCCTGCGCAACGAGGTCCAGGTCGTCGAGACCGTCCTCGCGCTCGACCCGCAGCACCCCTACGACGTCGTGGCGATCAACGCCGCGTCGATGTCGACCAAGCTCTCCGGCCTGCCGTTCTCCGGCCCGATCGGGGCGACCCGGATGGCGCACGTCGACGGCCAGTGGGTCGCCTTCCCGACCCACGAGGAGCTGGCCCGGGCCACCTTCGACATGGTGGTGGCCGGCCGCGCCCTGGCCGACGGCGACGTCGCGATCATGATGGTCGAGGCCGAGGCCACCGAGCACACCGTGGCGCTGGTCGCCGGCGGCGCCCCCGCCCCGACCGAGGAGGTCGTGGCGAGCGGCCTGGAGGCCGCCAAGCCGGCCATCCGCGAGCTGTGCCGCGCGCAGAGCGAGCTGGCCGACGTGGCCGCCAAGCCGGTCGCCGAGTTCCCGGTCTTCCTGGACTACCAGGACGACGCGTACGACGCGGTGGCCGACGTGGCCCGCGCCGACGTCGCCGAGGCCCTGCAGATCGCCGGCAAGGCGGTCCGTGAGGAGGCCCTGGACGCGATCAAGGGCCGCGTGCTGGCCGAGCTCGGTCCGCGCTTCGAGGGCCGGGAGAAGGAGCTCAGCGCCGCCCTCCGGTCGCTGACCAAGTCCGAGGTCCGCAACCGGGTGCTGCGCGAGCAGGTCCGCATCGACGGCCGCAGCCCGCGCGACATCCGCCCGCTGACCGCCGAGGTCGGCGTGCTGCCGCGGGTGCACGGCTCGGCGCTGTTCGAGCGCGGCGAGACGCAGATCCTGGGCGTCACCACGCTGAACATGCTGCGCATGGAGCAGTCGCTGGACACCCTCTCCCCGGAGAAGTCCAAGCGCTACATGCACAACTACAACTTCCCGCCGTACTCGACCGGTGAGACCGGCCGGGTCGGCTCGCCGAAGCGGCGCGAGATCGGCCACGGCGCGCTCGCCGAGCGGGCGCTGATCCCGGTGCTGCCGTCGCGCGAGGAGTTCCCGTACGCCATCCGGCAGGTCTCCGAGGCGCTCGGCTCCAACGGCTCCACCTCGATGGGCTCGGTCTGCGCCTCGACGCTGGGCCTGCTGTCCGCCGGTGTGCCGCTGAAGGCGCCGGTCGCCGGCATCGCCATGGGCCTCATCTCCGACGAGGTCGACGGCAAGACCCAGTACGTGACGCTGACCGACATCCTCGGCGCCGAGGACGCGTTCGGCGACATGGACTTCAAGGTCGCCGGCACCCGGGACTTCGTCACCGCGCTCCAGCTCGACACCAAGCTCGACGGCATCCCGTCGGACGTGCTGGCCGCCGCGCTCCAGCAGGCGCACGAGGCCCGGCAGACCATTCTCGACGTGATGCAGCGGGCCATCGAGGCCCCGGCCGAGATGTCGGACTACGCGCCGCGGGTCACCACCGTCAAGATCCCGGTGGACAAGATCGGCATGGTGATCGGCCCGAAGGGGCAGACCATCAACGCCATCCAGGACGAGACCGGTGCCGAGATCTCCATCGAGGACGACGGCACGATCTACGTCGGCGCGACCAACGGCCCGTCGGCCCAGGCCGCGGTCGAGCGGATCAACGCGATCGCCAACCCGACGCTGCCGAAGGTCGGCGACAAGTTCCTCGGCACCGTGGTGAAGACCGCCGCGTTCGGCGCGTTCGTCTCGCTGCTGCCGGGCCGCGACGGCCTGCTGCACATCTCCAAGGTGGGCGACGGCAAGCGGGTCGAGAAGGTCGAGGACTTCCTCAACGTCGGCGACCGGGTCGAGGTCGAGATCGCCGACATCGACGCCCGCGGCAAGATCTACCTGGACAAGGTCCGCCCGGAGGGTGCCGAGGCGCCGGCCGCCGACGAGGCCGCCGGTGGCGAGCGGCCGGCCGGCCGGGACCGGGGTGACCGGGGCCCGCGCGACCGCGGCGACCGCGACCGCGGCGGCGACCGGGGCGGTCGTGGCCCGGGCGGCGGCGAGCGCGGCCAGGGCGGCGGCGAGGGTGGCGAGGGCGGCGAGCGTCCGCGCCGCCGGACCCGGCACAGCTGACGCACCAGCGCACCGCACCACCCACCCCTCGTCGATCTGGGAGCAACAACACGTGAGTCGGGCCGTTCGTGCGCCGTTTCCGCCGGATCGACGGGGGGTGGCGTCGTTCCCGGGCCCCTCGGACGCCGCGTTCCGCGGCACCGGAGGGGCCCGCTCCGGCGGCGCCTCCCGGGCGGTGACCCGCACGATCAGTGACGACCCGCTGGGCGGCACGGTACGCCGTACCGTGCTGCCCAGCGGGCTGCGCGTGCTCACCGAGGCGATCCCGGCGATGCGCAGCGTGTCGTTCGGCATCTGGGTCGCGGTCGGCTCCCGCGACGAGACCGGCCCGCAGGCCGGCGCGGCGCACTTCCTGGAGCACCTGCTGTTCAAGGGCACCAACAAGCGCAGCGCCCTGGACATCTCCTCCGAGATCGAGGCGGTGGGCGGCGAGACCAACGCCTTCACCACGAAGGAATACACCTGCTACTACGCCCGGGTGCTCGACGAGGACCTGCCGCTGGCCATCGACGTCATGTGCGACCTGGTCGCCGACTCGGTGCTGAAGCCGGCCGACGTGGAGACCGAGCGGGGTGTGATCCTCGAAGAGATCGCCATGCACGACGACGAGCCCGGCGACGAGGTGCACGACCTCTTCGCCCGGGCGGTCTACGGCGACCACCCGCTGGGCCGGCTGATCTCCGGCACCGAGGAGACGGTCACCCCGATGACCCGGCGGCAGATCCAGGGCTTCTACCGCCGCCGCTACACCGCCCCGCAGATCGTCATCGCCGCCGCCGGCAACCTGGACCACACCGCGGTGGTGAAGCTCGTCCGCCAGGCGCTGCGCGGCACCCCGCTGGACACCGACCCGGCGGTGCCGGCGCCGCACCGGTCGGCCACCCCGGCGGTACGCACCAGGCCCGCCGCCACCCTGGTGGAGCCGAAGGAGACCGAGCAGGCGCACGTCATCCTCGGTTGCCCCGGCATCGACCGGATGGACGAGCGCCGCTTCGCCCTCGGCGTGCTCAACAACGTCCTCGGCGGCGGCATGTCGAGCCGGCTGTTCCAGGAGATCCGCGAGCAGCGTGGCCTGGCCTACTCGGTCTACTCCTACGCCAGCCAGTACGCCGACAGCGGCCTCTTCGCCGTCTACGCCGGCTGCGCGCCCGGCAAGGTGGACGAGGTGCTGGAGCTGACCCGGGCCGAACTCGCCCGGGTGGCCGCCGACGGCCTGACCGCGGCCGAGGTGGCCCGCGGCAAGGGAATGAGCAAGGGCTCGTTCGTGCTGGGCCTGG
The DNA here is from genome assembly GCF_043204765.1 of Micromonospora sp. NPDC047730. Taxonomy (NCBI): domain Bacteria; kingdom Bacillati; phylum Actinomycetota; class Actinomycetes; order Micromonosporales; family Micromonosporaceae; genus Micromonospora; species Micromonospora sp. NPDC047730. The sequence goes on along the minus strand of NZ_JBIDCU010000009.1, from coordinate 286,282 downwards.
AGGACACGGGCTCGCGGATGAGCCGGCTGGCCAAGGGCGAGCTGCTCTACGGCGACCTGATGCCGGTCGACGAGCTGCTCCGTCGGGTCGACGCGGTCACCGTGGCCGACGTGAACACCCTCGCCGCCGAGTTGCTGAGCCGGCCGATGTCGCTGGCCGTGGTCGGCCCGTTCGGCGAGGGCGACTTCTCCGCCCGCTGACCGGCCGCGCCACCCGCCCGCGCCCGTGGCCGGGCCCTGCCTCGGGTCCGGCGGGATGCGGACGTCCCGATTGGGATAGGTTGTGCCCCGTGACTGACGAGCAGGAGAAGAGCGCGGACGAGCCGATCCGGGTCGGCGTGCTGGGCGCCCGGGGCCGGATGGGCGTCGAGGTGTGCAAGGCCGTGGACGCCGCCGGCGACATGGAACTCGTGGCCATGGTCGACCAGGGCGACGGCCTGTTCGCGGCCTCCGACGCCGGGGCCGAGGTGGTCGTCGACTTCACCACGCCCGACGTCGTCATGGACAACCTGCACTGGTGCATCGACCAGGGCATCAACGCGGTCGTCGGCACCACCGGCTTCACCGAGCAGCGGCTGGATCGGGTGCGCGGCTGGCTGGCCCGCAAGCCCGGCGTGGGCGTGGTGATCGCCCCCAACTTCGGCATCGGCGCGGTGCTGATGATGCAGTTCGCCGCCCGCGCGGCCCGGCACTTCGAGTCGGTCGAGATCGTCGAGCAGCACCACCCCCGCAAGCTGGACGCGCCCAGCGGCACCGCCACGCACACCGCGCGGCTGATCGCCGCGGCCCGCGCCGAGGCCGGGCTGGGTCCGGCGCCCGACGCGACCAAGGACGAGGTGGCGGGCGCCCGGGGCGCCGACATCGAGGGAGTACGCGTGCACGCCGTGCGCGCCACCGGCCTCGTCGCCCACCAGGAGGTGATCTTCGGCACCACCGGCGAGACGCTGACCATCCGGCACGACTCGTACGACCGGGCGTCGTTCATGCCGGGCGTGCTGCTGGCCGTCCGCGCGGTCCGCAACCGGCCGGGGCTGACCGTCGGCCTGGACGCCCTGCTCGACTGACGCCGAGGGTCGGACCGTCTTCGTCTCCAGCCACCTGATGGGCGAGATGCAGCTCACCGCCGGGGGAATCCCGTCGCGTGGCTGCCGGGCGGCTCCTAGGCTGCCCGGGTGATCGACGCTGACATCCTCGACCGGGCGGGCCGCCGGGTCACCCTGCGCCCCGTGGACGACGACAACTGGCGGGCGGTGGCCGACGTCGCCCCCCGCGACGACCAGCGCGCCTGGGTGCCGGCCCTGGCCGCCCGCTACCTGCTGCTGACGATGCGCTCCGACGTCTGGAACTCGCTCGCCGTGTACGCGGACGAGACGGTGGCCGGGCACGTCATGTGGGGCGTGGACGACGACGGCTCCCGCTGGATCGGCGGGATGGTCATCGACGCGGCTGAGCAGGGCCGGGGCGTCGGCCGGGCGGCCGTGCGCACCCTCGCCGCGTGGCTCGCCGCCCAGGACGGCGGGCACCCCGTCCGGCTCTCCTACCACCCCGACAACGCCTCGGCCGCCCGGCTCTACACGAGCCTCGGCTTCACGCCCACCGGCGCGATGGAGGACGACGAACTGGTCGCCGAGTTGCGCCCCGCCGCCTCCGCCTGACCGCCCGCCGGTTCGCGGGCGGGGCGTCAGCCCTCCTGGAGCACGGAGAGGATGTTGCCGGCCGGGTCGGTGAACCAGGCGATCGACGGCCCCTGGCCGCGCATGACGCCCTTGTCGTCCTGAGGCATGCCGGGGTAGCGCTCGAACCGGACGCCGCGCCCGGTCAGCTCGTCGACGGCCCGGTCGATGTCGTCGACCGGGAAGTTGAGCACCGTGTAGGTCGCCGGGGTGTGGTCCTCCTTCGGGTAGACCAGGATGTCCCGGTCGCCGGCGACGTGCAGCGTCAGCAGGCCGCCCATGGCGTCGTCCCGCGACACCCGCAGGCCGAGCGTGTCGGAGTAGAACCGCTGCGCCCGGTCGATGTCGTCCACCGCGAAGCTGCTCATCGCCTTCGTGTCCGTGAACATGTCGCTCCTCCTTGTCGTGGCGTACGAGGGGTGGACGGCCCGGGCCTTCGGAACTCATCGCCCGGCGGGTCGGGGCGGGCGCGGCGGCCCGGCTCAGGGGCCGAGGCGGTGCGGCAGCCCGAACCGCGCGAACAGCTCCGGCGTGAGGAAGTGGGTGAGCCGGCTGATCCGCCCCGCCGAGAACTCGAGCACGTGGACGCTGAACGGCCGGTGCCCGCCCGCCGGGTCGGGGCGGTAGTGACCGAAGGCGGCGCCGTCGTTGGCGGACACCGGCACCAGCCGCGAGCCGCGGCACTCGGCGCCCGGGCCGAGCATCCACCGCCGGATGTCCCCGGGGCCGCGCAGCCACAGCGCGAACGGCGGCATGCTCTGCACCGCGTCCTCCCGCAGCAGCGCGACGAGCGAGTCGATGTCGTAGCGCTCGAAGCTGGCGACGTAGCGGTCGAGCAGGTCGCGCTGCCGCCCGTCGAGCGGGGCGCGCGGCAGCCCGTCGCGGGCGGCCAGGGTGGCGCGGGCCCGCTGGAGGGCGCTGTTCACCGCCGCGACCGAGGCGCCGACCAGCTCGGCGGTCTCGTCGGCCCGCCAGCGCAGCACGTCGCGCAGGATCAGCACGGCCCGCTGCCGGGGCGGCAGGTGCTGCAGAGCGGCGACGAACGCCAGCCGGACCGACTCGCGGGCCTCGGCCACCGCCGCCGGATCACCGGACGGCAGCACGGCCGCGTCCGGCGCGGGGCCCACCCAGCGCTCGGGCGCCGGCGCGCCCAGCGCGGCGAGGACCGGCTCGTCCGGCCCGCCGAACTCCATCGGCAGGGCCCGCCGGGCCCGCCCCCGCAACTGGTCCAGGCAGACGTTGGTGGCGATCCGGTAGAGCCACGTCCGGGTGGAGGACCGGGCCTGGAATCCGTCACGCCCGCGCCAGGCGCGCAGCAGCGTCTCCTGCACCGCGTCCTCGGCGTCGAAGATCGAACCGAGCATCCGGTAGCAGTAACCGGTCAGCCCGACGCGGTGCGCCTCGAACGTCGCGTCGGCCGGGCCCGACGCCGGCCCGGCGGCACCGTCGGGGTCGCGACCGGTCGCGCCGCCGTGGGCCACGCCCGCTCCGCTGGTCGCCGTCGCTGCGGTCATGGGGTCACCGTAGGCGACGCCCCCGACAGTGTCCGCCGATCCGGGCCCGCGCGGAGGCCTGTCGTCAGTCCACGGGGCACGCCGGCGACGGCACCGACCCGGCCGGCGGGACGTCCGGCAGCGTCGCCTCCGTGGGCGTCGCGTCCGCGGGGTCCGCCTCCGTCGGCACCGCCACGTGCAGGCGCAGTTGCGGGACGAGCATGTCGTCCACGTCCAGGGCACGCGCCGCGCCGTCGGGCTCCCAGCCGGTGCTGGTGAGGAACTTGCGGGTCGCCTCGTCGTCGTCGAACGCCCAGGCCACCGCCCGGGCGAACCCGTCGGCGCGCCACAGGTCGACGGTCGCGGCGAGCAGCCGGCTGCCGTGCCCGCGCCGCCCCCAGCGCGGCTCCACCAGCAGGTCGGTCACCGCCGCCACGCCCGGCCCGAGCGCCTCGGCCGGCTCGCCCGGAGCGAGTGCCTCGGCATCGGCCGGACCGGAGGCGGCGAACCCCACCAGATACGATTGCTCGGCCTGTTCGACGGCGACGAGCACCCGATGCGTGCCGGAGGGCGGCTCCTGCACCGCCGCGCTCCACCGCCGGGCGAGCCACGTCTCGTCCAGGTTGTCGAGCACGTGCCGGGGCAGGATCCGGCGATAGGCGACCTGCCAGGTCGCGAGCTGGATGCGTGCGATCTCGCCGGCGTCTTCCGGACGCGCCGGGCGGACGTACCCGAGAGCCATGGGACGGAAGCCTACGCAGGGCGAGGGAGGCGACGGTGGCGCAGGGTCCCCGACGGACGGTCCGGCAGGTCGTGAGCGTGGTGGGGCTCGCCGTCGCGGTGGCCGCGTTCCTGTCCGTGGCGGCCGTCCGACACGGATTCTTCGACCTGAAGGTCTACTACGGCGCGCTGACCTGGTGGGTGCACGACGGCGGGGAGATCTACGACTTCCTCAAGCCCGGCACGCAGTACGGCTTCACCTATCCGCCCTTCGCCGCCCTGGTCATGCTGCCGATGGCGTACCTGCCGTGGTCGGCGGCGATCGTGGTGAGCGTGGCCGCCAGCGTGGTGGTCACCGCCGTGCTGTTCTGGTGGCTGGTCGACCCGATCTCCCGCCGGGCCGGCTGGACCCGCTGGTACGCCCTCGCCGTGGCGCTCTGCCTGGCCGCCGCGTACGAGCCGATGCGCGAGACGGTCAACTTCGGCCAGGTCAACATGCTGTTGCTCTTCCTGGTCGCGGTCGACCTGCTCCGGCTGCTGCCGGCCGGCAACCGCTGGGCCGGGGTGGGCATCGGCCTGGCCACGGCGATCAAGCTGACCCCGGGCATCTTCATCGTCTACCTGCTGGTCACCCGGCGCTGGCGGGCCGCGCTCACCTCGATGGCCGCCGCGGCCGGCGCGACCCTGTTCGCCGCCGCGCTCTTCCCCGACGCGTCGCGGGAGTTCTGGACCGAGGCGCTGTGGAACACCGGCCGGGTGGGCGAGTTGGCGTTCGTCTCCAACCAGTCGCTGCGCGGGGTGGTCGCCCGGCTGAATCCGGAACACCCGAGCACCCTGGCCTGGCTGGCGCTGGTGCTCGCCACGCTGGCGCTGTGGGCGTGGCGCTCCCGGGCCGCCGTGGCCGCCGGCGACGAGGCGACCGGCCTGGCGCTGACCGGCGCGGTGATGTGCCTGGTCAGCCCGGTCACCTGGGTGCACCACCTGGTCTGGTTGCTGCCCGCGCTGATCCTGCTGGTGGACAACGGCATGGCCGCACCGGCCGGCAGCCGCCGACGCCGCGTCCTGCTGGGCGCCGCGATCGTCGGGTACGGCTTCCTGATCAGCCGGATCGTCTGGGCCTGGGAGAAGGACTTCGCCGGGCTCGACGGCTTCCTCGGCAGCAACACCTACGTCTGGATCAGCCTGGCGCTGCTGGCGTTCCTGCCGGTCCGTCGCCTGGGCGACGCGGGCTGGATCAGCCGCCGCCGGGCGACGCCGGCCAGGTCAGCCGTCGAGGCGTCCGGCGTACCGCAGCTCGACGAGCCCGACCGGCGGTCGCCCGCCGGCCAACGGCACCGGGTAGGTCGACCGCTCACCGTCCGGTGACAGCCCCGCCCGCTCGTAGAACCGGCGGGCCCGGTGGTTGTCGGCCAGCACCCAGAGCCGGTAGTCGGACCAGCCCCGCCCGGCCAGGCCGGCGCGGGCCGAGGCCAGCAGCGCCCCCGCCGTGCCGTCGCCCCAGTGCGCCGGCTCGACGTACATCGCCACCACCTCCCCGTGCGCGAGGTCGAGGTCGCCCCGGTCCTGGTTGATCCGGTACGGGCCGAACGTGGTGAACCCGGCCAGCGTCCCGTCGGCCTCGGCGAGCAGGGTGGTGAACGGGTGCTCCGGATCGGCGGTGCCGAGGTCCCGGCGGCGCTGCGCCCACGCCGCGACGTTGAGCCGCCGCAGCACCTCGTCGGGCATGATCCCCGCGTAGCCGGCCTGCCACCCGTGGATGTGCACCCGGGCGACCGCCTCGGCGTCCTCGGGCTCCTCGTGCCGGATCGTGAGCATGCGTCCGTTCTATGCCCCGGCGGGCGATCGGTCCAGCGTCCGCTCCCGTGTCGTACGGGTGGATTAGGGTGCCCGACGATGGCCGCACCGGAAACACTCTCGCTCGCCCAGGCACGCCGGGTGGCGCTCGCCGCCCAGGGCTTCGCCGACCCCGCGCCCACCGGCGTGCCCACCCGCCGACACCTGCGCCGGGTGCTCGACCGGGTCGGGCTGATCCAGATGGATTCGGTCAACGTCCTGCAACGCGCGCACTACCTGCCGCTCTACAGCCGGCTCGGGCCCTACCCGACGTCGCTGCTCGACACCGCCGCCTACCGACGTCCCCGGGAGCTGTTCGAATACTGGGGCCACGAGGCGTCGCTGGTCCCCGTCGGGTCGCACCCGGCGTTGCGCTGGCGGATGGCCCGCGCCCACTCGCAGGCGTGGGGCGGGATGCGCCGGATCGCCGAGGAGCAGCCCGGGCTGGTCGCCTGGGTCCGCGACGAGGTGGCCGCCCGGGGGCCGCTCACCGCCGCCGAGATCGAGCACGACGCGCCCCGGGAGACCGGCAACTGGGGGTGGAACTGGTCGGCGGTGAAGCGGGCGCTGGAGTTCCTCTTCTGGGCCGGCGAGGTGACCGCCGCCGACCGCACCTCCTCGTTCGCCCGCCGCTACGACCTGCCGGAGCGGGTGCTGCCGGCCACCGTGCTGGACGCGCCGACGCCGACCGACGCCGAGGCGTACCGCACGCTGGTGGCCATCGCCGCGCGGTCGCTCGGGGTGGCCGCGGAGCCGGAGCTGCGCGACTACTTCCGGCTGCCCCTCGCCGGCGCCCGGCAGGCCATCGCGGAGCTGGTCGAGGCGGGCGAGCTGCTGCCGGTCGCCGTGCAGGGCTGGCGGCAGCCCGCCTGGCTGCACGCCGGGGCGCGGCTGCCCCGCTGGGTGCGCGGCAACACCCTGGTCAGTCCGTTCGACCCGCTGGTCTGGGAGCGGGCCCGCACCGAGCGGCTCTTCGACTTCAGCTACCGGATCGAGATCTACGTCCCGGCGCCGCAGCGGGTCCACGGCTACTACGTGCTGCCCTTCCTGCAGGGGGAGCGGTTCACCGCCCGGGTCGACCTGAAGGCCGATCGCAAGGCCGGGGTGCTGCTGGTGCCGGCCGCCTGGGTCGAGCCGGGCGCCGACCCGGGCGAGACCGCGTTGGCACTCGCCGCCGAGCTGCACCGCCTCGCCGGCTGGCTCGGCCTGGACGCGGTGGCGCCGCCCGCTGCCGGCGACCTGGCCGCCCCGCTGGCCGCCGCGCTGCTGGGCGTGGCCGGTGTACGGTGAGCCACGTGACGAGCGTTGACGGGCCGGCCCCCCAGCCGCATCCGCAGAGCGGCGGGGTCGACGCCCCGCCCCAGGCGTCTCAGTCGGGGCAGCCCCACACGGGGCCGGCGGGCGAGCCGGGTGCCTGGCCCGCCGGTGAGCCGGGTGCGTGGCCCGCGGGCCAGGTGCCGCCCTACCCGGTGCCCGAGCCGGACCGGCTGACCCGCTTCGTCGTCCGCCTCTACGACCGCTCGCCGCGCTGGGCCGTGCCGCTGGCCGCGCTCGGCTGCGTCGCCGCCGGCATCGGCTACACGCTGCTCAGCAACCCGACCCACGCCGCGCCGGACGCCGCGCCGACCTGCCTGCTCAAGCTGACCACGGGGCTGGACTGCCCGGGCTGCGGCGGCACCCGCGCGCTCTGGTACGTGCTGCACGCCGATCTGCCGGCCGCCGCCCGGCACCACTTCCTCTTCGTCTTCGCGCTGCCCTTCCTGGCCTACCTCTTCGTCGCCTGGGCGGGGAAGCAGGCGTTCGGCTGGCGCCTGCCCGAGCTGCAACTCAGCTCGAAGGTGATCGGCGGCTTCCTCGCCGCCTGGCTGGCCTTCTCGGTGGTACGTAACCTCCCCTGGGCGCCGTTCACCTCGCTCTACGTCTGACCCTCCTCCGGCGCGGCCCACGCTTTCCGAGGCGGCCCACGCCTCCAGACTTCCCGGCGGGGTCGAATGGGTCGGGTGGGTCGGGCGCGGTGGGTCGGGTGGGTCGGGCGCGGCTCGGGCGCGGCGGTCGTCGGCCCGTCGCACCATCGACTTCCGGCAGCCCACGGTGCCCTGCCGCGACCCTGTCGAGCTGCCCCGTCTGTAGGACCACCACGGGTGGTGGGGGTCTGCTCGCCTCGCCCGGCCGCCCGCCGGGGCATTGACCTCGCAGAGTGGAACGCCATGGGTGTCACGCAGGGCTCGTGACACCCATGGCGTTCCACCGGCGGGCGGCGCGCACCCTCCTTGCGCGCCGGGCTCGCGGCCGCCGCCCGCGCCGCCGACCCGGTGGTGGCGCTTCCGCCTCGCCGACCCGGTGGTGGCGCTTCCGCGCCGCCGGCCCGGTCGTGGCCGCTGTCGTCCGCGCCGACGACCGGTGGCGGTTGCCGGCCTCCCGACCGCTCGCGTGGCTCCCGACCGCTCGGGTGGCTGCCCGACCGCTCGGGTGGCTCCCGACCGCTCGGGTGGCTGCCCGACCGCTCGGGTGGCTGCCCCGTCTGTGAGGGCAGCTCGCCAGCGTCGTCGCGCATCCACCCAGCGGCAGCCCGAGCGCGTCGAGATCTTGGCCACGTGTCGGTCAGGCGGACCGGCACCTGTCCGACCGTTTCGCAGCTCAACGACCCGTTCGGCTCGTGAGCCCAACTTTCCCCCACGACCGTGGGGCCACTACAGTGCCAGGAATGCCGGACATGGTGCAGCCACAGGTCAAGCTCATCGCGTGGACCCACTTCGAGGCCCCGGACGACGTGCCGTGGTCGACCGACGCCGAGGGCGGCCAGGCGCTCGCCGAGTTCGCCGGCCGGGCCTGCTACCAGAGCTGGAAGAAGCCCAACCCGGCCACGGCCACCAACGCCGGCTACCTCGCGCACATCCTCGAGGTCGGGCACCTGAGCGTGCTGGAGCACGGCTCGGTCAGCTTCTACTTCAGCGGCGTGTCCCGCTCGTTCACCCACGAGCTGATCCGGCACCGCCACTTCTCCTACTCCCAGCTCTCCCAGCGGTACGTGCCGGAGCGGGACGCCGCCATGGTCGAGCCCTCGGTGATCGCCGAGGACCCGGAGCTGCACAAGAAGTTCGTGGAGGCCGCCGAGGCGAGCGTGCGCGCGTACAACGAGCTGCTGGAGGGGCTGGAGCGGCGCTTCGCGGACGTGGAGAACGCCACGCTGCGGCGCAAGCAGGCCCGCCAGGCGGCCCGCGCCGTCCTGCCCAACGCCACCGAGACGCGGATCGTGGTCACCGGCAACTACCGGGCCTGGCGGCACTTCATCGCCATGCGCGCCACCGAGCACGCCGACGTCGAGATCCGCGAGCTGGCGGTGGAGTGCCTGCGGCAACTCCAGCGGGTCGCCCCGAACGTCTTCGCCGACTTCGTCGTCTCGGCCCTGCCCGACGGCACCGAGGTGGCCGCCAGCCCGCACGCCGAGCTGTCCTGAGCCCTTCCCCGGCGGGGTGCCGGTGGTCGTCCGCTAGGTTGGTGGCATGACGCACGACCACCCTGACACCCCCGCCCGGGCGGTGTCCCGCCCCTTCGGGCGAGTGCTCACGGCCATGGTGACCCCGTTCACCGCCGACGGCTCGCTCGACCTCGACGGCGCGGCGCGCCTCGCCAGCTACCTGGTGGACGAGCAGGGCAACGACGCGCTGGTGGTCAACGGCACCACCGGCGAGTCGCCGACCACCACCGACGCGGAGAAGGAACACCTGATCCGGGCGGTGGTGGAGGCCGTCGGCGACCGCGCCAAGGTCGTGGCGGGGGTCGGCACCAACGACACCCGGCACACCATCGAGCTGGCCACCGGCGCGGAGAAGGCCGGCGCGCACGGCCTGCTCGTGGTCACCCCGTACTACAACAAGCCGCCGCAGGCCGGCCTGCTGCGCCACTTCACCGCCGTCGCGGACGCCACCGGGCTGCCGGTGATGCTCTACGACATCCCGCACCGCTCCGGCGTGCCGATCGCCACCGAGACGATGGTGCGGCTGGCCGAGCACGGCCGGATCGTCGCGGTGAAGGACGCCAAGGGTGACCTGACCGCGACCGGCTGGGTCACCGCCCGCACCAACCTCGCCTTCTACAGCGGCGAGGACTCGCTGACCCTGCCCGCGCTGGCCGTGGGCGCCGTCGGCGTGGTCGGCACCTCGACCCACTTCACCGGCGCGCTCACCAAGCGGATGATCGAGGCGTACGACGCGGGGGACACCGCCGGCGCGCTGGACCTGCACCGGCGGCTGCTGCCGCTGTACACCGGCATCTTCCGCACCCAGGGCGTGATCCTGGTGAAGGCCGGCCTGGCCGCCGCCGGGATGCCCGCCGGCCCGGTGCGTCCGCCGCTGGTCGACGCGACCGACGACGAGATCGCCCAGCTCCGCGCGGACTGCGCGGCAGCGGGCCTGGAACTGCCCGAATGACCGAACGACACGACGGGCGCCGGGTGACGGCGCCGCAGAATGAGGTGGACGCGTGACCGAGGCGCACATCGAGGCGGAACTGCCCCCGCCGCTGCCGGAGGGTGGGCTGCGGATCATCCCGCTCGGCGGGCTCGGCGCCATCGGTCGCAACATGACCGTCTTCGAGTACGACGGCAAGCTGCTCGTCGTCGACTGCGGGGTGCTCTTCCCGGACGTGGAGCAGCCCGGCGTCGACCTGATCCTGCCGGACTTCGGCCCGATCCTCGACCGGCTCGACGACGTCCAGGCGATCGTGCTCACCCACGGCCACGAGGACCACATCGGCGCGGTTCCCTACCTGCTCGCGCACAAGCCCGACATCCCGCTGGTCGGTTCGCAGTTCACGCTGGCCCTGGTCGAGGCGAAGCTCGCCGAGCGGCGGATCCAGCCCTACACGCTGACCGTGCGGGAGGGCGGCCGGGAGCGGCTCGGCCCGTTCGAGTGCGAGTTCTTCGCGGTCAACCACTCGATCCCGGACGCGCTCGCGGTGGCCATCCGCACCCCGGCCGGCCTGGTGCTGCACACCGGCGACTTCAAGATGGACCAGCTCCCGCTGGACGGCCGGATCACCGACCTGGCCGGGTTCGCCCGGCTCGGCGCCGAGGGCGTGGACCTGCTGCTGTCGGACTCCACCAACGCGGAGATCCCCGGCTTCGTCACCCCCGAACGCGAGATCGGGCCGGTGCTCGACTCGATCTTCGCGAAGGCGCGCGGCCGGATCATCGTCGCCTCGTTCGCCTCGCACGTGCACCGGGTGCAGCAGGTCTTCGACTCCGCCGCCGAGCACGGCCGCAAGGTCGCCCTGATCGGCCGCTCCATGGTCCGCAACATGGGCATCGCCCGCGACCTCGGGCTGCTCAACATCCCGGCCGGGCTGGTCGTCGGGCTGGAAGAGGCGACCACCATGCCGCCCGAGCAGATCGTGCTGATGTCCACCGGCTCGCAGGGCGAGCCGATGAGCGCCCTGGGCCGGATGGCCAGCGGCGACCACCGGCACATCACCATCGCCCCCGGCGACACGGTGGTGCTCGCCTCGTCGCTGGTGCCCGGCAACGAGACGTCCGTCTACCGGGTCATCAACCGGCTGGCCCGGGCCGGCGCGGTGGTGGTGCACAAGGACGTGGCCAAGGTGCACGTCTCCGGCCACGCCCCCGCCGGCGAGCTGCTCTACCTGCTGAACATGGTGCGCCCCAGCAACCTGATGCCGGTGCACGGTGAGTGGCGGCACCTGCGCGCGCACGCCCGGCTCGGCATCGAGTCCGGTGTCGCCCCCGACCGCGTGGTGCTCTGCGAGGACGGCGACGTCGTCGACCTCGTCGAGGGCCGGGCCAGCCTCGTCGGGCACGTGAAGAGCCGCTACGTCTACGTCGACGGCCTCGCCGTCGGCGACGTCAGCGAGTCGCTGCTCACCGAGCGGCGGATCCTCGGCGACGGCGGGTTCATCGCCACCACCGTGGTCGTCGACTCCGTGACCGGCAAGGTGGTCGGCGGTCCCACCCTCTCCGCCAAGGGCTTCTCGGAGGACCCGGAGGCGTTCAACCCGGTGATCCCGCTGGTCACCGAGGCCCTGAACCGGGCGGCGGCCGACGGCATCACCGACCCGCACCAGCTCCAGCAGATCGTCCGGCGCACCGTGGGGCGGTGGGTGAACGACGCGTACCGGCGCCGGCCCATGATCGTGCCCACCGTCGTCGAGGTCTGACCCCCGCTTCACCGACGCCCGCCCGCACCCCGTGTGCCGGCGGGCGTCGCGGCGTCCGGGGCCGTCGGCTCAGGCCAGCAGCGCGTTCAGCTCGCCGTAGCTGATCGCGCCGGCCAGCGAGTCGTACGAGCCGGAGCGCAGCGCCTCCGTGGCGGCGCGGCGGACCAGCCCGTACGCGGCCTCGGCGAGCGCCGAGCCGAGGCTGACCCGGGCCACCCCCAGCCCGGCCAGGGCGGCCACGGGGAGCGACCCCGGCCCGGCGAGCACGTTGACCGGCCCGTCGATCCCGGCGACCAGCGCCCCGATGGTCTCCGCGTCGACCACGCCCGGCACGAAGATGCCGTCCGCGCCCGCCGCCCGGTACGCCGCCGCCCGGCGCAGCGTCTCCGCCAGCCGGTCCGCCGGGTCGCCGACGGCCCGCAGGAACACGTCGGTGCGGGCGTTGACGAAGAGCCGTACCCCTGCCTCGTCGGCGGCCTCCCGGGCCGCCCGGATGCGGGCGCACTGCCCGTCGACCGGGCGCAGCGGGGACGTCCCTGCCGGCGGGGCGTCCTCGATGTTGACGCCGACCGCGCCGGCGGCGAGCACCGCGGTCACGGTGCGGGCGACCCCGGCCGGGTCGGCGGCGTACCCGCTCTCGATGTCGGCGGTGACCGGGACGGTGACGGCGGCGGCGACGCGGGCGACCACCGCCAGGGCGCCGTCCCGGTCCAGCTCGTCGCCGTCCGGCGCGCCCAGGCTCCAGGAGACGCCGGCGCTGGTGGTGGCGACGGCGGTCGCGCCGCAGTCGGCCACGATCCGCGCGCTGGCGGCGTCCCAGGCGTTGGGCAGCACGAGGGGGGAGCCGGGCCGGTGCAGGGAGTGCAGGAGCAGGGCGGTGCGCTGTCGGTGCGTCGTCATAGGCACGAGTCCACCAGGGCGGGAGGAGACCGTCCGGCGGGTTTCGGACCTCACCCGTGTGCCCGCCCGGCCGGTCAGGGCAGCGCGGCCACGGCATCGGCGTACGCGACGCCGGTGTCGACGGCCGCGTCGAGCAGGACCGTGAGCTGGGCCGGGGCCACCCCGTGCGCCAGGTCGGTGCTGACGTCGCCGGCCAGCACCAGCTCGCCCCCGAGGTCGTGCACGTACGCCTTCGGCAGCAGCCGGTCGTGGTTCCACGCGTTGCAGAACGCGTACGCCTCGGCGAGCCGGTCGGCCGGCAGCCGGCGGCTCGCCACCGCGCGCGCCCGGAGGATCTCGCCCCGCTCGCCGGCCCGGCGGAACTGGATGAGCGCCTCGCCCCACCGGCCGACCACGGTGCCGTCGGCGTCCACGGCGTAGTGGTCCCCGCGCCGGTCCAGGGCGGCCGTGATCATCTCCACGCTCAGCGGGCGTGGCTCCCCGTCGGCCGGCGGGTCGTCGTCGGCCGGGTCGCCCGGGTCGTCGTCGGGCGCGTCGTCCGGCGGCAGCGGCACCGGTGCGGCGAGCGGCCGCTCGGCCAGCCAGGACGCGATCCGGCCGGACTGGTGGCCGGTGCCGTTGCGGGCGTCGAAGCTGCCGGCCAGCGCGGTGGCCAACCCGAGCAGGGTGGCGCCGAGCGTGGCCACGTCGAGGTCGGCGGCCGGGCGGTCGCCGTACCCGGGTCGGTGCACCGTCCGGCCCCCCAGCCCCGCCTCGACGGCGAGCGCGCAGACCAGCGCCCCGGCGGCGGCGAACTCCATCGCGGACAGGTCGTCGTGCGGCCGGTCCAGCCGGGGCAGCTGCTCGGCCAGGACGTCCAGCCCCCGGGCGGGGTGCCCGCCCAGCGCGCACCACCGCAGGTGCGCGGCGAGGTACGGGAAGGCGGCCTGCTCCCGCCGGTGCCGCCGGTACGCCCGCACGTGCGCCTCGGCTGCCCGCGCCGGCTCCCCGGCGCGCAGCCAGGGCAGCAGCCCGGCGGCCAGCGCCCGCTCGGGTTGCTCGGTGCAGCCGCCCGTGCCGGCCGCCGTTTCCGCCAGCGCGTCCAGCGCGGCCCGGTGGTCGCCCCACCCGGCGAGCAGTTCCGCCCGCCGGGCCGGCGCGCAGCCGGGGCAGCCGCCGGCCGGCGTTGCCCCGGCCGCCGACCAGCGGTCGAACCACCGCCGGGCGGCCGGCTCGTCGCCCAGGTGGTCGGCGATCCGGCAGCGCAGCTCGGCGACCACCGCCGCGTCCCCGCCCGACCCGCCGGCGCCGCCGTGGCCCGTAACCCCCGCCGGGGGGCGGCCGTGGCCCGTTACGCCCGCCGTGGCGCCGCCGTGGCCCGTTACGCCCGCCTGGGCGGCACCGCCGGAGCCTGTCCCGCAGGCCGGGTCGGCTGCGTCGCCGCCGTCCGGCGGGACGGGGGAGCGGGCGGTGGCCCGGGCGGCGAGATCGTCCAGCATGGCCAGGGCCTGGTCCAGCCCGACCCGGGGGCTGCCGAGCAGGGCCTCCACGGCGTACCGCTGGTACCGCAGCAGCAGCGCGGCGTCCGGGCCGGGCAGCAGGTCGGGGCGACGGTCGACGGCGGCGAGGCAGCGGCGTACCGGCTCGACCAGCCGCCACCGCTCCCCGTGCAGCAGATAGCCCTCGATCAGCGCGAACCGGGCCTCCACCGCGGACCGGTCGTCGCCGGTGGCGTCGGCGTGCGCGGCGATCCGTTCCAGCTCCGCGCCGCGGGCCTCGCCGTCGGGCGCGTCGCGGGCGTCGGCGAGCGCCTCGGCCAGCGCCGGGTCCCGGTGCCCGCCCCCGCGCCGCCGCCCGCCCCACCGGCCGGTCGGCCCGAAGGGGTCCAGCCCGCGAGGGGCCGGCTCCCCGCCCCGGCCCGTCACGCCACGACCCCGCCGGGCAGCCGGGCGACCTCGGTGGCGAGCTGGCAGCCGGTGGCGATGCCGCAGTCGAGCAGCTGGTCGAGCTGGTGCGGGGTGACCCCGCGCTCCAGGTCGGTGATGACCTCGCCGCAGACCCGGGCCCGCCCGTCGTCCTCGACGTGCACGAACGCCTTCGGCCAGAGCCGGTCGTGGTTCCACGCGTTGCAGAAGGCGTGCAGCGCCGGCACGTACTCGATCGGGAACGTCGGCGCGGCCAGGGTGCGGACCTGGAGCAGCTCACCGGCGGCGCCCGGCCGCAGGAACCAGATCAGGCTGTCGGCCCAGCGGCCGACCAGGTCGCCGTCCGCGTCGGCCTGGACCACGTACCCCCGGCTGTGCAGCACGGCGGCGATCAGCTCACCGGTCAGCGGTCGCAGCGCCGCCGGGTGTCCGGCCAGGGGGCCGTCCGGACCGTCCTCGATTCCCGGCGACGCCATCGGGCATCCCTTCTGAGGCAGATATCACGTGAAGCGGCGCGGTCCGCGCTGCGACGCGCGGACACGACCCGGAAAAGCGGCGATCTGCCGGGTCACGCCGTTAAGTTGATGCTATGGCGGGCCGTACCTCTCAGGCGAGTCGGCGGCGCGGCGCGTCGCCGCGTGGCACCACGAACAGCCGTGCCCGCCAGCCGGCGAAGAAGACCGCCCGGCCGGCCCCCCGGCGGCGGCCCGCGGCGCGGCCGGGCCCGGGGCTCCTCATCGGGCGCGCGGTCGGCGCACTGTGGATGGGGCTGGCGCACGGCGTCGGTTGGGCGTTCCGCGCCGCCGGCCGGCAGGCCGCCTCGGCCCGCGGGCTCGACCCGGAGCACCGTCGTGACGGCGCGGGGCTGTTGGTCTTCGGTCTCGCCCTGCTCAGCGCGGTGGCCATCTGGTTCTCCGGCGCCGGCCCGGTCGGCGAGCAGCTGGCCGACACCGTCCGGCTCTTCCTCGGCGCGATCGCCATCGTGGTGCCGGTGCTGCTGATGATCGGGGCCTGGCGTCTCATGCGCGAGCCCGGCGACCCGGAGCACCGCGGCCGGGGGCTGGTCGGCTGGGGCTCGATGCTGGTCGCCACCGCCGCGATGCTGCACATCGGGCAGAACCCGGTCGACGCGGTCCAGCGCGACTTCGCCGGCGGCCTGGTCGGCGCGGGCGTGGGCAGCCTGTTGGAGCGGGCCGTCACCGCCTGGGTCGCCGTGCCGCTGCTGATCCTCCTGCTGGTCTTCGGCCTGCTGGTGGTCACCGCGACGCCGATCAACAAGATCCCGGAGCGGCTCGGCCTGCTCGCTGGCACCCTGGTCGCCCCGCCGGCGGAGGAGGAGACGGACGAGGCGCCCGCGAAGCCCGCCCGCAAGCGCGCGACGAAGCGGGCGGCGCCGCCGCCGGTCGACCCGGCGGAGTTCGACGACGAACTTGACGGGGCGGACCTCCAGGAAACCCTCGTGCTGCCCCGCAAGCGCCCCGGCAAGGTCCCGGCCAGCCGCAAGCCGGTCGAGCCGCCGGAGCACTCGCCCGCACCGACCCGGGCCGAGCAGCTCGCGCTGACCGGGCTGGCCGGCGACTACACCCTGCCGCCGGCGAACATGCTCAGCAGCGGCGCGGCCCCGAAGAGCCGGAGCCGGGCCAACGACGAGGTGATCGCCGCGCTCACCGGCGTCTTCGAGCAGTTCGACGTGGACGCCGCCGTCACCGGCTTCACCCGCGGGCCGACCGTCACCCGCTACGAGGTGGAGCTGGGCCCGGGCGTCAAGGTCGAGCGGATCACCCAGCTCTCCCGCAACATCGCGTACGCGGTGAAGTCGCCGGACGTGCGGATCCTGAGCCCGATCCCGGGCAAGAGCGCGGTCGGCGTGGAGATCCCGAACACCGACCCGGAGAACGTGGCGCTCGGCGACGTGCTGCGCTCGCGGGCCGCCACCGGCGACCACCACCCGATGGTGGTGGCGCTCGGCAAGGACATCGAGGGCGGCTACGTGGTGGCCAACCTCGCCAAGATGCCGCACATCCTGATCGCCGGCGCGACCGGCGCGGGCAAGTCGTCCTGCCTGAACTCGCTGCTGGTGTCCATTCTCACCCGGGCCACGCCGGACGAGGTGCGGCTGCTGCTGATCGATCCGAAGCGCGTCGAGATGACCGGCTACGAGGGCATCCCGCACCTGGTCACGCCGATCGTGACCAACGCCAAGAAGGCGGCCGACTCGCTGGAGTGGGTCGTCCGCGAGATGGACATGCGCTACGACGACCTCGCCGCCAACGGGGTCCGGCACATCGACGACTTCAACCGCAAGGTGCGCAACGGCGAGATCAAGGCCCCGCCGGGCAGCGAGCGGGAGATGCGCCCGTACCCGTACCTGCTGGTGATCGTGGACGAGCTGGCCGACCTGATGATGGTCGCCCCGCGCGACGTGGAGGACTCGGTCGTCCGGATCACCCAGCTCGCCCGCGCGGCCGGCATCCACCTGGTGCTGGCCACCCAGCGCCCGTCGGTCGACGTGGTCACCGGCCTGATCAAGGCGAACGTGCCGTCCCGGCTGGCGTTCGCCACCTCCTCCCTGGCTGACTCGCGGGTCATCCTCGACCAGCCGGGCGCGGAGAAGCTGCTCGGCCGCGGCGACGGTCTCTTCCTGCCGATGGGCGCCTCGAAGCCGATCCGGATCCAGGGCGCCTGGGTGACCGAGCGCGAGATCGCCGACGTGGTGAAGTTCTGCAAGAGCCAGCGCGAGCCGGAGTTCCGCCCCGATGTGCTCGCCGCGCCGGACAGCGGCAAGAAGAAGATCGACGAGGACATCGGCGACGACCTCGACCTGCTGGTGCAGGCCGTCGAGCTGGTGGTCACCTCGCAGTTCGGCTCGACCTCCATGTTGCAGCGCAAGCTGCGGGTCGGCTTCGCCAAGGCGGGGCGGCTGATGGACCTGATGGAGACCCGGGGCGTGGTCGGCCCGTCGGAGGGCTCCAAGGCCCGCGACGTGCTGGTCAAGCCCGACGAGCTGGAGGAGGTCCTGGTCGGCCTGCGCGGCGGCGAGGAGTGACGCCGACCGGGCGCCGACGCGTTGCCGGCTCCTTCGGCCCGCCCTGGTCGGCCGGGTAGGACACGGACGGGCCCGCCGGAAGCCGGCGGGCCCGTCCGTGGGGGAGCGGCGGTCAGGAGTTGTAGATGGCGGCGCCGATGACCATGCCGATGATCGCGCCGGCCACGCTGGCGACGGCGGCGTACCAGCCGAGCGGCTTGTCGCCGAGCACGGCGCCGACGATCCCGAGGATCAGGCCGGCGAGGCCGAACAGCGGCGGCAGGAACAGGATCGCGATGACCGCGAAGACGAAGCCCAGGATGGTGCAGATGCGGGCGGCGCCACTGCGCGGGCGGGCGGTGGTGTGCATGTCGGCCATGTCTGCCTCCTGTGGGTGAGAGCCTGCGTTACCAGGCCGACCTCTACCCACTGTGGCCGTTCGTCACGCCTCGGGCCCGTGTCCTCAGTGGAAGATCTTCAGGCCCACGATGCCGGCGATCACCAGCAGGAGGCAGGCGATCCGGGGCAGGTTGGCCGGCTCGTTCAGCGCGAGCATCCCGACCAGGGCGGTGCCGACCGTCCCGATGCCGACCCAGACGGCGTAGCCGGTGCCGACCGGGATCTCGCGCAGCGCGTACCCCAGCCCGGCCATGCTGAGCACCAGCGTCACCACGAAGACCGCCGACGGGACGGGACGGCTGAAGCCGGCGCTGCGGTCGAGGGCGATCGCCCACGCCGTCTCCAGGAGTCCGGAGATCACCAGCACGATCCAGGCCATTGAAGATCACCTCTGCGGTTGCGCCCGGACCTCCGGGGCCGGGACGAGTCGGGTCTGCACGTCACGCGGGCGTCTTGGCCTGACCGGGTACGCCCACCACTCGTCCGGGACGGCCGTGGCCGTCAGGGCCGACGCTAGCACCGAACGGGACGTGCCGGAGGAGGGTGGTGAGCCCCGCCACCCCTCGTTGACCTTAACTTGACTTCAACTTGCAGTATGGGCGCATGCCGCTGCTCTTCTCCGACGCCGAGGTCACCGCCGCGCTGGACGCCCCCACCACCGTGGCGGCCATGCGGGACGCCCTGCTCGCCGCGTACGCCGGCCGCCTGGTGGCCCCGCCCCGGGCCGCCGCGCCGCTGGGTGGGGGGCGGATGGTGCTCACCGCCGGGCACCTCACCGGCGAGTGGTACGGCTTCCGCTCGTACGACACGTTCGGGCACCCGGAGAGCGAGCAGGTGGTGGTGCTGCACGACGGGCGTACGGGGGCGGTCCGGGCGGTGGCGGTCGGGGAGGAGCTGGGCTCCCGCCGCACCGGCGGGCTCGGCGGGGCCGCCGTGGACGCCCTGGCCCGCCCGGACGCCGCCACCCTGGGCGTGGTCGGTTCGGGCCGGCAGGCGTGGACGCAGGTCTGGGCGGCGGCTGCGGTCCGCCCGCTGCGCGAGGTCACGGTGCACAGCCGCTCCGCCGTCCGGCGAGAGGCGTTCGCCGCCCGGGTGCGCGCCGAGCTGGGCGTGCCGGCGCGCGCCGTGGCGTCGGCCCGGGCCGCCGTGGCCGACCGCGACGTCGTGGTGCTCGCCACCACCAGCGTCACCCCGGTGCTCGACGCCGCCGACCTCGCTCCCGGCACCCACGTCAACACGGTCGGCTTCAAGCAGGCCGACCGGCACGAGTTCGGCCCCGACCTGCTGGACGCCGCCGACCTGCTGGTCACCGACTCGCCGGCGCAGGCCGCCGCGTACGATCCGCCGATGCTCGCGGCGCTCCCGGCGTACGCCGGGCGGCTGCGCGACCTGGGCGGGGTGCTGGCCGGCGCGGTGCCGGGCCGGACCGGCGCGGACCAGGTCTCGGTCTTCTGCTCGACCGGCCTGGCCGGAACCGAGGTGTTCCTGCTCGACCGCCTGGTCCGGGTCGGCGCGGCGACCGTCTGAGCGGCGCGGCGTCCGTCACCCCGGCGCCGAGCCACGAAGGAAGGGCCCCTTCCTCTACCGAATCCGTTAACAAGGTGCCCTTCCTTGCAGGACGGGCGTGCGTGGGGGGTCGCGGGCGGCCCGGTACCCTCGGATGGTGTCTGCCACCTCCTCTTCCGACAACTCCGATGGCCGCCGGGTCGCCCTGCTGACGCTGGGCTGCGCCCGCAACGAGGTCGACTCGGAGGAGTTGGCCGCCCGGCTGCACGCTGACGGCTGGCAGGTCACCACCGACGGCGAGGGCGCCGACGTGGTGGTCGTGAACACCTGCGGCTTCGTGGAGAAGGCGAAGCAGGACTCCATCCAGACCCTGCTGGCCGCCGCCGACACCGGCGCGAAGGTGGTCGCGGCCGGCTGCATGGCCGAGCGGTACGGCCGTGAGCTGGCCGACAGCCTCCCCGAGGCGCAGGCCGTGCTCAGCTTCGACGACTACCCGGACATCGCCGCCCGGCTGGACGCCGTGGTCGCCGGCGAGGCGATCCACGCGCACACCCCGCGCGACCGCCGCGAGCTGCTCCCGCTGACCCCGGTCTCCCGCCGGGACAGCGCGGTGTCGCTGCCCGGCCACGGCACCCCCGCCCGGGGCGTCACCGAGACCGACGAGCACACCCCGGCGCACCTGCGCCAGGTGCTGCGCCGCCGGCTCGACACCGGCCCGGTCGCCTCGCTGAAGCTCGCCAGCGGCTGCGACCGGCGCTGCGCGTTCTGCGCCATCCCCGCCTTCCGCGGCGCCTTCGTCTCGCGTACGCCGGACGAGCTGCTCGCCGAGGCGGAGTGGCTGGCCAAGACCGGCGTCCGCGAGCTGGTGCTGGTCAGCGAGAACTCGACCTCGTACGGCAAGGACCTGGGTGATCCCCGGGCGCTGGAGAAGCTGCTGCCGCAGCTCGCCGCGATCGACGGCATCGTCCGGGTGCGGGCGAGCTACCTCCAGCCGGCCGAGACCCGGCCCGGCCTGGTCGAGGCGATCGCCACCACGCCCGGCGTGGCCCCGTACTTCGACCTGTCGTTCCAGCACTCCAGCGAGTCGGTGCTGCGCCGGATGCGCCGCTTCGGCTCCACCGACCGGTTCCTGGAGCTGCTGGCGAGCGCCCGCGCCCTGGCCCCGGAGGCGGGCGCGCGGAGCAACTTCATCGTCGGCTTCCCGGGCGAGACCCGCGCCGACTACCAGGAGCTGGTCCGCTTCCTGACCGAGGCGCGGCTCGACGCGATCGGCGTGTTCGACTACAGCGACGAGGATGGCACCGAGGCCGCCGGGCTGCCCGGCAAGGTCTCCGCCGCCACCGTCAAGCGCCGCTACGACCGGCTCGGCGCGCTCGCCGACGAGCTCTGTTCGCAGCGGGCCGAGGAGCGGCTCGGCTCGACCGTCGAGGTGCTGGTCGACTCGGTCGCCGACGGCGTGGTCGAGGGGCGGGCGGCCCACCAGGCCCCCGAGGTCGACGGCTCGACCACCCTCGTCGCGCCGTCCGGCGGCGGGGTGGACCTCGCCGCGCTGCGCCCCGGCGACCTGGTGCGGGCGACGGTGACGGGCACCGAAGGGGTGGACCTCGTCGCGGTCCCGGATGAGATGATCTCGGCTGCGCCCGGCGCGGCACGGTGACGGCGGGCCCGGACAGAGCGGGGGAGCCACGTGGTGGGGTGCCAGATGCGCCACGGCGGCCGGAGCGGGGGACGGCGGTGACCGGGGCGACGGATTCCACGCCGGCGCCGGTGGTGGCCCGGGTGCCCGTGCTGAACGCGGCGAACGCGCTCACCGCGCTGCGGCTGGTCCTGGTGCCGATCTTCGGCGCGTCCCTGGTCGTCTCGGGGATGACCCACGCCGGCTGGCAGATGGCCGCCTGCCTGATCTTCGCCGTCGCCTCGGTGACCGACCTGGTCGACGGCTGGATCGCCCGCCGCTTCGCCCTGGTCACCTCGGTCGGCAAGGTCGCCGACCCGATCGCCGACAAGGCGCTCACCGGCGCCGCGTTGCTGCTGCTCTCCTGGTACGACCGGCTGCCCTGGTGGGTGACCACGGTGATCCTCGTCCGCGAGCTGGGCATCACCGGGCTGCGCTTCTGGGTGATTCGGCACGGGGTGATCGCGGCCAGCCGGGGCGGCAAGATCAAGACAGCGCTCCAGATCCTCGCGATCACCTGGTACCTGTGGCCGATGCCGGCCGCCCTCGCCGCCGTCGGTCCGTGGATCATGGCCGCGGCGGTCGGGGTCACGGTGGTCACCGGTTTCGACTACGTCGCCCAGGCCCTGCGCCTGCGCCGGCCCGCCTCCTGACCCGGTCTCCCGGCCGGGCGGCGGGCCGGGGATCCAGGCCGCCCACCCTGTGATCCTGTCGGCTCGGGGAGGATGAGTACGCCCGGCGGGGCGCGGGAAGGATCTGGGACATGGAGAGTGACGCGGACGGCGCGCGGCCGGTGGGCAGCCCGGCGGCGGGCGTGGTGCACCGGCTGGCGGAGCGCCACGAGACCCTGGCCACGGTGGAGTCGCTGACCGGGGGGCTGCTGGCCGCCTCGATCGTGGAGATCGCCGGGGTGAGCGGCATCTTCCGGGGCGGGCTGGTGGTCTACGCCACCGAGCTGAAGTCGCAGCTCGCCGGCGTGGCGGAGGATCTGCTGGCCGACCGCGGGCCCGTCGACCCGGATGTGGCGGTGGCCCTCGCGGAGGGCGGGCGACAGCGCTGCGGAGCCGACTGGGGCCTGGCCACGACCGGGGTGGCCGGCCCGGAGCCGCAGGACGGCAAGCCGGTCGGGCTGGTCTACGTGGCGGTGGCCGGGCCCGCCGGGGTCGACGTCCGGCAGCTCGACCTGGACGGTGGCCGCGACCACATCCGCTCCGCGGCGGTCGTCGAGGCGCTGCGGCTGCTCGCCGAGCGGATCCACCACGCCGACGCGGGCGGGGCCGAAGCCGGGCGGACCGACACCGCCGCCGCCGGGCGGCGCTGAGCCGTCTCGCGCGGCCGGGCCGTCTCGCGCGGCCGGGCCGTCTCGCGCGGCCGGGCCGTCTCGCGCGGCCGGGCCGTCTCGCGCGGCCGAGCCGGGCCTGGCCCGGCCCCGCAAGCCGAGCCGACCCCCGCAACGCGGGCCCACGTCCCACGCCGAGCCGATCCCACAGGCTGAGCAGACTCCGCAATCCGAGAGGCGGGGTGGGATGTCGGCGGGGCCGGCAACGGGTACGGTTGCGGGAAGGCTCCGACGGTCGGAGCCGGCACGACGTGCCGGACGGCCGCACGAAACAGTGGTGTCCCTCAGGGGAGGTGCGAATGGTCCTGCTACGCCGGGTTATCGGTGACGCACTGCGGGCGCGCCGGCAGGGGCAGCATCGCACCCTGCGCGAGGTCTCCTCCGCCGCCAACGTCAGCCTGGGCTACCTCTCCGAGATCGAGCGCGGCCAGAAGGAGCCGTCCAGCGAGCTGCTGGCGGCGATCTGCGACGCGCTGGGCGCGCGCCTGTCCGAGCTGCTGCGCGAGGTCAGCGACACGGTCGCGCTCGCCGAGCAGATGCCGGGCGTGCTCGTGCCGGTGCAGGACGAGACCGTCGACACCACCGGGGTGACCACGGTGCGCAAGGCCACGGGCCGGGGCGTGCACCAGGTCAGCTCCGACGGCAAGGTCGCCGTCCAGGTCCGCCAGGATTCGCCGCTGAAGGCCACGCTGCGCACCTCCCGCGTCCGCGGGGGCGACCGCGACGTGGTCTGCGCCGCCTGACCCACCCCACCCCCGTCCGTGTCCCATGGTCGCGGTGGCGACCGCCGCGTAGGGTTGATCGCGGACGGCGTCGGCGCTCGCTTCGCTGGTCGGTGCGGATGCCCTGGTGGCGTCCGGCTGGGACGATGGAGCCACTGCCGCGCCGCAGCCGGCCGGGTCCGCCCGGCCCGGTCGAGGCGGAGCGACGCTACTGAGGGGATACCGCGGAGATGGCTAACCCGTTCGTCAAGGGTTGGAAGTACCTGATGGCGCTGTTCGGCGCCAGGATCGACGAGCACGCCGATCCCAAGGTGCAGATCCAGCAGGCCATCGAGGAGGCCCAGCGCCAGCACCAGGCGCTCGTCCAGCAGGCCGCCGCGGTGATCGGCAACCAGCGGCAGCTCGAGATGAAGCTGTCCCGCCAGATGTCGGAGGTCGAGCGGCTCCAGGCCAACGCGCGCCAGGCCCTCGTCCTCGCCGACCAGGCCCGCGCCAAGGGCGACGAGGCCGAGGCCAACCGCTACGAGCACTCCGCGCAGACCCTGGCCACCCAACTGGTCTCCGCCGAGCAGGCCACCGAGGACCTGAAGACCCTGCACGACCAGGCGCTGGGCGCCGCCGCCCAGGCCCGCCGGGCGGTCGAGAACAACTCGATGATCCTCCAGCAGAAGCTCGCCGAGCGCACCAAGCTGCTCAGCCAGCTGGAGCAGGCCAAGATGCAGGAGAGCGTGGCCCGCTCGCTGGAGTCGATGTCGGCGCTGACCGCGCCCGCCAACACCCCCTCGCTCGACGAGGTGCGCGACCGGATCGAGCAGCGGTACGCCACCGCGATGGGCCGCGCCGAGCTGGCCGGCAACTCCGTCGAGGGCCGGATGCTGGAGATCCAGAAGGCGACCCTCGACTCGGCCGGCTCCGCCCGGTTGGAGCAGATCCGGTCGAGCATGGCCGGTGAGCAGCTCGGCGGCAGGCAGGAACGACCGCCCGTCGCGCGTACGGAGCCCGCCGCGCCGGCAGCCGACCCGGCCGCCGCCGCCCGGCTGGACGAGATCCGGGCCAGCATGGGCCGGGAACGCGGCACCGGGGACACCACCGCCGCCGGCTGAGGCCGGTCAGGTCGAGGAGGCAGCAGAGGTGGCAGACGAGCGTACGCGGTACTTCCGGCGCCTGAGTCGGTTGCGGCGGTCCGCCCGCCGGTGGAGCGTCACGGCAGGGGGCCTCGGCGGCGCGGCCGCCGTGCTGACCCCGTACGCCGGGCTCGGGCTGCCCGACGCGGCCTGGGCGGCCGGGGCGGGCGGGGCGCTGGTGCTCGCCGCCTGGCGCTGGGTCGACCTGCGCGCGCTGGCCGCCCAGCCGGCGCCGCCCACGCTCGACCCGGCCGAGGCCGCCGCCCGGTCACGCGCCCGCTTCGTCGCCGCCGTGGAGCGGCTCCCCGCCGGCCCCGGCGTGCTGGCCGAGGTGCGTCGGGTGCGCTCCCGGGTGGCGCTGCGCGGCACCAGCGCCGCCGAGCCGTGGGCCCGGCTGGACCGGGCCGCCCTCACCCTCGCCGGGATGGCCGGCCGGCTGACCGGGCTGGCCGGGCCCGCCGTGTCGGAGGCGGCCGACGCCGACCGCTCGCTGCGGGACCTCGCCGGCCGGGTGGCCAGTGTCGAACGCGCGCTGCGGCTCGCCCCCGCCGACGCCCGGCCGCCGCTGGCCGAGGCGCACCGGGCGTTGGCCGGCCAACTGGAGCAGGGTGTCGCGGCGTACGAGCGGCTGGTCGTGGCCGCCGCCGGCTACGTCGCCGAGGACGCGCGTCCCGACGCCGACCACCCGGCCGCCTCCCGGCTGACCGAGGCGACCGACCTGCTGCACGGGGTCGCCTCGGCGCTGGCCGAGTTGCGCGGCGTGGGCGCGCCGCTGCGCGCTCCCTGATCAGGGCGGCGTCGTGACCGGCACCGGGCCGGTGAACGGGGAGCTGCCGACGACGTTGAACGACCGGATGCGGTAGTGGTAGGTGGCGCCCCGCGCCAGGCCGGTGTTGGTGAAGCCGCGGCCGGTGACGGTGAAGGTCGACACCTCCCGGCTGAACGCCGGGTCCAGCGCCCGCTGCACGATGAACCCGGCCCCCGGTCCGGCGGGGGTGCTCGACGACCAGCCGAGGATCACCGTCGCCGTGTCGGGCCCGGGCGCCGTGGCGGTGGCGGTCACCCCCGTGGGCAGGCCCGGGGCTGGCGGCGTGGTCGCCCGGGCCACCGTCGACCAGGGTGACGCGGCCCCGAGATAGGTGGTCCGCACCCGGTAGTAGTACGTGGTGTCCGGGGCGACCGCCGCGTCGAGGTGGTTGTCGCCGACCCCGATCGCGGTGGTGCCCGGCCCGCTGCTGAAGGTCGGGTTGGTGGCCCGCTGCACGTCGATGCCGGTGGCGAAGGAACGGTTGGTCCAGCGCAGCGCGATCCGCAGTGGAGCGGCCGGCGGGATCGCCGCGGTCAGCCCCGCCGGCGCGGCGAGTTGCACCGACGCCGGCACGCTGTTGGACCAGGTGGAGCAGCTCACCGCGTTCTCCGCCCGGATCCGGTAGTGGTAGGTCACCCCGGGGGTGACGGTGGCGTCGGTGTAGCGGTTCGCCGTGGCCGCCACGGTGATCGCGGTCAGCCCCTGCGTGAAGGTGGCGTCGGTGGCCCGCTGGAGCAGGTGGCTGGTGGCCGCCGGGCGGCTGCCGTTGCCCGTCCAGGCCAGCGCGATCGCCGGCAGCGCGGTCGCCGAGCCCGGGGCCGGCGTCGCGGTCAGCCCGGTCGGCGCCCTGGGCGAGACCCGCAGCACCAGGGGCCGGATCATGCCCTGGTCGCGGTGCCCGGCGAGCTGGCTGTGCCAGTGGTACTCCCAGCCCAGGTTGACGAGCTGGTTCACCACCAGCGACGGCCGGCCGTCGACCGGGCTGACCGGGGTCGAGCCGGTCCGGGCGCCGGCCGGGCGGGCCGGGTCGAGCAGCCGTACGCTGTCGCCGATCTTGAACGGCAGGGGCGGCGCGACGGGCCGCAGGGCGACGATCACGTCTTCCCGCGGGTCGACCCGGACCACCTGCTTCCAGCCCCGCTCGGCGGGGTGCGGCAGGCGGGTGGCGCCGTCCCAGCCGACCCGGTTGACCAGTTGGACGTCGCAGCCGGCGAACCGCACCGGCTGGGTCTGCCGGCTGTTGCCGCGGATGCGCCAGAGCTGGGTGCCGTCGGCGGGCGCGCCCACTCCGATCGCCGGATCGCTCACGTGCAGCACCTCGGTGGCCGGATCGGTCGGGCCGAGCGGCAGGGTGATGGGGGCGAGCGGCCCGGCGTGCGGGTGCCCGACGCCCAGCCGGCCGACCAGCCGGCCGTGCTCCGGTTCGAAGACCTGCTGCACCGCCTTGACCTGCAACGGGAGGAGCACCGGGGCGGCGCCGGCGGTCGGCACGAAGCTGACCGTGGTGGCGTGCACCGGGACGACCGTTCCCCGGCCGGTACGGGTGCCGAACGCCGCGTCGTACGCCGCCTGCGGCACGATCGGCGGGCGCTGGCTGGCCGCGTACGCGCGGGGCAGGCGGTCCCGCAGCCGGGCCAGGTCGTACGGCGGCGCCGGGGTGCCGGCGACCCGGAACTGGAGCAGCGTGCGGGTGTTCGGGCCGTACCCGGGGCGGGTCGGCGGCGGGCCGCCCTCGGCGGTGCGGTCCGGGGCACCCGTGTGGTGGTCGGCGCGCGGGTCGAAGCCGGGCAGCGGGGCGGGGCAGTCGTTGTAGAGGATCACCGTGCCGCCCGGCGGCACGGCCGAGAAGTCGACCAGCACGTCGGCCACCTCGCCCGGGGCGAGCAGCAGCGCGTGCGAGTCGACGTTGAGCACGGTCGGGTCCCGGCGGTCGTACCGGTAGCCGACCGGCTGGTTGGGCACGACCACCGGCGCGGGGAGCAGGCCGCCCTCGTTGCCGATCTGGACCAGCGCCGGGCCGGCGGCGCGCGGGTCGGGGACCCCGCCCTCGCGCCCGTCCGTCGGCCAGCCCGCCGGACGGTCCGGCGCGCGGACCGCCTCCACCATCGGCACCTCGCCGGCGTCCGCGTCGGCCAGGTCGCCCTCCGGGTCCCACATCGGGCCGTCGGAGCGGGCCCGGTAGAGCTGGAGGTTCAGGCCGCGGTCCAGGCAGGCGTTGAGGATCCGGAAGCGGTACGTCCGCGGCGCGACCTCCAGGTACGGGTACGCGATCCCGTTGACCAGCATGGTGTCGCCGAACGCGTCCGGCACCGCCGACGGGTGCGGGACGCCGGGCGTCAGCGGCGGCTCCTCCGGGTCCGTGACCGGGTCGTGGTGCGGGTTCGGCACCGGGCCCGCGTCGGGCGTCCCGGGGTGCTCCCGCGGCCCGGGCTCGTCGGCCGTACGCGACCACGGGCCGTAGTCCCACCGGCCGGTCGGGTTCGTCCCGTCGGCCCGGTGCGGGTTCTGCCGGGGCTGGTAGACGTGCGGGTGCCAGAGGCTGCCCCGGGAGCCCCAGCGGTCCCGGTCCCAGGTCGGGTCCTCCCCGGCGAGCTGGGTGTCGTCCGGCACGAACGTCTTGTCCTCGATCACCAGCGGGAGCTGGTCGGCGGGCAGCACGCCGTCGGCGACGAGTTCCTCCTCGGCCGGGTCGGTGAGCAGGTAGAGCGCGAGCTGCCCGGAGTAGACGGTCAGCCGGGCCAGGCCGACGGTGTTGTCGTGGAACCAGCACAGCCGCCCGCTCTGCTCGTTCGGGTAGTAGAGCGTGGTGGCGCCCGCGCCGGGCGGCGGCATGTCGGGGACGTGGGCCAGGCCGGTCCCGTTCGGGTACGGGGTGATCTCGCCCGCCGGGGTCACCCACTGCCAGGGGTTGCCGGCGCTGATCCACCCGGTGTGCGCGCCAGCCAGGCGCAGCACCGCCCGGTTCTGCGGGTAGGGCGCGGGGCCGTCGAGCGGGCCCGTCCCCGCGCCCGCCACCGTCGGGTCGACCGGCAGGAAGAGTTCCCCGGCCCGGCCGGTGGGGAGGTGGTTGATGAACTTGACCCGGACCGGGCGGCCCCGGCGGGCCAGGATGACCGGGCCGAGGTGCCAGGGGCGCCCCGCCGGCACGACCGTGTTGTGCCCGTTGGCGTCCGTGCCGAGGTTGAGCTGGCGGTAGCCGCGCAGCCGGGTCGCCGGCAGGTCCCGGTGCAGTCGCTGCGCGTACTGCTCCAGGACGATCTCGTAGTAGTCGCAGCCCGGGTAGCTGATGGTGTCGGGCACGGCCACGGGGAGGTGGCCGCCCAGCTGGGTGCGGCCGAGTGTGCCGAGGCCGGGCAGCGCGTCGACGAACTTGCGGATGCCGGTGCCGGGCACCACCCGGCCGTCGGCCCCGACGACCGGCAGCGGGCTGCGGGCGTAGTTCGGCACCGGACCGAAGCAGCGCGGGACGGCCGCCGGGTCGAGGCTGGCCGGCACCACGACCGGCTCCTCCACGCGCCGGGCCGCCGGGACCGGCCCCGCCGGACGGGATCCGGCGGTGGCGCCGTTCCCGGTGCGGGGCGCCGCCCGCTCCCACGGGATCCGGAGTCTGCGGAACAGGTCCATGGCTCTCCCCGGTGTCCGGGCGCGGGGCCCGCCACGGCGCCGTGGCGGCCCGGTCGCGCGTCGCTGACGATGCGTGAGGAGTCAACCGCAGCATGCGACGCGACGGCGGGGTTAGGAAGTACCCAATCGTCCGTATCTGTGGCGGGGACGCGACCTTCCCGCCGCACCGGCGGAGTGTCCCGCCCGACACGCCGGCCCCACGCCGGTCGACCGGTGGCGGAGGGAGGGCCGACGTGCCCCCGGGATCGTCAGCCGGCCGGGCGTTCGGGCTGGCAGACGGGGCACCAGTAGGTGACCCGCTCGCCCAGCTCCTCCTTGCGGATCGGGGTGCCGCACCGGCGGCAGGGCTGGGCGCGCCGCCCGTAGACGTAGCTGGTCTGCCCCCGGTGCAGCGACCCGGTGGTGCTCTGCGTCCAGCGGCCCCGGTTGGCCGCGAGCAGCTTCTGCGCCAGGGCCACGGTGCCGGCGAGATCCGGCACGGCGCGTACCGGCGTCCACGGCGACACGCCGCGCAGGAACAGGATCTCGCACTTGTAGAGGTTGCCGACGCCGGCCAGGTTGCGCTGGTCCAGCAGGGCCTCGCCGATGGTGACGTCCGGGTGGGCGGCCAGCCGGCGTACCGCCTCGGCCGGGTCCCAGTCCGTGCCGAGCAGGTCGGGGCCGAGGTGGCCGACCAGCGAGTCCTCCTCGGCCGTCGGCACCAGCGCCAGCTCGTGCAGGTGGTAGCCGACGGCGACCGCCTGCGGGGCGCGCAGCACCGCCCGGATCAGGTGCGCCGGCCGGGCGGTCCACCGTTCCCCCGGCGCGTACGCCCGCCAGGCGCCCTCCATACGCAGGTGGGAGTGCAGCGTCCAGCGGGCCCCGCCGCCTCCCGTGGCGGCGTCTCCCGGCGGCGTGTCTCCCGGCGGTGCGTCTCCCGGCGGTGCGACGAGGCGGAGCAGCAGGTGTTTGCCCCGGCTGGCGGACTCCCGCACCGTCCAGCCGGTGAGGTCGGTCGCGGCGAGCCGGGGCACCCGGAAGTCGCTGCCGGTGAGGCGGGCGCCCGCCAGCGCGCGGTGCAGGACGCGGGCGGTGTTCCAGACGGTGTCGCCTTCGGGCACCCGTCCATCCTCCCTCGCCGGCCGGGACCCGGCGCGGCGGTCACCGGGCCGCGACGCGCAGCAGGTCGCCCGGTGCCACCGTGAGCAGGTCGACCGCCCGGCCGCCGTTGACCGCCACGGCGACCAGGCCGGCCGAGTCGGCGTGCACCACCAGCCGGCCCGCCGGGGCGTCCCCGAAGGTGCGGCCGTGCACCGCCTCGCGCCCGGCCCCCGGCTCGACGTCCGGCCGCACCCGCACCCGGGCCGGCAGCGGCGCCAGCAGGTCGGCCGGCGCGGCCAGTTGCACGTTGCCGAAGTGGTCCACGGTCAGCACCTCGGCGGTGAAGCCCGCCGCCTCCGGCCGGACGACCGGCGTCGGCAGCCGGACCAGGGTCGCCGGGTCGATGGTCGGGCCGGCGCCGGACAGCGGGGCGCCGAGCGCCAGCCGCGCGGCCACGGGCGCGAAGACGTCCCGGCCGTGGAACGTGCGGGACACCTCGGGCGCGAGCCAGTCCGGCGCGGTCAGCTCGACGGCCGCCGTGACCCCGCCCAGCGCCTCGGCGGCGTCGACGAGCAGGCCGTTGTCCGGCCCCACCAGCAGCCCGCGCGGCGCGGCCAGGGCGACGCCCCGGCGGGCGGTGCCGACGCCGGGGTCGACCACCGCCACGTGCACGCCCTCGGGCAGGTGGGGCACGGTCTGCGCCAGCACCGCCGCGCCCCGGCGCACGTCGGCCGGCGGCACCAGGTGGGTCACGTCGATCACCCGGGCGGCCGGCGCCAGCCGGGCGATCACCCCGTGGCAGGCGGCCACGAAGCCGTCGGCGAGACCGTAGTCGGTGGTCAGCGAGATCCAGGGGGTGCGGTCCATGCCGGGCAGGTTAGTCGCCGGCGGTGAGCCGCAGTTCGACGATCAGCCCTCGTGCGGCGCGGTCCCCGGCCTGGGGCGGCGCTGGCGGATATGGGACAGCCGGATGGCCGACCGGCCACTGCCGGGACGGGACCGGGTTGGGCAGACTGCCAGGGGTGACCAACCGCAGCCTGCCCGCCGTCGCGGTGCTCGTGATCGCCGCCGCCCTGACCGCCGCCTGCGGAGACGACGCGGAGGAGCCCTCGCGCGCCGCGCCCCCGGCCGCCTCGGCGTCGACGCCGGCCGCCGACGTGCCGTCGGGCCCCACGGCGCCGGGGACGGCCACGACGGCCACCACGTCCGCCGCACCGCCCACCGGCGGGGGGCCGGCCGGGCCGAGCGCCGGGACCACCGAACGCCGCCCGGCCAGCCCGCCGCCGGTGGAGTTGCCCGCCCGGCCGTCCGGGACGCCGGGCGCGCGGCAGGTCGTCGACGCGTTCAAGGCGGCCGGGCTGAAGGTGCCGAACCCTCGGGACCGCTCGGTCGACTGCGGGCCGGACGGCCTCGGCCTGGGCTGCTCCGAGCTGATCGCCACCGACGCCGTCACCGTCTACGTCTTCCCGGACGAGTCGAGCGCCAGCGACATCGCCGAGGCCTGGGGCGGTCAGTCCTTCCGGCGCGGCACGGTGGTGCTCAACTACCTGGAGGCGAGGACGCCCAAGGCTGACCGCCCCGGGTACGAGAAGGTCCTTACCGGCCTGCGCTGACGCGCCCGGGCATCCGGCAACCCCGGCCGCCCATCCGTCGTCGGACGTGTGGTGCCGAGCACGGCCGCGTCGGTCGTGTGGCGGGCTGCCCGGCAGGCTTGCCCCGGTAGCACTCGAGCTGCCCCGTCTGTGGGACCGCCGCACCGAGCCCGCACCTGTGGACCCCGCTGACCCCGTCAGCCCGTGAAGGACTCGGGGCCGAAGCGGCCCCAGGCCACGAAGGCGGCGATGGCGAGATAGACCAGGTCGGGCACGATCGTCACCGTCTCGCCACGGCGAAGGCGCATGGCCGCCGCGCCGACGAACAGCAACGCCACGCAGGTGGCGGTCACGGGCACCAGAACCGGCGCGATGTCGAGGACCGCGGGCAGGACCAGGCCCGCCGCAGCCAGGATTTCGAGGGTCCCGATGGCCCTGAGGGTGCCGGGGCTGAAATCCAGGACCCATTCCGCGGCGTGGCCCCCCATGGAGGCCATCTTCTCCCTGGGTACGAACATCTTGGAGGTGCTGACCAGGAGGACAACGGTCAGCAGCCCGGTGGCGATCCACAGCCAGCGGTCGAGGTCCATCGGTTGCTCCTTGCAGAGTCGTAGAGATTGTCGTTTCCTGCGGTGCGGTGGCCGGTGCCGGCTGCGCGTCAGCGACTCCGACGTCGACGATGGCGGAGCCGCCACCCATCCGGCGGCCTCGGCCTCACGTCACTCCGTGGGCCGGCGAGCCTGGTGAAACCTGCGGGCGACCGCCCAGGCGTCGGCCACCGAACCCAGGTGCTGGAGCTTGGCGGGGTTGATCACCAAGCGGATCGCCTGGATCTGCCCGTCGAGGATGTCGAGCGCCAAGGTGTTGACCGCCTTGTCGTCCCGGTCGCGGAAGATCGCGCCCGGCTGGCCGTTCACCTCGTGTGGCTCGAGGACGCCGCCGATCCGGACCATCGGCGCAGCGGCCGCGGCGAGCACCCGGGCCACGTTGTCGGCGCCGATGATGGCCCGGGGCAGTTGCGGGGCCTTGCCACCGCCGTCGCTGATCATCTGCACGTCGGCGGCGAGGAGTTCCCGTAGCCCGTCGAGATCGCCTTCCCTGAAGGCGTCGAAGAAGCGCTCGGCGAGTTCCTCGCGCTCCCTGCGGTCTGCCTCGAACCGGGGCCGGCCCGCGTCCATGTGGCGGCGCGCCCGCACCGCGAGCTGGCGGCAGGCCGCCTCCGAGCGGCCCACCGTCGACGCGATCTCCCCGAAGCCGAACCCGAACACCTCCCGCAGCACGAAGACCGCGCGCTCGAGCGGACTGAGCCGCTCGAGCAGCAACAGCGCCGCCATCGACACCGAGTCGGCCAGCTCCGCCGACCGCTCCGGATCCTCGTACGGGTCGGCCAGCAGCGGTTCGGGCAACCACTGCCCGACGTACTCCTCCCGCCGTAGGCGGGCCGAGCGCAGCACGTTGATCGCGACCCGGGTGACCACGGCCGAGAGAAACGCCTTGGTCGACGTGGGTCGTGTCGGGGAGGTCTCGTAGCGCAGCCAGGTCTCCTGGACCGCGTCCTCGGCCTCGCTCACGCTGCCGAGAATCCGGTAGGCGATCGCGAACAGCAGCGCCCGCAGTTCTTCGAACTCCTCGGCCCGGGTCACGCCGGCTCCTCCTTGAGGCACTGCCGCCCCGACGCTTCGCGCCTCTCCGCCGACTTCGGTCACCACGGGGCGGGGCCGTTGCGATCGATGAAGATTCCGGTCGGCCCGTCGGCATCGATCATCGCGAGTTTGACGATCGAGTCGGTGCCCTCAGTGACGGTCAGCTGACCGGTGTGATTGTTCATGTCGGTCGCGGCGAACTTGCGAGCGGCGATCTCCCCGGGAGTGGCGATGTTGAACTTGATCTCCGGAAGCGCCTGGGCGTACCGGACGGTGATCATGTTCAGGGCGTATTTCGACGAGCTGTAGGCAAGCTCGTGCATCTTCGAGACGGGCTGGTCCGGATCGGTCACGACCGTCATGGACCCGGCACCACTGGACACCATGACCACCCGCGGATTCTTCGCCGCCCGCAGCAGGGGAAGGAAGGCGTGCGTGACCCTGATCGGTCCGTACACGTTCGTGTCGTAGACGGAGTGAACTTCGTCGGCCGTCGCGTCCGCTGGCGCGACACCGTTCCCGCTGGCGCCCGCGTTGTTGATCAACACGTCCAGCCGGTCGGTGTGCTCCCGCACACGTCGTACGGCGGCGGTCACCGACTCCTCCGACGTCACGTCGAGCGGGACCATGATCACGTTCGCGCCGCCGGCGGTCAGCCTGTCGGCGGCTGCTCGTCCTCGACCCTGGTCACGCGAGCCGAGGAAGATCGTCCAGCCCTGCTCCCCGAGCCGCCGGGCGGCCTCGAGACCAAGTCCTTTGTTGCCTCCGGTGATCAACACAGAGGTCTGTTCCGAGTTCGTCATACCCCCGAGACACATACGCCGGCCCGGCTGTGACACGGTGAGCGCCGCGTCACAACCACTCCACCAGGAGCCTTGCACGGCTGCCGCCCCGCCACCACGTCCCGCGTCGACGCAGTCGCCGGTCATGGGGCCCGGGTGCGGTTCAGCCGCGCAGGCGCAGGCCGCGTGGGGTGGCCCGGAAGCCGGCGGCGGTGAGCGCGTCGCGCAGCGGCGAGGAGCGCACCGCCCCGCCGTCGGCCCGCTCGACCGACATCGCCCCCAGTGCGCCGGAGTGGACCGCGTCGGCGAGTGCCTTGCCGGCCGCCGCCAGCGTGTCGGCGTCGTCGCTGAAGGAGAGGATGGTCCGCCCGCCGCGCTCGACGTAGAGCGCCAGGTCGCCAGCGACCAGCACCACCAGGGCGCCGGCCTTGCGCCCCGCCCGGTGCCCGGTCGCCGGGGCGGCCCCGTCGCCCGAGTCGACCACCCGTTCCGGCCAGGGCAGCGCCGCCCCGTACGGGTTGGCCGGGTCCGTCGCGGCGAGCACCAGGGTGGGCCCGCCGCGCCCCCGCCCGCCGTCGGCCGGCTCCGCCAGCGCCCGGATCCGGTCCACCGCGCCCGGCACCGCGAACTGCGCCGCACCCAGCCCCTCGACGAAGTAGCCCCGCCGGGCCGCGCCGCGCTCCTCGAGCGCGGAGAGCACCGGATAGACCGCCGCGAACCCGCCGGCCACCTGCTCGGCCACGACCGCCCCCCGGGTCACCACGCCGTGCCGTTCGAGCAACACGTCGGCCAGGGCGGCGGCGCGGCGGGTGGGGTCGGTGTCGCGTTCCGGCAGGCGCGACCAGCGCCCGGCAACGGTCGGCGGGCCGCCTCGGGTCGGCAGGGCCACCCGCCCGGGGCGGCGGTAGCGGGTGCGCGGCGCGGTCGGGCGAGACCGGTGCGCCCCGCCGGCGCCGAGCACCGCCCGCAGCGGGGCCAGGGTGTCGTTGGTGAGCTGGCCGGCCCAGACCAGATCCCAGACGACCGCGGTCAACGCGGCGTCGTCCGTCGAGCCCACCCGGTCGGACAGCGACCGGAAGAACAACGCCTGCCCGTCGCCGAGCGCCTCCAGCACCGCGTCGTGCAGCGGGGTGCGGGTGAGCGCCTCGTCGGGCGGGGGCAGCAGCAGCGGGGCGGCGTCCGCGTACGCGAGGGTGACCCAGCCGTCCCCGCCGGAGATCGCCCCCGAGCCGGCCCAGAGCACCTCGCCGCTGGCGCACAGCTCGTCGAGCTGGGCGGGGGAGTAGTCGGCGACCCGGCCGGGCAGCACCAGGCGTTCCAGGGCCGACGCCGGCACCGCCGCCCCCTGGAGCTGCTCGACCGCCGCGGCCAGCGCCTCCACGCCGCGCGCCGACGAGCCGACCTGCTGCCACCGGGGCAGGAACGCGGCCAGCGCGCGGGGCGGCACCGGCTCGATCTCCCGGCGTAGCGCGGCGAGGGACCGGCGGCGCAGCAGGCGCAGCACCTCCGCGTCGCACCACTGGGCGCCGGCCGTGTCCGGGGTGAACTCGCCGGAGACGACCCGGCCGGTGGCGGCGAGCCGGCGCAGCGCCTGCTCCACCACGGCCACCCCGAGCCCGAGCCGGGCGGCGCAGGTGGCGGCCGCGAACGGGCCGTGCGTACGCGCGTAGCGGGCGACCAGGTCGCCCAGCGGGTCGGCCACCGGGGCGAGGTACGCCTCGGCGACCCCGACCGGCAGGGCCACGCCGAGGGCGTCGCGCAGCCGGGCCGCGTCCTCGACGCCCACCCAGCGCTCCTCGCCGGCGATGCGCACCCGCAGCACCCGGCGGGCGGCCGCCAGCCCGGTCAGCCATTCCACGGGCGCGCCCCGCTCGGCCAGCTCGGCCTCGGACAGGTCGCCGACCACCCGGAGCAGCTCGACCACGTCCTCCGCGTCGCGCGGGCGGCGCTGCTCGGTCAGCCAGCGCAGCTGCCGTTCGGTCTCGGCCAGCACCGCCGGGTCGAGCAGCTCGCGCAGGTCGACGCGGCCGAGCAGCTCGCCGAGCAGGGCCGAGTCCAGCGCCAGCGCGGCCGCCCGTCGCTCCGCGAGGGGGGCGTCGCCCTCGTAGAGGAAGGCCCCGACGTAGCCGAACAGCAGCGACCGGGCGAACGGCGACGGCTGGGCGGTCTCCACCTCGACCAGGCGTACCTTGCGGGCGGCCAGGTCGCGCATCAGCTCCGCCAGCGCGGGCTGGTCGAAGACGTCCTGGAGGCACTCCCGGGCGGCCTCGAGGGTGACCGGGAAGTCGGCGTACTCGCGGGCGACGTCGAGCAGCTGGGCGGCGCGCTGGCGCTGCTGCCACAGCGGCTGGCGGCGGCGCGGGTCGCGGCGGGGCAGCAGCAGCGACCGGGCGGCGCACTCCCGGAACCGGGACGCGAACAGCGCGGAGGTGCCGACGGACTCCTCGACGAGCTGTGCGATCTCCTCCGGCTCGAAGACCACCACGTCCGCGCCCGGCGGCTCGTCGGCCGTGTCCGGCAGGCGGACGACGATGCCGTCGTCGGACGGCATCACCTGGGCGTCCACGCCGTAGCGCTCGGTGAGCCGGCGGCCGATCGCCAGCGCCCACGGCCCGTTGACCCGGGCGCCGAGCACGCTGTGGACGGCCAGCCGCCAGTCGCCCAGCTCGTCGCGGAAGCGCTCGACCACCACGGTGCGGTCGTCGGGCAGGGACCGGGTGGCCTCCTTCTGCTCGCGCAGGTAGGCCATCAGGTTGCCGGCGGCCCAGTCGTCGAGCCCGCCGGCCCGCAGCGTGGCGACGGCGGACCTGTCGTCCTGCCGCAGCAGGGCGCGGACCCTGGCGCCGATGGCCCGGCCCAGCTCGACGGGCCGGCCGAGCTGGTCGCCCTTCCAGAAGGGCATCTTCGCCGCCTGCCCGGGGGCTGGGGAGACCAGCACCCGGTCGGGCGTGATCTCCTCGATCCGCCAGGACGAGGAGCCGAGCAGGAACACGTCGCCGACCCGCGACTCGTAGACCATCTCCTCGTCCAGCTCGCCGACCCGGGCGGCCCGTTCGGCGCCGGCCAGGAAGACGCCGAAGAGCCCCCGGTCGGGGATGGTGCCGCCGCTGGTCACCGCGAGCCGCTGCGCGCCGGGCCGGCCGGTGAGCGTGTCGGTGGCGCGGTCCCAGACCAGCCGGGGCCGCAGCTCGGCGAACGCGGTGGACGGGTAGCGGCCGGAGAGCATGTCGAGCACGGCGTGCAGGGCCGAGTCGGGCAGCTCGGCGAAGGGCGCCGCCCGGCGGACCAGGACGGCCAGGTCGCCGACGTGCCACGGCTCCAGCGCGACCATGGCGACGATCTGCTGGGCGAGCACGTCGAGCGGGTTGCGCGGGTAGTGCAGCTCCTCGATGGCGCCGCCGCCCATCCGCTCGGCCACGACGGTGCAGGACAGCAGGTCGCCCCGGTGCTTGGGAAAGACGACGCCCCGGGAGACCGCGCCGACCTGGTGCCCGGCCCGACCCACCCGCTGCAGGCCGGCGGCCACGCTGGGCGGCGCCTCGATCTGCACGACCAGGTCGACCGCGCCCATGTCGATGCCCAGCTCGAGGCTGGAGGTGGCCACCACGGCGGGCAGCTGGCCGGACTTGAGCGCCTCCTCGATGTGCTTGCGTTCCTCCCGGGAGACGCTGCCGTGGTGGGCTCGGGCGATCACGGTCGGCGCGCCGGCCGCCCCACCGGCCTGGGCCATCATCTCCGCTGGAGTGCGGCGCGCCGGGCCGCCCCACGTGCCGGTGCCCCGGTCCGGGCCGGTGGGGCCGCCCCACGTGCCGGTGCCCCGGTCCGGGCCGGTGGGGCCGCCCCACGCGCCGGTGCCCCGGTCCGCACCGGCGGGCCCGCCCCGTGCGCCCCTGCCCCGGTCCGGGCCGGTGGGGCCGTCCCACGCGTCGGCCTCCCGGGCCGGCACGGCCCGGTCGTCCCCGGCGCCGGGGACGGCGGGCGGGCCGGCCAACTCGTCGGCGGCCAGCTCGTTGAGCCGCGCGCAGAGCCGCTCGGCGGAGCGCCGCGAGTTGGTGAAGACGATGGTCGAGCGGTGCGCCCGGATCAGGGAGAAGACGCGCTCCTCGACCGCCGGCCAGATCGACGCCCGGCGCGGCCCGGGCCCACCGAGGTCGTCCTCCGGCGGCTCCTGCTCGTCGAGGCGGGTCATGTCCTCCACCGGGACCTGGACGCTGACCTCGATCGTCTTGGCGGTGGGCGGGGCGACGACGTCGACGGGCCGGGCGCCGCCGAGGAAGCGGGCGCACGCGTCGACCGGCCGGACCGTGGCGGACAGGCCGATCCGCTGCGCCGGCGCGGGCAGCAACCCGTCGAGGCGCTCCAGGGAGAGCGCGAGGTGCGCCCCGCGCTTGGTGCCGGCCACCGCGTGCACCTCGTCGAGGATGACCGTCTCGACGCCGCGCAGGGAGTCGCGGGCGGCGGAGGTCAGCAGCAGGAACAGCGACTCGGGCGTGGTGATGAGGATGTCGGGCGGGGTGCGGGCGAACGCGCGCCGCTCGTCGGCCGGGGTGTCGCCGGTGCGCATCCCCACGGTGATCTCCGGCGGGGCGACGCCCAACCGGGTGGCGGCCTGCCGGATCCCGGCCAGCGGCGTGCGCAGGTTGCGCTCGACGTCGACCGCGAGCGCCTTGAGCGGGCTGACGTAGAGCACCCGGCACCGGTGCCGGCGGTCGGCCGGGGCCGGCTCGCGGGCCAGCCGGTCGAGCGACCAGAGGAACGCGGCGAGCGTCTTGCCGGAGCCGGTGGGCGCCACCACCAGCGCGTTGCGGCCGGCGGCGACGGAACTCCAGGCACCGGCCTGGGCGGCGGTGGGCGCGGCGAAGGCGGCGGTGAACCATTCCCGGGTGGCCGCGCCGAAACCCGCCATCGCATCCGTCACGCCATCCATCCTGCCCCGGCCGTCTGACATCCGTTCCCCTGGCGGGCGCTGATGTGTCCTGGTCCGGCTCATACGCGATGGTTGTGCCGTTGAATGCGTTAAGTCTTACTTAACTGCTTGCTTGTAGCGTGCAACGTAAAGTAACTTCACTCGGGAGCCGGCCGGGGTGGAGGGGATCGGATGACCGTCGAGGAGCGGAGCTTCGAGCCCGGCACCGACGTGCTCATCCGCAAGGTCGACAGCCATCTCGCCGCCGTCCGCGCCGGTCTCGCCGGGCCGGAGCTGGAGCTGGCCGAGCGGCTGGCCGCGGCGCTGCGGGAGCTGGTCGTCTCCACCGCCCAGGCCAGCGCCGCCGACCGGGGCCAGGTGCGTGCCGCGGTGCACTACTTCGTGCTGCGCCGGGAGAGCCGGGGCCGGCTGCTGTCGGTGCGGTCGCTCGCCGCCGCCCAGCGGGTGGTCAACAAGGTGGTGCTCCAGCTCGACCGCCCCGACCTGCTGGTGGAGACCCGCCGGGAGCGCCCCGCCCGGGAGCCCGCCGTCCCCGCCGCCGACATCACCGTCGGCTGACCGCGCCGCACCACGCCCTTCGGCCCCGCACCGGGCAGTCCACGGGAGAACGGCAAAGCCGGCCAAGGGTACGAATTCCCGCAAAACGGCCCGACGGGCGGTCATCTGGCGTCTGATCGCACCTAGGTGCCGGCCCACCTCCGGCGCGCGCCGCTGCCACCTCGACCGGGAGTGCGGGTGCTCGTACTGCTGATCCTCCACCTCGTGGCGGCCCTCCTGGCGCCGCTGCTGGTCCGGCGGTGGGGTCCGCGTGCCTGCTACGCGCTGGCGCTGGCGCCAGCCGCCGCCGTCGGCTGGGCGCTGGCCCGCACGCCGGCCGTCCGCGACGGCGGGGCGGTGGTGGAGACGTACCCGTGGATCCGGCAGCTCGGGCTCGACCTGGCGCTGCGGCTGACCACCCTGTCCTGGCTGATGACCCTGCTCGTCGGCGGCGTCGGCGCGCTGGTCCTCGTCTACAGCGCCCGCTACTTCGGCCCCGGGTCGGTCGGGATGGCCCGGTTCGCGGCCGTGCTGGTGGCCTTCGCCGGGGCGATGCTCGGGCTCGTCCTCGCCGACGACCTGCTGCTGCTCTACGTCTGCTGGGAGCTGACCACGATCTTCTCGTACCTGCTGATCGGGCACAGCACGGAGCGGCGTGCCAGCCGCTGGGCGGCCGCCCAGGCGCTGACCGTGACCACTCTCGGCGGGCTGGCCATGCTGGTCGGGTTCATCATGCTCGGCCACCACGCCGGCAGCTACCGGTGGTCCGAGATCGCTGCCGGTCCGCTGCCCGGCGGGGCGTACCTGGTCACGGCGGTGCTGCTGATCCTGGCCGGGGCGCTGTCCAAGTCGGCGGTGCTGCCGTTCAGCTCCTGGCTGCCGGTGGCGATGGCGGCCCCCACGCCGGTGAGCGCGTACCTGCACGCCGCCGCGATGGTGAAGGCCGGCGTCTACCTGATCGGGCTGCTCGCCCCGGTGCTGGCGGGCGTCGGCCCGTGGCGGCCGGTGGTGGTGGTCGCCGGCCTGGCGACCATGCTGGCGGGCGGCTGGGCGGCGCTGCGGCAGACCGACCTGAAGCTGCTGCTGGCGTACGGCACGGTCAGCCAGCTCGGCCTGCTCGCCGTGGTCGTCGGGGCGGGCACCCCGGACGCCGCGCTGGCCGGCGTGGCCATGCTGCTGGCCCACGCCCTGTTCAAGGCGGCGCTGTTCCTCGTCGTCGGCATCGTCGACCACGATGCCGGCACCCGCGACCTGCGGGAGTTGTCCGGCCTGGGCCGGCGGGCGCCGCTGCTGGCCACCGTCGCGGTGCTCGCCGCCGCGTCGATGGCCGGCCTGCCGCCGCTGGTCGGCTTCGTCGCGAAGGAGGCCGTGCTGGCCGCCTTCACCGACCGGCCGGTGGTGCTCGCCGTGCTGGTG
Source organism: Micromonospora sp. NPDC047730 (assembly GCF_043204765.1). Classification (NCBI taxonomy): domain Bacteria; kingdom Bacillati; phylum Actinomycetota; class Actinomycetes; order Micromonosporales; family Micromonosporaceae; genus Micromonospora; species Micromonospora sp. NPDC047730. The sequence continues at coordinate 245,390 of NZ_JBIDCU010000009.1, read as the reverse complement.
GCCGGCACCGCGCTCACCGTCGCCTACAGCGCCCGGTTCGTCTGGGGCGCGTTCGCCACCCGGCCCGGCGTGGAGCCGTCCGACCCGGGGCGGATCGCCGTGCCGATGCTTGCCCCGCCGGCCCTGCTGGCCGTCCTCGGGCTGGTCGCCGGCCCGGCCGCCGGGATCCTCGACGGCCTGCTCGCCCCGTACGCCGAACTCTTCGGCACGGTCGGCGGGCACCTGGCGCTGTGGCACGGCCTCAGCCCCGCGCTCGGCTTCTCCGCCCTCGCCGTGGCCGGCGGCGCGGCGCTGCACGCGCTGCGCGGCCCCCTCGCCCCGGCGCTGGCCCGGCTGCACGTCCCGGTCAGCGGCAACCAGGGGTACGAGTGGGTCATCGGCCGGTTCGACCGGCTGGCCATCGAGGTCACCAGCGTTACCCAGCGGGGTTCGCTGCCGCAGTACCTCGGGATCATCCTGCTCGCCCTCACGGTGCTGCCCGGTGGGGCGATGCTGGCCACCCGGCCGTGGCGGGACCGGATCGACCTCTGGGACAGCCCGTTGCAGGTCGTGGTGGTGGCCGTGGTGACCGTGGCGGCGGTGCTCGGGGTGGGCGCCCGGCGACGGCTGACGGCGATGCTGCTGGTGGGGATGACGGGCTACGGCAGCGCGATGCTCTTCGTGCTCTACGGCGCGCCGGACCTGGCGCTGACGCAGTTCCTCGTGGAGACCGCGACCATCGCGGTGTTCGTACTGGTGCTGCGCCGGCTGCCCGAGCGGTTCTCGGCCCGCCCGCGCCGGCGCCGCTGGGTGCGCCGGGCGATCGGCGTGGCGGCCGGCGTGGTGGCGGCCGGGCTGGCGCTGACCGCCGCGGCGGCCCGGAACGCGCCCACCATCTCCGACGCCTTCCCCGACCTCGCCGTCAGCCAGGGGTGCGGCCGCAACGTGGTCAACGTGACCCTCGTCGACATCCGGGCCTGGGACACGATGGGGGAGCTGGCGGTGCTGGTGGTGGCCGCGACCGGCGTGGCCAGCCTGATCTTCCAGCGGTCCCGGACGGGGCCGCGTCCCCGCCGCCCCGAGCCGTCCGGTCCGGCGCGCCGGCCGGGCCGCCCGGTCTGGCTGCGCGGCGGCGCGACCCTGCACGAGCGGCGGCGTTCCATCGTGCTGGAGGTGGTCACCCGGCTGATCTTCCACACCGTGGTGGTCTTCTCCCTGTTCCTGCTCTTCTCCGGCCACAACGCCCCGGGCGGCGGGTTCGCCGGCGGCCTGGTGGCGAGCCTGGCGCTGGTCGTGCGCTACCTGGCCGGCGGCCGCGACGAGCTGGCCGAGGCCGCGCCGGTCGGCGCCGGCACGGTGCTCGGCGCCGGCCTCCTCGTCTCGATCGGCACCGGGGTGGTCGCGCTGCTCGCGGGCGGATCGGTGCTCGAGAGCGCCCGGATCGACCTGTGGCTGCCGCTGATCGGCGACTTCTACCTGGTCACGTCCCTCTTCTTCGACGTCGGGGTCTACCTCGTCGTGGTCGGGCTGGTGCTGGACATCCTGCGCAGTCTCGGCGCCGAGGTGGACCGGCACATCGAGGCGGCCAGCGCGTCCGGCGGCGGGCTGCGCGTCGACCGGGGCGGGGAGCGGACGTGAGGCCGGGGGTGGAGGGACCGACCCTGGTGCTGGTCGTCGCCGTCGGCGTGCTGGTCGGCTGCGGGGTCACCCTGCTGCTGGAGCGCAGCCTGACCCGGATCCTGCTCGGCGTCATCCTGCTCGGCAACGGGGTCAACGCGCTCATCCTGATGGGTGGGCGGGCGGGCGCCGCCCCGGTGGTCGGCGCCGCGCCCGCCGGCCGGCTGAGTGACGCGCTGCCGCAGGCCATGATCCTCACCGCGATCGTGATCACCTTCGGGCTGACCGCGTTCCTGCTGGCCGTGAGCTACCGCAGCTGGTACCTGACCGGCGACGACGAGGTCCCCGACGACATCGAGGACCGGCAGATCAGGCGGGCGGCGGAGCGCAACGAGGTGGCCACCGCCGACCTCGGCGGCGAGGGCCCGGACGCCGACCCCGAGCAGGTCGACCCCGAGCTGCCGCGCCGGCTCCGGCCCGGGGACGGTCCCGGATGACCGGGTACGCGGACGGGATCGCCCCGTGAACGCCCTCGTGCCGCTGCCGGTGGTGGTGCCGCTGCTGGGCGCGGCGCTGACCCTGCTGCTGGCCCGGTGGCCGGGGCTGCAACGGGTGGTCAGCGTGGCCTGCCTCGCCGGCACGCTGGCGGTGGCGGCGCTGCTGCTGGTGCAGGCGTACCGGCACGGGCCGGTGGTGGTGCAGGTCGGCGGGTGGCCGGCACCGGTGGGCATCGTGCTGGTCGCCGACCAGTTGGCCGCGCTGATGCTGGTGGTCTCGTCGGCGGTGACGCTGTGCGTGCTGCTCTACTCCGTCGGGCAGGGCCAGGGGGACTTCGGTGAGACCGTTCCCGTGACCATCTACCACCCCACCTACCTGGTGCTGACCGCCGGCGTGACGAACGCGTTCCTCGCGGGCGACCTGTTCAACCTCTTCGTCGGGTTCGAGATCCTGCTGGCCGCGAGCTTCGTGCTGATCACCCTCGGCGGCACCGAGACGCGGATCCGCACCGGCTCGACGTACGTGGTGGTCAGCATCCTCTCCTCGATGCTGTTCCTCACCGCGGTGGGCCTCGTGTACGCGGCCACCGGCACGCTGAACATGGCCCAGCTCGCCCACCGGCTGGACGTCCTGCCGGACGGCGTACGGCTCAGTCTGCAGCTGATGCTGCTGCTCGCCTTCGGGGTCAAGGCGGCGGTCTTCCCGCTCTCGGCGTGGCTGCCGGACAGCTATCCGACCGCACCGGCCCCGGTCACGGCGGTCTTCGCCGGCCTGCTCACCAAGGTCGGCGTCTACGCGATCATCCGGACCGAGACGCTGCTCTTCCCCGACGGCCAGGTGGCCGGGCTGCTGATGGTGGTGGCCGGGCTGACCATGGTGGTCGGCATCCTCGGCGCGGTGGCCCAGTCCGACATGAAGCGGCTCTTCTCGTTCACCCTGGTCAGCCACATCGGCTACATGATCTTCGGGGTGGCGCTGAGCACCGTGGCCGGGCTGTCCGGCGCGATCTTCTACGTGGTGCACCACATCACCATCCAGACCACGCTGTTCCTGGTCGCCGGGCTGGTCGAGGAGCGGGCGGGCAGCACCGACCTGCGCCGCCTCGGCGGGCTGGCCCGGGTGGCGCCGTTGCTCGGGACGCTCTTCTTCGTGCCGGCCATGAACCTCGCCGGCGTGCCGCCGTTCTCCGGGTTCCTCGGCAAGCTCGGCCTGCTCCAGGCCGGGGTGGCGGCCGGCGGCCCGCTGCCCGGCGCGCTGGTCGCGGCCGGCGCCGTGACCAGCCTGCTCACCCTCTACGTGGCCTCGCGGGTGTGGAACATCGCCTTCTGGCGCGCCCCCCGGCTGGCCACCGCCGAGCCGGCGGTCCGGCTCCCCCGGCTGATGGTCGGCGCGACGGTCGCGCTGGTCGCGCTGGGGCTGGTGCTGACCGTCGTCGCCGGGCCGCTCTTCGACGTCACCGCCGACGCGGCCGTCGACCTGCGCGAACGCACCCCGTACATCCGTTCCGTGCTGCCCGGCGGTGCCCCGTGAACCCGGAGTCCGGCGCGTCGCCTCGGGAGCGGGCGGCGAGGTGGCGGGACCAACTGATCGCCCTCGGCTGGCTGGTGCTGGTCTGGAGCCTGCTCTGGGGCAAGTTCTCCTGGGGCAACCTGGTCGGCGGGGTGCTGGTGGCCGGGGCGGTGCTGCTGTTCTTCCCGCTGCCGCCGGTCACCTTCGGCGGGCGGCTGCGCCCCGGGCCGCTGCTGGTCTTCCTGGTGCGTTTCGTCGGCGAGCTGGTCAGCGCCAGCCTGCACGTCGCCCGGATCGCGGTGCAGCCGGGCTACCGGCCGCGGGGCGCGATCATCGCGGTTCGGCTGCGCGTGCGTACCGACCTGAATCTGGCGCTCACCGCCGAGGCGGTCTCGTTGGTGCCGGGCACCCTGATCGTCGAGGTGGACCGGGACGCCGGGGTCCTCTACGTGCACGTGCTCGACGTCCACGGCCCGCAGGACCTGACCGACAGCCGGGAGCGGATCCTCGCCGTCGAGCGGCGGATCGTCCGGGCGGTGGGCTCCACCGCGGAGCTGCGCCAGGTGGCCACCGATCCCGTCGAGAGGGGCTCTGGACCGTGACCGCGTTCCTCGTCGTCGTCCTCACCGTCCTGTTCTCGGTGACCGCGCTGCTCGCGCTGGCCCGGCTCTACCGGGGGCCGTCCCTGATCGACCGCGTGGTCGCCGCCGACATGCTGCTCGCCACCATGGTCGGCGCCGTCGGCGCCGAGGCGGCGGTGAACCGCCACGCCAGCACCCTGCCGGTGCTGGTGGTGCTCTCCCTGCTCGGCTTCGTCGGCTCGGTGTCGCTGGTCCGCTTCGCCGTCCGCGAGAAGGAGGAGGGGTGATGTTCGGCACCGTCGCCGACTGGGTCGGCGCCGGCTGCCTGGTGGCCGGCGCGCTGCTGAGTCTCGCCGCCGGCATCGGGGTGCTGCGCTTCCCGGCCACGCTGGACCGGATGCACGCGGCCACCAAGCCGCAGGTGCTCGGGGTGCTGCTCCTGCTGCTCGGCGTGGCCCTGCGACTGCGCGCCCCGGCCGACCTGGGCATGGTGGCCCTGGTCGGGATCTTCCAGCTGGCGACCGCTCCGGTGGCCGCGCAGATGATCGGCCGGGCCGCCTACCGCGCCGGCCGGGTGGACCCCGACCTCCTCGACGCCGACGAGCTCGCCGACCGCTGACGTGCGCCGTCCGCACCGCCGGGCCGCGGGCGTCCCAATTCGGGGAATGCGGCGATTCTGAGTCTTGCGTCTTGCCGGGTGGCCGGTCCCGCTGCACGCTTCGCAATGATGGCTATCGATCGATGGCCGTCCCCGGTGACCACCCACCCGGCGGGAGCCGGACCCCGCCCCCCACCCGGAGGACCCATGAGACCTCGTACCCCCCGCTCCGCCTGGCTGGCCGCGGTGGCCGTGGCGGCGGCGGCCCTGACCGCCTCCTCGGCGACCGTCGCGCCCACCGGAGCGGCCGGCGCCGCCGCCCCGGCCGCTCCCGCCGCTCCCGCCGCCCGTGCCGGCGGGTCCGCGGCGCTGGCCGCGCCCGACGTCCCGCTGGCCAACGTGAAGGCACACCTGTCCCAGTTCCAGTCCATCGCCACCGCCAACGGCGGCAACCGGGCGCACGGCCGCCCCGGCTACCTCGCCTCCGTCAACTACGTCAAAGGCCAGCTCGACGCGGCCGGGTTCAGCACCGTGGTGCAGTCGTTCACCTACAACGGCGCCACCGGCTACAACCTGATCGCCGACTGGCCCGGCGGCGACCCGAACCAGGTGGTCATGACCGGGGCGCACCTGGACAGCGTCTCCGCCGGTCCCGGCATCAACGACAACGGCTCCGGCTCGGCGGCGATCCTGGAGACCGCCCTCGCGGTGGCCCGCAGCGGCCTCACCCCCACGAAGCACCTGCGCTTCGGTTGGTGGGGCGCCGAGGAACTGGGGCTGCGCGGCTCGCAGTACTACGTGAACAACCTGCCGTCGACCGAGCGCACCAAGATCAAGCAGTACCTCAACTTCGACATGGTCGGCTCGCCCAACGCCGGTTACTTCGTCTACGACGGCGACAACTCCGACGGGGTGGGCTCCGGGCCGGGCCCGGCCGGCTCGGCGCAGATCGAGCAGACCATCCAGGCGTACTTCACCTCGATCGGCGTGCCCACCCGGGGCACCGACTTCGACGGCCGCAGCGACTACGGGCCGTTCATCAACGTCGGCATCCCGGCCGGCGGCACCTTCACCGGGGCCGAGGGGATCAAGTCCAGCACCCACGCCTCGCTCTGGGGCGGCACGGCCGGCCAGGCGTTCGACCCGTGCTACCACCGGTCCTGCGACACCACCGCCAACATCAACGACACCGCGCTGGACCGCAACGCCGACGCGATCGCGTACACGGTGTGGGCGCTGGCCGGGGCCGGGGCCCCGCCGGGCAGCACGGTCTGGAGCGACACCTTCGAGACCGCGACCGGATGGACCGCGAACCCGGCCGGCACCGACACCGCCACCCTCGGCCGGTGGGAGCGCGGCGACCCCGCGGCCACCAGCTCCGGCGTGGCCACCCAGCTCGGCACAACCGTCAGCGGCAGCTACGACCTGGTCACCGGGCCGCTCGCCGGCAGCAGCGCCGGGGCGTACGACCTCGACGGCGGGGTGAGCACCATCCAGTCGCCGGCGATCACGCTGCCGTCGACCGGCACGCTGACCCTCTCGTTCTCCTGGTACCTGGCCCACCTGAACAACGCCAGCAGCGCCGACTACCTGCGCGTGCGGGTGGTGGGCAGCGGCACCGTCACGGCGCTGAACGTGACCGGGGCCGCGACCGACCGGGCGGCGGCCTGGCAGAGCGCCGGCGTTGACGTCTCGGCCCTGCGGGGACAGACCGTACGGATCGTCGTCGACGCGGCGGATGCCAGCGGCGCCAGCCTCGTCGAGGCGGCCGTGGACGACGTGCGGATCACCCAGAGCTGAGCCGGCACGGCCCCCTGTCCACGCCGGGTGACGGCCCCCTGTCCACGCCGGGTAACCGGACGACAGGGGGCCTTCGACGCACCTTCAGCGGGCGTACAGCCGGCGCGGATAAAATGGCTGCATGATCGACTCCTCTGCCCAGGAGGGCAGCAGTAGCCAGCCGGGTCCTGCCCGGCGTATCCCGACCCCGACGTCCCCGGGAGCCCTGAGCGACCCGTGTTGATCGTCGTTGGTCTCCTCTTCATCATCGTGCTCACCGCCGCCACCGGTTACTTCGTGGCCCAGGAGTTCGGTTACGTCACCGTCGACCGGGGCAGGCTCAAGCAGCTCGCCGACGACGGCGACAAGGCCGCCGCCCGGGCCCTGGAAGTGACCGGACGGCTGTCGTTCATGCTCTCCGGCGCGCAGCTCGGCATCACCGTCACCGCCCTGCTGGTCGGTTACGTCGCCGAGCCGTTCCTCGGCGCCGGGCTGGCCGAACTCCTCGGCGTGGCCGGCGTCTCCACGGCGGTCAGCCTGCCGCTCTCGGTCGCCCTGGCCCTGGTCATCGCGACCGTGGTGCAGATGGTCCTGGGCGAGCTGGCCCCGAAGAACCTCGCCATCGCCCGGGCCGAACCGCTGGCCAAGGCCCTGAGCCGCTCCACCCTGATGTACCTCAAGGTGGCCGGTCCGCTGATCAAGCTCTTCGACCGCGCCGCGGTGCGGCTGCTCCGCCGCGTCGGCATCGAGCCGATCGAGGAGCTGCCCAGCGGCGCCACCCCGGAGGACCTGGAACAGATCATCGCCGAGTCCCGCCAGGAGGGGCACCTGACCGCCGAGATGTCCACGCTGCTCGACCGGGGGCTCGACTTCCGCGAGCTGACCGCGGGCGAGGCCATGGTGCCCCGCGTCGACGTGCACACCGTACGCGCGCACGAGCCGGTCAGCCGGGTGGTGGAGCTGCTGGACACCGGCAAGTCCCGCTTCCCCGTGCGCGGCGCGGAGGGCGTCGACGACCTGATCGGCGTCATCGGCATCGCCGACGTGCTCGGGGTGCCCCCCGAGCGGCGCGCGACCACCCCGGTCAGCGCGGTCGCCGGCCCGCCGCTGCTGGTGCCGGAGACGCTGCCGCTGCCGACCGTGCTGGACCGACTCCGCTCCGGCCACCGGCAGCTCGCCTGCGTGGTCGACGAGTACGGCGGCTTCGCCGGCGTGATCACGCTGGAGGACATCGCCGAGGAGCTGGTCGGCCCGATCCGGGACGAGGACGACCCGCCCGAGCGGGCCCCGGCCCGGCAGGAGGACGGCTCCTGGGTGGTGCCCGCGCGCTGGCGCATCGACGAGGTCGCCGACAGCACCGGCATCGAGCTGCCCGAGGCCCCGGAGTACGACACCCTCTCCGGCCTGGTCATGCGGGAGCTGGGCCGGGTGCCCGAGGTCGGTGACCGGCTGGAGATCAGCCTGCTCGCCGACGGCGAGGACGGCGCGGTCGAGCCGCGCGCCCTGGTCGAGGTGCTGGCCGTCGACCGGCACGTGGCCGATTCGGTCCGGCTGCGGCTCGCCGAGTCCCGGGAGGTGTCCGAGTGAGTCCGGGCATAGCGCTGTTCACGTCGGTGATCCTGCTGGCGCTGAACGGCTTCTTCGTGGCCGCCGAGTTCGCCCTGGTGGCCAGCAAGCGCTACCGCCTGGAGCAGGCGGCGGCCGGTGGCGGCCGGGCCGCCCGGGCCGCCCTGGAGGGCGTACGCGAGCTGTCGCTGATGCTCGCCGGCGCGCAACTCGGCATCACGCTGTGCACCCTGGGGCTCGGTGCGCTCGCCGAGCCGGCGATCGAGCACCTGCTCAGCCCGCTGCTGCACGCGGTCGGGCTGCCGGACGCCGCGAGCCACGCGGTCGCGTTGGTCTTCGCCCTCAGCCTGGTCACCTTCCTGCACCTGGTGGTCGGCGAGATGGCGCCGAAGTCCTGGGCGATCACCGACGCCGAGCGCTCGGCGATGCTGCTGGCGTTGCCGTTCCGCGCCTTCGCGCGGGTCGCCCGGCCGGTGCTGTCGGTGATGAACGCCCTGGCCAACGCGATGCTGCGGCTCGTCAAGGTCAACCCGCAGGACCAGCTCGCCCAGGTGCACGGCCCCGACGAGCTGCGCATCCTGCTGGAGCAGTCCCGCGAGCACGGGCTGCTCGGCGTCGAGCAGCACCAGTTGCTGACCAGCATGCTGGAATTGCAGGGCACCACGGTGGCCCAGGTGATGGAGCCGTTCCACCAGATGGTGACGGTCCGCCGGGACGAGGACGCCGCCCGGATCGAGCAGGTCAGCCGGGACAGCGGCCGGTCGCGGCTGGCCGTGCTGGACGCGAACGGCGACGTCTGCGGCCTCGTCCACGTCCGGGAGGCGGTGCGGGCCACCACCACGGGCCGCAGCGTCACCGCCGGCGACCTGATGACCAGCGCGTTCACCCTGCCCGCCGCGGCCACGGTGACCGACGCGGTGGCGGCGATGCGGGCCCGGCAGTCCCAGCTCGCGCTCGTGCGCAACGGCGGCGGCCCGACCCGGCCGATCGGGTTCGTCGCGCTGGAGGACCTCCTGGAGGAGGTCATCGGCGAGTTCGACGACGAGACCGACCCGGTGCCGCGCGGCCGACGCATGAGGTGAGACCCGCGGGCCGCCCCCGGTGAGGCGTGGGGGCGGCCCGGCGTGGTCCGGCACGTCGGACCGTGCGGTCTTCGGCGAAGACCGCACGGACGTCCGCCAGGTCCGCAAGGCTGGAGGGACCGGGCCGGGTGCGCTCGTGCCGGTACCGGGTGGCGCTCGGGCCGGGGCCTGGTGACGCTCAGGTCGGTACCGGGTGGGACACGGGCCGGGGGCGGGTGGCGCACGGGCTGCGCGGGGTGACTCGCGCGCCCGATCGCGGCGAGGCCCGGTCCCCAGCGGGTCCGCCGGAACGCGGGATGCGGACGGGGGAGTGCGGGTGCGGTTGACCGGGGTGTCGCCGGAGTCCGGGTGGACCGGGCTCTCCGTCCGCACCGCCCTGGCCAACCCGAGCACCCGCCCCGGGCTGCGGCTGCCCGGGCGGGTCACGGTCATCGCCGGCTCGACCGACGTGCCGGTGCTGCACGTCCGGCTCGGCCTGGTCACCACGGCGGAGCCGGACGACCCGGAGGCGCCCCGCCGCCTGGTGCAGTTCCACCAGGCGACCCTCGCCGACGGCTTCGTGCTGCGGGCCGGGCGGGGCCGCACGATCCCGTTCGAGTTCCCGCTGCCCTGGGAGACCCCGGTGACCATCTTCGGCGGGGTGCCCCTGCTCAGCCTGCGGATGGGGCTGCGCACCGAGGTGGCGGTCGAGCCGCAGCTCGACCAGGGCGCGATGGTGCCGGTCTTCGTGCACCCGCTACCCACCCAGGCGCACATCCTGGCCGCCCTCGACACGCTGGGCTTCAGCCTGCGCCAGGCCGGCCTGGTCGACGCCCGGCTGCCGGGGGTGGAACAGACCCTGCCGCTGCACCAGCGGCTGGGATTCTGGGTGGCGCCGCTCTACGCCGGGCCGATCACCGAGCTGGAGCTGATCTTCATCGCCAACCCGGCCGGCCTGGAGGTCATCTTCTGGCTGGACCGGCGGCTGGCCCTGGCCGGGATCACCCACCAGAGCATCAGTCGATTCCGGATCTGGCACGTCGGCGCCGACCGGCGGGACTGGGTGGCGACGGTGGACGGCTGGCTGCGCGCGGCGATCAACCGGCACGCCGCGGCCGCCGCGCACGCCGACTGGTCCGCGACCATCGCGGAGTCGGCGCACGTCAGCCGCCCGCCGGACGAGCCCACCCGCCCCGGTTTCGGCCTGGGCGGCACCGCCGGCGGAGCCGGCATCGGCGGCTCCGGCGACGGCACCTGACCCCCCACCCCACCCCACCCCCGCCCACCCGCACTCCCGCCCCGCCCCACCCTCGCTCCCGCGATCTTGCACTTTGTGTCCCGGTATATCGGACTTATCGCCCGTAACGAGGGCCGAAAGTGCAAGATCGCGGGAGGTCAGGGCGGGGAGGGGGAAGGGTCGGAAGGGTCGGAAGGTCAGACGGTGGCGGTGGCGAGTTTCAGGCTGAAGCCGAGGAAGAGGGCGGCGACGCCGGTGGTGGCGCCGGCGGCGAGGCGGCGGCGCTGGCGGAACTGGGCCGCCAGGAAGGTCCCGGCGAAGATCAGCGCGGTCAGGTAGAGCGCGCTGGTGACCTGGGCGATCAGCCCGAGCAGGAGGAACGACAGCGCCGGCCACGCGTAGCCCGGGTCGACGAACTGGATGAAGAACGAGACGAAGAACAGGATCGCCTTCGGGTTGAGCAGGCTGACCACGAGCGCCTTGCGGAACGGGCTGCGCATCGCCACCGGCTCCGCGGCGTCGATCAGCCGCGGCGTGGCCGGGTCGTTGCGGTCGCGCCAGCGCCGCCACGCGCCGCGCAGCATCGTCAACCCCACGTAGCCGAGGTACGCGGCGCCGGCGTACTTGATCACCAGGAAGAGTGGCGGGTACGCCTTGAGCAGCGACGCCACCCCGGCGGCGGAGAGGAACATCAGCACCCCGTCGCCGACGAAGACCCCGCCGGCGGCCCGGTAGCCGGCGGCCACACCGCGCTGCGCGGCGGTGGAGAGCACGAAGAGGGAGTTGGGCCCGGGCAACAGCACGATCGCCACGGTGCCCAGCACGTACGTCCAGATGTCGGTGATGCCCAGCACGCCCGACATCATCGGGCCACCGGTGCCGTCCGGCGAAGCCTTTCCCGCAGCGCGACCTGTGCGTTTGGCCACTCGTCGACGGTCATCGAATACTGCACGGTGTCCCGCCACGAGCCGTCCGGGCGGAGCTTGTGCATCCGCAGCACCCCCTCGCGGGACGCGCCGAGGCGCTCGATCGCCCGCTGGGAGCGCTCGTTGCGGATGTCGGTGTGCCAGACCACCCGCACCGCGCCCAGTTCCTCGAAGGCGCGGGTGAGCAGCAGCAGCTTCGCCTCGGTGTTGATCCCGGTGCGCCACCACGGCCGGCCCAGGAAGGTGTAGCCGATCGCGACCGACCGGCGCTCCGGGTCCACCTCGTAGTAGGAGGTGGTGCCGACCACCGCGCCGGTGACGGCGCAACGCTGCACCCACGGCACCCGCTCGCCCCGGCGGTGGGCGGCCAGCGCGGCGGCGACCACCTCGGCGGTGCCGGCGGGGTCGGCCGGCAGCGGGCTGCCCAGGTGCTGCCAGACCTCCGGATCGGCGGTCGCCGCGTGCAGCTCGTCGGCGTGCGCGAGGTCGAGGGGTTCCAGCACCACGTGCTCCCCGCGCAGCACTGCCGGTTCCAGCCACGGCGTGGGGGCCGGCCGCAGGTATGCCGGCACCGGCGCGGTCACCCCGGCGTCCGGCTCGGGCAGCCCGGCGGTGAGCCGCAGCGGCACCACCCCGGCCCAGTGCGGCAGGGCGAGGTCGGCCTCGTCGTCGCGTACGCCGCCGGTGCGGGCGCGGACGGAGACCTCCCGCAGCGGCAGGGCCAGCACGGCGGTCTCGGCCAGCTCCCGGCGCGACGGCGGTCGGCTGTCGGCGCTGCGCCCGGCGCCGACCTTCTCCACCAGCGCGGTGAGCACCCGCGCCTTCTCCCGCTCGTCGGTGACCAGGTGCGCGGTGCCGTGCGCGACGACCGACCGGTAGTTGGCGCTGTGGTGGAACTGGGAGCGTGCGTAGACCAGGCCGTCGAGCAGGGTCACCGTGACGCAGACCGGCAGCCCGTCGCCCCGGGCGGCGAGCAGCGGCCGGCTGCCGGTGGATCCGTGCAGGTAGAGGGTGTCGCCGATGCGGACGTGCAGGGTGGGCAGCACCCGGGGCTCGCCGTCGACGGTGAACCCGAGCGCGCAGTGGTACGCCTCGTCGAGGACCGCGTGCGCGGCGTCGGCGTCGTAGCTCATCCGGTCCCGGGAGCGGCTGGCGGTGGTCCGGTCGGTGCGTGCGTACATGCTCCCGCCTTTGTTCTAGTACAATCTCTGATTTGTGTCAGCACGCTATCAGGTCACCGGCGCGACGGCCGTCGAGATTTCGGCCAGCATCGAGTCGGGCATCCGTTCCGCCGCCCTCGCCCCCGGCGCCGCCCTGCCGGCGGTGCGCGCGCTCGCCGCCCAGCTCGCGGTCAGCCCGGCCACCGTGGCCCGGGCCTATCAGGAGCTGCGCCAGCGGGGCCTGGTGGTCACCGCCGGCCGGCACGGCACCCGGGTCCGGCCCCGCCCGCCGGTGGCGGCCCGCCGCTCCGCGCTGCACCCGCCACCCGCCCCCGGCCTGCGCGACCTCTCCCTGGGCGAGCCCGACCCGCGGCTGCTGCCGCCGCTGGGGGCGCACCTGGCCGGGCTCGCGGCCGACGCCGGGCCGCCCGTCGGGTACTCGGCCGCCGGGGTGCTGCCCGAACTGGCCGAGGCGGCCCGCGAGCGGCTGGCCGCCGACGGCGTGCCGTCGGCGGAGCTGACCCTCACCGGCGGCGCGCTGGACGGCATCGAGCGGCTGCTCGGCGCGCACCTGCGCCCCGGCGACGCGGTCGCCGTCGAGGACCCGGGGTGGGCCAACCTGCTCGACCTGGTCGCCGCGCTCGGGCTGCGGCCGATCGGGGTGCCGGTCGACGACGACGGTCCGCTCGTCGAGGGCGTCCGGGCCGCGCTCGCCGCCGGGACCCGGGCGCTGATCGTGACCAGCCGGGCGCAGAACCCCACCGGCGCGGCGGTCTCCGCCGGGCGGGCCGAGGAGCTGCGTACGCTGCTCGCCGGCCGGTCCGACCTGCTGCTGATCGAGGACGACCACGCCGCCGAGCTGGCCCGCGTACCGCTGCACCCGCTCGCCGGGGCGACCCCGACGTGGGCCTTCGTCCGCTCGGTGAGCAAGCCGCTCGGTCCCGACCTGCGGCTGGCCGTGCTGGTGGGGGACGAGACCACGGTGGCCCGGGTGGCCGGCCGGGCCCGGGTCGGCGCCGGCTGGGTCTCCACCGTGCTGCAACGGCTGGTGCTGTCGCTGTGGCGCGACCCGGCGGTGGCCGGGCTGGTGGACCGGGCCGCCGCCAGCTACGAGCGGCGGCGCGGGGCGCTGGTCGACGCGCTCGCCGGCCACGGCCTCGCCGCCCACGGGCGCAGCGGCATCAACGTGTGGCTGCCGGTGGCGGACGAGACCAGCGCGCTGACCGCACTGCGCGACGCCGGTTGGGCGGTCGCGCCCGGCGCGCTCTACCGGATCGCCGGCCCGCCGGGGCTGCGGATCACCGTCAGCTCGCTGGACGACGGCGAGGTGGCACCGCTCGCCGACGCCGTCGCCCGCGCCGTCCGGCCCGCCGTGTCCTCCGGTTTCACCGCATGACCCTCTGGCGGCGACCTGTCGGTGTGCCGGGCGCGGGCGTGACCGGACGCCGGGCGGGTAAGCGCGGTGCCGGAGGTGGGCGACCATGGCTTCGTCGGGATCGAGGAGGGGCGTCTGGATCGCCGTCGTGGTGGCGGTGATCGTGCTCGTGATCGTGGTGATCGCGCTGGCGTCCGGCGGCGGCGACGGCGGCGGCGGATACTGACGGTTGGCCGCGGTGGGACGTCGTGCGGAGGCAGGGCGGACCGGCATCGCGGCCCGAACGGGTATATAACAGTCGACATGGCCGAGCAGACCGAGACCGCGCCGGGCGCGCAGCAGTTCATCCCGCCGCAGGCCGACACCCTCGACGACCTGCGCGCCGCAGCCGCCGGCTGCCGGGGCTGCGAGCTGTACCGGGACGCGTCGCAGACCGTGTTCGGCCGCGGCGACGCCGGCGCGCGGGTGGTCTTCGTCGGCGAGCAGCCCGGTGACATGGAGGACCAGAAGGGGCTGCCGTTCGTCGGCCCCGCCGGTCGGCTGCTCCGCAAGGCGGTCGACGACGCCGGGCTCGATCCCGGGCACATCTACCTCACGAACGCCGTGAAGCACTTCAGGTTCGAGTTGCGCGGCAAACGGCGCATCCACCAGACCCCGGACCGGGTGCACGTCACCGCCTGCCGGCCCTGGCTGGTGGCCGAGTTCGCCCAGTTGCGCCCGGAGATCGTGGTGGTGCTCGGCGCGACCGCGGCCAAGGCGCTGCTCGGCCCCACGTTCCGGGTCACCCGGCAGCGCGGCGAGCTGCTGCCCTGGCCGGCGTCGGCCCAGCACCCGGAGGATTTCCAGCGGGTACCGGTGGACGCGAAGGGCACGGTCGCCGACGCCCCGCCGGCCCGGCTGCTGGCCACCATCCACCCGTCCGCCGTGCTCCGCGCCGACGACCAGGACAAGGCGTACGAGGGGCTGGTCGCCGACCTCGCCGTGGCCGCCCGCGCCCTCGCCGGCTGAGCCGTCGCCGGGCCCCCGCCCTCACCGGCTGAGCCGTCACCGGGTCACCCGCCGGCCCCTGGGCAGGGCGGGTGCGCGGTGCCACACTGGCGGCCATGGATCAGCATCTCTACGAGCGCGACCACGAGGACTTCCGCGAGCTGTGCCGCGAGTTCCTGGACCGGGAGGCCGTGCCCCACCACGAGCGTTGGGAGGCCGCCGGGATCGTCGACCGCGAGGTGTGGCGCCGGGCCGGGGCGGCCGGCCTGCTGGGCACGGACGTCGACCCGGAGTACGGCGGCGGCGGGCAGCGGGACTTCCGGTTCAACGCGGTGCTGGCCGAGGAGATCGTCGCCGCCGGCTGCACCGGCCTCGGCTTCGGGCTGCACAACGACGTGGTGGCGCCGTACCTGACCGAGCTGACCACGGAGGACCAGCGCAAGCGCTGGCTGCCCGGGTTCTGCTCCGGCGACCTCGTCACGGCGATCGCGATGAGCGAGCCCGGCGCCGGCTCCGACCTCGCCGGGATCCGCACGAGCGCGGTCCGCGACGGCGACAGTTGGGTGCTCAACGGCCAGAAGACCTTCATCACCAACGGGGAGATGGCCGACCTGGTGGTCGTGGTCGTCCGCACCGCGCCGGACCAGGGCGCGCACGGGGTGAGCCTGGTCGCCGTGGAGGACGGCACCCCCGGCTTCTCCCGCGGCCGACGGCTGGCCAAGGTCGGGCTGAAAGCCAACGACACCGCCGAGCTGTTCTTCTCCGACTGCCGGGTGCCGGTGGAGAACCTGATCGGCACCGAGAACCACGGCTTCTACCACCTGATGGCCAACCTGCCCCGGGAGCGGCTCAGCATCGCGGTCGCCGCGGTGGCCGCCGCCGAGCGGCTGCTCGCCGTCACCCTCGACTACGCCCGCTCCCGGCAGGCGTTCGGCCGGCCGATCGGCGCGTTCCAGCACAACCGCTTCCTCCTGGCGGAGCTGGACACCGAGGTCACCATCGCGCGCACCTTCGTCAACCACTGCGTCGCGGAGTACAACGCCGGCCGGCTCTCGGTCACCGACGCGGCCAAGGCGAAGTGGTGGACCACCGAGCTGCAGAACAAGGTCGCCGACCGCTGCGTGCAACTGCACGGCGGCTACGGCTACATGCTGGAGTACCCGGTGGCGAAGGCCTGGTTGGACGGGCGGGTGCAGACGATCTACGGCGGCACCACCGAGATCATGAAGGAGATCATCGGCCGCGGCCTGGGCCTGTAGCGCAGCCGGGGGAGGGGCGCAGTCGGGAGGCGACCGGCTGCGGGGTGGCGCGCCGGGTGCGCAAGGATGAGACGGGCCCCCGCCCCTTACCGCCGAAGGAGCCGCCGATGGCCACCGACCTCGCCGCGCCACTCGCCGCGCCCGACGTCACGCCGATCCAGCGGCGTACCCTGCGGCTGCTCTTCGTCACCCAGATCGTCGGCGGGATCGGGGTGACGGTCGGCGTCGCCGTCGGGGCGCTGCTCGCCGCGGACATCGCCGGCACCGCCATGGCCGGGCTGGTGAGCAGCGCCGCCGTGGTGGGCGGGGCCCTGCTCGCGGTGCCGGTCACCCGGATCATGAACGGCCACGGCCGGCGGCCCGGCCTGGTCGTGGCCTATCTCGCCGGCGCGGCCGGCGGCGGCCTGGTGGTGTTGGCCGCCGTCACCCGCTGGATCCCACTGCTCTTCCTCGGCATGCTCCTCTTCGGCGGCGGCAGCGCGGCCAACCTCCAGGCCCGCTACGCCGCGGTCGACCTGGCCGAGCCGGCGCGACGGGGTCGCCAGCTCGCCCTGATCGTCTGGGCCACCACCATCGGCGCGGTCGCCGCGCCGAACTTCGCCGCGTTCGCGGACCGCACCACCAGCGGCTGGGGACTGCCGACGCTGGCCGGTCCGTTCGCGTTCAGCGCCGTCGCGCTGGCGCTGGCCGCCGGCGTGATCCTGGCGCTGCTGCGGCCCGACCCGCTGCTGACCGCGCGCCGGCTGGCGGCCGTTGTCGTCCCGCCGGTCGCCCCGGGGCCGGACGCCGTCGTCCCGGCCGCCCCGTCGCCGGACGCCGTTCCCGCCGTCACCCCGCCGCCGGACGCCGTCGTCGCGCCGGCACCGACCGGCCGGCGCGGCGTGGGCATGCGGGCCGCCTGGTCGGTCGTACGCGCGCGCCCGGCCGCCCGGCTCGGCATCGCCGCGGTGGCGGTCGGGCACCTGGTCATGGTCGCGGTGATGGTGATGACCCCGGTGCGCCTGCACGAGTGGCACGCCGACGCCGACGTGCTGCGGGTGGTCGGTCTCGTGCTGAGCCTGCACATCGCCGGCATGTACGCCCTCGCCCCGGTGGCCGGCTGGCTCACGGACCGGCTCGGCCGCCGGGCGGTGATCCTCGGCGGCGTCGGGCTGCTGCTCGTGGCGTGCGCGGTCGCCGGCACCGCCGGGCACCACACGGCCCGGCTCTCGATCGGGCTGTTCCTGCTCGGCCTGGGCTGGTCGGGGACCATGGTGGCCGGTTCCACCCTGCTGTCGGAGTCGGTGCCGGTGGGGATCCGGCCGAGCGTCCAGGGGCTCTCCGACCTGACCATGGGACTGGCCGGCGCCGCCGCCGGGGCGGTCAGCGGGTTTGTCATGGAGGTGGCGGGTTATCCGGTGCTCGCCCTGCTCGCGGCGGTCGCGGCGGTGCCCCTGGTGGCGCTAGCGTTGCGTCCGGTGCCGGCGGGCGCACCGGAGGAGGAGGACTGATCACGTGCGGCTGACCGACTTCTGGTCGCGGTTGGAGGAGGCGTTCGGCCCCGCCTACGCGGCCAGCATCGCCCGCGACCAGGTGCTCTCCCAGCTCGGCGGCCGGACCGTCGAGCAGGCGCTGGCATCGGGTGAGCAGGCGCACGTCGTGTGGCGGGCGGTCTGCGCCGCCTATCCCGACCGGGTGCCCGCGCGACTACGCTGAGCAGCCATTTCGTCGCTCCCGCGTGTCGCTTGCCGACTCGTACACCTGTTCGGCTATTGTCCACAGCGGGGTGCTCGTCCACAGCTCACGGCCCGTCGGCTGGTTTTCTGTCGGACCCAGCGCCTAGCGTGTCCGCGTGACGCGAAGCTCAGGAAAGACGCCGGCGAAGGCAGGGGTGGCAACGATGGCAGCAGGGCCTGACCGGGAGAAGGCACTCGACCTTGCTCTCGCTCAGATCGACAAGCAGTTCGGCAAGGGCTCGGTGATGCGGCTCGGGGAGCGGCCGGTCATCCAGACCGCGGTCATCCCCACCGGGTCGATCGCCCTCGACGTGGCGCTCGGCGTGGGCGGCCTGCCCCGCGGCCGGGTGGTCGAGATCTACGGTCCGGAGTCCAGCGGTAAGACCACCGTGGCGCTGCACGCCGTGGCCAACGCCCAGCGGGCCGGCGGCATCGCCGCCTTCGTCGACGCCGAGCACGCGCTCGACCCGGAATACGCGAAGGCCCTCGGCGTCGACACCGACGCCCTGCTGGTCTCCCAGCCCGACACCGGTGAGCAGGCGCTGGAGATCGCGGACATGCTGGTCCGCTCTGGCGCGCTCGACATCATCGTGATCGACTCGGTGGCCGCGCTGGTGCCGCGCGCCGAGATCGAGGGCGAGATGGGCGACAGCCACGTGGGTCTGCAGGCCCGGCTGATGAGCCAGGCGCTGCGGAAGATCACCGGTGTGCTCAACAACACCGGCACCACCGCGATCTTCATCAACCAGCTCCGCGAGAAGATCGGCGTGATGTTCGGCAGCCCCGAGACCACCACGGGCGGCCGGGCGCTGAAGTTCTACGCCTCGGTCCGGCTCGACGTGCGCCGCATCGAGAGCCTCAAGGACGGCACCGACGTGGTCGGTAACCGCACCCGGGTCAAGGTCGTGAAGAACAAGGTCGCCGCGCCGTTCAAGCAGGCCGAGTTCGACATCATGTACGGCAAGGGCATCTCCCGCGAGGGCTCGCTGATCGACGTCGGCGTCGAGCAGGCGATCATCCGCAAGTCCGGCGCCTGGTACACCTACGACGGCGACCAGCTGGGCCAAGGCAAGGAGAAGGCCCGCGAGTTCCTCCGGGAGAACCCGGACGTGGCCGCCGAGATCGAGAAGAAGATCCTGGAGAAGCTCGGCGTCGGGGTCGGCGCGGGCGACGCCGCCGGTGGCCCGGAGCTGCCGCCGGTCGACTTCTGACCGGTCGCTGACCCGTGGCAGGACGACGCGCCCGCACGGGGCGGGGCTGGGATGCCAGTCCGCCCCGCGCGGGTGACGGCACGACGACGCCCCGACCCCGGCGGGGTCGCCGTGGCCCCCGTGCCGAGGAGATCGACCCCGAGGCGCCCGCCGCCGCGCCGCCCGACGAGTCGGAGCTGGCGCGGGAGATCTGCCTGCGCCAGCTCGCCGTCCGGCCGCGCACCCGGGCCGAGCTGGCCGGGGCACTGGCGAAGCGGGGGATCTCCGAGGAGGTCTCCGCGATGGTGCTCGACCGCTACGACGAGGTCGGCATCATCGACGACGCCGCCTTCGCGCGGGCCTGGGTGTCCAGCCGGCACGCCGGCCGGGGCCTGGCCCGCCGGGCGCTCGCCAACGAGCTGCGTCAGCGCGGTGTCGACGGCGAGGTCGCCAGCGAGGCCCTCGGCGAGCTGGACGAGGAGACCGAGGCCGAGACCGCCCGCGCCCTGGTGGAGCGGAAGCTGCGGTCCGCCCGCGGCGAGCCGGACGCGGTCTTTCGGCGGCTGGTGGCGATGCTGGCCCGCAAGGGCTACCCGCCCGGCGTGGCGATCCGGGCGGTGAAGGACGCGCTCGCCGCGCAGAGCGCCGAGGCGGCCGAGTTCGCCGAGCAGATCGACGCCGACGCGCTCGCCGACGCCGAGGGCGAGCTCGACCGCGACAGCCGCCCAGTCGACTGAACAGCCGCTCCGTCGACTGAGCGGAGCGGCGGCCGGAGGGGAGGGTCTGTGCTCAAGGCGTGCCTCAACGGCGCCCGTGGGTGCGACGAGCACCCGTCGGTGCCGGTCACGCCGGCCGACCTGGCCGCCGACGCGGCCCGCTGTGCCAGGCTCGGCGCCGGGGCGGTGCACGTGCACCCCCGCGGCGCCGATGGCCGGGAGTCCCTGCACCCGTCGGTGATCGCCGCCGCGCTGGACGCGATCCGGGCGGCCAGCCCGGGCCTGCCGGTCGGGGTGAGCACCGGGGCCTGGATCGAGCCGGACCCGGCCGCTCGGGTGGCCGCCGTCCGGGCCTGGACGGTGCTGCCGGATTTCGCCTCGGTCAACGCGCACGAGCCGGGCGCCGAGGCGGTCGCGGCGGCGCTGCACGAGCGGGGTGTCGTGGTGGAGGCGGGGCTCTGGACGGTCGACGCGGTCGAGGCGTACAGGGGCTGGCGGGTACCGGCGGGGCGCGTCCTCGTCGAGTGCATGGCCGAGGAACCGGCGGTGGCGCTGGCGGACGCGGCGGGCATGCTCGCCGCGCTGCCGTCCCCGGCCGCCGGGCCGCCGCCGGTGCTGCTGCACGCCGAGGGGCCGGCGACGTGGCCGATCCTCGCCGAGGCGGTCCGCCGGGGCCTGCACAGCCGCATCGGCTTGGAGGACACGCTGCGGCTGCCCGACGGGGTGGTCACGCCCGGCAACGCCGACCTGGTGACGGCGGCGGTGGCCGCCGGCGCCCGCTGACTCCGCCCCGGCGACGAAGCCGCGTTTTCCGCACGACTCCGGACGCCGGGTCGTCGGGTCGAGCCGCGGCGGGCGGTCCGGCCTGAGCAGGGCCGATGGGTCGTGAGGCCCCGCTGGCTGCCCGGGTTGTCCGCTGGTGTCCGTCGTGCAGTGAGCGCACGGTGACGCGACAACTTCTCTCCGTTCGGGGGGTTTGATCATGAGTTCTTGACCAGACGGCCCCGGGAGACCTAGCCTCGCCATACAGGCTCACATTGCCCGACCAGCGCAGGCTAAGCGCACAACATAGATCGCGTAACGGAACAGCATCACTTTGGCCGACTCGTCGGCCGCTGGCGGCAGCTTCGGACAGGCCGGTCCGGGGCTGGCGCGACAACTGCACCCGGCCGCCGGCGATGCCCCGCGTGGGCACCGCCGACGGAACCTACCCACGGCCAGTCGCTCCGGTCGGGCGTCCACAGCCGCAGGGTGCGTGCCCACCGGCACCGTCGCTGCGGTCCCGACGTTCAGGGGAGGCGGCCATGGCGAGGCGGCGCAGGTCCACCGGGGTGCCGACATGAGCGGGCTGAACGTCGGGCCGGGCCCGCACCGGTCCCGAGCCGACCGGGGTGTGGCCGACCGTGTGACGGCCGTGCGGAACGGGGCGCCGGCATGAGCGGCTTCGACGTCGTGATCCTCGCGGTGGTGCTGGTCCTGACCGTGGTCGTGCTCGGGGCGGTGCTGCTGGGCGTACGGACGCTGCGCCGCCTCGGCTCGGCGCCGGCACCCGAGGATCCCGCCTTCATCGCCGAGAAGGACCGGCAGGAACAGTCCCTGGCCGCGCTGCGCAGCGCCGCCGACGAGGCCAACAGCACGATCGACGTGGCGAAGTCCGCCGCCGCGGCGGCCCGGGCCGAGGCGGCTGCCGCGAAGGCCGAGGCGAAGGCGGCCCGCGCCGAGGCACGCCGGGTGCTCGACGACGCCCGGGCGGAGGCCGACACCATCCTGGAACGGGCCCACAAGCAGGCCGAGGCGGATGCGGAGCAGCTACGGACCACGGCCCGGCGCAGCGGCGAACGCGAGGTCGCGGTCCTCGCCGCCACCACCCGGGAGCAGGCCGCCGAGGTGGAGCGGCGGGCGGCCCGGATGGACGAGCGCGAGCGGCTGCACACCGAGGAGGTGGAGCGGCTCGCCGAGCGGGAGCGCCAGCTCACGGCCGCCAGCGCGGCCCTGGCCGCCCGCGGCGCCGCGCTCGACCAGCGGGAGGCGGAGCTGGCCGAGGCGGAGGAGCAGCGGCGCCGGGAGTTGGAGCGGGTCGCCGGGCTCACCGCCGACACGGCCCGGGCGGAGTTGATCGAGGCGATCGAGGGCCAGGCCAAGCGGGAGGCCGCGCTGCTGGTCCGGGACATCGAGTCCGACGCGCGCAACACCGCCGAGCAGCGCGCCCGGCACATCGTCGTCGACGCGATCCAGCGGGTCGCCAGCGAGCAGACCGCGGAGAGCGTGGTCAGCGTCCTGCACCTGCCCGGCGACGAGATGAAGGGGCGGATCATCGGCCGGGAGGGCCGCAACATCCGCGCCTTCGAGTCGGTCACCGGGGTCAACCTGATCATCGACGACACCCCCGAGGCGGTGCTGCTCTCCTGCTTCGACCCGGTGCGCCGGGAGGTCGGCCGGCTCACCCTGGAGAAGCTGGTGCTGGACGGGCGGATCCACCCGCACCGGATCGAGGAGGTCTACGACCTGGCCCGGCACGAGGTGGAGGAGCTGTGCCAGCGGGCCGCCGAGGACGCCCTGGTCGAGGTCGGCATCACCGAGATCCACCCGGAGCTGGTCACCCTGCTCGGCCGGCTGCGCTACCGGACGTCGTACGGGCAGAACGTGCTCAAGCACCTGGTGGAGACCGCGCACATCGCCGGGATCATGGCGGCCGAGCTGCGGCTCGACGTGCCGACCATCAAGCGCTCGGCGTTCCTGCACGACATCGGCAAGGCGCTGACCCACGAGGTGGAGGGCAGCCACGCCATCATCGGCGCCGATCTCGCCCGCAAGTACGGCGAGAGCGAGGACGTCGTCCACGCCATCGAGGCGCACCACAACGAGGTGCCGCCGCAGACCATCGAGGCCGTCCTCACCCAGGCGTCCGACGCCTGCTCCGGCGGGCGGCCCGGGGCGCGGCGGGAGAGCCTGGAGGCGTACGTCAAGCGGCTGGAGCGGATCGAGGAGATCGCGGCCGGCAAGCTCGGCGTGGAGAAGGTCTTCGCCATGCAGGCCGGCCGCGAGATCCGGGTGATGGTCAAGCCGGACGACGTGGACGACATCGGCGCCGCCGTGCTGGCCCGGGACGTGGCGAAGCAGATCGAGGAGGAGCTGACGTACCCGGGGCAGATCCGGGTGACCGTGGTCCGCGAGTCCCGGGTCACCGAGATCGCGCGCTGAACACCTGACCCCCGGGCACCCGGGGGAGGCGGCCACCAGGCCGAGGGACTGCGAAAGGGCCGGCCCGGTTTCCCGGGCCGGCCCTTTCGGCGTCGTGGGTTCGGGTCAGTTGCCGCCCGCGCCGCCGCCCGCGCCGCCGCCCTCGGCCTGCGCGATGAGGGCGGCGGCCGGAGGCTGCTGCGCCGGGGTGCCGGCGGTCTTGCGGCCCCGGGAGAGCCGGTGCTGGACGTACTGGGCCAGCTTCGACAGCGAGTAGTTCACCAGGATGAACATCACCGCGATCACGACGTAGACCTGGATCGGGTTGTCCAGCACGCCGATGAGCTGCTTGCCGATGTTCAGGGTCTCCTCGTAGCTGATGATGAAGCCCAGCGAGGTGTCCTTGAGCACCACGACGAGCTGGCTGATCAGCGCCGGCAGCATGATCCGGAAGGCCTGCGGCAGCAGGATCATCCGGGTGGTCTGCAGCGGGGAGAGGCCGATCGCGGCCGCCGCCTCGGCCTGCCCGCCGGGCAGGCCCTCCATGCCGGAGCGGAGGATCTCGGCGATGACCACCGAGTTGTAGATGGTCAGGCCGATGACCAGGTACCACAGCGTGTCGAACGAGACGCCGAACTCGGGGAAGCCGCGCGCCACGAAGAAGATCGTGATGACCACGGGCAGGCCCCGGAACACCTCGACGCAGACCCGGGTGACCGCCGACAGCAGCACGCTCAGCCCGCGCAGCAGGTAGGCCAGCGGCGTGGCGACCCCGGTGAACCGGCGGCGGGTCAGGCTCTTGAGCTGGATCCGCAGCACCGCGAGCAGGGTGCCGACCACCAGCGAGGCGACGATCGCCAGGGCGGCGGCGGTCAGCGTGTTCTTGAAGCCGAGGCCGATCCGCTCCCACACCTGCGAGAAGTTCTCGTTGGAGGGGTCGAGCAGGGGCCCCCAGAGCTCCATCGAGAACTGGCCCTTGGCGTCCAGCGGCTTGTAGATCAGGAAGTACGCGCCCGCGAGCAGCAGCACCGTCGCGACCAGGCTGCTGACGAGGGTGATCCGGCGCTGCCGGGGGCCGGGGACGTCGTAGAGGACGGTCTGCTGGCTCATCGGGCCACCGCCTGCCGCTTCTCGATCCGGTCGAGGAGCGCGCCGAGGGGGACGGTCATGATCAGGTATCCGATCGAGATGCCGATGGCGACGGGGACGAAGGCGTAGCCCTCGGCCGAGGTGAGCTGGTCGGCGGTCTGCGAGAGGTCGCCGACCACGCCGAAGAAGCCGATCAGGGCCGAGTTCTTGATCATCGCGATGATGACCGAACCGAGGGGCACCACGGAGGCCTTCCAGGACTGCGGCAGCACCACGTACCGCAGGTTCTGGCCGAAGGTGAGGCCGAGCGACCGGGCGGCCTCCGCCTGGCCGGCGGGGACGGCGTTCACGCCGGACCGCAGCGCCTCGCAGACGAACGCGGCGGTGTAGAGCACCAGCGCGATCAGCGCGAAGCGGAAGTACGGCAGGTCCGTGTCGAGCCGGCTGAACACCGCGTCCAGGCCGGGGATGCGCAGGAAGTCCGCGTTGGAGCCGAGGGCCGGCAGGCCGAACGCGGCGAAGAACATCACCACGGTCAGCGGCATGTTCCGGAAGATGTTGACGTACGCGGTGCCGACCGCCCGCAGCGGCGGCACCGGGGAGATCCGCAGTACCGCCACGACGGCGCCCAGGATCAGGGCACCGATCGCGGCGAGTACGCAGATCTGGAGGGTGAGCCAGAAACCACCCGCGAAGACGTCGAACTTGTCGATGAGCACACTCACGGGTCGGTCTTCCTCCCCACCCTCCAGATCGAAGGAATTAGATCAGTAGCGGTTGACGGTCGGGGCGGAGCCCAGCTGGGCGCCGAACTTGCCGGCGGTGCCGTCCCAGGCCTTCTGCCAGCTACCGTCGGCGAACGCCTTCTCCAGCGTGTCGTTGATGAAGTTGCGGAAGGCGGTGTCCTCCTTCTTCACCCCGATGCCGTACGGCTCCTTGGTGAAGTTGTCGCCGGCCAGCTTGAAGGACGCCTCGTCCTTGGCGACGTAGCCGAGCAGGATCACGTTGTCCGTGGTGACGGCGTCGACCTGGCCGCCCTTGAGGGCGTCGCGGCACTTGTCGTAGGTGTCGAACAGCACCAGCTGGGTGGCGACGTCCTTGACGTGCTTCTTGATCTCCTCGGCCGGGGTGGAGCCGGTGACCGAGCAGACCTTCTTGGTGCCGTCCTTGAAGGAGTCCGGCCCGGTGATCGTGGTGTCGTCCTTCTTCACCATGATGTTCTGGCCGGCCTCGTAGTACGGCCCGGCGAACGCGATGCGCTCCTTGCGCTTGTCGTTGATCGTGTAGGTCGCGGCGACCAGGTCGACCGTGCCGTTCACGATGACGTCCTCGCGGACCTTCGAGGGGGCCTCGACCCACTCGATCTTGTCCTCGGGGATGCCGAGCTCCTTGACGATGATCTTCGCGACCTCGACGTCGAAGCCCTCCGGGTCGCCCGACAGGCCCTTCTGGCCGAAGCCGGGCTGGTCGAACTTAGTGCCGATCTTGATGGACTGGGCCTTGTTCAGGCGCTCCATCGTGCTGCCGGCGGCGAAGGACTTGCTGCCGGCGCCGGTGCCCTCCTCGGCGTCGTCGCCACCGCAGGCGGTCATGCCGAGCGCCAGGGTGGCGGCCGCGGCGAGCGCCGCTACGCGCGTGATACGCATACTCATCTCCTTCTTCGACGGAACCGCCGGGGGACGGCGCGCTCCAGGTACGGACGCCTAGTGCGTGAGGATCTTGGAGAGGAAGTCCCTGGCCCGCTCGCTGCGCGGGTTGGCGAAGAACTCGGCGGGCGGGGCGTCCTCGACCAGCTGCCCGTCGGCCATGAAGATGACCCGGTT
This sequence comes from Micromonospora sp. NPDC047730, assembly GCF_043204765.1. Lineage (NCBI taxonomy): Bacteria > Bacillati > Actinomycetota > Actinomycetes > Micromonosporales > Micromonosporaceae > Micromonospora > Micromonospora sp. NPDC047730. Next base: position 219,545 of record NZ_JBIDCU010000009.1, on the reverse strand, counting down.
CGCCGCGTGCCGGGCGAAGCCCATCTCGTGGGTGACCACGACCATCGTCATGCCCTCGCGCGCCAGCGACGTCATCACGTCCAGCACCTCGCCGACCATCTCCGGGTCGAGCGCGCTGGTCGGCTCGTCGAAGAGCATCGCCTTGGGCTGCATGGCCAGCGCGCGCGCGATCGCGACGCGCTGCTGCTGGCCGCCGGAGAGCTGGGCGGGGAACTTGTCGGCCTGGTTGGCGATGCCGACCCGGTCCAGCAGGGCCAGGCCGCGCTCGCGGGCCGCCGCCGGCTTCTCCTTGCGGACCTTGACCGGCCCGAGGGTGACGTTCTCGAGGATCGTCTTGTGCGCGAAGAGGTTGAACGACTGGAACACCATGCCGACCTCGCTGCGCAGCTTCGCCAGCGCCTTGCCCTCGGCCGGCAGCGGCTGCCCGTCGAAGGTGATCGTGCCGGAGGTGATCGGCTCGAGCCGGTTGATGGTGCGGCAGAGCGTCGACTTGCCGGAGCCGGACGGCCCGATGACCACGACCACCTCGCCGCGCCCGACCGACAGCGAGACGTCGTCCAGCACGTGCAGCGGCCCGAACCACTTGTTGACCGATTCCAGCACGATGAGCGGTTCGCCCGTCGCCACGTCGTCCACCGTCCCTGTCGTCGCGCACGGGGTCCGTTGACCCCCGGTGCGGCAACTTTAGGCGGGTGGATGTGGCGGAACGCAAGTCAGTTGGTCACGGAGCGGTAACACCCTTGCCGCTCGGGGCCGGGAGTCGGATTTTGACTCCGAAACCGGTCCGCCCGTTGGCGGCGCGGGGGTGTGTAAAAGATCATACGGGGCATGACGGACCCGGTACGGCTGACCCGGTACGCCCGCGGCGGCGGTTGTGCCTGCAAGATCCCACCCGGCGAGCTGGAGAAGATGGTCGCCGGCCTCGGCCCGGCCACCGGCACTTCGGACCTGCTCGTCGGCCTGGACCACGGCGACGACGCCGCGGTGGTCCGGCTCGACGAACGGACCGGCCTGGTCACCACCGCCGACTTCTTCACCCCGGTCGTCGACGACGCGTACGACTGGGGGCGGATCGCCGCGACCAACGCGCTCTCCGACGTGTACGCGATGGGTGGCACCCCGCTCGTCGCGCTCAACCTGCTCTGCTGGCCGCGCGACGTGCTGCCGCTGGAGCTGGCCCGGGAGGTGCTGCGCGGCGGGCAGGACGTGGCCCGGCACGCGGGATGCCACCTCGCCGGCGGGCACAGCGTCGACGACGAGGGCCCCAAGTACGGGCTGGCCGTCACCGGGGTGGTTCGGCCCGAGGAGCTGATCACCCTGGACGCGGGCCGGGCGGGGCTGCCGCTGTCGCTGACCAAGCCGCTGGGCGTCGGGGTGCTCAACACCAGGCACAAGGCCACCGGCGAGAGCTTCCCCGAGGCGGTCGCCGCCATGACCACCCTCAACCGGGACGCCGCGCGGGCCGCGGTGGCGGCCGGTGTGCGCTGCGGCACCGACGTGACCGGCTTCGGTCTGCTCGGGCACGCGTCCAAGATGGCCCGGGCGAGCCGGCTGACGGTGGCGATCGACGCGGCCCGGGTGCCCTACCTGGCCGGCGCCCGGGAGGCGGTGCGCGACGGGTACGTCAGCGGCGGCAGCCGCCGCAACCTGGAGTGGGTCGCCGGGTGGACGGACTTCGGCGGGATCGCCGAGGACGACCGGCTGCTGCTGGCCGACGCGCAGACGTCGGGCGGCCTGCTGGTCGCCGGCGAACTGCCGGGCGCCACCGTGGTCGGCGAGCTGCTGCCCCCCGGCGAGCACCGGGTCGTCGTGCGCTGACCGACCCGGTCGGAACGGGCGCGCCGCGGAGCGGGAAGTTCCGGGCGGGGCACCGTACCCGATAAACTGTCATCTTTCGGCCACTCGGAGCGATGGTGCCCGAGGAAATTTTGCCCGGAATGGTCACAGACCGGTAACTTGCCCCCGGCTGAGGTCATATGCCCCCCACCATCGTCAGTAAGGCCCGATCCGGAGGCCGGTGGGACGAGCACAGCGAGGAGGCGGCATGACCGAGCTGTGGAACTGGAGAATCGACCAGGTGCGGCCGGTGGAGGTCTACCCGGCACTGGCCGAGGCACTCGGTCGGGTGGTGATGCCCCTGGCGGCGGCCGACCCGGCCCGGCTGCCGACGCACGCGGTGATCTGCGACGTCTGGCAGGCGCCGGGGGAGTTCGCCACCATCGTGGACTGCTACGGCGTGCCCGACGGGCTCCCCGAGCACGCCAGCATCGCCGCGCTGGCGCGGCTGCTGGACCGCAACTGCCTGCTGCGCGACGACACCCTCGACGCCGGCCGGCACCTGCTCGTGGCCCCCGACGGCACGATCCGGCCGGTGCACTTCGACGTCCGCGAGACCGACGACGGCGAGGTGCTCGGCAACCAGCGGCTCTGCACCGAGGCCGATCCCCGCTGCCGCGGCTGGTCGCAGTGCCACCGCTCACGCTGGGCCCCCGACTCGGTGCTGCCCGCGCTCGCCGCCGCCTGAGACCAGCCGCGCCAGCACGCGGGGCGGCTCCCTCGGCGGCCCAGCGGGCGGCGGGTTAGCTCGCTGGGCGGGCGGAGCGGCCGCCGCGTACCTCCAGCTCGTTCAGCAGGGTCGCGGTGGCCGCGGCGACCGCGGCGACCGCCGCGTCGAAGGCCGCGGCGTTGTGCGCGGCGGGCCTGCGGAAGCCCGAGATCTTCCGGACGTACTGCAGGGCGGCGGCCTCGACGTCGGCCGGGCTCACCTCGGCGACGTACGGCTCACGAAGGGTCTTGATGCTCCGGCACACGGCTCCTCCTCGTTCGGTTCGGGATTCTCGCCCGGATACGCTGTCCGGGTCATGACTACCGCAGCGGCGAGCAGCCCGCGCACCTACCAGGTGCGCACGTACGGCTGCCAGATGAACGTGCACGACTCCGAGCGCATCTCCGGGCTGCTGGAGCAGGCGGGCTACGTGCGCGCCGCCGAGGCCGACGACAACCCGGACGTGGTGGTGTTCAACACCTGCGCGGTCCGGGAGAATGCCGACAACCGGCTCTACGGCAACCTCGGTCACCTGCGTCCCGTCAAGGACAGGCACCCGGGGATGCAGATCGCCGTCGGCGGCTGCCTCGCCCAGAAGGACCGCGGCGAGATCGTCCGCAAGGCGCCCTGGGTGGACGTGGTCTTCGGCACGCACAACATCGGGTCGCTGCCGGTGCTGCTGGAGCGGGCCCGGCACAACGCCGCCGCCGAGGTGGAGATCATCGAGTCCCTCGACGTCTTCCCCTCGACGCTGCCCACCCGGCGCGAGTCCACGTACGCCGGCTGGGTGTCGATCTCCGTCGGCTGCAACAACACCTGCACGTTCTGCATCGTGCCCTCCCTGCGCGGCAAGGAGAAGGACCGCCGCCCCGGAGACATCCTCTCCGAGGTGCGCGCCCTGGTCGACGAGGGCGTGCTGGAGGTGACCCTGCTCGGGCAGAACGTCAACTCCTACGGCGTGGAGTTCGGCGACCGGCTCGCCTTCGGCAAGCTGCTGCGCGCCTGCGGCGACGTCGACGGCCTGGAGCGGGTCCGGTTCACCAGCCCGCACCCCAAGGACTTCACCGACGACGTGATCGCCGCGATGGCCGAGACGCCGAACGTCTGCCACTCGCTGCACATGCCGCTGCAGTCCGGCTCGGACGACGTGCTGCGCGCCATGCGCCGCTCGTACCGGGCCGACCGCTACCTCGGCATCATCGAGAAGGTCCGGGCGGCGATGCCGGACGCGGCGATCACCACGGACATCATCGTCGGCTTCCCCGGCGAGACCGACGCCGACTTCGAGCGCACCCTCGACGTGGTCCGCGAGGCCCGGTTCTCCTCCGCGTTCACCTTCCAGTACTCGAAGCGCCCCGGCACCCCCGCCGCCACGATGGAGGGCCAGCTCCCCAAGCAGGTCGTCCAGGAGCGCTACGAGCGGCTGGTCGCCTGCGTGGAGGAGATCACCTGGGCGGAGAACAAGCGGCTCGTGGGGGAGACCGTCGAGGTGCTGGTCGCCGTCGGCGAGGGGCGCAAGGACGAGCGCACCGGCCGGATGTCCGGCCGCGCCCGTGACGGCCGCCTCGTCCACTTCGACGCGGGTTCCCTCGCCGGGCAGATCCGCCCCGGCGACATCGTGCACACCACCGTCACGTACGCGGCCCCGCACCACCTCAACGCCGACGGCGAGCCGCTGTCGCACCGGCGCACCCGGGCCGGCGACGCGGCCGAGGCGGGGCGCTCCCCGCGTACGCCCGGGGTGCTGCTCGGGCTGCCCACGATCGGCGCGCCGGCCGCGGCGCCCGCGCCGACGACGGGCTGCGCCGCCCACTGACCCACGACGGGCCGGCCGCTCCCACCGCCGCGGCGGCTGCCCGGACACGCGAGAGCCCCCGGTCCGCGCGGACCGGGGGCTCTCGCGTGGCTCAGCTCAGCCGGCCTGCTCGGCGAGCTGGAGGAACTGCCGCTTCGAGGCGAGCGCCTGCTCGGCCTCCTTGATCCGCCGGGCGTCCCCGGCCGCCTGGGCCCGGGCCAGCCGCTCCTCGGCCTCGGCGACCTGCGTCCGCATCTGGGCCAGCAGCGGGTTGTCCTCCTTGGTGGTGCGTCGCCACGCGGAGTCCATCACCTCGCGGACCTTGTCGTCGACCGCCCGCAGCCGGCGCTCCAGCCCGGCCGCCGCCTCGCGGGGCACCCGGCCGGCCTCGTGCCACTGCGCCTGGATCTCCCGCAGCTTGGCCTGCGCGCCCTTCGGGTCGCCGTCGACGTCCAGCGCCTCGGCCTCGGCGAGCAGCGCCTGCTTGCGCTCCAGGTTGGCCCGCTGCTCGTTGTCGCGGGCCGAGAAGACCTCGCTGCGCCGGGTGAAGAACTCGTCCTGCGCGGCCCGGAACCTCTCCCAGAGCTTCTGCTCCGCCTCCTTGGAGGCGCGCGGGGCGGCCTTCCACTGGTTCATCAGGTCCTTGAGCTGGTTGGCGGTCGCCGCCCAGTCCGTGGAGTCCTTCAGCTTCTCGGCCTCGGCGACCAGCTCCTCCTTGACCGACTGCGCCTGCTTGCGCTGCGAGTCCAGTGAGGCGAAGTGGGCGCCCCGGCGGCGGGTGAAGCCGTCCCGGGCCGCGGCGAACCGCTTCCACAGCTCACCGTCGGTCTTCTTGTCGACCCCGCGGATGGTCTTCCACTCCTCGAGGATCTCCTTGAGCCGGTCGCCGGCGGTCTTCCAGCCGGTCGACTCGGCGGCCAGCTTCTCCGCCTCCTCCACCAGCGCCTGCTTGCGGGCGAGTGCCTCGCCCCGGGCGGCGTCCCGGGCGGCCTTGGCCTCGCCGGCCTTCTCCTCGGCGACGGCGGCGAGTCGGTCCAGCCGCGCGGCCAACGCGTCGATGTCGCCGACGACGTGCGCCTCGGCGAGCGAGGCGCGGATCCGGCGGATCGTCGTCAGCGAGTGGCCGGCGTCCGCCGCACCCGAGTTGAGCCGCGCCTCCGTCAGGTTGACCTCGGTCACCAGGTCGTCGAAGCGGCGGGCGAAGTGGGCAAGCCCCTCCTCGGGCGCTCCCGCCTGCCAGGATCCGACCACCCGCTCGCCGTCGGCGGTCTTGACGTACACGGTGCCGTCCGCGTCCACCCGTCCGAAGGCAGTCCAGTCGCTCATGTGCCCATCCTCGTTCTCCCGGCGTCGGGGACCGGTCCCACGATCGCCGCCACGGCGCAGCAAAGTTACTCCCGGCATTGTCACAGGTCCGCCCCCGTCCGCGTCGAGCGCCTATCGCCGACCGTGACCATACGGTGTCCTAGCCCCCGAATGACCGGATCGGCGCGGGGACGCACCGGGGGGTCCCGCTACGGTGAACGGGTGCCCCTGGTCGCCGCCGCCGTCTGCCCGCATCCGCCCCTGCTCGTGCCCGAGGTGGCCGGTGCCGCCGCCGCTGAGCTGGACGAACTCCGCACGGCCTGCGACGCGGCCGTCGGCCGGCTGCTCGCCGCCTCGCCTGACCAGATCGTGCTGGTCGGCGCCGGGCCGGAGACCGTCCGCTTCCGGGCCGCCGACTACGGCTCCCTGCGCGCCTACGGCGTCGACCGCCACGTCCGGCTGTGGAAGACCAACTGCGGCGGTGGGGAGCGGCTGCCGCTGAGCCTGACCGTCGGCGCGTGGCTGCTCGGCAGGGCGGGGACCGACCTGCCCCGGTTCGCCCAGTCGGTCGCCGCCGACGCCTCCCCGGGCGAGTGCGCCGCGCTCGGGGCGGAGCTGGTGCGCCGCGCCGAGGGCCGGGTCGCGCTGCTGGTGATGGGGGACGGGTCCGCCTGCCGGGGCGAGAAGGCGCCCGGCTACGACGACCCGCGCGCGCAGGCGTACGACGAGGGGGTCGCCCGGGCCCTGGCGGACGCGGACGCCGACGCCCTGCACGGCTTGGACCCGGTGCTGTCGGCCGAGCTGAAGGTCGCCGGTCGGGCGGCCTGGCAGGTGCTCGCCGGCGCGGCGGGCGCGGCGGGCGGGCGCTGGCACGGTGAGCTGACCCACGACGCGGCGCCCTACGGCGTGGCCTACTTCGTGGCCACCTGGGAGCCGGCGTGACCGGGCCGGCCGACGCCGGCGGCGGCCACCCGCCGGTCGGGACGGTGGTCGCGGTGGTCGGGCCGACGGCGGCCGGGAAGTCCGCACTGAGCATCGCGCTCGCGCACGCCCTCGACGGCGAGGTGGTCAACGCCGACTCGATGCAGCTCTACCAGGGCATGGACATCGGCACCGCGAAGCTCACCCCGGCCGAGCGCGAGGGGGTGCCGCACCACCTGCTGGACGTCTGGGACGTCACCGAGCCGGCGAGCGTGGCGGAATACCAGCGGCTGGCCCGCGCGGCGGTCGACGACATCCTGGCCCGGGGCCGGGTGCCGCTGCTGGTCGGCGGCTCCGGCCTCTACGTGCGGGCGGTGCTGGAGCGGTTCGAGTTCCCCGGCACCGACCCGGCGGCCCGCGAGCGGCTCGAACGGGAGCTGGCCGAGACCGGCCCGGCCCCGCTGTACGCCCGGCTGCGGGAGGCCGACCCGGTCGCCGCGGCGGGGATCCTGCCCACCAACGGCCGGCGGATCGTGCGGGCGCTGGAGGTCATCGAGCTGACCGGGGCGCCGTTCACCGCGTCGCTGCCCGGCCCGACGCCGTACTACCCGTCCGTGCAGCTCGGGGTGGACCTGGACACGGCGCTGCTGGACGAGCGGATCGCGCTGCGGGTGGACCGGATGTGGGCCGACGGCCTGGTCGCCGAGACCCGCGAGCTGGTCGGCCGCGGCCTGCCGCAGGGGCGGACGGCCAGCCGGGCGCTCGGGTACCAGCAGGTGCTGCGCTTCCTGGCCGGGGAGATCACCGAGGGCGAGGCACACGACGAGACGGTCCGGGCCACCCGGCGGTTCGTCCGCCGGCAACGCTCCTGGTTCCGCCGTGACCAGCGCATCCACTGGCTGGACTCGGCCGCGCCGGACCTGATCCCGGCCGCCCTGCGCCTGCTGCCGGCCGCTGCGCGATGATGGGGGTGTGGAGTACACCAAGGGCCACGGCACCGGCAACGACTTCGTCATCCTGCCCGACCCGGACGGGGCGCTCGACCTGACGCCCGGGCTGGTCGCCGCGATCTGCGACCGGCGGCGCGGCCTCGGCGGCGACGGCGTGCTGCGGGTGGTGCGGGCGGCCAAACACCCCGAGGGCGCCGCCCTGGCCGGCGAGGCCGAGTGGTTCATGGACTACTGGAACTCCGACGGCTCGTTCGCCGAGATGTGCGGCAACGGCGCCCGCGTCTTCGTCCGCTACCTGCTGGCGTCCGGGCTGGCCACGCCGGTCGGCGCGGCGCTGCCGGTGGCCACCCGGGCCGGCCTCGTGCGCGCGCGCGTCGAGGGGGACGCCGTCGCCGTCGAGATGCGCCGCCCCCGGGTGTACGACGCCTCGACCGCCACCCTGGGCGGCTTGACCCTGCCGGGCGCGGCGGTGGACGTCGGCAACCCGCATCTGGTCTGCGCGCTCCCGACCGGGCTGGACCTGACCGGCCTCGACCTCACCCGCGCGCCGGAGTTCGACCCGGCTGCCTTCCCGGCCGGAGTGAACGTCGAGTTCACCGCGCCCGGCGAGCCGGTCGACGGCGCCGACGGGCACGTGCTGATGCGGGTGTACGAGCGCGGCTCCGCCGAGACGCTCTCCTGCGGCACGGGCGCGTGCGCGGTGGCCGCCGTGGCCCTGCGCGACGCCGGCCGGGACACCGGGGTGATCGCCGTGGACGTCCCCGGCGGTCGCCTCACGGTCACGGTCACCGAGGACTCCTGCTGGCTGGCCGGCCCCGCCGTCCTGGTCGCGGTCGGCGAGGTCGATCCCGCCGCCCTGACCGCCCCCGCCTGACCCCAGCCTCCCCCTGCCCTCTCGCCCCATCCACCCGCCACGACCCACGGCGCGATCTTGCACTTCCGGCCCGTGTTTTGTCGGCTCTGTCCCGAATGCCTGGGCAGGAACTGCAAGATCGCCGGGGTGGGGCGGGGTGGGCCGGGGTGGGTGGGGCGGGGTGGGGTGTGGGGTGTCAGGGGGTGGCGCTGGCTTCGGCGGCGATCTCGGGGAGGTCGGCCGGGCCGGGGTCCGCGGCCGGGGCCGGGGCCGGGTTCTGGGCGGCGGCGCGCACCGCCGCGGCGACCGCCGGGGCCACCCGGGAGTCGAAGACGCTGGGCACGATCACCGTCGGGTTGATCTTGTCCTCGCCGACCACGTCCGCGATGGCCCGGGCGGCGGCGATCGCCATCTCCTCGGTGAACTCCTCGGCGTGCGCGTCCAGCATGCCGCGGAAGACACCCGGGAAGGCGAGCACGTTGTTGATCTGGTTCGGCTGGTCGGAACGGCCGGTGGCGACCACGGCGGCGTGCTTGCGCGCCTCGCGCGGGTCGACCTCCGGGTCCGGGTTCGCCAGCGCGAAGACGATGGCGTCCTTGGCCATCATGGCGATGTCGTCGCCGGTGAGCAGGTTCGGCGCGCTGACGCCGATGAAGACGTCCGCGTCGCGTACCGCCCCGGGCAGGTCACCAGCGTAGTTGTCCTTGTTGGTGTGGTCGGCCAGCCACTGCCAGGCCGGGTTGAGCCCGGTCAGGCCGCGGTGCAGGGCGCCCTGCCGGTCGTACGCGATGATGTCGCCCACGCCCTGGCGCAGCAGCAGCTTCATGATCGCGGTGCCGGCCGCGCCGGCGCCGGAGACCACGACCCGGACGTCCGCGAGCTGCTTGCCCACGACGCGCAGCGCGTTGGTCAGCGCGGCCAGCACGCAGATCGCGGTGCCGTGCTGGTCGTCGTGGAAGACCGGGATGTCCAGCGCCTCCCGCAGCCGGGCCTCGATCTCGAAGCAGCGCGGCGCGGCGATGTCCTCCAGGTTGATCCCGCCGTACGCGGGCGCGATGGCCTTGACGATCTGCACGATCTCGTCGGTGTCCTGGGTGTCCAGGACCACCGGCCAGGCGTCCACCCCGCCGAAGCGCTTGAACAGCGCCGCCTTGCCCTCCATCACCGGCAGCGACGCCGCCGGCCCGAGGTTGCCCAGGCCCAGCACGGCCGAGCCGTCGCTGACCACGGCCACGGTGTTGCGCTTGATGGTGAGCCGCCGGGCGTCGGCCGGGTTCTCCGCGATCGCCTGGCAGACCCGGGCCACCCCCGGGGTGTACGCGCGGGACAGCTCGTCGCGGGTGCGCAGCGCCACCTTCGAGCTGACCTCGATCTTGCCGCCGAGGTGCAGCAGGAACGTCCGGTCGGAGACCTTGCGCACGTCCACGCCGTCGAGCGCGGTCAGCGCGTCGACCACCTGGTCGGCGTGGGCGGCGTCGGCGGTGTCGCAGGTCAGGTCGACGATCACGTGGGTCGGGTCGGAGTCGACCACGTCGAGCGCCGTGACGATCGCGCCGGCCTCGCCGACGGAGGTGGTCAGCCGGCCGATGGAGGACGCGTCCGCAGGCACGGCGATCCGGATGGTGATCGAGAATCCGGCACTCGGAAGTCGGGTGATTGACACAGGATCCCTCCGTCGACGCTGAGCGGCTCGCACCGCATTTCTACTCGCCCACCCGGGCCGGCCCACCGGCCGCCCCCGCTTTTGTGGCATTTCACGCGGGCATATAGCGGGTGCGCCCGGCGTTGACACATGTCAGGATTGCTCGGTACGTGACAGAACGGACAGGAGACCAGCTTGACCAACCAGGAGACCTACCTCCCCTACACCGACGACGAGCTCGACGCCACCACCGGCGAGTTCGAGCTGTCAGAGCGGCAGGCGCTGCGGCGGGTCCCTGGCCTCTCCACCGAGCTCGCCGACATCACCGAGGTCGAATACCGCCAGCTGCGCCTGGAGCGCGTGGTCCTGGTGGGCGTCTGGACCGAGGGCAGCCAGAGCGACGCCGAGAACAGCCTCACCGAGCTGGCCGCGCTGGCGGAGACCGCCGGCTCGCAGGTGCTCGAAGGGCTGATCCAGCGGCGCAACCGCCCCGACCCGGCCACCTACATCGGCCGGGGAAAGGTCGACGACCTCGGTTCGGTCGTGCTCTCCAGCGGCGCCGACACGGTGATCTGCGACGGCGAGCTGTCGCCGTCCCAGCTGCGCAACCTGGAGCAGCGCACCAAGGTCAAGGTGGTGGACCGCACCGCGCTGATCCTCGACATCTTCGCCCAGCACGCCAAGAGCAAGGAGGGCAAGGCGCAGGTCGAGCTGGCCCAGCTCGAATACCTGCTGCCCCGCCTGCGCGGTTGGGGTGAGACGCTCTCCCGGCAGACCGGTGGTAGCGGTCGTGGCGGGGGCGCCGGCGGCGGCGTGGGCCTGCGTGGCCCCGGTGAGACCAAGCTGGAGACCGACCGGCGCCGGATCCGCCACCGCATCTCCCGGCTGCGCCGGGAGATCAAGGGCATGCGGTTGGTACGCCAGACCAAGCGCGCCCGGCGGTCCCGCAACGCCGTTCCCGCCGTCGCCATCGCCGGCTACACCAACGCCGGCAAGTCCAGCCTGCTCAACCGGTTGACCGGCGCGGGTGTGCTGGTCGAGAACGCGCTCTTCGCCACCCTCGACCCGACCACCCGCAAGGCCACCACCTCCGACGGGCGGCTCTACACCCTCTCCGACACCGTCGGCTTCGTCCGGCACCTGCCGCACCAGATCGTCGAGGCGTTCCGCTCGACGCTGGAGGAGGTGGCCGAGGCCGACCTGGTGGTGCACGTCGTCGACGGCACCCACCCGGATCCGGAGGAGCAGGTCCGCGCCGTCCGTGAGGTGCTCGCCGAGGTGGGCGCCGACCGGCTGCCCGAGCTGCTGGTGGTCAACAAGACCGACGCGGCCGACGAGGAGACGCTGCTGCGGCTCAAGCGGCTCTGGCCGGAGGCGGTCTTCGTCTCCGCGCACACCGGGCGCGGGCTCGACGGGCTGCGCGAGGCCGTCGAGGAGCGGCTGCCCCGCCCGGCGGTGGAGGTCCGCGCGGTGCTCCCGTACGACCGGGGCGACCTGGTGGCGCGGGTGCACCGGCAGGGTGAGGTGCTGAGCACCTCCCACCTGCCGGAGGGGACGCTGGTGCACGTCCGGGTGGGCGAGGCGCTCGCCGCCGAGCTGGCCCCGTTCCGAGCGGCGGCGGAGAGCCAGGCGGTCGCGTCCGCCCGGTGACGGCGTCCCGGCGTCACCCGGCGGAAACCTGCGGCATGCGACACTGATTCAATGCGCCGCGCTGTTGCTTCGGTCACGGTCGCCCTCGGCTTGCTGGGGGCGACCGTGGCGTGTGCGGGGGCCGCCCTGGCGGCGCCCGCCTCGGCCTCGTCCCCGCTCACGGCCGCCGCCGGCAAGAAGCGGTGCGCGGTGACCGACGAGCGGCTGCGCGAGCTGTCCGGCCTGGTGGCCACCAAGAGCGGCTACATCGTGATCAACGACGGCACCGAGGTGGAGAGCCGCAAGCGGGTCTTCTTCCTCGACGCCAAGTGTGAGATCTCGAAGGAGCCGGTCCGCTACTCGGGCGGTGGCCCCTCCGACACCGAGGATCTCGCGCTCTCCCCGGACGGCAAGACGCTTTGGATCGCCGACACGGGCGACAACGTCACCAGCCGGAACCGCCGCGAGCGGGTGGCGCTGTGGACCATGCCGGTCAACGGGTCCAAGCGGCCGGTGCTGCACCGGCTCTCCTACCCCGAGGGCAAACCGCACGACGCCGAGGCGTTGCTCATCGGCGACGACGGCAACCCGCTGATCATCACCAAGGTGATGTCGGGCAAGGCGCAGATCTTCACCCCCGCCGCGAAGATGAAGAGCGGGGACACCGAGGCGGTGCCGATGAAGAAGGTCGGCGAGATCGCCCTGCCGAGGACGGACACGGACAACCGGCTCGGCGCTCCGGGCCGCGTGGCGATCACCGGAGCCGCCCGTTCCCCCGACGGGTCCCGGGTGGTGGTGCGCACCTACGCCGACGCCTTCGAGTACGACGTGACCGGCGGCGACATCGTGGCGGCCCTGACCTCCGTCAAGCCCCGGGTGACGGCGCTGACCGATCCGTTCGGTGAGGCGATCGCCTACACCCCGGACGGCAAGACGTTCGTCACCGTCTCCGACGGCGGCCAGCTCGACGAGGCCGAGCCGGTCGAGATTCTCAGCTACACCCCCTCCACCGAGGGCGCGAAGCCGGTCGCCGGCAAGGGCGACGCGCCGAAGAAGGCGGCCGGGCAGTCGTGGCTCGACGGCCTGAGCCTGAGCGACATCACGTACATCATCGCCGCGGTCGGCGTGATCGGCGCGCTGATGGTGGCCGCCGGCGTCTTCGGCATCCTGCGGGCCCGGCGCAGACCGGCCGCCCCGCGTCGGGACGCCGACGGGCCGGAGCGCGACGACCTCGCCGACGATCCGCGGGGCCCGGCGGACGACGACTTCCTGCCGCCGGGCGACCGGGCGCGGGGCGGCGTCTACGGTGGCGCGCCCTCCGGTGGCGTCTACGGCGGTGCGCCCGGTGGCGGGCGGGGCGGGGCGGTCCCGGCGGGCGGTGGTCGCGGCGGGGCCGCGCCGGCCGGCGGCGGGGTCTACGGCGGTGGCCGCCCGGCCGGCGGCGTCTACGGTGGCGGTCGCCCTGCCGGCGGTGGTGGTGGCGGCGGTCGCCCGGCCAGTGGCGGTGGCGGAGCCTACGGTGGCGGCCGGCCGCCGGGCCCCGGTGGCCCCGCAGGCGGTGGCGGCGGTGGCCGGCAGGGTGGCGGCGGCCGTCCCGGTGGTGGCGTCTACGGCGGCGGGGGCCAACCGGGCCCCGGCGTCCACGGCGGCGGTGGCCGGGCGGAGCCGCCCCGTCGCGGCGGCGAGCAGGATCCTCGCGGTCAGCGGCCGGCCCGCCGGCGCGACGAGGGCTACGACGACGGCCGCGGCGGCCCCAACGGCCACGGGCGGGGTGGCGGCCGCGGCTACCGGGGCGACCGCTACTGACGTCCCTGAGCCTCCGGGGGCCGCCGTCGGCGACCGCTCCGGAGGCGCCACGGGGTCAGATGCGGCGCAGCACCGCGACGACCCGGCCCATGATGGTCGCGTCGTCGCCGGGGATCGGGTCGAAGGCCGGGTTCTGCGGCATCAGCCAGACGTGCCCGTCACGGCGGCGGTAGGTCTTGACCGTCGCCTCGCCGTCGAGCATCGCGGCGACGATGTCGCCGGCCTCGGCGGTCGGCTGCTGCCGGACCACGACCCAGTCGCCGTCGCAGATCGCCGCGTCGAGCATCGAGTCGCCCTTGACCTGGAGCATGAAGACCTCGCCCTCACCCACCAGTTCGCGGGGAAGGGGGAAGATGTCCTCCACGGCCTGCTCGGCGAGGATCGGGCCACCGGCCGCGATCCGGCCCAGCATCGGCACGTACGCCGGGGCGGGGCGCTGCGAGCGGGTCAGCTCGTCGTCGACGTCGCTGGGGGCCCGGACGTCCACGGCGCGCGGCCGGTTGGGGTCGCGGCGCAGGAAGCCCTTCTTCTCCAGCTCCTTGAGCTGGTAGGCGACGCTGGACGGCGACACCAGGCCGACCGCCTCGCCGATCTCGCGCACGCTCGGCGGATAGCCGTGCCGGTCCACCCAGGTGCGGATGAACTCCAGGATCCGCCGCTGCCGGGCGGTGAGATCCACCGTCGCCGGGTCGGGGAAGGCGCTCACCACCGGGGTGACCGGGCGCACGGCGGGCTGCCCGGCCCGGCTGCGCGCGGCGCTCCGGCGTCGGGTGGCCGGCGGGCCCGCCTCGGTGATCTGCTGCGGGCTCTTCGGCCGGCTGGCCCGGTCCTCGGTCACGTCCGTCCTCCCTGGTCGGCGCTGGGTGCCTTGGCGGCTCGTGGTGCGTGCGGCGGTGCGTGGTGACCGGTGACGGAACGATCCGCGCCCGGTTGTTCATGACCGTATAGGTGAGATCGGTCATTTTCAAACGTCTGTACGACATCACCTCGGCGTGTCGGGGTGAAAAGTGGCCCTGCTCGTACTCACGTTCTGATAAATGGTACGTCGGGTCGAACGGGTGTTCGACGCCTGCCCGATCGGCGGCGGTTTCGCCGCGACCGGACGAATAACCCCGGGAGGCGTCGGACGGTTGGTTCTGCGGCGGGTGGCGCCGGCCGGGGTCGACTCCGGATGGCGGTGACGCGCCGGACACGCCGCTCAACTTGACCGCGGATCGTCGGCGGCATACGGTCGACCCCTAGATGTAGTAGTCACACGGGCGTAAGTCGCCTACAGGTTGGGTTCGACTACCGACCGCACTCCCGTACCGTCGACACGGCGAAGACCATCGACAGATGGCTCCGCCGCGCTGACGCGTGCCCGGGAAGCGGTCGGCGTGCCCGCAGTCGATGAAGGAGGTCGGGCCGATGCGGTGTCCGTACTGCCGGCACGCGGACTCCCGGGTGGTCGACTCGCGGGAGGCCGACGACGGCCAGTTGATCCGCCGGCGGCGGTCCTGCCCGGAGTGCGGGAAGCGGTTCACCACGGTGGAGGAGGCGGTCCTCGCGGTCGTCAAGCGCAGCGGGGTCACCGAGCCGTTCAGCCGCACGAAGATCATCGGCGGGGTGCGCAAGGCGTGCCAGGGGCGGCCGGTGGACGACGACTCGATCGCGCTGCTCGCGCAGAAGGTCGAGGAGACCGTCCGGGCCAAGGGGGCCGCCGAGATCCCCAGCCACGAGGTGGGGCTGGCCATCCTGGGTCCGCTGCAGGACCTGGACGAGGTCGCCTACATGCGGTTCGCCAGCGTCTACCGGTCGTTCGACTCGCTCGCCGACTTCGAGCGGGAGATCGAGACGCTGCGGGCCGCCGCACGCGCCCGGGAGGGCGCCGGGGCCGACGCGGCCGAGGCCGCCGGCCGTACCAGTTGAAGTTCTTCGCAGTTGATGACAGTCGGATCGCGTGGCGAGGTGGCCGCGCGGACGAGGGGGCGGATGAGATGTCGGGGGATGGTGTGACGACGAGCAGGGCACGGAGCAAGGCCGGCGCGGGGCTCAAGATCGAGCGGGTGTGGACCACCGAGGGGGTGCACCCCTACGACGAGGTCGCCTGGGAGCGCCGCGACGTCGTGATGACGAACTGGCGCGACGGCTCGATCAACTTCGAGCAGCGCGGGGTCGAGTTCCCGGAGTCGTGGAGCGTCAACGCGGCGAACATCGTGACCACCAAGTACTTCCGGGGCGCGGTGGGCACCCCGGAGCGGGAGTGGTCGCTCAAGCAGCTGATCGACCGGGTGGTCACCACCTACCGCACCGCCGGTGAGGAGTACGGCTACTTCGCCAGCCCGGCCGACGCCGAGGTCTTCGCCCACGAGCTGACCTGGATGCTGCTGCACCAGGTGTTCAGCTTCAACTCGCCGGTCTGGTTCAACGTCGGCACGCCCTCGCCGCAGCAGGTCAGCGCCTGCTTCATCCTGGCCGTCGACGACTCGATGGACTCCATCCTCGACTGGTACAAGGAGGAGGGGCTGATCTTCAAGGGCGGCTCCGGCTCCGGGGTCAACCTGTCCCGGATCCGCTCCTCCCGCGAGCTGCTCTCCTCCGGCGGCAACGCCTCCGGCCCGGTCAGCTTCATGCGCGGCGCGGACGCCTCCGCCGGCACCATCAAGTCCGGCGGCGCCACGCGGCGCGCGGCGAAGATGGTCATCCTCGACGTGGACCACCCGGACATCCAGGAGTTCGTGGTCACCAAGGCGCGCGAGGAGGACAAGATCCGCGCGCTGCGCGACGCCGGGTTCGACATGGACCTGGGCGGCGCCGACATCGTCAGCGTGCAGTACCAGAACGCCAACAACTCGGTCCGGGTCTCCGACGAGTTCATGACCGCCGTGGAGAACGGCGGCGGCTTCGACCTGCGCGGCCGGCTCGACGGCGCGGTGATCGAAACCATCGACGCCAAGAACCTTTTCCGCTCCATCTCCCAGGCCGCCTGGGAGTGCGCCGACCCCGGCCTGCAATACGACGACACCATCAACGACTGGCACACCTGCCCGGAGACCGGGCGGATCACCGCGTCGAACCCGTGCTCGGAGTATCTGCACCTGGACAACTCCTCGTGCAACCTGGCCTCGCTGAACCTGATGAAGTTCCTCCGCGCCGACGGCGGCTTCGAGGTGGAGAAGTTCGTCAAGTCGGTCGAGTTCGTCATCACCGCGATGGACATCTCGATCTGCTTCGCCGACTTCCCCACCGAGAAGATCGGTGAGACGTCCCGCGCCTACCGGCAGCTCGGCATCGGCTACGCCAACCTCGGCGCCCTGCTGATGGCCTCCGGCCTCCCGTACGACTCGGAGCAGGGCCGCTCGGTCGCCGCGGCGATCACCTCGCTGATGACGGGCACCGCCTACCGCCGCTCGGCCGAGCTGGCCGGTGTCGTCGGCCCGTACGACGGCTACGCCCGCAACGCCGAGCCGCACAAGCGGGTCATGCGCAAGCACGCCGCCGCCAACGACGAGATCAAGCCGGCGGGCACCGTGGCCACCGCGATCGTCCGCGAGGCGACGAAGCAGTGGACCCAGGGCAACAAGATCGGTGACAAGTTCGGCTGGCGCAACTCGCAGGCCAGCGTGCTCGCCCCGACCGGCACCATCGGCTTCATGATGGACTGCGACACGACCGGCGTGGAGCCGGACCTGGCGCTGGTCAAGTTCAAGAAGCTGGTCGGCGGCGGCTCCATGCAGATCGTCAACCAGACCGTGCCGCGCGCCCTGCGCAGCCTCGGCTACCCCGAGGAGCAGGTCGAGGCGATCGTCGAGCACATCGCCGACCACGGCCACGTGGTGGACGCCCCCGGCCTCAAGCCGGAGCACTACCCGGTCTTCGACTGCGCGATGGGCGAGCGCTCCATCGCCCCGATGGGCCACGTGCGGATGATGGCGGCGATCCAGCCGTTCGTCTCCGGCGCCATCTCCAAGACGGTCAACATGCCGGAGGCGGCCACCGTCGAGGACGTCGAGAAGATCTACTTCGAGGGCTGGAAGCTCGGCCTCAAGGCGCTGGCGATCTACCGCGACAACTGCAAGGTCGGTCAGCCGCTCTCGGTGGCCAAGTCCAACAAGGCCACCGAGGCCGCCCCCGCCGAGGTGGAGAAGGTCGTCGAGAAGGTCGTCGAGTACCGCCCGGTGCGCAAGCGGCTGCCGAAGAAGCGCCCGTCCCAGACGGTCAGCTTCTCCGTCGGCGGCGCCGAGGGCTACCTCACCGCGTCGTCCTACCCGGACGACGGCCTCGGCGAGGTCTTCCTCAAGATGTCGAAGCAGGGCTCGACCCTGGCCGGCGTGATGGACGCCTTCTCGGTGGCCATCTCCATCGGTCTCCAGTACGGCGTCCCGCTGGAGACGTACGTCAGCAAGTTCACCAACATGCGCTTCGAGCCGGCCGGCATGACCGACGACCCGGACGTGCGGATGGCCGCCTCGGTGATGGACTACATCTTCCGTCGCCTGGCGCTGGACTTCCTGCCGTACGAGCGCCGCGCGGAGCTGGGCATCTTCACCGCCAGTGAGCGGGCCGCCCAGCTCCGGGCCGAGGCGGAGGCGGAGGCGAACGGTGCGGACCTCACCGCGATGGCCGCCTCCGCCCCGGTCGAGGCGCCGGCCGAGCCCAAGACCGGGCCGGTTGCCCAGCCGGCGCAGGAGGTCGCGGACGTCGCCGCCGCCAAGCCGGCGCCGTCCGTGGGTTCCAGCACGGAGCTGCTGGAGGCCGTGATCGGCAAGGCCGCCGACGCGCCGCTCTGCTTCACCTGCGGTACGAAGATGCGTCCGGCCGGTAGCTGCTACGTCTGCGAGGGCTGCGGCTCCACCAGCGGCTGCAGCTGACGTACGACCGCGATGAGCCCCGGGCGTTCCCGCGCCCGGGGCTCATTCCTTTCCGCCACCGGCCGGGCCATTCGTTGCTTCGGCTCTCGTGTGGATCTCGTACGCTCAGCTGCGTGTCAGAGTCATTGCCGTACCGGCGCCGCTCCGCGCGGGTTCTGCTGCTCGACAGCGCCGGACGGATCTTGCTCTTACGATTCCTGGTCGACCCCGACCCCGACCCCGACCCCGACCCCGACCCCGACCCCGACCCCGACCCCGACCCCGACCCCGACCCCGACCCCGACCCCGACCCCGACCTCGGCCACGGCTGGGTTACCCCTGGCGGCGGAGTCAACGACGGCGAGCCGTTACCGCACGCTGCGGCCCGCGAACTCCACGAGGAGATCGGCCTGGCGGTCGCCCCGCACCACCTCGGTCAACCGGTCGCCTACTGCGCGGGTTATGCGGACCTCGGCTGGGCCAGTGGCATGTTCCGCGACGATTTCTTCTACCACCGCATCGACACGCACGACGTCGACATCACGCGTATGGAGACACTCGAACGCACACACCACGCCGGACACCGGTGGTGGCCCCTCGACGAACTGGCCACGACCACCGACACCATCTACCCGTTCGGGCTCGCTCAACTGCTGGCCGACATCCTGGCCGGTCTTATCCCGCAACAGCCGGTCCAGCTGCCATGGCACCACTGACACCACGCCACCTCAGCAGTACAACCAGCGGCAGCGCCGGTCGACCGACCGACACGACCCCGCCGGGTTATCTACAGATGGTCGCCAAATCCGACGAGCGCTAGCCACCCGTCCGGGTACGGCGACACTGGGGGGCCCGCGCTGTCTCGCCCGTCCGTGATCGAGGTGCCTCGTCAGCGGTCCTCGTCGCCTTCGGTCGGGCGGGGTGGGCGGTTGTGTCGCGCCCACTCGTCCACCTCGTCCGCGTCCCAGATGGTCGTACCGATCAGGCGGGCGACCGGCTCAGGAAAGCCGGGCCTGCGGGTGATCTGCAGAACCCGCTGCCGTGACACGCCGAACAAGCCGCCAACTCGCACGCGATCCGAGGCCATGACCACTCCCTCATGGAACAACCTTCGATGGCTTCCTCGCCAGCGGACCCTGGCTATCCTTCCGAGCATGGCGGAGGAGCGGCGCACCCTGGCCGGGGGCCGGTATGTCTTGCAGGCCAAGCCGATCGGCAGCGGGGGCATGGGGGTGGTCTGGCGAGCTGTGGACACCCTGCTGGACCGCGACGTGGCAGTGAAGGAGCTACGACTGCCCGAGGGCCTGAGCGAATCCGAACATGAGGCGCTCCGAGAGCGTGCGATAACCGAGGCGCGGGCCGCCGGGCGGTTGGACCACCCCGGCATCGTGACCATTCACGATGTTCTGATCGAGGATGGCCACCCGTGGATCGTGATGGGCGTGGTCGAGGGGTCGTCTCTCTACTCGGTGGTGCGCGAGGACGGACCGCTGAGTCCGCGGCGGACCGCGGAGATCGGCGCGGGACTGCTTGCGGCACTGCGGGTCGCTCACGCTGCCGGCATCCTGCATCGCGACGTCAAGCCGCAGAACGTCCTGTTGGGGCGGGACGGGCGCGCCGTACTCACGGACTTCGGGATCGCCGCGGTCATCGGCGCCACCCGGGGCCTCACCGGGACTGGCTCGGTCATGGGCACGCTGGGCTACGTGGCGCCCGAGCGGCTGACCGGGCAGGGTGCCGAGCCGGCATCCGATCTGTGGTCGCTCGGTGCGACGCTGTACTTCGCCGTCGAAGGTCGGCCCGCGTACGACTCGGACGATCCGGCAGAACTGGTCGCTGCCGTGTTGAGCCGCGACCCCGGGCCGGCTGAACGTGCTGGTCTGCTGAGTCCGACGCTGCTCGGCCTGATGGCGCGTCGCCCGGGCGAACGGCTGTCTGCCGATGTGGCCGCGGAGCGTCTGCGGGAGGTCGCCGCCGGCGTCACGGCCGGCGACCACCCGACGGTTCGCGTCACCATGCCAGCCAAGGAGCAGGCCGCAGGGGCGACCAAGAAGCTGACCGAGCCGCTGCTGTCCGAGGGGAGCGGCCCGCGTGCCCGACGTGTCGCGCCCACGCGCATTGCCGCGATCATCTTCGCCACGGCCCTGGCGGCCGGCGCACTGGCGACCGGCTACGCGCTCGCGCCGGACGGGGCGCCGAATCGGGAGACCGGCCGGGCCGGGGACCAACAGGCCAGCAGCCCGTCGGCCACCACGCCCGCAGCCCCGTCCGCATCGCCGTCGGTCAGACGGTTCACGACCGCACCGAGCGTGTGCCTGTACCTGGCCGACCACCCCGAGGTCATTGCGCCGTTGATTCCCAGGGCCAAGCTCTGGTCCGCACACCAGGCCACGAACAGCTGTAAATGGGAGCCCGGCCAAGATCCCGACGACGGGGAACTCACCCAGCTCGACGTGGAGGCCCCCCTGCTCCCCGCCAACCTGGGTGGCTGTCCTACCGAGGGCGAGCGGCTTCCCGGCGTCGGCGAGGAGGCGTACATCTCCGAAGAGGGGGACCTCGACGAGCACGGCTGGCACGACCGTGACGTGCGTGTCTACTTTCGCGTCAACAACCTCGCGGTGTGCCTGAAGTACCGCCAAGCGTCCCGGACGTCGATGCCGCCCTCCGCCAAGGCTGCGGTGATCGAATTCACGCGGGCCCTGGACCAGTGGGTCAAGCGGGAGCCGGTGACCTAGTTGGCGATCATCAAGACATGACGATTGCCGAGAGCTACGCCGAGTTCGGCACCCGTGAGGCGCGCGGCGTGTCGTCGACCTACGAGCGCCTTTCCCTCGCGGTCTCGCGTGACGACGAACTGCTCGCGCTGGTCGAAACGCTCCCGCCGGCCAAGCGGCAGCCGAACCTGCTGTTCGGCGTCGTACGACTACTCGGCGGGCCCGTCGACGACCCGGCCGCGTTCCACGACTTCACGGTGGCGAACTGGCCGACGATCGAGGCGGAAATGCGCACCCGGGCCGTCCAGACGAACGAGCCCGGGCGGTGCGCCGTCCTGCTGCCGGTGCTCGCCGCGCTGCCGCAGCCGCTGGCGCTGCTGGAGGTCGGCGCGTCCGCCGGGTTCTGCCTCTACCCCGACCGGTACGCCTACCGCTACGGCGACCACCTGCTCGGCACGGGCGAGCCGGTCCTCGACTGCGCGCTCACCGGCACCGCGCCACCGGACCAGCTACCCGAGGTGGTGTGGCGGGCCGGGCTGGACCTGAACCCGCTGCGGGTCACCGACCCGGCGGACGTCGCCTGGCTCGACGCGCTCATCTGGCCGGAGCACTCGCACCGCCGCGCCCGGCTGCGGGCCGCCGCGGCCGTCGCCGCGACCGACCCGCCGCTGCTCGCGCGCGGCGACCTGGTGGACGACCTGCCGGCACTGGCCGCGCAGGCGCCGCCCGGCGCGACGCTGGTGGTGTTCCACACCTCCGTGCTCTATCAGGTGCCGGCTCCGCGCCGGGCAGCGTTCACCGAGCTGGTACGCGGACTGCCCGGCCACTGGATCGCGAACGAGACGCTGGGTGTGCTGCCCCACGACGCGCTGCCGGAGCCACCGGGCGAGGCGCTGCACAACGTGCTGTCCCTCGACGGCGTACCCCTCGCCTGGACCCGCACGCACGGCCAGGCGATGACCTGGTGGGGCTGACCTGGCGTCCGACACCGGGCGCGGTCGCGGCGTGACGGCCAGATCGCGTCCGCTCGGGTCGCGGGCTGCCTCCGCCGTACGAGGCAGCCCTCGACCCGGTTCACTCAGTACTGCTTCTGCTGGCAGGGCACGCAGAAGCGGGCGTGCGGCAGCACCTCCAGGCGTTCCCGGGGGATCGGCGCCTCGCACTTCTCGCAGATGCCGTAGCGGCCGTCGGCGATGCGCCGCAGCGCCCCGGTGATCTGGTCCAGGCTCTGCCGGGTCGCGGCGATCATCGCGCTCTGGGTGTGCGCCTCGCCCGGGTCGCCGGTGTCGGCCGTCAGCTGCGTGAGCCGGACGGTCTGCGCCTCGAAGTCGGTCGTCAGTGTCGCCCGCAGCTCATCGAGCCACTGCTGGTCCGGCTGGGTGTGCGTGGTCATGGCGTAGCTCCCTCTGAAAAAAGAAAAGGGCCGAAGCTTGAGAAGCTTCGCCCTGGTGGCCGTTCGCACAGTTGCAAGCGGTTCACGGAGGGCTACGTCCGGCGGGGACGGGGCTCGGGAGTCCGGAGGCCACCGAGCCGGCAGGCGACGGCGCGGCCGCGGATCGCACCACCCGGGTCTCGACGGTCACCGACAGGGCACGCCGACGGGCAGCAGCGGACGCCGCCGTCACCACGACGGCGGTGCTCCTCTGCTGACCGAACGAACACATGGAGCCACCATAGGCCGGGCGGAACGGAAAACCAACGTGCTTCCGTCCGTGCGGAAACCGGCCTCACCCGACCGGGGCGCTCGTCAGTCGTGGACGCGCTGGTGGCGGAGCAGGACGACCCCGTCGCCGTCGGAACCACCAGCGCCGGCGGGGCCGCCCGCAGACCGGCGCCACCGGTTATCCGACCCGGAGGGTACGTTCTTGCGGGCCGCCTTCCAGGCGGCGGACGGGAGGCCCGGCGTGTCCATCGCCCTGTTCACCCTCGGCGGCACGATCGCGATGGGCGGGGTGGACCCCGGCCGGGCCGGGGTGGTCACCCGGCTGACCGGCGCCGACCTCACCGCCGCCGTGCCGGGCCTCGACGAGTTGGGCCTGCCGCTGGAGGTCCGCGACACCCACGCGGTGCCGAGCGCGCACCTGACGTACCGACAACTGCTCGACGTGGTCGACGCCGCCTCGCGGGCGGTGGCCGACGGGGCGACCGGTGTGGTGGTCACCCAGGGCACGGACACGCTGGAGGAGTCGGCGTTCCTGGCCGACCTGGTCTGGCCGCACGCCGCGCCGCTGGTCCTCACCGGCGCGATGCGCAACCCGACCCTGGCCGGCCCGGACGGCCCGGCGAACCTGCTCGCGGCGGCCCGCGTGGCGGCGGCCCCCGCCGCCCGCGACCTGGGCGCGCTGGTCGCGTTCGCCGACGAGATCCACGCCGCCCGCTGGGTACGCAAGACGCACAGCACCAGCACCGGCACGTTCGCCTCGCCGAACGCCGGCCCGGTCGGGCACGTGGTCGAGGGACGCGTACGCGTGCTGGCCCGCCCGTCCCGGCGGGAGCCGCTGCCGCCGGTCGACCCGGCACGGCTCGACGCCACCCGGGTCGCGCTGCACACCGTGACGCTCGACGACGACGGCGGCCTGCTCGACCGGGTCGCCGACACCCACCACGGGCTCGTCGTCGCCGCCTTCGGAGTCGGGCATGTCCCGGCCGTCCTGGCCCCGGTGCTCGGCGCGCTGGCCGAGCGGATCCCGGTGGTGCTCACCTCCCGCACCGGTGCCGGCTCGGTGCTGCGGCACACCTACGGCGCGGTCGGCTCCGAGACGGACCTGCGCCGCCGGGGCCTGCTGGACGGTGGGCTGCTCGACCCGTACAAGGCGAAGGTGCTGCTGCGGCTGCTGCTCGCGGCCGGCGCGGGCCGCGAGGAGATCGCCGCCGCCCTGGCCCGGCACGGCTGACCGCTCTCTAGACTGCGCCGGTGACCGGAGAGCGACGACCGCTGGCGGGCCGGCCGCTGACCGAGCCACACCCGTCCCGGCTGCCGCCGGAGCATCCGGACCGGGAGCGGATCCTGGCCGCACACGCCGCCGCCCTGGCTGCCGGTGAGGCCGGCTACCTCGACCCGGCGACCGGCCTGTTCGTGCTGAGCGCGGGGTTCCTGGCCCGACGCGGCACCTGCTGCGGTCGCGGCTGTCGGCACTGCCCGTACGTCGACGACTGACGGCGACCGGCTGATCGAGGGCTACCGCGAGGGCGGGGCAGGCCGTACGGTGTCCGGCGGACACGTCGGGGTGGACAGCGGAGGAGTGATCGTGCGCGGGCGGATCGTGGGCGCCGGGGTGGCCGTACTGCTGGCGACGGGCTGCGGCGCGGAGGCGGCCGAACCGGTGGCGGTGCCGCCTCCCGCGCCGATCGCGGTCGACGTGGCGGCCGCCTCGTCGGGCGGGGCGTGCCGGCTGCTGGACTTCGGCGTGATCGAGCAGCACGCGGGGGCCCGCTTCGACATCGCCGCCGCCAGCGAGACGGGCGACAGCCACACCTGCGTGGTCCGCGCCGAGCAGGCCACCCTGCCGGAGTTGACGCTGATCGTCACCGAGGCGTCGATCGACGCGGCCACCTTCACCATGGACGTGGTGCCGGACAAAGCGGGCAAGGTCACCGGGCTGGGCCAGAAGGCGTACCGGCGGACGCTGTCGGCCAAGGGTGCCTTCGGCCCGGTCGCGGAGGTGGGCTGGCTGGCAACCGAGGGCCGCCTCGCCACCCTCCGCTACACCACCCCACCCGACACGCCCAAGCCAGACGCCGACAAGCTCACGGACGCCCTGATCGCCCTGGCCAAGCAGCTCGACATCCGCGCCATCTGAACCGCGCCGCCACTCCGCCCACTCCGCGATCTTGCACTTTCGGCCCCCGATCCGTCCCTTGTGTCGGATATTTCCGGGCACAAGGTGCAAGATCGCCGAGCCGAGCCAATCCGGGGCAGGGAGCGCGGGGTGGGGGCGGAGTGGGAGGGGTCAGTGGGCGGCGACGAAGACGCGGGAGGCGACCTCGCGGGGGAGGCGGACGCGGTCGCCCGAGCGGTCGATCGACACCCCGTCGCGCTCCTGCGCCACCATCACCGTCGCGCCCGGGTCGACGCCGGCCGCGTGCAACTGCCGCAGCACGTCCGCGTCGGTCTGCACGCTCTCGCAGATCCGCCGGACCACGACCGGCCCGGAGAGGCCGGGGAACGCCAGGTTGCGCTCACCCTCGACGGCGTCGGTGGTCTCCGGCCCCGGGGTGCCCAGCGCCTCCAGCCCCGGGATCGGGTTGCCGTAGGGCGAGCGGGTCGGCCGGTTGAGCAGGTCGTAGACCCGCTTCTCGACGGCGTCGCTCATCACGTGCTCCCACCGGCAGGCCTCCTCGTGGGCCTCCTCGTAGGGCATCCCGATCACGTTGACCAGCAGCAGTTCGGCGAGCCGGTGCTTGCGCATCACCGAAACGGCGGTGCTGCGACCGTGCGGGGTGAGCGCCAGGTGCCGGTCGCCCTCCACGGTGAGCAGGCCGTCGCGCTCCATCCGGGCGACGGTCTGACTGACGGTGGGCCCGCTCTGCCCCAGCCGCTCGGCGATCCGGGCGCGCAGGGGCGGCACGCCCTCCTCCTCCAGTTCGAGGATGGTCTTGAGGTACATCTCGGTCGTGTCGACCAGATCCGTTTTGGACACCTTCATCCCTCCCTGCCGCGGAGGTAACTTCAGGCTCGGTCGTGCCGACCAGATCATGCCCCACGTCAGCGGCCCTCCGGCCCACGATGGTACCCCGACGCAGGCCGAACGACCCTTGACGAACCGCGAGGCCCGGGCCCGGATGGTGTTGACTTGACCTCATGTCCGGAACCGAGGAGCTGCTGGTCGAGGCCGACCGGCTCGCGACCGAGCTCGACCACGCCGACCCGCCCACCCTGCTCGACGTCCGCTGGCGCCTGACGGGCCCGCCCGGCCGGGACGACTATGCCGCCGGTCACCTGCCCGGCGCGGTCTTCGTCGACCTCGACACCGCGCTCTGCGGCCCGCCCGGCCCGGCCGGCCGCCACCCGCTGCCCGACCCGGCCGCGCTCCAGGCCGCGCTGCGGGCCGCCGGCGTCCGTGCCGGTCATCCCGTGGTGGTGTACGACGGCGGCGACGGCATGGCCGCCGCCCGCGCCTGGTGGACGCTGCGCTGGGCGGGTCACCGGCCGGTACGCCTGCTGCACGGCGGCTTCCCGGCGTGGCAGGCCGCCGGACTGCCCACCAGCACGGCGGAACCGACCCCGGCGGCGGGCGACGTCGAGGTGCGCCCCGGCGCGCTGCCGGTGCTCGACGCGGGGGAGGCCGCCCGGCTGGCCGCCGCCGACGAGGGCGTCCTGCTGGACGTGCGCGCCGCGCCCCGCTACCGGGGCGAGACCGAGCCGATCGACCCCGTCGCCGGGCACGTCCCGGGCGCGGTGAACCTGCCCGCCGGCGAGTACGTCGCCGAGGGCCGGTTTCCGGCCGCCGACGCGCTGCGCGCGCGGTTCGCCGCCGCCGGGGTGGCCGGGGGCGCTCCCGTCGGGGCGTACTGCGGGTCGGGGGTGACCGCCGCGCAGGCCGTGCTCGCCCTGCACCTGGCGGGTCGGCCCGACGCGGCGCTCTACGTCGGGTCGTGGAGCAACTGGGTCGCCGACCCGTCCCGACCGGTCGCCACCGGGGAGGGCTGAGGGGCACGCCCACCCCGGCGACGCCGGCCGGCTGACGGCACGTGCGCCGGGCGACACGAGGGCGCGTGAGCAGGCCGACACCGGGGCGCGCCCCCAGCACGCGCGCTGGGGGCGTGCGGGCGCGCGTGCGACGATGAGGCCATGTCCGAGGACACGGTGGTGGTGTGGGACGAGTCCCTGCTCGCCTACGACATGGGGGATCACCCCCTCGACCCGGTCCGGGTGGAGCTGACCGTCGCGCTGGCCCGCGAGCTCGGCGTGCTGGCGCGTCCCGGGGTGCGGCTGGTCAAGCCCGAGCCGGCCGACGACGCGCTGCTGACCCGGGTGCACGACCCCCGCTACCTCGACGCGGTGCGGGCCGCCCCGCGCGACCCGCTCTTCGCCGGCTTCGGGCTGGGCACCTCCGACAACCCGGTCTTCGCGGGGATGCACGAGTCGAGCGCGCTGGTCGCCGGGGCGAGCGTGGCCGCGGCCGAGGCGGTCTGGCGGGGCGAGGCCCGGCGGGCGGTCAACGTGGCGGGCGGGCTGCACCACGCGATGCCCGCCCGGGCCGCCGGCTTCTGCGTCTACAACGACCCGGCAGTGGCCATCGCCCGCCTGCTCGACCTCGGCGCCGAGCGGGTCGCGTACGTGGACGTGGACGTGCACCACGGCGACGGGGTGCAGCAGATCTTCTGGAACGATCCTCGGGTGCTGACGGTCAGCCTGCACGAGACGCCGCTGGCGCTCTTCCCGGGCACCGGCTTCCCCGACGAGACCGGCGGGCCAGGTGCTGTGGGCAGCGCCGTCAACGTCCCGCTGCCGCCCGGCGTGGACGACGCCGGCTGGCAGCGCGCCTTCCACGCGGTCGTGCCGTCGGTGCTGCGCGCGTTCCGGCCGCAGGTGCTGGTGACCCAGTGCGGGGCCGACGGGCACCGGCTCGACCCGCTCGCCGACCTGCACCTCTCCGTCGACGGTCAGCGCGCCACCTACCTGGCCCTGCGGGCGCTCGCCGACGAGCTGTGCGAGGGCCGCTGGGCGGCCACCGGCGGCGGCGGGTACGCGCTGGTCGAGGTGGTGCCGCGGGCCTGGACGCACCTGCTCGCCGTGGCCACGGGCGAGCCGATCGCGCCGGCCACGCTGACCCCGCCGGCCTGGCGGGAACTGGCCGCCGCGCGCCGGCCGGGCCGGGAGATCCCGCTGCGGATGACCGACGACGTCGACCCGTCGTACGAGCCGTGGCAGCCGACCGGCGAGCCGAACGCGGTGGACCGGGCGATCGCGGCGGCCCGCAAGACGGCGTTCCCGCTGTTCGGGCTCGACCCGCACGACCCGCGCGACTGAGCCGGGCCGGAAGGAACTACACAGGTGACCACGGTGGAACAACCAGTGGACGTGCTGCTCAGCGACGGCACCACCGTCCAGTTGCGACCGATCCGCCCGTCGGACGGGCCGGGGATCGTGGCGATGCACTCGCGCTTCTCCGAGCGCACCCGCTACCTGCGGTACTTCTCGCCGTACCCGCGCATCCCCGAGCGGGACCTGCACCGCTTCGTCAACGTCGACCACCGCGACCGGGAGGCGTTTGTGGTGCTGGCCGGCGACCGGATCGTCGCCGTCGGCCGCTACGAGCGGCTCGGCCCCGACGCGCCCGAGGCCGAGGTGGCGTTCGTGGTCGAGGACGCCTACCAGGGCCGGGGCATCGGCTCGGTGCTGCTGGAACACCTGGCCGACGCGGCCCGCCAGACCGGCATCGCGAACTTCGTGGCCGAGGTGCTCCCGGCCAACGGCGCGATGCTGCGGGTCTTCTCCGACTTCGGCTACCAGCTCCAGCGCCAGTTCGCCGACGGCGTGGTGCACCTGACCTTCCCGATCGCGCCCACCGACGCCACGCTCGAGGTGCAGCGCGGTCGCGAGCACCGCACCGAGGCCCGCTCCGTCGCCCGGCTGCTCGCCCCGCGCGGCGTCGCCGTCTACGGTGCCAGCGCCACCGGGCAGGGCGTCGGCGCGGCGGTGCTCGGGCACCTGCGCGACGGCGGCTACACCGGCTCGGTGGTGCCGGTGCACCCGAGCGCGGCGGCGGTCGCCGGGCTGCCCGCGTACCCGTCGGCGGCCGACGCGGGCGTGCCGGTCGACCTGGCCGTGGTGGCGGTGCCGCCGGAGACGGCGCGGGAGGCGGTCGACGACGCCGCCGCCGCGGGCGCGCACGCCCTGGTGGTGATCTCCGCGGGCTTCGCCGAGGCCGGCCCGGACGGTGCCGCCGCGCAGCGCGCGCTGGTCCGCGCGGCGCACGCGGCGGGCATGCGCGTCGTCGGCCCGAACTGCCTGGGGGTGGCCAACACCGACCCGACCGTACGCCTCAACGCCACCCTCGCCCCGCGGCTGCCGGTGCCCGGCCGGGTGGGCATCTTCAGCCAGTCCGGCGCGTTCGGGGTGGCGCTGCTGGCCGAGGCGGACCGGCGCGGGCTGGGACTGTCCAGCTTCGTCTCGGCCGGCAACCGGGCTGACGTCTCCGGCAACGACCTGCTCCAGTACTGGCAGGACGACCCCGGCACCGACGTGATCATGTTGTACCTGGAGACCTTCGGCAACCCGCGCAAGTTCGCCCGGCTGGCCCGCCGGATCGGCCGGGACAAGCCGGTCGTGGCGCTCGCCTCGCCGGCCCGCCCGCCCGGCGTGGGCGACTCCGCGGGGCCGGACGAGGTCGCCGTCGGCGCGCTGTTCGCGCACTCCGGGGTGATCCGGGTGGACACCGTCGCCGAGCTGCTCGACGTCGGGGTGCTGCTGGCCAACCAGCCGCTGCCCGCCGGGCCGCGGGTCGGGGTGGTCGGCAACTCCTCGGCGCTGACCGGGCTCGCGGCCACCGCCTGCGCCGCGCAGGGGCTCACCGTCGCCCGCGGCTACCCCCGCGACGTCGGGCCCCGCGCCGGCGCGGCCGAGTTCGCCGCCGCGCTCGCCGACACCGCCGCCGACGAGGGCGTGGACGCGCTCGTGGTGGTCTTCGCCCCGCCGCTGCCCGGCCAGCTCACCGACACCGAGGCGGACTTCACCGCCGCCCTGCCGGCCGCGCTCGCCGCCGGCAAGCCGACCGTGGCGACGTTCCTGGTCGGCCGGGCGCCGGCCGGGGTGCCCGCGTACCCGAGCGTGGAGGAGGCCGTCCGCGCCCTCGCCCGGGTCGCCACGTACGCCGACTGGCTGCGCCGCCCGGCCGGCCTGCTGCCGGAGCTGCCCCGGGTCGACCGGGTGGCGGCGCACGCGGCCCTGCGACCCGAGGCCCTCGACCCGGTGGGGCTGCTCGCCGCGTACGGGATCGACGTGGTCGAGTCGGCACCGGTGCGTTCCGCCGGGGAGGCCGTCGACGCGGCGACCCGGCTCGGGTTCCCGGTGGCCCTCAAGGCCGCTGCCCCGGGCCTGCGGCACCGGCTCGACCTCGGCGCGGTCCGGCTCGACCTGCCCGACGCCGCCACGGTCCACCGCACGTATGCGGAGATGTCGGCGGTCTTCGGCGCGGACGTCCTGGTGCAGCCGATGGTGCCGCCCGGCGTGGCCTGCGTGGTCGAGCTGGTCGAGGATCCGGCGTTCGGCCCGGTGGTCGGCTTCGGGCTGGGCGGCGTCGCCACCGAACTGCTCGGCGACCGGGCCTGGCGCGCGGTGCCGCTGACCGACCTGGACGCGGCCGAGCTGGTCGACGAGCCACGGGCCGCGCCGCTGCTGCGCGGGCACCGGGGCGCGGCGCCGGTGGACCGGGCGGCCCTGGCCGACCTGCTGCTGCGCGTCGGCCGGCTAGCCGACGAGCAGCCCCGGGTGCGCGCGCTCACCCTCAACCCGGTGCTCGCCCGCCCCGACGGCATCTCGGTGCTGCACGCCACCGTACGCATCGGCTCCGCCGTCGCCCGCCCCGACACCGGCCCCCGCCGCCTGTAAGGAAGGGCACCTTCCTAACGCCTGCGGTAGAGGAAGGGGCCCTTCCTAACCGGCGGGAGGTCGAGCACTCACGCCCGGGAGGAGATCTGCTGCACCGCCCAGGCGTTGCCGTCCGGGTCGGTGAAGAAGACGAAGCCGACGTTGTCCAGCGGGTCCGGCACGGGGCGCGGGTTCTCGCCCACCACCTGGATCTCGCTGACCGCCACGCCGCGCTCGACCAGCTGGGCCCGGGCCCTGGGCAGATCGGGCACGACCAGTTGGAGGCCCTTCAGCGAGCCCGGCGGCATGTCCGGCAGCACGCCCTCGCCGATGACGATCGAGCAGCCCGAGCCGGGCGGGGTGAGCTGCACGATCCGGGCGTCGGCGCTGACCACCGTGTCGTGGTCCACGACGAAGCCGAGCTGGTCGGCGTAGAACGCCTTGGCCCGGTCCACGTCGGAAACCGGTACGACCACCACTTCCAGGGTCCAGTTCACACATGTTGTTAGCCCGCCCGGCGGCCCGCGTCAAGGACCACGGCCCGGACGCACGCGAGGCCCCGGCGAACCGCCGGGGCCTCGCGTGGCTCAGGGAACGTCAGCAGGCGTACGCCTCCAGGCGCTGCGCCCGCTCCGGGTCGCGCAGCTTCAGCAGGGTCACCTTCTCGATCTGCCGGATCCGCTCCCGGGACAGGCCGAACTCCCGGCCGACCTCGTCGAGCGTGCGCTGCCGGCCGTCGTCGAGACCGAACCGCAGCCGGATCACCGCCTGCTCCCGCTGGGAGAGGGTGGCCAGCACGATGCTCACCTCGTTGCGTAGCTCGCCCTGCGCGGCGACGTCGCCCGGCTCGGCGCTCGGGTCCACCGCGGCCACGAAGTCACCGAGCGCGCTCTCGCCGTCCTCGCCGACCGCCTGGTCCAGGCTCACCGGCTCCCGGTCGTACGAGATCAGCTCGATCACCTGGAACTCCGGGATGTCCATGGCTCGGGCGACCTCGGCGACGGTGGGCTCGCGGCCCAGCGAGACGGACAGCTCGCGGCGGGCCCGGACCATGCGGTTGACCTGCTCGACCATGTGCACCGGGATGCGGATGGTGCGGGCCTGGTCGGCCATCGCGCGGGTAATCGCCTGCCGGATCCACCAGGTGGCGTAGGTGGAGAACTTGTAGCCCTTGGCGTAGTCGAACTTCTCGACCGCGCGGATCAGGCCGAGGTTGCCCTCCTGGATGAGGTCGAGGAACGCCATGCCGCGACCGGTGTAGCGCTTGGCGATGCTGACCACCAGGCGGAGATTCGCCTCCAGCAGGTGGTCCTTCGCCGCCCGGCCCTGCGTGACGATCAGCTCCAGGTCGGCCCGCAGCTCGGCGGAGACCGGGGTGCAGGTCGCCAGCTTCTCCTCGGCGAACAGGCCGGCCTCGATCCGCTTGGCCAGGTCGACCTCCTGCGCGGCGGTCAGCAGCTTCGTCCGCCCGATCCCGTTCAGGTATGCCCGGACCAGGTCCGTGGAGACGCCGCGCTCGTCCGTGGCGTCGAGGTCGGTCAGGGTGTCGTGGGCGTGGTCGGCCTCGGTGGTGCCGGCCGGGCGCATCCGGTGCTCCATCATCTGCAGGGCCATCTCGTCTTCTCCCCGTGTCCACGTCTGTGCCGCTCGTTCCGGCCCAGTGGTGCCGGTGTGACACACAGCTTGGCGGGCGGGGCGTGAAACGGGAGTGAGGCGATCGGGGACCCGACACGAATCCGGCCCGGGTCCTGCGTACCGTGCGCGTGTCGTCGCCGAGCGTTCCTTGTCGCGTGCGGTTACCGTGCCAGCGGTCGGCCAGTGGGGCCGGCGCCGCCGGCGACGTCGGCGCACCGGAACAGGTTTTGGAGGGTGTCGTGGTCTTCAAGCGGCTCATGCAGGCGATGGGCGTGGGTGGCCCGTCGGTGGAAACGGTCCTGGCGAACCCGAACTGCCGCCCCGGCGGCCAGTTGGAGGGCGTCGTCCACGTGGCCGGCGGCGAGCACCCCGTCGACATCTCCTACGTGTCCCTGGGCCTGGTCACCCGGGTCGAGGTGGAGAGCGGCGACAACGACTACGAGACCACGCAGGAGTTCCACCGGCAGGCGGCGACCGGCGCGTTCCGGCTGGAGCCCGGCCAGCGCCACGACATCCCGTTCCGCTTCGCCGTGCCGTGGGAGACGCCGCTCACCGAGCTGTACGGGCAGCACCTGCACGGGATGACGATGGGGCTGCGTACGGAGCTGGAGGTGGCCCGCGCGGTCGACAAGGGCGACCTGGACGCGGTGGCGGTGCACCCGCTGCCGTCCCAGCAGCGGATCCTGGAGGCGTTCCTGCGGCTGGGCTTCCGGTTCGCCCGGGCCGACGTGGAGCGCGGCCACATCTACGGCGTGCGGCAGAGCCTGCCCTTCTACCAGGAGATCGAGTTCTACCCCGCCCCGCAGTACGCCGGCGCGATCAACCAGCTCGAGGTCACCTTCGTCACCGACCCGCAGCAGATCCAGGTGGTGCTGGAGCTCGACAAGCGCGGCGGCCTGTTCACCGAGGGCCGGGACGCCTTCGGCCGCTTCACCATCGACCACGCCACCGCCGAGCGCACCGACTGGACGGCCCAGCTCGACGCCTGGATCCGCCAGTCGCTCCAGCGCCGCGGCCTCTTCTCCTGACCCGCCCACCCCGCCCCCACAGGCGCAGGTTGATCATGAAGTTGTTGTCGTTCGCCGCGGCGTGTCACGGCAATAACTTCATGATCAACGGGGTGGGATTCGGGGAGTGCGGGTGGGGGAGGGGAAGGTGGAGGTTAGAGGTCGAGGAGGATCGTGTGCGGACCGACGTTGACGCTCTCGACCAGCATGTGGGCGCGGAAGCGACCGGTCTCGACCTTCGCGCCCCGGGCACGCAGCGCCTCCACGACCGCCGCCACCAGCGGCTCCGCCACCTCGGCCGGGGCTGCCGCCGTCCAGCTCGGACGGCGTCCCTTGCGGGCGTCGCCGTAGAGGGTGAACTGGCTGACCACCAGGATCGGCGCGCCGGTGTCGGCGGCGGACCGCTCGTTGTCGAGGATGCGCAGCTCGTGCACCTTGCGGGCCATCGTGCGGGCGGTCTCGACGGTGTCGGTGTGGGTCACCCCGAGCAGCACCAGCAGCCCGTCGTCGATCGCGCCGACCACCTCGCCGTCGACCGTCACGCCCGCCCGGCTGACGGTCTGCACCACGGCCCGCATCAGCCGGTCACCGGCTCGATGAAGCCGCGCTCGACGAGGTGCGCCACGATCGGGCCGGCGGCGTCGGCCAGCTCCTCGGGGGCGACGTCGTGCGCGGCCGCGAGGAGGGCGAGCTGGTCGCGCAGCGGCAGCCGCCCGTCGGCCCCGCCCACCAGGGCGAGCACCAGGGGGTCGATCTCCTCCGTCCAGCGCAGCCCGTGCGGCATGGCCAGCACCTGCCGGTCCACCGCCCAGCCCTCGTCGCCCATCGTGGCCTCCTGCCGGAGCTGGAGGCCGTCAGCCGCCCGGTAGCGCGCGGCGAGCAGCCCGTCGGCGTCGTGGGCGCGCAGCCAGTCCTGGCGGTCGAACCAGGCGCCGATCCGGTCGCCCAGCGGCGCCTCCACCCGCTGCCGCAGGTCCTCCACCCGGATCACCGGGTCGTCGTGGCCGGAGCGGCGCAGCGAGACGATGCCGAAGCCGACCGCCTCCACCTTGTGCGCGTCGAACCAGTCCAGCCAGTCCGCCATCCGCTGCGGGTCGGCGGCCTCGCCGACGTCGGTGAGCCACAGGTTGACGTACGCCATCGGGTCCGCCACCTCGCGCTGGACGACCCAGGCGTCCAGCCCGGTGCCGGCGAACCAGCCGGTCACCCGCTCGGCCCAGTCCTCGCCCGCGACGTGCACCCAGTTGGCCAGGTACTGCATGGTGCCGCCCTCGGTGAGCAGACCGGGCGCGGCGGCGGCCAGCTCCGCGCCGATCGCGTCGCCGACCCGGCCGGAGTCGCGGTAGACGTGCGTGGTGGTGCCCGGCCCGACCACGAACGGCGGGTTGCTCACCACCAGGTCGAAGCGGCGCCCGGCGACGGGGGCGACCAGGTCGCCGCGGAGCAGCTCCCAGTCCTGGCCGTTGAGCGCGGCGGTGGTGGCGGCGAAGCGCAGCGCCCGCTCGGAGACGTCGGTGGCGGTCACCCGCCGGGCGTGGGTGGCCAGGTGCAGCGCCTGTACGCCGGAGCCGGTGCCCAGGTCCAGCGCGGTCTCCACCGGCCGGCGGACCGTCGCGCCGATCAGCGTCTGGGTCGCCCCGCCGATGCCGAGCACGTGGTGGGCGTGCAACGGGCGGCCCGGGCGGGCGCTGGCGGGCACGTCAGCCAGCACCCACCAGTCGTCCCCGTACGGCTCCAGGTCCAGGCCCATCCGCAGCCCGTCGCCATGCCGCTCGACCAGGCCCCCGGCGAGCGCCTCGTCCAGCGACAGCGGCGCGAGCGCGGCGGCCACGGCGGCCTCCGGCTCGGTCTGCTCGCAGACGAACACCCGGATCAGCGTGCCGAGCGGGTCGCGGTCCTCGGTGGCGCGCAGCGCGGCCCGGAAGTCGTTGCGGGCCACGCCGCCGGTGGCCTGCGGGCCGAGCCGGGTGGCGATGCCGTTCGAGGTGAACCCGGCCCTGGTCAGCGCGGTCCGCAGCGCCTCGACGCCGGCGGGGGAGAGCAACATGTCGTGTCCGTCCACGCCGTCATCCTGCCTGGCGCCGCGCGCCGGCGTTCGACCACCCGGGAGATCGGCGGGCCGCCGACCCCGGCGCCGGCCCGACCGCCGGCCCGTCGCCGTCAACCGACCCCACCGGCCACACGGACCGCCCGTCGGGATGGGCCACTCCGGCGTCGGCCTCCGGGTCGCCGCCCTGACCGCCGCCCGGACGGCCGGGAGATCCGCCGCCCGGACGCTCGGGGGATCCGCCGCCCGGCGCCGCCGTCGCCAGCGCGCGCCGGTCGGCGGCCCGTGCCACCAGCCAGGTGTACGCCAGCAGCACGAGCACGTCGACCAGCACCAGCTGCCACGGCGCGTCGGCCATTGTCTCGTCCACGGTCAGCCCGCCGAACGCCGCGGCCAGCCCGAACGTGCTCACGTTGTTGACCACGTGCAACGCGACGGCCGCCTCCAGGCCGCCGGTACGCACCGTGAGCCACCCGCAGAGCAGACCCATCACGACCAGGTCGGCGAAGCCCCAGACGGTGCCCCAGCCGTGCGCCGCGGCGAAGAGCACCGCCTGCACCACCAGCCCCGGCCAGGGCGAGCGCAGCCAGGTCCCGAAGGCCTGGAGCAGCCAGCCGCGGAACAGGTACTCCTCGGCGGCGGCCTGGAACGGGACCAGCGTGACGATCATCAGCAGGCCGGCGGCGAAAGCAGGCCAGCCGACCCAGGCGTCGAGCGGGCCGACGAGGACCATCTCGTCCCCGGTGGCCCGCAGGAGCAGATGGCTGCCGACCAGCATGACCGTGATCGCCGGGGCCGCCGTCAGCAGGCAGGTGCCCAGCCAGCGCCACCGCACCCGGCCGAGCACGGAGGAGAGGCTGCCGGCCGGCCGGCGTTCCACCCAGCGGGTGACGGCCATCGTCAGCGGCAGGGCCACCGCCACCGACAGCACCAGCAGGGCGGTGTCCACGACGGGACCGAAGACGGGCAGCCCGTCGGCGTCCGTCGGCCGGTCGGTGATCTCCGCCACGATGGTGGCGACGCCGAAGATCGCGCAGCCGACGAGCAGCGCCCCGCCGAGCAGGGCGAGGACGCCGACGAGCGGCCGCCACCACCGCTGCCGGCCGGTCCGGGCCAGTCGGTGGTACGGGGCGCCCGGGGGAGTAGTACTGATCATGGAGGCAAGCCTGCCGCCGCCGACGGGCCGACGGGTCGACGTGCGGACCGATTTCGGCACCACCCTGGGGTATAGGCCGCCTCGTGCCCGCGGGTGACGTGACCGGTCGGCGGGCCTACGTAGGGTTGCCCTCATCATGACTCTCCTGCGGACCTGGTTGCTGCCGTCGGCGCTGGTCGGCGCCCAGATCCTGGTCTGGCCCGGCCTGCCGCTGCTGCGGGGTGACGCACCGGACGTGGCGGCGACCACGGCGGGTCTGGTCGCCGCCGTGGTCACCCTCCTGGCGCTGGGCTGGCGGCAACGTCGGCCGCTCCCGGCGCTGGGCGTGGTCCTGGCCGCGCAGACCCTCGGCCGGCTCGGCGTCTCTCCGGACGACCTGCTGGTGCTCAGCCTCGCCGAGCTGGTCGCCATCTGGTCCGTGGCCGTCCGGGCGCCCGGCCGGGTGGTCCGGGTGGCGCTGGCCGCCGGCGCCCTGTGGGTGGCGTCGGTCAACCTGCCCCGCTTCGACACCGCCGCGGCCTATCTGGGGGAGGTCGTCGTCGCCGTGCTCGGCTACCTGCTGGCCGCCGGGCTCGGGCGCAGCCGCCGGCACTGGGTGACCGGGCGGGCGGCGGTGGCCGGCCGGCTCGTCGCCGTCGAGGCGGAGGCCCGCCGGGCGGCGGAGACCGAACGCCACCGGCTCGCCCGGGAGCTGCACGACGTCAGCGCCCACCACCTCACCTCCATCGTGGTGACGGCGGGAGCGGCCGAGCGGCTCGCGGCCCGACGTCCGGAACTGGCCGCGGAGGCGGTGGAGTTCGCGGCGCGTACGGGGCGGGAGACCCTGGTCGCGCTGCGTCGCCTGGTCGCGGTGATGGGCGAGGACACCGAGGCGCACCGGCCGCTGCGGCGGCGGCTCGACGACCTGGTCGCCGGCTTCCACCGGCTCGGCCAGCCGGTGCGCCTGGACCGGGTCGGTCCGGAACCGCCGGCCGCGCTGACCGAGGTCGTCCACGCCGTCGTCCGGGAGTCCCTGACCAACGTGGTGCGGCACGCCGCCGGAGCCGACGCCTCGGTCCGGGTCGCGGTCGACGCCGGGACCGTCACCGTCACCGTCGCCGACACCGGCGTACCGGGGCCGACGGCCACCTTCACGCTGGGCGCCGGGCGGGGGATCAGCGGCCTGCGGGAGCGCGTCGCCGCCCTGGGTGGCACCCTGCGGGCCGGCCCGGACGGCGACGGCTGGCGGGTCGAGGCACGGCTGCCGGTCGGGGCGGATCCCGGCAGCCTGCCGTCGCCGGTCCGGTCGGAGAACGGCCGGTCCCTGGTGACCGCCGCGCTGGTCGGCAACGCGCTCGTGCTTCCGGTGGCCGCGGCCCTCGTGTCGGTGGAGACCGACGTCGAACTGGCGGGGCTGCGCGACCCGATCGTCCTGCTCCAGCTCCTGCTGTTCTCCGTGGCGCACGCCGCGCCGCTGGCGTGGCGGTGCCGCCGACCGTGGGCCGCGTTCGCGGGCGTCGCCGGGACCGCGCTGCTCTGGCCGGTCACGGCGCTGCTGGTCGAGCTGCCCCGGGGCGCGGAGTTCGTGCTGCTGACCGCCGGCTTCGCCGACCTGGCCGCCGTCTGGGCCGTGGCCGCGTACGCCCGACGGGCCGGCCCGACGTGGCTGGCCGCGCCGGTGGCGGCCACGGTGCTCGCCGTGGGCCTGGTCGGTACGGCGGCGGCGGACGGCTCGATCGCGGGGGAGCCCGTGCACGTTCCCGTCACCGTCTTCATGACCGTCTTCGTCGCCGGGTTGCTGCTGGCGCCGATGCTGCTGGCCTGGGGCGGCGGCGCGCTGGTCCGGCGCCGGCGGCGGCAGGTGCTCGGCCGGGAGGACGACGCGCTCGCCGCAGCGACCGCCCGGGCCGTGGCGGCCGCCCGGTCCGAGCGGGAGCGGGTCGGCGCCGGACTACGCTCGGCGGTGCTGGACCGGGCTGGTCGCCTGGTGGTCGTCGCCGACCAGGGCCGGCTCGCCGAGATCCTGGTCGAGGCACGGGCCACGTTGGCCGCGATGCGCGGCCTGCTGGACGACCTGCGCGCCGACGAGCGGCCGACGCCGCACGGTCCGCAACCGACCCTCGCCGATGTGGGCGGGCTCTGCGCGTCGCGGCAGGCGGACGGCCGGGACGTCCTGCTGGACGCGCCGGCGACCGTGCCGGCCCTGCCGACCGACGTGGACGTGTCGGCGTACCGGCTGGTGGAGGCCGCGTTGGACGCGGGCACCGGGCCGGCCCGGGTGGTGCTGCGGCTGGCCGGTGGTGAGCTGCGGGTGTCGGTCACGGGCCTGCCCACCGCGGCGGACCCGCTGGTCGTCGCCGGGCTGCGGGCCCGGGTCGACGCGCTCGGCGGCCGGCTCGCGCTGCGCCGCGGCGAACTGCGGGCGCGGCTGCCGCTGCCGCCGGTCCCCGGGGCCTCCGTCGCCCGGCCCGGGCAGCGGCGGGAACGGGTGCCGGAGGGGGCGCGATGATCAGGGTGCTGGTGGTGGACGACCAGCCGGTCGTCCGGGCCGGGTTCGCGGCGATCGTCGACGCCGAACCGGACCTGACGGTGGTCGGGGAGGCCGCCGACGGCGCCGACGCGCTCGACCAGGCCGCCCGGAGCCGACCGGACGTGGTGCTGATGGACATCCGGATGCCGGGGATGGACGGCCTCACCGCCACCGCCCGGCTGACCGCCGACCCGGCCGGCCCCCGGGTCCTGGTGCTGACCACCTTCGACCTGGACGCCCACGTGTTCGAGGCACTGCGGGTGGGCGCCTCGGGCTTCCTGCTCAAGGACGCCCAACCGGTCGACCTGCTGCACGCGATCCGGGTGGTGGCCGCCGGCGACGGGCTGCTCGCCCCCACCGTCACCCGCCGGCTGATCGACGCCTTCGCCACCGGGGCGCTCACCCCGCCGGCGGAGCCCGTCGAGCTGGCCGCGCTCACCGCACGGGAGCGCGAGGTCTTCGTCCGGCTGGCGGCCGGGCTGACCAACACGGAGATCGGCGCGCAGTTGGGCGTCGCGACCGGCACGGTGAAGGCGCACGTCAACGCCCTGCTGGGCAAGCTGGGTGCGCGGGACCGGGTGCAGGCGACGATCCTCGCCTACGATCTCGGGCTCGTCCGGCCCGCCTCCCGGCGGTCACCGGCGTAGGGGCGCCGGTCGGGTAACCCGGGGCCGGGCGGTGACGCCCCGCGCGGCGGCGGCCGGGGCCGGCCCGTCGGCGGCGGGAAGGTGGGGCGGATCGGCGCGGCCCCTCCGCCCCGGCCCCCGCCATTGGGCAGGATGTCCCCATGACGCTCGCGCTGCCCATCGACCCCGAGGCCAACCGGCTGCTGGAGCGCAGCCCGCTGGCCCTGCTGCTGGGGATGGTCCTCGACCAACAGGTGACGATGGAGAAGGCCTTCTCCTCGCCGTACGTGCTGACCCAGCGCCTCGGGCGGGACCTGGACGCCCGGGAGATCGCCGACCACGACCCCGAGGCCCTGGTGGCCCTGTTCGCCCGGCCGCCGGCGCTGCACCGGTTCCCGAAGGCGATGGCGGCCCGGGTGCAGGAGGTGTGCCGGGTCCTCGTCGACCGGTACGACGGCGACGCCGCCCGGCTCTGGTCCGACGTCGCCGACGGCCGGGAACTGCTCCGCCGCATCGCCGAGCTGCCCGGCTTCGGCAGGCAGAAGGCGCAGATCTTCCTCGCCCTGCTCGGCAAGCGGTTCGGGGTCACGCCGGAGGGCTGGCGGGAGGCGGCCGGCGGGTACGGCGACCTGGACGCCCACCGGTCGGTGGCGGACGTCGTCGACGCGGAATCGCTGCGCCGGGTGCGCGACTACAAGCAGCAGATGAAGGCGGCGGCGAAGGCGAAGGCCGCCCAGGGCTGACGCCACTGCCGCGCGGCGGGGCCGGTGGGCGGGAGTTTCCAGGGCGACCCGTGCGGGCCGGGGTCGGACGGCGGTCGTGGGGTGTGCCCTGGTGCGCCGCGACGTCAGGCGGCGGTCGGGCGGGACAGGGCGGCCAGCGCCCGCCGGACGTCGGCAAGCGAGACCGTCGCCGAGTCGTCCAGGTCGGCCAGGCCGGCCTCGATCCACTGCCGCATCAGAGTGGTGACCCCGATGCCGCGGGCGTCGGCGGCCGCGCGGACCCGCTCGTACGTCTCCAGGGGCAGGCGCACCGAGCGGCTGACCATGGGGGTGTCGGTGTCGGGGGTGGGCAGCTCCACCGGCTGGCTCTCGTCGATCAGCTCCGCGAGCCGGTCACCGCCGCTGTGGAACTGCTTGGTCGCGTCGTTACGGTTCATCGTCACCGCCTCCTCATCGGCGAGATCTCCGCACGGCCTCGTCGTAGCGCTTCGCCTCGGCGTCGCTGAGCTCGCGGGCGGAGAGGATGTCCCAGTCGTTGTCGGTGCCGTCGGCCTCGGCGAGCAGCACGGCCAGCCGGCGCCCCCGGCGGGCGGCGGCGTAGACGACCATCACGTCGTCACCCAGGTGACGGATCACCCGGCGGGTGCTGTGCAGCGCCTCCCAGACTTCCCCAGGCGTGACGTCGTAGACCCTCAGGTTGGCCAACGCCTCGTCGGTGAAGCTGAACCTGCTGCCCACGGCGCGAGCGTACCACGGATGTAACACGAGCCCGGCTGTGCCGATTTTCGCTGATCACGCGTTCGAGGTGACAGGATGAGGCGTAACCCCCTCGAGGAGGTCCGTGGTGAAGCGTCAGGCGTACCAGCCGATCCTGATCACCGACGCCTCGCGCAGCCAGGACGACCAGCTCACCAGCCGCCAGCGGCGCTACGTGCTGATGATGGGGATCCGGGTGGCGTGCGTGATCGTCGGTGCCGTCCTGGTCGGCGTGCAGGCCCCACTGCTCTGGCTCTGGCTGCCGCTGGTGGCCCTCGGCATGGTGCTCATCCCCTGGCTGGCGGTGCTGCTGGCGAACGACCGGCCGCCGAAGGAGCAACACCGGCTGGCGTCCCGGTTCCAGCCGCGGCACCGCGACGAGACCCCGCCGATGAGCCTGACCGCCGAGGAGCGGCCGCACAAGGTGATCGACGCCGAGCCCTGACCGCCCCGCCCCCCGCGGGCGAGCGGGGGTGGGGCGCGGGGTTCGGGTCAGGGAGTGGGGCGGGCGCCCACCTGCGAGACCGCCAGGGCGCCGAGGTCGCCCGCGCGGCGCAGCGCCACCGTCGGGTCCGCGCCGGCGAGCCAGGCGGCCAGCAGGCCGGCCGCGAAGGCGTCCCCGGCCCCGGTGACGTCCACCACCGCCACCCGGCGGGCCGGCGCCACGGCGACCGTGGCGTCCCGGTCCACCCAGACCGCCCCGGCCGCACCCTGCTTGACGACGATCCGCCGGGCGGAGGCCGACAGCGCCCGCCCCTGCGCCGCCGGGTCGAGCCCGCCGGCCAGCACCGTCGCCTCGTCGGCGTTGACCAGGAGCAGGTCGACCCCGCGTACCCAGGACAGGAAGGCCGCCGCGCCGACCCGCCGCAGCGGCGCCGCGGAGGCCGCGTCGACGCTGGTGGTGAGCCCGCGCTCGCGGGCGGCGGCCAGCGCGCGCAGCCCGGCCGGGCGGGACCCGGCGTCCAGCAGGGTGTACGCGGACAGGTGCAGGTGCCGCGCGTCCGGCGCGGCGGCCAGCGCCGCGTCGACGTCCGCCGGGGCCAGCCGCAGGTTCGCGCCCCGCTCGGTGATCATCGTCCGTTCCCCGGCGGTGGCCAGCACGATGACCGTGCCGGTGGCGTGCTCCGGATGCCGCGTCACCGCGCAGTCGACCCCGGCCCGCTCCAGCTCGGCCACCCGCTCCCGCCCCTGGCCGTCGTCGCCGACCGCGCCCACCAACGTCACCGGCACGCCCTGGGCGGCGAGCCAGGCCGCGGTGTTGGCGGCCTGTCCGCCGCCGCTGAACCGGATGGTCGCCGGCGTGTCGGACCCGGTGGCCGGCGGCCCGTCCAGCACCGCCACCACGTCGGTGATCAGGTCACCGACGACGAGGACGCGGCCTGCGGTCATGCGTCGGCGCGACGGGCGGCCGCGGCGACCGCGATCCGGGCGGCGAGGTCGGCGTTGCGCAGGATGATCCGGACGTTCACCGCCAGGCTCGCCCCCTCGGTCGCCGAGTGGAAGTGGGCGAGCAGGTAGGGCGTCACCGCCTTGCCGGTCACCCCGTCGCGTTCCAGCAGCGCCAGCCCGTCGGCGAGCGTCCGGTCGTGCAGCTCCGGGTCGAGCTGCTCGTCGGCCGGCAGTGGGTTGGCCACGATCAGGCCGCCGTGGTGCACGTTGTGCTGCTCCCGGGCGGCCAGCGCGTCGGCGACCTGCTCCGCGGAGTCCAGCGACCAGTCCAGGTCGAAGCCGCCGTCGGTGATGAAGAAGCCGGGGAACCGCCGGGTCCGGTAGCCCACCACGCCGACGCCGAGGGTCTCCAGCCGCTCCAGGGTGGCGCCCACGTCGAGGATCGACTTGACGCCGGCGCAGACCACCGCGATCGGGGTCCGGGCCAGGGTGACCAGGTCGGCGGACTCGTCGAAGGTCTGCGCGGCCTCCCGGTGCACCCCGCCGAGGCCGCCGGTGGCGAACACCCCGATGCCGGCGGCGGCGGCCACCGCGCTGGTCGCGGCCACGGTCGTGGCGCCGTCCGCGCCGGTGGCCGCCGCCACGGCGAGATCGCGTACGGAGAGCTTGGCGACCCCGTCGGCGGTGGCGAGCCGGGTCAGCTCCGCGTCGTCCAGGCCCGCCACGAGCCGGCCGCCGACCATGCCGATGGTCGCCGGGACCGCGCCCGCGTCCCGGACCGCCTGCTCGATCTCCCGGGCCACCCGGAGGTTGTCGGGCCGGGGCAGGCCGTGCGAGACGATGGTGCTCTCCAGGGCGACGACGGGGCGTCCGGCGCGCAGCGCCTCGGCCACCTCGGCGCCGTAGTGGATGTGAAAGTCGGTCACGTCACCACCGTACGGCCTTCGCCGGGGTGGCCTGAAGTGGACCGGGCCGCGGTGACCTGCCAGACTTGACGGTTGGAGGTGTAGAAGTGAGCACACAGGTTCTCGAGCGTCCGGAGCTGAAGGACGCCGACACCGGTCCCGAGATGTTCCACTACGTGCGCAAGGAGAAGATCGCCGAGAGTGCCGTCATGGGCACCTTCGTCGTCGCGCTCTGCGGGGAGACCTTCCCGGTGACCAAGGCCGCCAAGCCCGGCTCGCCGGTCTGCCCGAAGTGCAAGGAGATCTACGACTCGTACGCCGAGTGAACCGGGGCGGTCGTCCCGGCCGCCCACGTAACCTGCGGCGGTGACCACCTCCACCGCCCTGCTCCTCGCCGACCTCACCGGGGTGGCGGTCTTCGCCGCCTCCGGGGCCTCCGCGGCGGTGGCCAAACGGCTCGACCTCTTCGGCGTCGTCTTCGTCGGCTTCGTCGCCGCGCTCGGCGGCGGGATCTTCCGGGACCTGGCGATCGACGAGGTGCCGCCGTTGGCCTTCGCCGACTGGCGGTACGCCGCCACGGCCGCCGTCACCGCCGCCGCCGTCTTCTGGCTGCACCCCCAGCTCGCCAGGCTGCGCACCACCGTGCTCGTGCTGGACGCGGCCGGGCTGGGGCTGTTCACCGTCACCGGCACGGTCAAGGCCCTCGACGCCCAGGTGCCGGCGGTGGGGGCGTGCGTGATCGGCATGCTCACCGCGATCGGCGGCGGCCTCGGGCGGGACCTGCTCACCGCCGAGATCCCGGTGGTGCTGCGGCGCGAGATCTACGCGGTCGCCGCGCTCGCCGGCTCGATCGCCGTGGCGCTGCTGGACGCGCTCGGGCACGCCAACGCCGCCTGGCTGACCGCGGCGGCGGCGTTCGTCTTCCTGTTCCGCCTGGTCGCCCTGCGCCGGCG
Organism: Micromonospora sp. NPDC047730; assembly: GCF_043204765.1. Taxonomy (NCBI): domain Bacteria; kingdom Bacillati; phylum Actinomycetota; class Actinomycetes; order Micromonosporales; family Micromonosporaceae; genus Micromonospora; species Micromonospora sp. NPDC047730. The sequence goes on along the minus strand of NZ_JBIDCU010000009.1, from coordinate 175,319 downwards.
CTGGTCGGCCCCGATCGCCACCCTCCGCCCCCCACGTACCCACGCCCCCGGCCCCCATCCCTGAGCCCTCGCCGGGGCGGGGTGACGGGCGTGGGGGATGTGAGCCGCGTGGTGTCGGCTGGGTCGGGAGCGCCCCGCTGGTTATGCTGAGTCGGCCTTCGCGGCACCATCGGCGCGGAGGCGTTTTCATGGGCGGCGGCACCCGTGGCCCTCGGCCGGGGTCCGCCCGTTTCAGGCGGTCGGAGAGGAGCTTCGCGTGGCGGCCCGGTTGCCGGCGATCGAGACGTTTCCGGCACTGCGTGCGTGGCAGCGCAAGGCACTGGTGGAGTACCTGCGCCGGCGGGACCCCGACTTCACCGCCGTCGCCACCCCGGGTGCCGGCAAGACCACCTTCGCCCTGCGGATCGCGGCCGAGCTGCTCGCCGACGGCACCGTCGAGGCGGTCACCGTGGTGGCCCCGACCGAGCACCTGAAGACCCAGTGGGCGCAGTCGGCGGCCCGGGTCGGCATCCAGCTCGACGCCGCCTTCCGCAACGCCGACCTGCACTCCGCCGCCGACTTCCACGGCGCCGTCGTGACGTACGCGCAGGTGGGGATGGCGCCCCAGGTGCACAGGCGGCGCACCCTGACCCGGCGCACGCTGGTCATCCTCGACGAGATCCACCACGCGGGGGACAGCCGCTCCTGGGGCGACGGGGTGAAGGCGGCCTTCGAGGGCGCCGAGCGCCGGCTGATGCTCACCGGCACCCCGTTCCGCTCCGACGACAACCCGATCCCGTTCGTCACGTACGAGCGCGGCGGGGACGGTCTGCTCCGCTCCCGCGCCGACTCGGTGTACGGCTACTCCGACGCGCTGCGCGACGGCGTGGTCCGCCCGGTGCTCTTCCTGGCGTACTCCGGGGAGACCCGGTGGCGCACCAACGCCGGGGAGGAGCTGGCGGCGCGGCTCGGCGAGCCGATGACCCAGGACCTCGTCGCGCAGGCGTGGCGTACCGCCCTGGACCCGGCGGGCGACTGGATGCCGCAGGTGCTGCGGGCCGCCGACGCCCGGCTGACCGTGCTGCGCAACGCGGGGATGCCCGACGCCGGCGGGCTGGTGATCGCCAGCGACCAGCAGACCGCCCGCTCGTACGCCAAGCTCATCGAGCAGTTGACCGGCGAACGGGCGGCGGTGGTGCTCTCCGACGACGTGGGGGCCTCCGCGCGGATCGCGACGTTCGCGGCGTCCGACCAGCGGTGGCTGGTGGCGGTCCGGATGGTCTCCGAGGGCGTCGACATCCCCCGCCTGGCGGTCGGGGTGTACGCGACCAGCGCCAGCACCCCGCTCTACTTCGCGCAGGCGATCGGCCGGTTCGTCCGCGCCCGCCGCGAGGGGGAGACCGCCTCGGTCTTCCTGCCCAGCGTGCCGCACCTGCTCGGGCTGGCCAGCGAGATGGAGGCCGAGCGGGACCACGTGCTCGGCAAGCCGAAGGACCGCGAGGGTTTCGACGACGACCTGCTGGAACGCGCCCAGCGTGACGACCAGGCCAGCGGCGAGCTGGAGAAGCGCTTCGCCGCACTCTCCGCGACCGCCGAGCTGGACCAGGTGATCTTCGACGGCGCCTCGTTCGGCACCGCCGCCCAGGCCGGCACCCCCGAGGAGGAGGAGTACCTGGGCCTGCCCGGGCTGCTGACCGCCGACCAGGTCGCCATGCTGCTGACCAAGCGGCAGCAGGAGCAGCTCGCCGCCCAACGCCGAAGGGCCGCGCGGCCCGCTGAGCCGGCCGCTGAGCCGTCCGCGGCGCCGCCGGCACCGATGAGTGCCGCCCAGCGCCGGGTCGCCCTGCGTCGGCAACTCAACGCTCTGGTGGCCGCCCGGCACCACCGGACGGGGCAGCCGCACGGCAAGATCCACGCCGAGCTGCGCCGCCTCTGCGGCGGCCCGCCGAGCGCCCAGGCCACGATCGAGCAGCTCGAGGAGCGCATCGCCACCGTCCAGACCCTCTGACGGCGGACGGCCCCGCACGGCCCGGGTGGTGGCCGTGGACCCGGCGCGCGGTCCGCGCCCCCGGCGCCCGTCAGGCCGCCTGTGGGGCCGGCGGTGTGCGGTCGGCTCCGCCCGCGCCCGCTGTGCCCTCTCAGGCCGCCCGTGGGCCGGCTGTGGGATCCGCCCGCCCGGGCCCCCTGGGCCCCGTCGGGCGCTCGTGGGCCCCGCCGCGCGCTCCGCGCCCCGCTGCACCCGTCAGGTAGCCCGTGGCCCGGCCGCGCGCTCCGTTCCACCGCGGCCCGTTGCGGCCGTGGGTCAGACAGGGCGGGGGTACGCAAAAGCCGGCCGGAGGCTCCCCGTTGGGGGCCTCCGGCCGGCTATGTCGTGGGTTTGCGGACTCAGTTCGCCATCAGATCGGCGCCACGCCAGCTGAACTCCGGGTCCGTCGCGTACCGCACGGTGATCTTCACGAGATCCTCCGCGTACTTGTTCGCGTGGTGCCCACAGAACACCAGCTCGCTCCCACCCGCCAGAGTGATCCGGAGCTTGCCGGCAGCATTGCAGCGGTCGCACCGTTCATCGGCGGCTGGGGGAGCCACCGTCTCGGGCGGCGGCGTGAGGGTCGGGGTCATCGCCTTCCTCCTCTGGTCGTCACCGATGAACAATCTCTTCGGTCGTTGCTCACCTATCGTGCAACACCCTGTCCCGGCGCTGCCTTCCCTGTGTGCCCGCGGGGGACCGAGGTCACACATGGCAGGGACAGTGTGCCGTGCACCAAGGGTGCCACGTCAACGATCACAATCGTGCAACCGAACGATCACCTTCCGACGTTGCACGTCAGGTGATCAAAACGACACGTTCGGTTGACGATCGCGATCAGTCCAGGTAATCCCGCAGCACCTGCGAACGCGACGGGTGGCGCAGCTTGGACATGGTCTTGGACTCGATCTGCCGGATGCGCTCCCGGGTCACGCCATAGACCTGGCCGATCTCGTCGAGGGTGCGCGGCTGGCCGTCGGTCAGACCGAAGCGCAGGCGTACCACACCCGCCTCACGCTCGGACAACGTCTGCAGCACCTGCTGGAGCTGATCCTGCAGCAGCGAGAACGACACCGCGTCGACCGCGACCACGGCCTCGGAGTCCTCGATGAAGTCGCCGAGCTGGCTGTCGCCCTCGTCGCCGATCGTCTGGTCCAGCGAGATGGGCTCCCGGGCGTACTGCTGGATCTCCAGCACCTTCTCCGGTGTGATGTCCATCTCCTTGGCCAGCTCCTCCGGGGTGGGCTCGCGGCCCAGGTCCTGGAGCAGCTCGCGCTGGATGCGGCCGAGCTTGTTGATCACCTCGACCATGTGCACCGGGATGCGGATGGTGCGGGCCTGGTCGGCCATCGCGCGGGTGATCGCCTGCCGGATCCACCAGGTGGCGTAGGTGGAGAACTTGTAGCCCTTGGTGTAGTCGAACTTCTCGACCGCGCGGATGAGGCCGAGGTTGCCCTCCTGGATGAGGTCGAGGAACGCCATGCCGCGACCCGTGTAGCGCTTGGCCAGCGAGACGACCAGCCGGAGGTTGGCCTCCAGCAGGTGGTTCTTGGCGCGCTCGCCGTCGCGGGAGATCCAGAGCAGGTCCCGCTGCATGTCGCGGGTGAGCTTCTCCTCGCCCTCCTCGGCCGCACGCAGCCGCTCGGCGGCGTAGAGCCCGGCCTCGATCCGCTTGGCCAGCTCCACCTCCTGCTCGGCGTTGAGCAGCGGGACCTTGCCGATCTGCTTCAGGTAGGCCCGGACCGAGTCGGCCGAGGCGGTCAGCTCGGCGTCGCGGCGCGCCTGCTTGAGCGCCTCGGACTCCTCGTCGTCCCACTCGAAGTCGTTGTCGCTCGCCGAGTTGGCGGCGTCGGTCTCGGCGGCCTGGGTCAGCTCGGCCGGCTCCTCGACCACCACGTCCTCGATCTCGGCGGCCAGCTCCTCCGGGTCGATGTCGCCCTCGGCGCCCTCGCCCTTGGCCTTGCCGCCGGCCTTGGCCGGCTTGGCACCGGCCGCCGCGGCGACGGTGGCCTTGGTGGCCCGGGTGGACCTGGTCGCCTTCGCGGGCGCCGCGGCCTTGGCGGCCACCTCGGCGGTGGTGCCGGCGGCCTTGCGGGCGGCGGCGACCTTGCGCGGGGCGGGCGCGGCGGCCTCGTCGGCGGCGGGCGCCTGCTTGGGGGCGGGCGCGGCGGCCTTCTTGGTCGTCTTGGCGGTGGTGGCCCGGGACGCCGGAGTGGCCGAGCGGGCGGCGGCGACGCGGCGGCGGGTGCTCGCCGAGCCGTCCACCACCACGGTCACTCCCGCCTCGGAGAGCGCCCGCAAGATCTTCTTGGCCTGGGCCGGAGTCACCTCGGCGGACTCGACGGTGCGCGCGAGCTGGGCCGACGTGAGCTGGCCGCCGGCGCTCTGCGCGTGGGCGATCAGGGTGTCGGTGAGCGAGCGAACGTCGGCGCCGGTCTGGCGGGGTTCTGTCACGAATGACCTTCCGGAGGCGAAGAGCGAGCACGGCCGGGTCGTCCGACGCAGAGCGGTGCACCTTGCCGGGCGATGTGGTTGAAGGACCCCCGTGTCCCGGGCCGGCCGGTCGTTGGCGGTCCGTCGCAGCGTGGGCAGGGGTGAATTGTAACGCCGTCTGCGGCGATCATCCGTCGCCGCACGGTGGACCGGCGGCGGGGACCGCCGATTCGACGTAGATGTGGACTTTGTAAGGATGGTACCGCGCGTGACCCGGAACACCCCGGCCGTGCGGGAAGGGGACGAACGATGGACCGCTCGGCGCCTGCGGAGCTGCTGGAGATCGCGATCGAGGTGGCCCGCGAGGCGGCGGCGACCGCGTACCGGATGCGGGTCGAGGGCGTCTCGGTGGCCGCGACCAAGAGCACGGTCACCGACGTGGTGACCGCCGCCGACCGGGCGGTCGAGCGGCAGGTGGTCGACGCGCTGCGCCGGCTGCGCCCGGGTGACGCCGTACTCGGCGAGGAGTACGGGGCGGGGGAGACCGGCCCGACCGGCCCCGGCGGGGTGCGCTGGATCATCGACCCGATCGACGGCACGGTCAACTACCTGTACGGGATCCCGCACTGCGCGGTCTCGCTCGCCGCCGAGGTCGACGGCGAGGTGGTGGCCGGGGTGGTGCGCAACGTCAACACCGGCGAGGAGTGGACCGCCACCGTCGGCGGAGGCGCCTGGCGCGACGGGGAGCGGCTGCGCTGCTCCACCGAGACCGACCTCGGCCAGGCGCTGGTCGCCACGGGGTTCGGCTACGACCCGGCGCGCCGGGCGCACCAGGCCCGGGTGGTCGCCGAGCTGATCCCGCACGTCCGCGACATCCGCCGGCTCGGCGCCGCCGCGCTGGACCTCTGCCTGGCGGCGGAGGGGCGGGTGGACGCCTACTACGAGAAGGGTCTGGCCGCCTGGGACCAGGCCGCCGGGGCCCTCGTGGCCACCGAGGCAGGGCTGCTGGTGGCCGGGCTGGGCGGGCTGCCGGCCGGCCCGGACATGGTGATCGCCGCCTCGTCGGCCCTGTTCAAGCCCCTGCACGACCGCCTCGCCGACCTGGACGCCTCCGGCGGCCCGTGACGGACGCGGCCGAGTGTGGCCCCACGCGGCCGGGTATGGCCCGCACGTGGCCGGTACGGCTCCCGCGTCGCGCGGGCGTGGTGAGCGCCCCGGCCCGGCCGGGGCGCGGCACTCCGCGTCAGCCGTCCTCGCGCGTCGGGCAGGAGCCCGCCGGGGCGACCGGCGCGCCGAGGTCGCCCAGGGACTGGTTGACCTCGGTGGTGGTGGCGAGCTGCTGGAAGCCGCTGCCCAGCACCACGTCGACGACGTCGTCGGTGCGCTTGGCGTCGTACTCGTACTCGGCGTTGTCGAGGAAGTACGCCCGCAGCAGGTGCGCCGAGCCGACCCCTTTCGGGCCGTAGCGGAGCACCGCGATGTCGTCGATCTGCTTCTTCTCGTCGCCGGTCTTCTTGACCTGGAACTTCCGGTTGCGGAAGTCGTCGGCGATGGCGCCGGCCAGGCCGATCCGGTCCGTGCCGTTCAGCACGTTGATCTTGACGTCCTTGGGCTCGCGCAGGGTCACGTCGGCCATCGGCCAGCCCTCCGGGCAGCCACCGGCGAGGCCGCCGTCGCCCTGGGTGTCGCGGACCATGGCGACCACCACGAAGACCAGGGCCAGCACCGCCAGCAGGCCGACGACAACGAGTGCTCGCACTCGCGCAAAGCTCATCAGGGTGCTCCCCGGACAGAGGTGGGTGGCGGCGGCCGCCGGCGGTCGGGCCGCCCCGCCGGCCGTCGAGTACGCCGCTGAGGTTAACGGTTGTCCGGCCGTCGCGTGGAAACAGCCCGACATGCCGGCGCGCCATCCGGGAACCGGGTACTACTACCCCTATCTTCGTGTCGCCTGAGTCACATTGGGAACAACTTCGCGTGCGGGGGCGTACATCTCAGCCACGAGGGCGGTATACATGCCTCGCCCAAAGGGGGGGTAAGGTTCCGCGCTCGCTGGGGGTTCCTCCGGAGGTCTCCGTCCGTGCTGTCTTCGGGTCGGGTGACCGACACAAGTGGTGGCCGGCCAGCGGAACCGAAACAGCGTCGTCCGGCGTTACAACCGGAAGCGACAACATCGATATGGGAGAGTGAAACCGATGGCCACCGACTACGACGCCCCGCGTCGCGACGAGGTCGACCTCGGCGAGGACAGCCTGGAAGAGCTCAAGGCCCGACGCGTCGACTCACAGTCGGGCGCCGTGGACGTCGACGAGGCCGAGGTGGCCGAGAGCTTCGAGCTGCCCGGCGCCGACCTGGCCGACGAGGAACTCACGGTCAAGGTGCTTCCGATGCAGCAGGACGAGTTCCGCTGCGCCCGCTGCTTCCTCGTGCACCACCGCAGCCAGTTGGCGGTCGAGCGCAACGGCGAGCTGATCTGCCGCGAGTGCGTCTGACACGACGCGCCTCCACCAGCGGCGGCTCCCTCGTGGGGCCGCCGCTGCCCGAGTTGCCGTGCGACGCGGTGGGGGACCTGCTTCACTCGTGACGGGTGCCGCCACGCCGGCGACAGTCCATTCGGGAGGTCGGACCCATGAGCGAGCGGAGCGAGCCCCGCGGCACGCGCGGCGCGGACCGGACCCGTGCCGAGGGCGCACGCGACGGCGACCCGGACGGGAGCCGGGGCGACGCCGTGCCCGGCTCGGACGCCGTGCCCGGCTCGGACGCCGTGCCCGGCTCGGACGCCTTGCCCGGCGCGGACGACGAGCTGGGCGCGACCGTCGCGGCCCTGACCGCCGACGACGTCGCACCGGCCCGCCGGCGGCAACTGCTCGGCCGGCTCGTCGGGCAGGCGCGGGCGCGCGGGCTGGGCGACCTGTTCAAGCCGAAGACCGCCGTCCGGTGGATGGTCGACACGGTCGCCGAGATCGCCCCGCACGTGCCCGTGCGGGACCTGGCGACCCTGCGTCGCCACTTCGACGGCCTGGACGGCGAGGCGCTGGCCGAGCGGCTGGTGCGCAACGCCGCGCGGACGACGGCGGGGATCGGCGCCGCCGGCGGGGGAGTCGCCGCGGTCGAGTGGGCCGTCACCCCGACCCTGCTCTCCGCGCCGGTCCTGCTCGCCGCCGAGACGGTCGCCGTGGTGGCCGTCGAGCTCAAGCTGATCGGCGAGTTGCACGAGGTCTACGGGGTGCCGCTGGCACCCGGCGGCACCCAGCGGGCGGTCGCGCTGGTGCAGTCCTGGGCCGGCCAGCGCGGGATCAACCCGATGATGCCCGGCGTCGGGGTGGGCGCGGTGCTCGGCACCGCCGCCCGCAAGGAGTTGCGGGACATGCTGCTCAAGCGCTTCGGCCGCAACCTGACCACGCTCGGCCCCTTCCTCACCGGGGCGGCGGTGGCGAGCTACCTCAACCGCCGGGCCACCCGGACAATGGCCGACGAACTCCGCCGCGACCTGCGCCGCAGGAGCCCCGCCCTCCCCGGCGGCCCGCCGGCCCTCCCCGGCCCCGCCTGACGCCCCGTCAGGGCCGGGGAAGGATGCGGGAAGACCAGGCCCGGGGACCGAAGGCCAGGCCGGGGAACGGGCCCGGGACAGCCGGGCGGCGGGACGGGCGCGGGGGCGGCTCAGGAACGAGCGGCGTCGCGGGCGGCGAGGACCGCCTCGGCCAGCTCGACCGGATGGCGGGTGCTGACCACCCAGAACGGGGTGGGGTCGGCCGGGTCGTCGAGGACCACCTGGACGGCGCCCGGGACCCACGGCCGCTGCACCACGAACGCCAGCGGGTCGGCCCCGACCCCGAGCACCTCACGCCGGCCGGCGGCGTCCAGCGGGACGACGTCGGCGACGAACCGGACGGGCAGCCGGGCGTCGTCCACCCGCAGTTCGCCGTCGCGTACCGCGATCCGGATCCGGCCCAGCCAGGCCAGGCAGGCGACGGCCGTCGGCAGCAGCACCACGAACGGCAGCCAGGCACGCACGCCGGGGGCGCCCATCCACAGCTCCACGGCCAGCAGCGTGGCCGCGGCCAGCCCGCCCAGCCACAGCCACCAGGGCAGGCCGAGCCGCTCGGTGTGCTCCGGGGGCGCCGCGGTGGGCGACGCCGGGGACGGCGAGGATGGCGACAGGCTCACTCCTGCCAGGGTACGGCGCACGGCGGCCGGCGGAACCGGCAGGATGTCAGGGTCACCCCACGAACCGGACGGAAGAGGGGAACCGTGACCGACGTCGTACCCGTGCCCGTACGGCAGCTCGACCCGGAGCTGCCGCTGCCGGCGTACGCCCATCCCGGTGACGCCGGGGCCGACCTGGTGGCGGCCGCGGACGTCGAGCTGCCACCCGGCGGTCGGGCCCTGGTCCCGACCGGGGTGGCGATCGCGTTGCCCGAGGGGTACGTGGGCCTGGTCCACCCCCGATCGGGGCTCGCGGCCAGACTCGGGGTGACGGTGCTCAACGCGCCCGGTACGGTCGACGCCGGCTACCGGGGTGAGATCCTGGTCAACCTGATCAACCATGATCGGGAGGCGTCGGCGAAGATCTCCCGTGGCGATCGGATCGCCCAGCTCGTTGTCCAGCGGGTGGCGCGGGCCGATTTCCAGCCGGTGCCCGAGCTGCCCACGTCCCGGCGTGGGACCGGCGGGCACGGCTCCACCGGCGGACACGCCGGCCTGGTGCCGTCCCCGGCGGCCCTCCGGGCGCCGGACGGGCGGCGGGCGCCGGACGTGCCGGACGGGCGGCCGGACGAGCGGGACCGGGCAGGCGGACGGACGGAAGAGGTGGCAGGGTGAGTGCGAACAGCGGAGGGTGGGCGCAGTGATCTTCTCCCGTAAGCGGGACGATGCCCGACGGAACGCCCGTGACGAGCGGACGACCGAGGTCCTCGACTCCACCGAGTCGGCCCCGGCGGCCCTGGCGCGCGGCCCGTACGACGTCTCGGAGGCGCCCGCCGGGGTGCAGCGGCTCGACCTGGGCAGCCTGCAGATCCCCGCGGTGCGTGACGTCGAGGTGCGGGTGCAGGCGGACCCGGAGGGCGTGATCCAGCAGGTCGTGCTGGTGCACGGCCAGAACGCGCTCCAGCTCGGCGTCTTCGCCGCGCCGCGCTCCGAGGGCATCTGGGACGAGGTGCGCGAGGAGATCCGCCAGTCGCTGTTCAACGACGGCGCGGCGGCCCAGGAGGTCGAGGGCGAGTACGGCACCGAGCTGCACGCCCGGGTGCGCACCCAGGACGGGATCACCGACCTGCGGTTCGTCGGCATCGACGGGCCGCGCTGGATGGTCCGCGGCGTCTACCAGGGCGAGGCGGCGACCAACCCGGCCGCCGCCGGCCCGCTCGCCGAGTGCCTCGACGGCCTGGTGGTCGACCGGGGGCAGGAGGCGAAGCCGGTGCGCGAGCCGCTGCCGCTGCGGCTGCCCCGCGACGTCGCCGACCAGGCCGGTGCCGGGGCGCCGGCCGGCGGCAACCCCGCTCCCGGGCCGCGCGAGGCCTGACCGCCCGTCACCGGCGACGCCGGGACCGGGCCCGTCGGCGTACGCTGGCGGCACGGTCCCGGCGCCGCCGGGTGCCAGGCCCGTGCCGGCAGCGCCGGCCAGCGTGGAGAGGGTGACGCGGAGGTCATGTCGACCGACGAGGACCGGGGCTCGCTGCGCCGCATGCTGCGACGACTCACCGCGAGCGAGGCGGAGATCGAGGCGCAGGAGCTGCGCCGGGAGTGCGCCGAGCACGGCGGCAAGCCGGTCGGGGAGTGCCTGCGTGGGCAGGTGGTGTCGGTCGCCGGCCGGCTCCGCACGGTGGTCTACACCCCGCGGACCAACCTGCCCACGCTGGAGGCGGACCTCTACGACGGCAGCGACGTGGTGACCCTGGTGTGGCTGGGCCGGCGGCACATCGCCGGCATCGAGCCGGGCCGGCACCTGACCGCCCGTGGGCGGGTGGCGGTGCGTGACGACCGCAAGGTGATCTACAACCCGTACTACGAGCTGGAACCGCCGAAGTGACCCGGTGGGCGCGGCGGACGGAAGGCGTGCGATGACGACGGGACAACACCGGGCGGCGCAGCCGGAGAGCGGTCCGGAGGACGAGGAGCGGCTGCCCACCCTCGCCGAGCAGATGGCCGACCAACTCGGCGGCTGGCGAGGCCTGGTCGAGTCCAGCATCCCGGTGGTCGTCTTCGTGGTGGCCAACGTCGTCGGTGAGCTGCGGCCCGCCGTGATCGCCTCGGTGGCGGTGGCGCTGGTGATCGCCGGGCTCCGGCTGGCCCAGCGGCGGCCCGTCCGGCACGCCGTCAACGGCTTGTTCGGCGTCGCCATCGGCGCCGCGATCGCCTGGCGCACCGGCGACGAACGCGACTTCTACCTCCCCGGCATCCTCTACGGCATCGGCTACGGGCTGGCCCTGCTGGTCTCGGCGGCCGTCCGGCAGCCCCTGGTGGGGTGGATCTGGTCGGTGCTGGTGGCCAAGGGGCGCTCCGAGTGGCGCGACGACCCGCGCCTGGTGCGGACGTTCACCGGGCTGACCGTGCTCTGGGGCGTCGTCTGGCTGGCCAAGGTCGGCGTGCAGGCGGCGCTCTACCTCGCCGCCCGCCACTTCGACGACGCCGGCAACGAGGCCGCCGCGGCCAACATGGAAACGGCGCTCGGCGTCGCCCGGCTGGCGCTCGGCTACCCGCCGTACGCGTTGCTGCTGCTCATCACGGTCTGGACGGTCCGCCGGGTGACCCGGGAGCCCCGGCCCGCCCCGCTGCCCGGCTGACGGGCGCGCCCACTCGGTGCGCGCCCGTACCGCCACGCGGGCACGGCGGCCGAGTGCGGCGGCCCGGTGCGGCACGCCGGCCCGGGTGGCGGAGCCCCGCGAGCGCCGGTGCTCGCCGCCGCGCCGTCAGCGCTGCTCGCGGGTCCGCTCCACGCTGTCCGGCCCGAGCACCACCGCGCGGACCGCGTCCTCCACCTCGGCGGTGCAGACGAAGATCAGCTCGTCGCCGGCCTCCAGCGGGTCGTCCGGGCTGGGCACCAGCACCCGCTTGCCGCGCAGGATCGCCACCAGCGCGGAGTCGCGCGGCAGCGGCACCGCGTGCAGCGGCTGCCCGACGTACGGCGCGGTCGGCGGCAGGGTGATCTCGACGAGGTTCGCCTCGCCCTGCCGGAAGGTCATCAGCCGGACCAGGTCGCCGACGGTGACCGCCTCCTCGACCAGGGCGGCCATCACCCGCGGCTTGCTCACCGCGACGTCGACGCCCCACTGCTCGGTGAAGAGCCACTCGTTCTCGGCCCGGTTCACCCGGGCCACCACCCGGGGCACCGCGAACTCGGTCTTGGCCAGCAGCGAGACCACCAGGTTGACCTTGTCGTCCCCGGTGGCCGCGACCACCACGTCGCAGCCGGCGACGTTGGCCTCCTCCAGGCTGGTCAGCTCGCACGCGTCGGCCAGCACCCACTCGGCGGCGGGCACCCGGTCGGGCCGGAGCATCTTGGGCTGGCGCTCGATCAACATCACCTGGTGGCCGTTGTCGATCAGCTCCTGGGCGATCGAGCGGCCCACGTTGCCGGCGCCGGCGATGGCGATGCGCATGGCTCAGAGCCCTCCTTCCGGCGGCGCCGCCGCCGCCGACGTGACCGTCCCGGCGATGTCGTCGGTGACCAGCATGAAGAGCTGGTCACCCTCCTGGACGACGGTGGACACGGTCGGCAGCGTGCCGATGCCGAAGCGGATCAGGTACGCCACCCGGGCCCCCGTCGCATCCTCCAGGGCGAGCACCGACCGGCCGATCCAGTCCTTGTGCACGGGCACCTCGACGATCGACACCGTGCTCGTCGGGTCGCGGAAGATCTCCACGTTCCCCTCGGGCACCAGGTGCCGCAGCATCCGGTCGGCGGTCCACCGGACCGTGGCCACGGTGGGGATGCCGAGCCGCTCGTAGACCTGCGCCCGGCGCTGGTCGTAGATCCGGGCCGCCACCCGGGAGACGCCGAACGTCTCGCGGGCCAGCCGGGCCGAGATGATGTTGGAGTTGTCGCCGCTGGAGACCGCCGCGAAGGCGTCCGCGCGCTCGATGCCGGCCTGCCGGAGCACCTCGCCGTCGAAACCGGCGCCGGTGACGGTGATCCCGGCGAACTCGGGGCCGAGCCGGCGGAAGGCGTCGGAGTCCTGGTCGATGACCGCGACCGAGTGGCCCCGGGACTCCAGGCTGTGGGCGAGGGTCGAGCCGACCCGGCCACAACCCATGATCACGACATGCACCGCGTCCCTCCTCAAGGTGCGCAACCGCCCGACCGGTGAGCGTGTCGTCTGCGAGCCTGCCACGTTCCCGGCGGGGGCGGGGACCGACGGTACTCCGCCGGTTCACCGCCCCGTGCTCGGCCACCCCGCGCCGCCCGCCCGGGGCGTCGTACTCTTGGCGGTTGTGGCCAGACCCACCTCGCTGCTGAAGCGGTTGCTCCTCGGTCGACCGTTCCGGTCCGACCGGCTCAAGCACACGCTGCTGCCCAAGCGCATCGCGCTGCCCGTCTTCGCGTCCGACGCGCTCTCCAGCGTCGCGTACGCGCCCGACGAGATCCTGCTGACCCTCTCCATCGCCGGCGCCTCGGCGTACTTCTTCTCGCCGTGGATCGCCCTGGCCGTCGTGGTGGTGATGCTCACCGTCGTGGCCAGCTACCGGCAGAACGTGCACGCCTACCCCTCCGGCGGCGGCGACTACGAGGTGGCCACGGTGAACCTCGGCCCCCGGGCGGGCGTCGCGGTGGCCAGCGCGCTGCTGGTCGACTACGTGCTCACGGTCGCCGTCTCGGTCTCCTCCGGGGTGGCCAACCTGGGCTCGGTGGTGCCGTTCGTGGCCACCCACAAGGTGCTGATCGCGGTCACCGCGGTGGTGCTGCTCACCGCGGTCAACCTGCGCGGCCTGCGGGAGTCCGGCACGGCCTTCGCGATCCCCACCTACGGCTTCATCATCGTGATGGTCGGGATGCTGCTCACCGGGCTGGTCCGGGTCTTCGTGCTCGGTGACGACCTGCGGGCGCCCAGCGCCGGCCTGGAGATCCAGGCCGAGCACAGCGTCACCGGCTTCGCCCTGGTCTTCCTGCTGCTGCGCACCTTCTCCTCGGGCTGCGCGGCACTGACCGGCGTGGAGGCGATCTCCAACGGGGTGCCCGCGTTCAAGGCGCCCAAGAGTCGCAACGCGGCCACCACGCTGCTGCTGCTCGGCACCATCTCGGTGGCCATGCTCGTCGGCATCATCTGGCTGTCCAAGCTCACCCGCCTGCAGTTCGTCGAGGACCCGGAGCTGCAGATCATCTCCGGCCCCGAGGGGTACGTGCAGAAGACCGTCACCGCCCAGCTCGGGGAGACGGTCTTCGGCTCCGGCTCGGTGCTGCTCTTCGTGGTCGCCGGGGTCACCGCGCTGATCCTCTTCCTGGCCGCGAACACCGCGTTCAACGGCTTCCCGGTGCTCGGCTCGATCCTCGCCCAGGACCGCTACCTGCCCCGGCAGTTGCACACCCGCGGCGACCGGCTGGCCTTCTCCAACGGCATCGTCTTCCTGGCCGTCGCCGCGATCGTGCTGATCGTCGGCTTCCAGGCCGAGGTGACCCGGCTCATCCAGCTCTACATCGTCGGCGTGTTCGTCTCCTTCACCCTCTCCCAGGCCGGCATGATCCGGCACTGGAACCGGCACCTGCGGACCGTGCGGGACCCGCAGGCGCGCCGGCGGATGCTCCGGTCCCGGGCGATCAACGCCTTCGGCATGGCGATGACCGGCACCGTGCTGGTCATCGTGCTGGTCACGAAGTTCCTGCTCGGCGCGTGGATCGCCATCGCCGCCATGGCGATGATCTACGTGCTGATGCTGGCCATCCGCCGGCACTACGACCGGGTCGCCACGGAGCTGACCCCGCCGGACGAGGGCCGCGCCGTGCTGCCCGCCCGCAACCACGCCGTCGTGCTGGTCAGCAAGCTGCACAAGCCGACGCTGCGGGCGATCGCGTACGCCCGGGCCACCCGGCCGGACACGCTGACCGCGGTGACCGTCAACGTCGACGAGAAGGACACGCGGGAGTTGCAGCAGGAGTGGGAGCTGCGGGACCTGCCCGTCCCGCTGACCGTGGTCGACTCGCCGTACCGGGAGATCACCCGCCCGATCCTGGACTTCGTGGCCGGCGTCCGCCGCGAGTCGCCCCGCGACGTGGTCACGGTCTTCATCCCCGAGTACGTGGTCGGGCGCTGGTGGGAGCACCTGCTGCACAACCAGAGCGCGCTGCGCCTCAAGGGCCGGCTGCTGTTCGAGCCGGGCGTGATGGTGACCAGCGTGCCGTGGCAGCTCGCCTCGACGGCGAGCAAGGACCTGGACCGGCTGGACGCCACGCTGAGCCGGGGACCGGCCCGTGGGCCCCGGGTGGCGCCGCGCGGCACCCTGCCGCCGAGCGTCCCGCCGGTCGTGTCCGCGCCGCCCGGCGAGGGCGGCCCGAGCGGTGGGGGTGAGCGGTGACCGGGGCGCGGGACGGCCGGGGGTTGGAGGAGGCCGAGCGGGTCGAGTTGACCGTCGGGGCGGTCGCCCCGGGCGGGCACTGCGTCGCGCGGGTGGACGGCCAGGTGGTCTTCGTCCGGCACGCGCTGTCCGGCGAGCGGGTGGTCGCCGAGGTCACCGAGGTGCACAAGGGGTTCGTCCGGGCCGACGCGGTGACCGTGCTCGAGGCCGCCCCGGACCGGGTCGAGCCGCCCTGCCCGTACGCGAAGCCGGGTCGGTGCGGCGGCTGCGACCTGCAGCACGTCGCCCCGGCCGCCCAGCTCGGCTGGAAGGCCGCGGTGGTGCGCGAGCAGCTCACCCGCCTGGGCGGGCTGACCGACGCCGAGGTGGACGCGCTGGGCGTCCGGGTCGCGGCGCTGCCCGGCGGGCCGCTCGGCTGGCGCTCCCGGGTCCGCTACGCCGTCGACGCCGCGGGCCGGGCCGGGCTGCTCAAGCACCGCTCGCACGAGGTGGTGCCGATCGACCGCTGCCTGATCGCCCACCCGGCGATCCAGGAGCTGCCCGTGCTGGCCCCGAGCGGTGCGCGCTGGCCGGCGGCGGACGCGGTCGAGACGGTCGCCTCCACCGGCGGGGACGTGGCGGTGACCGCCGTCGCCGAGGGGGTGCCGCGCCCGGTGCGCGGGCCGGAGCGGGTCCGCGAGGTCGCCGTCGGCCGGGAGTGGGTCCTGCCCGCGTCGTCGTTCTGGCAGGTCCATCCGGCAGCCGCCGACACCCTGGTCGACGCGGTCCTCGACCTGCTCGACCCCCGGCCGGGGGAGACCGCCTGGGACCTCTACGGCGGGGCGGGCCTCTTCGCCGCCGCGCTGGCCGGCCGGGTCGGCGACGCCGGCCGGGTCACCCTGGTGGAGTCCGCCGAGCAGGGCGTCGCCGCGGCCCGGGAGAACCTGCGCGACCTGCCCCGGGTCGACCTCGTGCCGGCCCGCGTGGAGGCCGCGCTCGCCCGCCGCCGGGTCACCGGCCCCGTTGACGTGGTGGTGCTGGACCCGCCGCGTTCCGGCGCGGGCGCCCGGGTGGTGCGGGACGTCGTCGCCGCGGGTCCGCGCGCGGTCGCGTACGTGGCCTGCGACCCGGCCGCCTTCGCCCGGGACGTGCACACCTTCGCCGGGGCGGGGTGGCGGCTCGCCGCGCTGCGCGGCTTCGACCTGTTCCCGATGACCCAGCACGTCGAGCTGGTGGGTCTGCTCCTCCCGCCCGACCTTGTGTTAGCAGGGGACCCTTCCTCTACCGGATCCGATAAGAAGGGGCCCTTCCTTACATGAAGATCGTCGGGTTGATGTCGGGGACCTCGTACGACGGGGTGGACGTGGCCGCCGCCGAGTTCACCGTCGAGGGCGACACGCTCTGGCTGCGCCCCCTCGGGCATCGCGGCCTCGACTACGACGACGCGCTGCGTGCCGAGATCGGGGCGCTGCTGCCGCCGCAGGCCACCACGATCGAGGCGGTCTGCCGGCTGGACAACCGCCTCGGCGAGGTCTTCGCCGAGGCGGCGGCGGTCGGCGTCGAGCTGGCCGGCGGCGCGGTCGACGCCGTGGTCTCGCCCGGGCAGACGGTCTTCCACTGGGTCGACGGCGGGCGGGCCCGGGGCACCCTGCAACTGGGCACGGTGGCGCGGGTGGCCGCCCGGGTCGGCGTACCCGTGCTGAGTGACCTGCGTTCGGCGGACGTCGCGGCCGGCGGGCAGGGCGCGCCGCTGGTCCCGGCGTTCGACGCGCTGCTGCTCGACCCGGCCGACGGCGCGGCCCCGCGCGCCGCGCTCAACCTGGGCGGCATCGCCAACCTCACCGTGGTCGCGCCGGGCGCGCCGGTGCTCGGGTACGACGTCGGGCCCGCCAACGCGCTGCTCGACGCGGCGGCCCGGCGCCTCCTGGGCCGGCCCTGCGACCTCGACGGCGCCCGCGCGGCGGCCGGCCGGGTGCACCCCGGCCTGCTCGCCGCGCTGCTCGCCGAGCCGTACTACGCGGCGCCGCCGCCCAAGTCGACCGGCAAGGAGCTGTTCCACGCCGGCTACCTGGACGCGCGGCTGGCCGCCCTCGGCGAGCCGGTGCCCGCCGACGACGTGCTGGCCACCCTGACCGAGCTGACCGCCCGGGTGGTGGCCGCCGAGTGCGACCGGCACGGCGTCACGGAGGTGGTGGCGGCCGGCGGCGGGGTGCGCAACCCCACCCTGACCGCCCGGCTGGCCGCGCTCGGGGCCGGCCGGTGGCGGCTGCGCACCACCGACGAGCTGGGCGTCCCGGCGCAGGCCAAGGAGGCGTACGCCTTCGCGCTGCTGGGCTGGCTCTCCTGGCACGGGCTGCCCGGCGCGCTGCCCTCGGTGACCGGCGCCACCCGGGCAGCCGTGCTCGGCTCCTGGACCCCGTCCGGGCCGGCGGGCCGGCACGCGCCGGCCGCCGCCGCGCCCCGCCGGCTGCGGATCCGCCCCTGACGACGGCGGGCGGACCGGGGGCTTCGCCCGGCCGGGTGGAGCGGGCCGGGCGGATCCGCGGCTGACCGGGCGCTCAGCACCCCGACCGGGCGGCGATGATCCCGGCCAGGCTGCGGACTGTGCGGCGGCCGATAGACTCTTCCGTCATGAGTGTTGAAGAGGGCACGGTCCACCACGCCGGGCTGCTGGCCACCGTCCGGGGTCCGCAGGACGTCAAGCGGATGTCCGCCGAGGAACTGGACATCCTCGCCGCCGAGATCCGTGACTTCCTGATCGCCAAGGTCTCCCGCACCGGCGGGCACGTCGGCCCCAACCTGGGCGTGGTCGAGCTGACGCTGGCCATGCACCGCGTCTTCGACTCGCCGCGCGACCGGCTCCTGTTCGACACCGGCCACCAGGCGTACGTGCACAAGATCCTCACCGGGCGGCAGGTCGGCTTCGACAAGCTGCGCCAGCGCGGCGGCCTCTCCGGCTACCCGAGCCAGGCCGAGAGCGAGCACGACCTGGTCGAGAACTCGCACGCCTCCACCGCCCTGTCCTACGCCGACGGGCTGGCCAAGGCGTACGCCCTGCGGGGCGAGCAGCGCAGCGTCGTCGCGGTGGTCGGCGACGGCGCGCTCACCGGCGGCATGTGCTGGGAGGCGCTGAACAACATCGCGACCGCCGGCAACCCGCTCGTCATCGTGGTCAACGACAACGGCCGGTCGTACGCGCCGACCATCGGCGGGCTCGCCGACCACCTCTCCTCGCTGCGGCTCAACCCCGGCTACGAGAAGGTCCTCGATACCGTCAAGGACGCGCTCGGCTCGACGCCGCTGGTCGGCAGGCCGATGTACGAGGTGCTGCACGCGGTCAAGAAGGGCATCAAGGACGCGGTCGCCCCGCAGGCGATGTTCGAGGACCTCGGCATCAAGTACGTCGGCCCGGTCGACGGCCACGACGTGGTGGCGGTCGAGTCGGCGCTGCGCGCGGCGAAGCACTTCGGCGGCCCGGTGATCGTGCACGCCGTCACCCGCAAGGGCTACGGCTACCGCCCGGCCGAGGAGGACGAGGCGGACTGCCTGCACGGCCCGGGTAGCGCCTTCGACATCGAGACCGGCAAGCTGGTGGCCGCCCCCTCGGTGAAGTGGACCCACGTCTTCGCCGACGAGCTGGTCGCGATCGCCGACGAGCGGCCCGACGTGGTGGGCATCACCGCCGCGATGGCCGAGCCGACCGGCATCGCCAAGCTGGCCCGCAAGCACCCGAACCGGGTGTACGACGTGGGCATCGCCGAGCAGCACGCGGCCACCTCGGCCGCCGGCCTGGCGCTCGGCGGGCTGCACCCGGTGGTGGCGGTCTACGCGACCTTCCTCAACCGCGCCTTCGACCAGGTCCTGCTGGACGTGGCGATGCACAAGCTGCCGGTGACCTTCGTGCTGGACCGGGCCGGGATCACCGGCCCCGACGGGCCGAGCCACTACGGCATGTGGGACATGTCTGTCTTCGGGGTCGTGCCGGGCCTGCGGATCGCCGCGCCCCGCGACGCCGCCACCCTGCGCGAGGAGCTGCGCGAGGCGGTGGCCGTCGACGACGGCCCGACCATCGTCCGGTTCCCGACCGGCACCGTCGCCGCCGACCTGCCAGCCGTGCGCCGGGTCGGCACCGTCGACGTGCTGGCCGAGTCGGCGCGTACGGACGTGCTGCTGGTCGCGGTCGGCTCCTTCGGGCACCTCGGCATGGAGGTGGCCGCCCGCGTCGCCGGGCAGGGCTACGGCGTCACCGTGGTCGACCCGCGCTGGGTCCGGCCGGTCCCGGCCGAGCTGGTCGAGCTGGCCGCCGGGCACCGCCTCGTGGTCACCGTCGAGGACGGCGTGCGGGTCGGCGGCGTCGGCGACGCCCTCGCCCAGGCGATGCGGGACGCCGACGTCCGGGTGCCGCTGCGCGACCTCGGCGTGCCGGCGGACTGGCACCCGCACGGCACCCGCGCGCAGATCCTCGCCGACCTCGGCCTGACCGCCCAGGACGTGGCCCGCGACGTCACCGGCTGGATCTCCCGGCTGGACGTCGAGCCGGTCGAGCCGGTCATCACCGCCGACGACGCGACCGCGCAGAACTGACGCACCGAACGCAGGCGGCGGGCGGCCCTCCCGGGCCACCCGCCGCCTGCGTGCCGCCACCCCCCCCCGGGGGGGCCGGACCTCCCCGGGCGCTCGTCCCGCCGCCGCGCCGATCTTGTACTTTCGGCCACCCTTGTGCCGCGAATGCCTTTTTGCCTGGGCAGGAAGTGCAAGATCGCCGGGGCGGGGCGGGGCGGGGCGGGGCGGGGCGGGGCGGGGCGGGGTGGGTCAGCGGCCGCCGAGGGAGCGGTAGTGGGTCTTCTCCGTCTCGGCCAGGCTGAACGTCTCCGAGCGGGTCGGCATCGGCACGACGACCAGGCCCGGCCGGTCCACCAGGCGCGGGGTCTCCGGCGGCGTCGACAGGGAACTGTCCCGGGTGGCCCGCCAGCTCAGCACCGCCAGCGGCTGCCCCGGCACCGGCAGCGCGTACGCCTGCAGCGGGCTGGACCGGTCGGCGGGGGAGAGCACCGGCGGGCCCCCGTCGGACGGGCGGTAGACCACCGCGGTCATCGTCCCGTCCGCGGTTTCCCAACTGAGCTGCTCCAGCTCCGCCGGCTCGCCGCCGCCGAGGGCGACCTCGCCCAGGGTGCGGACCGCCAGCTTGGACATCGGCCAGGACGACGGCGTGGAGCGCGGCGCGTCCCGGTCGCCGATGCGGCGGGGGACGCTGCCGAACGGGCCCTCCTCGCCGGCGAGCACGCAGGTGTCGAGGCCCTTGAGGGCCCGCTTGCCGGAGCCGCTCTCGTCCCGCACGAGCGGATAGCGCGGGTCGGTGGTGCCGGTGCCCAGGTCGAGCAGCCGGTCGGCGGACCGGCCCCGGGGCAGCGACTCGGTCGCCTTCAGCGTGGCGGTCACCCCGACGGCCCGGCAGGCCGGCACGTCCACCGGCTCGGTGAGGCCGTCGACGTTGCGCAGCGCGCGGCCGTCCGGCCCGAGCAGCCGCTCGACCCGGCTCGACGTCAGGTAGCGCCGGCCGGCGACGGTGTGCACGGGAAGCACGTCGGAGTAGACGAGGTAGCCGGGGTCGGTGTACTCGGCGGCGCGGGTGACCGCGTACCGGCCGCTGTCGACGGTGACCTGGAGCAGCCAGGACGCGCTCTCGCCGGGCACGTCGGCGGCCACCAGCACCAGCGGCGCGCCGTCCACCTCACCGGACCAGAGGATCCCGGACGTGGGCAGGTGCACCCGGTCCTCGGCCGGCGACCGCCAGTCGCGGACCGCGCCGGTCACCGCCGCGGTCACGGTGGCGTCGCCCGCGAGCGCGCCGCGCGGCGGCCACACCGCCAGGTCGCCGTCGAGGCTGTCGTACCCGACCCGCAGGTCGCCCGGCTGCCGGTCGGCGACCGGACCGCAGGCCGCCGCGGTGAGCAGCAGGGTCAGCAGTGCGGTGGCCGTGATGCCGCGCCGGCGGACTGGAGCCACCTGTACGCCCCCTCGATCGCCTCAGCCGTGGTCTACGGAAAGCGCCATAGTACGAGATGTCCGATCACCCGGACGCGGCACCTCGTCCGCCGACCGGCCGCAGGTCGCGCGCGGATCGCACGGCCGGCCGACACGCGCCACAGAGGACGCTGACGTGGTTTCAGGGCGAATGTCCCGCTCGGGTAGACTCCGCCGACTGTGACGCCTGCCGAGACCCGCGCCGAATCCTCGCCGGAATCCGACGCCGCCGCGGCCTCCGCGTCCGACCCCGAAGACGCCGGTGACCGTACGTCGAACGGCGGCGCATCCGTCCCCGCCACCCGGGCCCCGGCCGAGGCCAGCGGGCCGTCGGGCGCCGCTGCCGAGGTCGACGCCGCCGGAACGCCGTCGAAGCCCGTCGCCGGCACCTCGCCCGCGGCGGACGGTGGGACCGGGGCGCCGGCGGCGGACGGCGGGGCGGCCCCCGCCCGGCCGCGGCGCTGGGCCCGACGCCGGCAGGACCTCGTGGTCTTCGGCCTGTTCCTGCTCGCCGCGGTCTGGGTGACCAGTCAGATCTGGGTGGACCCGGCCGGCCGGGTGGCCTCGCTCTACAGCAGCGACCCGGCCCAGGTGCAGTTCTTCCTCGCCCACTCGGTACGCGTGGTGCTGCACGGCGAGTTCCCGTTCTTCACCGAGCAGTTCAACTATCCCGACGGCGTCAACCTGATGGCCAACACGGCCATCCTCGCGCTGGGCATCCCGATGGTGCCGGTGACCCTGCTCTTCGGCCCGGCCGTGACGTTCGTGGTGCTGGTCACCCTCGCCCTCGCCGGTACCGCCTCGGCCTGGTACTTCGTGCTCTCCCGGCACGTCGTGCGCAGCCCGCTGGCGGCGGCGGTCGGCGGCTGGTTCTGCGGGTTCTCGCCGGCGATGCTGTCGCACGCCAACTGGCACCCGAACATCATCTCCCAGTTCCTGCTGCCGTTCATCGTCTGGCGGGTGCTGGTCATCACCCGGTCCCGGCGGCCGTGGCGCGACGGTCTGCTGCTCGCCCTGCTGGTCACCGTCCAGGCGTTCATCAACGAGGAGATCCTGCTCTTCACGGCGTTGGCCTGCGGGGTGTTCCTGCTCGCCGTGCTCGCCCAGCGTCCGGCGCTCTGGTCGGCGGCCTGGCGGCCGCTGGCGAAGGCCCTGGCGACCTGCGCCGTCGTCGCCGGGGCGCTGCTGGCGTACCCGCTCTACATCCAGTTCGCGGGGCCGATGGCGTACCACGGGCTGAGCGACGCGGTCCGCGACTACGGCAACGACATCGCCGCCTTCTTCGCCCCCGGCTCGCCGACGCTCGGCGGCAACGAGCGCGCGAACATCAACCTCGCCCCGAACTACTCCGAGGAGAACGCCTTCTTCGGCTGGAGCCTCTCCCTGATCGCCGTCGGCATCGTGGCCTGGCTGCGGCGGGAGCTGCTGGTCCGGGCGCTCGCCGTGACCGGGGTCTTCTTCGCCGTGCTCTCCCTCGGCGAGCGGGTGTCCTGGTGGGACCGCGAGCTGGTCACCGGGCCGTGGGAGTGGCTGGTCCGGCTGCCGCTGCTCGACGCGGTGGTGCCGACCCGGTTCGGCCTCATCACCGGCGTGGTGATCGGCATCCTGCTGGCGCTGGCCGTCGAGCGCTCCCGGACGCTGCCGGTCGAGCCACGGACGCTGCGTACGCTCACCGTCGCCGGGCTCGTCCTCGCGCTGCTGCCGATCGCGCCGATGCCGCTGAAGGTCACCTCGCGCCCGCCGGTGCCGGACTTCATCACCGCCGACCGGTGGCGCGGCTACGTCGGTCCGGACCAGACCCTGGTGCCGATCCCGGTGCCGAACATGGGCTACACCCACGGGATGCGCTGGGCCGCGTCCACCAACCTCGACTTCAAGATCCCCGGCGGCTACTTCCTGGCCCCGCGCAACGGCAACACCGGCGACCCCGGCCGCTTCGGTGGCCGGCCCAGCGGTGTGGGGCAGTTGCTGGAGGAGGTCGCGTCGACCGGCCGTACGCCCGAACTGGACGACCGGCAGCGCCGCCGGTCCCTCGACGAGCTGCGGCACTGGCGGGCGGCCATCCTGGTGCTCCCGGTCGACCAGCACCACGCCGAGCCGCTGCGGCGCACCGTCGAGCAACTGGTCGGCCCCGGCCGCCGGGAGCTGGACGTCTGGGTGTGGGACGTCCGGGCGCTGACCGACCAGCCGGCCTGATGGCCGCCCCGACGGCGACCGGCACCGTCGACGCGGCACCAGCCCGGCGCCCGCGCCGGCTGCCGGCCCGCGCCGCCGACGCGCTGGTCGTGGCCGGCTACCTGGCCCTGGCGGTGCTGCTGACCGTCGGCCAGTGGGGGCGGCCGGGGCGGCTGTTCCACCAGGCGGGGGACCAGATCCTCTTCGAGTGGATGCTGGCCCGCGCGGCCCGGGCCGTGACCGGCCTGGAGAATCCGCTGTACAGCTCGGCGCTGAACGCGCCGGACGGCGTGAACCTGATGGCCAACACCTCGGTGCTCGGCCTGGGCGTGCCGCTGACCCCGGTCACCCTGCTGTTCGGCTCGCAGGCGGCGTTCCTGGTGGCGGTGGTCGGCTGCCTCGCCGGCACCGCGACCGCCTGGTACGTCCTGCTGTGCCGCCGGCTGGTCGACTCCCGGGTGGCCGCGGCCGTCGGCGGCCTGTTCTGCGGCTTCGCCCCGGGCATGGTCGCGCAGGCCGGGGCGCACCTGCACATGGCCGCGCAGTTCCTGGTGCCGGCGATCCTGGCGCTGGTGTTCCACCCCGACCCGCGCCGGTCGGTGCGGCACGGGGCGCTGCTGGGGCTGCTGGTGGCGTACCAGGTCTTCCTCGGCGAGGAGGTGCTGGTCTTCCTGGTGCTGGCGGCCGGGACGTTCGCGCTCGCGTACGCGGCGGCCGACCGGTCGGCCGCCCGCCGGCTGGCGCCCGCGCTGCTCGTGCGGCTGGGGATCGGCGTGGCGGTCTCGCTGCCGCTGCTGGCGTACCCGCTGTGGTTCCAGTTCTTCGGCCCGGGCCACTACCGGGGAATGCCCTTCCACGCGTACGGCTACCAGCTCGACGCCGCGTCGTTCACCGCCTCCGCCCGGCAGACCGTGTTCGGCGACGACCATCTGCCGGGCCTGCTCGCGCCGAACCCGACCGAGGAGAACTCCTTCTTCGGGCCGGGGCTGCTGGTGCTCGCCGTGGTGATCGTGATCTGGCTGTGGCGCCGGCCGTCGGTCCGCGCGTTGGCCGTCTGCGGGGTGCTGTTCGCGCTGCTCTCCCTCGGCGCGCAGGTGCGCCTGGGCGGCACGGCCACCGGCATCCCGGGCCCGTACCGGCTGGTCGCGGAGCTGCCGCTGCTCGACCTCGCGGTGCCGGCGCGCTTCCCGCTGGTCTGCATCCCAGTGCTGGGCATCCTGCTCGCCCTCTCCCTGGACCGCCTCCGCGCCGCGGCGGGGGCCGAACCACGGGCGGGCGGGGTGCCGGTGCGGCTGCTCTGGGGCGGGGCGGTGGCCGCCGCGCTGCTGCCGCTGTTCCCCACCCCGATCCGGACCGTGCCGGCCTGGCCGGTGCCGGCCTTCGTGGCCGAGGGCGGCTGGCGCGCGTACGTCCCGCCGGGCCGGACCGTGGTGCCGGTGCCGCCGGTGACCGGCGCCGGGGTCAGCCCGGCGATGCTCTGGTCGGCCCGCACCGGGCTGGCCTTCCCGACGCCGGGCGGCTACTTCATCGGCCCCCGGGCCGCCGACGACCCGGCCGCCCGCTGGGGCGCGCCGGATCGTCCCACGGCCGTGCTGCTGCGCCGGGCGGCGGAGACCGGCGAGGTGCCGGCGGTCACCGACGCCGACCGCCGGCGCGCGGTGGAGGACCTGCGCCACTGGCGTGCCGCCGTGGTGGTCCAGGGTGGACTGCACCACGGCGACCCGGTCCGGCGTACGGTCGAGGCGCTCCTCGGCCCCGGCCGCGAGGTCGCGGGCGCCTACGTCTGGGACGTGCGCCCGCTGGTGGGGTGACTGGTCAGCCTGGTGGGGCGACGGGTCAGCCGACCAGGGGACGGACGTCCCACAGCCAGACGTCGTCGACGCGCTGCGGCGGGCCGATCAGCGCGGTCATCAGCTCCCGGAGGACCGCCTCGCGCGGGTGCGCGCCGAGGACGACCACGGACGCCTTCCAGAAGCGCAGGTCCTCGACCACCTGGCGGCGGTTCTCGTCGGTGAGCGGCGGCACCTCGCCGGAGTCCATCGTGGCGTAGACCAGGGTGCTGGTCGGCCGGTTCGGCGCGCCGAAGACGCCCTCGCCCAGCTCGTTCGGCCCGATGAAGTAGCCGCCGGGGATGGGGAACGCGTGCTGCGTCAGGGCGCTCCAGCGCAGCGTGGGCAGGCCGTGCACGTTGCTCGGGATCGGCACCGGCACCAGGGTCCGGCCCGCCGGCACGTACGGGCGCCAGCCGCCGGCGGTGATGAAGTGCGGCGGGGGCTCGACGGGCTGTGCCGGCAGCGGGCGGGGGACGAGCGGCAGCACGGCGAGCGCGACGGCCGCGTACCCGACCGGCCGGAGCCAGCGGCGGCGCGGCCCGGCGCCACCGGCGGTGTCGTCGCCGGAGCGCGGCGCGGGGACCGACGAACGGCCGGCCCCGGCCACCGCGTCCCAGGCCAGGGCGAGCAGCACGCCGACCGCCGCCCCCACCACCAGGGCCAGCCGGGTCGGCATCATCATCTCGACCAGCGGCAGGTCGTCGGGGATGTACGACCACGGGCCGTCCGTCTCGGTCTCCACCCCGTTCAGGCGCACCTTCGGGCCGATCGAGGCCACGGTGAAGACCACCACCAGCACCGCCACGATCCGGGCCGCGAGCGACCGGCGGACCAGCAGCACCAGCGCCACCAGCGACAGCAACACCAGCGGCCAGCCGAACCAGGTGTTCTGCTCCGTCAGACCGATGGTCTTCTCCACCGCCTCGTCCCCGGCGACGGTGTCCCGGGCGAAGGTGACGAAGGCCGCCAGGTCCTCGCCCCAGTTGTGGAACACCCCACCCTGCAGGCCCCGGTAGGACTGCGGGCCGTTGAACTGGAACCAGATCGGGTAGGCCGTCAGCAGCAGGGCCAACCCGCCGCCCACGCCGAGCGCGGCGGCGAAGGTGCCGGCCACCGCCCGCGTCCGCGCCGGCCGCAGCACGGCGTACGCGACCACGGCGACCAGGCAGGCCAGCGCGGTCAGCAGCAGCATCTCCTCGTTGATGAAGATCTGGTACGCCACCAGCAGCCCGAGCACGACGCCGTTGCGCCGCCACCGGCCGGGCTCGCCCAGCCGGAACACCCGCAGCACGATGAGCGGCAGCAGGAAGTTCGAGACGAAGTTGGGCTGACCGTTGGCGTGGTGCACGATGCCGGGCGCGAAACCGAGGAACGCGCCGCCGACGAAGGCCGCCGCCCGGGAGCGCACCAGGTGCCGCGACAGCACCCAGTACGACGTGCCGGCCGTCGCGGCCAGCGCGGCGCCCAGGTAGAGCGCGTACATGACCTGCGGGCCGAGGAGCATGGTCAGCGGCGCCAGCGGCAGCGTCACCCCGAGCAGCGAGGTGTTCGCCATCATGTTCACCCCGTCCGGGGCGTTCTGGCGGGCGGTGAACAGCGGGTTCTCCAGGTGCCGCAACGAGTACGCGCCGTGCGAGAAGAGCCACTCGAACCAACTGTGGTCGGTGGGCAGGTGCGACGACACCCGGTTCTGCACGTCCACCCAGTAGTTCAGGCACACGAGAACGCCGAGCAGGACATAGGCTCCGATGGCCAGTACGTCGGCGCGGGCCGGCCTCCGCCGGGGCCGCCGCGACGGCTCGGCCGCGACGGGCGCGGAGACGGAGTTCAGCGAGGGGTCTACCACCGGCACAGCCACGACGCGCCATCGTACAGGCGCGGATGCGTCGCTTTTGCCGGGCCGGTGCCTCCCCGGCCGGTTTGCCGGCCGGCGCGGGGGTGTGACGGGGAGGACGGCGCGTGACGGTCATCGACCTCGGTGAGCGGCGGGAGGTCCCGCCGCCGGCCGGCCCCGGGCCGGGTCGGGCGGTCCGCCGCTGGGCACCCGCCCTCGTCGCCCTGCTCTGTCTGGCCGTGTTGACCGCCGCCGCGCCCCAGGCCGCGCACCCGCCCGGTGCCGTCGTCCCGGCCCGCCCGGACGCCGACGTCGTCGTCGCGGGCGACCTGCTGTTGGTGGTGGACCGCACCGGGCCCGGCGTGGCGCCCGGCCCCGGCCCGGCGCCCCGGGTGGCCGCTCATCAGCTGCCCTCGGGCCGTCCACTGTGGCACCTTCCGCTGACCGGGCCGGTGAGTCCCTTCCCCGTCGTGCGCGTCGGCGACGTGGTGGTGCTCGGCATGCCGGAGGAGCCGGCGGGGCCGCAGGTCGTCGGGCTCGCCGCCGCCGACGGCGCGGTGCGCTGGCGCGTCGACGGGCGGTTGGACGGCGCCACGCCGGCCGGAAACCTGCTCGTGTGGGGGACCGCCGGCACCCGGCCGGGGGCGCCGGTGCTGCGGTCGGTCGACGCCGCCAGCGGTGCGGTCCGCTGGACGCGGCGGCTGCCCCCGGGGGCCCTGCGCTGGTCGACCCGGGACGGCCGGGTGACGCTGCTGACGGTGCTCGACGGCGGGCGGCTGGAGCTGCGCGACCCGGACTCGGGCGACGTCCTGCACGCGGCGGCCCTGCCCGCCGCGGCCGGGCCGCCCGAGGTGCTCGGGGTCACCGACGACGTGGTCCTGGTGTCCGAGGGGCCCGCTGTGCTGTCCGCCTACGACACCGCCGCCCTGCGCCGACGGTGGAGCGTGCCGCGCGGCCCGTCCGCCCGGCCGTACGCCTTCGGTTGCGGCGTGGTGATCTGCGTCGGGGACGGCGGGCGCTTGCGGCTGCTCGACCCCGCCACCGGCAGCGCCCGCTGGCGCGCCGACGACTGGCCGCTGCTGACTCCCGTGGGCGATCGGCTGCTGGCGGCTGGCTATCCGCGCGGCGGTGCGGCGGAACACGTGCTGCTCGACGCGGCGACCGGTCGCCCGGTGCGGGAGCTGGGCCGCTGGCAGTTGGGTGACCTGGCGCCGTGGGAGGACCCCGCGGTCCTGCACCGTCGGCAGCGGGACGGGCGGGTCCTGGTCGCCCGGCTCGACGAGCGGGGGGACGGCATCCGGGTGCTGGCGGCCCTGCACGGTGTGGTCGGGGCGTGCGGCGCGTACGGGTCGCTCGTCCTCTGCCGCCGGGAGGGCGGCGCGTACGGGGTCTGGGAGCTGCCCGGATGACCGGCGGGGAGGGGCGGGCATGACCCTGATCGACCTCGGCGAGCTGCGCGACGGGCCGGACGGCGAGGCGCCGCTGCCCCGCTCGCCCCGCGCCGTCGGCCGGCCGCTGCGGGTGGCACTGGTGCTCGCGCTGCTCGTGGCCACCCTGGCCGGCGCCGCGCCGACACCGGAGCGGGTCTCGGTCGTCGTGCCGGCCCGCGTCGGGTCCGAGGCGTTCCTCGACGGCGGCCGGTTCTACGTGGTCGAACCGGCCGAGGGGGAGCCCGGGGGGACCGTCGAGGTGCGCGCCTACGCCCTGCCCGCCCGGACCCCCGCCGACGGGCGGGCACCGGCTCCCCTGTGGCGCGCCCGCCTCCTCGCGCCTGGCCGGTTCTGGCAGGTGCAGACCGGGCCCGGGGTGGTGCTGTTCTCGGTCACCGGGGACCAGAGCCTCGGCCAGACGATCGCCCTCGACCCCGCCACCGGCCGGGAGCGCTGGCGGCAGGCCGGCTACCACTGGGCGGACGTCGCCGGGACGCTGCTGATGCAGGACGCCGCCGCCCTGCGGTCCGTGGACCCGGCCTCCGGGCGGGCGCTCTGGTCGGTGCCGACGCCGCCCGAGGGGGTGCGCTTCGGCGTCCGCGACGGGCTGGTCGAGCGGTTCGTGCTGGTCACGGCCGACGGGCGGGCGGAGGTGCGCGACCCCCGCTCGGGCGACCTGCTGCACGCGGCGGACCTGCGCCTCGACGGGCAGCCCTCGTTCGGTCAGCCGACGGTCATCGACGACCTGTTGCTGGTCGCTCGGGCCGGCGTGGTGACCGCGTACGGGCTGGACGGGCTGCGACCGCGGTGGGCGGCGCGCGTGCCGCTGGTCGAGCACGTCGTCGACTGCGGCGAGTTGCTCTGCGCCGCCGGGCAGACCGGGGGCTTCCGTGCGCTCGACCCGACCACCGGCGCGCTCCGCTGGACCGCGGAGGGGTGGCTGGGGGTGCTGTCCGGGCGGGACGGGCGGCTCCTGGCGCTCGCGCCGGGGTCGACCGGGGAGCGGTTCAGCGTGCTCGACGCGGCGACCGGTCGGCAGGTCGCCGACCTGGGCACGTGGCAGCTGATGCCGTGGCAGGACGGCGGCCGGCTTCTCGCCGTGCGGCCGGCCGCATCCGGCGGCGGACTGGTGGTCGGCGAGTTGGACGTCGTGGCCGGCCGGTCCCGGGTGGTCGACCTGCTCAGGGACGCCTCCGGGGACTGCCGGGGCGGCACGGAGGCCGTGTTGTGCCGGCTGCGCACCGGCGAGTACGGCGTCTGGCGGTTCGAGGGCTGAGCCCGGGCACGCCGGATGGTCGTCCGGCCCGCGCCGCCGGGTTACCCGTCGGGCTGCTCCGGGTGCCGGGTCACCAGTTGGGCTGCTCCGGCGCCGGGGGCAGCGGCACGCCGGGCGGCCGGAGCACGTACGCCACCCCGCCGCTGCCGGCCTGCCAGGCGGCCTCGAACCGGTCCCGGTCGACGGTCCGGCGCACCGCGTCGTCGTCCGGGGCGTACGGGTCGTTGAGCACCGGCGCGCCGGTGTCGGTGAAGCCCACCAGCACCAACAGGTGCCCGGCGGTGTCGTAGTCCAGGCCGGGCACCTGGCCGGCGGTGAACGCGGCGGAGACGATCAGCGGGATGCCGGCCGCCACGAACGCCTCCGCCTCGGCCAGCGAGCGCAGCCGGGTGACGAAGGCGTCCACCCCGTGCAGCCCGGCGTACGCGGTGTTGAAGGGCCAGTTGCCGGCCCCGGCGTAGGCGTGGTCGTAGCAGTGCCGGGCGGCGTGCACCACCACCGGGCGGGGGCCGGCCGGGGCCACCCAGGCGTACCGGTCCGGGGCGGGGGCGGCGTCCCAGAAGGCGAGCACCATCGACGTGCAGGTGGGGCTGCACCAGGAGTCCCCGCCGCCGCCCCACTGCGGGTGCGCGCCGGCGTGCAGCCGCTGCGAGTAGCGCGGCACGTCCAGCACTGTGCCCCAGGCGGCCGGCGTCGTCCGGGCGGCACCGGGTGCGGCGGCCGGGGCCGGGGCGACTCCGGCGGGCCGGGCTTCCGCGCCGGGCGGGGCCGCCACGGATGGTGGCCCCTCGGCCGCCGGCCGGGTCGCCGCGGCCTCCGCGCGCGGTGCGGAGGCGACGGCCCCGACCGTACGCAGCACCGGCGTGGTGCCGGCGTCGGCGTCCGCCGGCCGGAGCAGGGTCACCCGGGCCTGCCAGCCGGTGACCGTCGCGCCCGTGACGAGCAGGGTGTCCGTGTCAACCCGGGCGTCGGCGTCGCGCTGCCCGGGCACGGAGGTGCGGCGGAACGCCTCGTCGTCGGCGGCCCAGTCGGCGAGGACGTACCAGCCGGTGGACGGGGCGTCGTCGTGCCAGCCGCGCAGCTCCACCCGCAGCCAGCAGCCGCCCGGGGTCTGCCCGGTCCACGAGGGAACCACGTCGCGGACGGCGAAGCCGGCCGGCACGGGCGGCGAGGTCCAGCTGCCCGCGGCGTACCGGCGGGTGCGGCCGTCGGCGTCGGTGTGGTCGAGCCGGTCGACCGGGTCGGCCAGTTCGAGCCCCCAGGGGACGGCGCGCAGCCCGGCCAGGACGCCCCGGTCCGCGTCGTCCGGCAGACGGAAGCTCCGGTAGGCGACGTCCCGCCCGGCCGTCGGCGCCGCGTCGGTCATGCGTCTCCCCGTCCGTCGCGAAGGTTGATGCCGGAAGCATCGCGTACGACGAAGGTTTTCTGCAACGGTGGCCGGCCCGGACGGCGGGTGCGGCGCGGGTTGGCGGCCCGCACTAGGTTGTCGGGTGGTCAGGGCGCGAGGAGGCCGGGATGCGGGTACTGGTGGTCGAGGACGAGCGCAACCTCGCCGACGCGATCGTGCGGGGGCTGCGCAAGCGGGGCATGGCGGTGGACGTCGCCTACGACGGTGACAGCGGCCACGAGATGGCGTTCGTCACCCGCTACGACGTGGTGGTGCTGGACCGGGACCTGCCCGGCGTGCACGGCGACCAGATCTGCGCGGACCTGGCGGCCTCCGGCGCGCTCACCCGCGTGTTGATGCTGACCGCCAGCGGCACCGTCGCCGACCGCGTCGAGGGGTTGCAGCTCGGCGCCGACGACTACCTGCCGAAGCCGTTCGCCTTCGACGAGTTGGTCGCCCGGGTGCAGGCGCTCGGCCGGCGGGCCACCCCGGCCGCGCCGCCGGTGCTGGAACTCGCCGATCTGGTGCTCGACCCGGCCCGCCGGGTCGCCACCCGGGGCGGGCAGCCGGTCGACCTGACCAACAAGGAGTTCGGCGTGCTCTGCGAGCTGCTCAAGGCGCGCGGCGCGGTGGTCTCCAGCGAGGAGCTGCTGGAGCGGGTGTGGGACGCCAACACCGACCCGTTCACCACCATCGTCCGGGTCACCGTGATGACGCTGCGCAAGAAGCTGGGCGACCCCCCGCTGATCGAGACGGTGGTCGGCGCCGGCTACCGCACGGCGGAGGTGGCACGGTGAGCGCGAGGAGTGAGCCGGTGTTGCGAGCCCCGCAGTCGCGAACGAAGGTGGCACGGTGAGCGCGAGGAGTGAGCCGGTTCTGCGAGCCCCGCGGTCCAAACCGAAGGACCCGGCCGTGCGGAGGCGCCTGCGGCCCACCCTGCGGCTGCGGCTGACCCTGCTCAACGGCGTGCTGCTGGTCGGCGCCGGGGCGATCCTGGTGCTGCTGGCCTGGCTGCTGGTCCGCGACGCGCTGCGCCCGACCGACGAGTTGCTCCCCGGCACGACCGTGGTGCTGGCCGACGGGCGGTCGCTGGACGCCGCGCAGTGGCAGCGGCAACTGGTCGACGCTGCCAGCACGGAGCTGCTGGTCAAGGGCCTGGTGGCGCTGCTGGCGATCAGCGTCGTCGGGGTGGCCGGGGCGTACGCGGTGGCCGGGCGGGCGCTGCGCCCGCTGCACCAGGTCACCGCCACCGCCCGGCGGCTCGGCGAGACCACCCTGGACCAGCGGATCGGCTACTCCGGCGCCGACGACGAGGTGGCCGAGCTGGCGAAGACGTTCGACGCGATGCTGGACCGGATCGCCGCCGCGTTCGAGGCGCAGAAGCGCTTCGTCGCCAACGCCTCGCACGAGCTGCGCACCCCCCTCGCCGTGATGCGTACCGAGATCGACGTGACGCTCAGCGACGACGAGGCGGACGCCGCCGAGTACCGCCGGATGGCCACGGTCGTGCGGGACGCCTCCGAGCGGGCCAACGGGCTGGTCGACGCCCTGCTGGTGCTGGCCCGCAGCGAGGCCCAGGCGGGCCGCCGGCTCGGCCGCCGCACCGAGTGCGACCTCGCCGCCGGCACCGCCAACGCCCTGTCGGCCGTACGCCGGGAGGTGGAGCGGATCGGGTTGCGGGTGCAGACGTCGCTGGAGTCCGCGCCGGTGGTCGGCGATCCGGGGCTGCTGGACCGGTTGGCCGGCAACCTGATCGAGAATGCGGTGCGTTACAACCACCTGCACGGCCGGCTCTGGGTGCGTACGGGCTCGGACGGGTGCCGGTCCTGGCTGGTGGTGGGCAACACTGGCTTCGAGGTGGACCAGGCCGACGTGCCGGGCCTGTTCGAGCCGTTCCGGCGCGGCGGCCGGGAGCGCACCGGCGCGCGCGGCTCGGGCCTCGGGCTCTCCATCGTCCGGGCGGTCTGCGACGCGCACGGCGGCACGGTCAGGGTGATCGCCCAGCCCGGCGGCGGGCTGGAGGTCACGGTGACCCTGCCGGCGGCGGAGGCCGCCCCGGCGGTGACCGCCGAGGAACCGGCCGCCGGGCGGTGACGCGGCACCGGGGGTTGCGGGTCGGGCCGGCCCGATGGAAGGATCATGGCGTCAGCCCGACATCCGGAGGGGGGTGCGTCGAATGTTCACCGTCATGATCTCCGCGCCCCGTCTCGCCGGCTGACCCTCACGCACGCGGGGCGCCTCCATCCGTAGCGGAGGAACCCGTGCATCCACGGATCCACAACATCAGTTTCGATTGTCACGACACCTACGCCCTGTCCGGCTTCTGGTCGGCGGTGCTCGGCTACGCCCGGCACGCCGACGACGCACCGGGCGACCCGGAGGCGGTCCTGCTGCCACCGGGCGGCGACACCACCCCGAGCGTGTTCTTCCAGCAGGTGCCCGAGGCCAAGACGGTCAAGAACCGGGTGCACGTCTGCCTGCAACCGGCCGGTCGGACCCGCGACCAGGAGGTCGAGCGGGTGCTCGGGCTCGGCGCGGTCCTGGTGGACGACCAGCGGCGCGCCGACGGTACGGGCTGGGTGGTGCTCGCCGACCCGGAGGGCAACGAGTTCTGCGTCCTGCGCGGGGCGGCGGAGCGGGCGGGCGCGTCGACAGAGGAGGAACACCAGTGAGCGCGACCATCCACAACATCGGCATCGACTGCCGCGACACGTACGCCCTGGCCGGCTTCTGGGCGCAGGTCTTCGACTGCCCCCGGCAGCCGGACGACTTCCCCGGTGACCCGGAGGCCATGCTGCTGCCCCCGGGGGGCCCGGAGGTGCTCTTCCTGGCCGTGCCCGAGGGCAAGACGGTGAAGAACCGCCTGCACCTCGACCTGGAGCCCGCGGACCGGACCCGGGACGAGGAGGTCGCGCGGCTGTTGGCCATCGGCGCCACCCACGTCTCCGACAACATCCGCCCGGACGGTTCGGGCTGGGTGGTGCTCGCCGACCCGGAGGGCAACGAGTTCTGCGTGCTGCGCAGCGCCGCCGAGCGGGCGGCCACGGCGGGCTGACGCGACAGGGGCCCGTCACCGGTGGTGACGGGCCCCTGCCTGCTCGGGTCAGTACTTCTGCTCGATCTGGCCGCGGATCTCGACGAACTCCGCCGCCGCGGCGGCCGAGGACGAGAAGAACATCACGATGATCCCGACGCTGCCGTGGTCGGCCCACGCGCAGACGCCCAGCGGCACGTCGGCGGACTCGCCGTCGCCGCACCTGGCCTCGCCGCCGTTCGGGCCCGGGGCGATGCTGGTCAGCCTCTTGACCGCCAGCTCCTTGGAGATCCCCTTGACCGCGTCGTCGAGTTCACGCTCGGGGTTGAGCACGAAGGTGGAGGCCGCGACCACCATGACCATGTCGCGCTCGTCGGCGCTGCCGTAGAAGGCGCCGGCCACGCCCGTCGCCTGGGGCACCGAGGACTTCAGTTCCCGCACCATGTCGTCGGCCAACTTCTTCAGCGTCGGCTCGGTGCTCTGCGGGCGGCCCGCGAGGGTCTCCGGCGTGACGACCCGGATCCGGGGGGTGGAACTGGTCTCCGGGGACGGGGTGGCCTCCGACGACGGCGTGGCGCTCGACGCCGGGGTCGCCGTCGCCGTCGGCGTCGGGCTCACGACCGGGTCGTCGTCGTCGGAGAGGGCGACGTAGCCCACGGCGCCCCCGCCGAGGCAGAGCACCAGCAGCCCGACGATGCCCAGGGTCAGGACCAGGTTGAGGTGCGACCGCGCGGGCCCGCCAACCGGCTGGGGCGCGCCGGCGTACTGCGGCGGGTAGCCGGCGTACGGGGCGGGTGGGAAGCCCTCCTGCGGCGTGACGGGATATCCGCCGTACGGCTGGGTGGGGTACGGGGCCGCGGGGGAGCCGGAGGCCGGCGCGGCGGACCAGCCGCCGTGGTGCGGCGGCTGCCCGCCCGACGGCGGCCAGCCCTCCGCCGGTGGCACGGGGTAGCTGTCCGGCTGCGGCGGGTGGAAGTCGTAGTGGGTGTCGTGCTCGTGCTGCCCGGACCAGGGATCGACCGGCGGTGAGGACATGGATCAGCTCCAGGCGACGTTGCGAACGCGTGATGGTAGCCAGCCACAACTGCGTCCCGCTATCCCCTTCCCGACCGGGCGGGCCGCAACGACGATCGCGGTGGCCGCCACCATCCAAGCCGGACGGGGCGACCACCGCGAACGCGGGGAGCGGGGTGGACTCAGGCGGGCAGGCTGGCGACCCCGCGCGGCAGGAACCGCTGGCCCGTCACCTGCTCCGAGGTGCCGGTCCGGTCCAGGTACGGCGTGACGCCGCCCAGGTGGAACGGCCAGCCGGCACCGAGGATCATGCACAGGTCGATGTCCTGCGCCTCGGCGACGACGCCCTCGTCGAGCATGAGCCGGATCTCCTGGGCCAGCGCGTCGAGCGCGTTCTGGCGCACCTGCTCGGCGGTGAGCGGCTGGTCGCCGACCACCAGCAGCTTCGCCACCTCGTCGTTGACCTGGTCGTCGACGACGATCGGCTGACCGGAGTCGGCGATCCGCTTGAGGTTCTCGCTGACCCCGAACCGGTCCGGGAACGCGGCGTGCAGGGTACCGCCCACGTGGTACGCGACGGCCGGCCCGACGAGCTGGAGCAGGGCGAGCGGGCGCATCGGCAGGCCCAGCGGGTCCAGCGCGCTGTTCGCCACGTCCAGCGGGGTGCCGGCGTCGACGGCCGCGAAGACGGTGCCCAGGAAGCGGGTGAGCAGCCGGTTGACCACGAACGCCGGCGCGTCCTTCACCAGCACCGAGGACTTCTTGAGCTGCTTGCCGACCGCGAAGGCGGTGGCGAGGGTGGCGTCGTCCGTCCGCTCGCCCCGGACGATCTCCAGCAGCGGCATCATGGCGACCGGGTTGAAGAAGTGGAAGCCGACCACCCGCTCCGGGTGCTCCAGCTCGGCCGCCATCGCGGTGACCGACAGCGACGAGGTGTTCGTCGCCAGCACGGCCTCCGGCTTGACGATCTTCTCCAGCTCGGCCCAGACCTGCTTCTTGACGTTCAGGTCCTCGAAGACCGCCTCGATGACGAAGTCGGCGTCCGCGAAGACGCCCTTGTCGACCGAGCCGCTGACCAGGCCGTACAGCTTGGCGGCGGTGCCCTTGTCCATCCGGCCCTTGCTGACGGCCTTCTCGATCTGGGTGTGCACGTAGCCGACGCCCTTGTCGACCCGGGCCTGGTCCAGGTCGGTCAGCACGACCGGCACCTGGAGGCGGCGGGCGAAGAGCAGGGCGAGCTGGCTGGCCATCAGGCCGGCGCCGACGATGCCCACCTTGGTGACCGGGCGGGCCAGGCCCTTGTCGGGCGCGCCGGCCGGCCGCTTGGCCCGCCGCTGCACCAGGTCGAAGGCGTACAGGCCGCTGCGCAGTTCCTCCGAGAAGACCAGGTCCGCCAGGGCCTCGTCCTCGGCGGCGGTGCCCGTCGCGAAGTCGGCGTCCTTCGCCGTCTCCAGCAGGTCCAGCGCCTTGTACGCGGCCGGGACCGCGCCGTGCAGCCGCTGGTCCAGGGTCGACCGGGCGAAGTAGAGCACGCCCGCCCACATGTCCTTGTCGACCTCGGGACGGGTCACGGTGACCTCGCCGCGGACCACGCCGGCGGCCCACTCCAGGGACCGCTCCAGGAAGTCCGCCGGCTCCAGCAGCACGTCCGCGATGCCCATCTCGGCGGCCTGCTTCGGCTTGAGCATCTTGTTCTGCATCAGCGGGTTCTGGATGACCACCTGGGTCGCCGCCGGGATGCCGATCAGGTTCGGCAGCAGCTGGGTGCCGCCCCAGCCGGGGACCAGGCCGAGGGAGACCTCGGGCAGGGCCAGCGCCGCGGCGCCGCCGGAGAGCGTCCGGTAGTGGCAGTGCAGGGCCAGCTCCAGGCCGCCGCCCATCGCCGCGCCGTTGACGAAGGCGAAGGTCGGGATCTCGCTGTCCCGGAGCCGGGCGAAGACCCGGTGGCCGAGCCGGCCGATCTCCAGGGCCTGCTCGCGGTCGGCGAGCTGCGGGAGGCTGGTGAGGTCCGCGCCCACGCAGAAGACGTACGGCTTGCCGGTGACCGCGATGAACGCCGGGTTCGCCGCCACGGCGGCGGTGATCGCCTCGTCCAGGCTGGTCAGGCCACCCGGGCCGAAGCTGTTCGGCTTGGTGTGGTCGAAGCCGTTGTCCAGGGTGATCAGGGCGGCCGGCCGGTCCAGCCCCGGTACGTTCACCTGGCGCAGCAGCGCCTTGGTGACGACCTCGTTCGGTGCGGCGAGGCTCACTGCGTCTCCTTCGTTCGCGACTGCGGGACTCGCAGGCCCGGCTCGTTCCTCGCGCTCACTTGTCTCCACCCTCCCAGTGCGGGTTCTCCCAGATCACGGTGCCGCCCATGCCGATGCCGATGCACATGGCGGTGAGGCCGTAGCGGACCTCCGGGTGCTCGGCGAACTGCCGGGCGAGCTGCGTCATCAGCCGTACGCCCGAGGAGGCGAGCGGGTGACCGATGGCGATCGCGCCGCCCCACGGGTTGACCCGGGGGTCGTCGTCGGCGATGCCGAAGTGGTCGAGGAAGGCGAGCACCTGCACGGCGAACGCCTCGTTCAGCTCGAACAGGCCGATGTCGTCGATGGTCAGGCCGGCGAGGCGCAGCGCCTTCTCGGTCGACGGGATCGGGCCGACGCCCATCACCTCGGGCTCGACGCCGACGAAGCCGAACGAGACCAGCCGCATGGCGACCGGCAGGCCCAGCTCGCGGGCGACGTCCTCGGAGGCGAGCAGGCTGGCGGTGGCGCCGTCGTTCAGGCCGGCCGCGTTGCCCGCGGTGACCTTGCCGTGCGGGCGGAACGGGGTCTTCAGGGTGGCGAGCTTCTCCAGCGAGGTGTCCCGGGGCGCCTCGTCCACCGTGGCCAGGCCCCAGCCGCCGTCGGCGTCGCGGATCGCCATCGGCACCAGGTCGTCCTGGAGCTTGCCGTTGGCGTACGCCTTCGCGGTCTTCTGCTGCGAGGCGAGCGCGAAGGCGTCGGCGCGCTCCTTGGTGACGTGCGGGACGCGGTCGTGCAGGTTCTCCGCGGTCGCGCCCATGACCAGGGCGGACGGGTCGACCAGCTTCTCCGCGACGATGCGCGGGTTGGGGTCGACACCCTCGCCCATCGGGTGACGGCCCATGTGCTCGACGCCCCCGGCGATGGCGACGTCGTACGCGCCCATGGCGATGCCGCTGGCGACGGTGGTCACCGCGGTCATCGCGCCGGCACACATCCGGTCGATCGCGAAACCGGGGACGGTCTTGGGTAGGCCGGCCAGCAGGGCGGCCGTGCGGCCGATGGTCAGGCCCTGGTCGCCGATCTGGGTGGTGGCGGCGATGGCGACCTCTTCGACCCGCTCCGGCGGCAGCTGCGGGTTGCGGCGCAGCAGTTCGCGGATGCAGCGGATCACCAGGTCGTCGGCGCGGGTGTTGGCGTACATGCCACCCGCCTTGCCGAAGGGGGTGCGGACGCCGTCGACGAAGACGACATCCCGGACTTCACGGGGCACTGGAGCCTCCTTTTCGACCATGATTCGGCCTCCGCGCCGACAGGCGGCACGGCGGACCGAATGAAGGTCGCCGGCACGGGCGTGTTCCCCCGGATGCTACTCGCCAGTAACCACCGCCGGCACCCACCCCCATGTGGCCAACCCCACACCACCCCCACCCCCGGTCCCCACCCCCCACCCCACCCCCACCCGGTGCGCCGCGTTGATCATGAAGTTGTTGTTCGACACGCCGGGGGCGGCGACAACAACTTCATGATCAACGGCGAGGGTGACGGGGGAGGGACGGGGGGAGGGACGGGGGGAGGGAGGGGGAGGGGGAGGAGGGGGGTGGGGGTCAGGTGCGTGGGGGTGGGTCGGTTAGGGCCTCGGTGAGGTCGGGGAGGAGGAGGTTGATCTGCCACTCGCGGGCGTTGAAGCCGCGCAGCGTCTCCGCCACGGTCTCCTCGGTGACCTCCTCGGGAGGGACCCAGGCCAGGCGGCGGATCGAGTCGGGGGCGATCAGGTTCTCCGGGGGCAGGCGGTGGGCCCCGGCGATCCGGACCACCACCTCCCGGCACCGGGCCAGTCGGGCCGCCGCCACCGGGTCCCGCTCGGCCCAGCGGTGCGGCGGCGGGGGACCCTCGACCGTCGGGGCGACCGGCAGCGCGTCCTCCGGCAGTTGCCGGGCGTCGTCCAGCGCCGCCAGCCAGGTGCGGGCCAGCCGCCGCACCGAGCGGCCGCCGAATCCGGGCAGGGTGAGCAGGGTCTTCTCGTCCTTCGGGTCCAGCTCGGCCGCCGCGACGATGGCCGAGTCCGGCAGCACCCGCCCCGGGGCGGCGTCCCGTCGGGCCGCGATCTGGTCCCGGGCGTACCAGAGGGAGCGCACGCGCGCCTGCGCGCGCGCCCCGCGCACCCGGTGGATGCCGGAGGTGCGGCGCCACGGCTCGGCGCGGACCCGGGGCGGCCGGGCGCCGGTGCGCACCAGCGCGGCGAACTCCTCCGCCGCCCAGGCGGACTTGCCCTGCCGGGTCAGCTCCTCGTCGAGAGCGTCGCGCAGGTCGACCAGCATCTCCACGTCCAGCGCCGCGTAGGTGAGCCAGGACTCCGGGAGGGGGCGGCTCGACCAGTCGGCTGCCGAGTGGTGCTTCTCCAGGCTGTAGCCGAGTAGCTGCTCGGTCAGCGCGGCCAGGCCGACCCGCTCGAACCCGGCCAGCCGGGCGGCCAGTTCGGTGTCGAAGAGCCGGCGCGGGCGCAGCCCCACCTCGGCCAGGCAGGGCAGGTCCTGGCTGGCCGCGTGGAGGACCCACTCGGCCTCGCCGATCACCTCGTCGAGGGCGGTCAGGTCGGGCAGCGGCAGCGGGTCGATCAACGCCGTGCCGGAGCCGGCCCGGCGCAGCTGCACCAGGTATGCCCGCTGGCTGTAGCGGTAGCCCGAGGCCCGCTCGGCGTCCAGGGCGACCGGGCCGGTGCCGGCGGCGAAGCGGGCCACGACCTCGGCGAGCTCGTCCGGCGTGGCCGCCGGCTGGGGTGTGCCCTCGCGCGGGGCGGTCAGCGGAACGGGCCCGTCGGCGTTCGGTTCGGTACCCGCGTCCTCCGGCTCCGGCCGGGCCGACGGCGGGTGGTGCGCTTCGTTTCCCGTACGGCTTTCGGCGGCCCGACGGCGCAGGGGTGGTTCGTCGGTCACCTGACAACCCTAGTGCGCGACGCGATCCGACGGGTGCAGCCGGTCCGGTGCGTGTCGATCGGACGGTCGGACGGAGCCTCCCCCCGGCCGGACATCGGGGAAGACAAACCCCTTTCGCGCAGGTACGGTCCATCGAGCCGTTTGCGCCGGTACGGCATCATCAGGCCCCGGGACACCGCGGGGCGGCTACGGGGAGGGCAAGGCGATCATGACTGCTGGCTACGGGTCGGCGGACACGGGTCCGGCGGGGCCGGGCGACGGGAGCTACCGGCCGGGGCCGCTGCCGCCCCGGATCGAGCCGCCCGCGCCGGCGTACCCGCAGAACGTCCCGGGACAGGCCCCCGCCGCGCCGCCGCGGACGACCTGGTCACCGCCGCAGCAACAGGGCCAGTGGGGCGCCGCCCCGGTCGCCCCCGCCGGCTGGGGGCAGGGGGGCGCGCCGTCCGCCACCCCGACAGCCCCCGGCGGCCCGACGTCCGCCGGGGCAGCCCCGGGCACCGGCTGGCCTCCCGCCGCCGGCCAGGCATCCCCGGGTGCCCCCGGGCAGCCGCCCGTGCCCGGCCAGCCGCCGGCCGCCGGGCCGGCCCAGCCGTACCCCGC
This sequence comes from Micromonospora sp. NPDC047730, assembly GCF_043204765.1. NCBI lineage: Bacteria > Bacillati > Actinomycetota > Actinomycetes > Micromonosporales > Micromonosporaceae > Micromonospora > Micromonospora sp. NPDC047730. Next base: position 134,629 of record NZ_JBIDCU010000009.1, on the reverse strand, counting down.
CGGTCCCGTCCAGGCGGGCGCCGCGCCGGCCTCCCGGGGCCGCTGGCTGACCGTCACCGCGCTCGTGCTCGCCGGCCTGCTGGCCGTGGTGACGGGCGTGCAGGCGTACCAGATCCACCGGCTCTCGGACCGGCTCGGCGACACCGACCGCCGGCTGGACGCGGCGCAGGCGGGCGACGGGACCCGGCTCGACGGGCTGGAGGGCCGGGCCGAGGCGCTGGAGAAGCAGGCGGGCGCCGCGTTCAACCCGGAGGCCGTCGCCAGCGCGGTGCTGCCCAGCGTGTTCCGGGTCCGGGCCGGCAACTCCACCGGCACGGCGTTCGCCATCGGCAAGCCGGCTGCCGGCGGGGGCACCAACCTGTTCACGAACTACCACGTGGTGGAGTCGGTCTGGGAGGCCGGCGAGCGGGAGGTCTTCCTGGAGCGCACCGACCAGCGTTTCCCGGCGACCATCGTCAGGGTCGACGAGGCGAACGACGTCGCCCACCTGCGGACCACCGGCAAGTTCACCGGCCTGGTCGCCGCGCCGGCCGCGGTGAAGTCCGGGCAGCAGATCGTCGTCGTCGGCGCGCCGCTCGGCCTGGAGGACAGCGTCACCACCGGCGTGGTGAGCGCCTTCCGCGAGGCGGGCGGCGGCCAGGGTCCCGTCATCCAGTTCGACGCCCCGATCAACCCCGGCAACTCCGGCGGCCCGGTGATCAACGGCAGCAAGCAGGTGGTCGGCATCGCCACCGCCAAGGCCCGCGACGCCGAGGGGATCGGCCTCGCCGTGCCGATCAAGGTCGCCTGCGACGGTTTCAAGATCTGCTGACCCGGTCAGCACCCGACCCGTACCCACCCGGCCCGGCGGACCATGCTCCCCGGACCAGCTCACGTGGAGGAAGAACGACATGTCCCAGCCACCGACCGGGCCGGGCGGCTACCCGCCGTACCCGCCGCAGCCGCCGGCCGCGCCCGGTCAGCCGCCGTCGGGCGGCGTCCCGCACGGCACCACCTACGGCACCCCCCGCCAGCACACCCCCGAGCAGGCCGTGCCGCAGCAGTACGGCACCCAGCCCGCCGGGTCCTCCGGTTACCCGCAGTCCGCGCCGCCGGCCGGGTCCGGCTACGCCCCGGCCGGCACGCCGGCTGCCGCGCCCCAGGCCGGCCAGGTCTCCGTCCCGCCCGCCTTCGGGCAGCCGATGTCCGTGCCCCCGGCGTCCGGGCCGGCGTACGGGCAGCCGATGTCGGTCCCGCCCGGGGCCGCCCCGCCCTTCGGCGCCCCCGCGCCGGGTGCCGGCAAGAGCCGTAAGGTGCTGGTCCTGGCCGTGGTGGCCGGGCTGCTCTTCGTCCTGGGCGGGGTGATGACCGGCCTGTTCGTCAGCACGAGCAGCGAGCTGGACCGCACCGAGAAGAAGATGGCCAGCGAGGTCAGCCAGCGCGACGGCACCATCGCGGCCAACGGCAAGGAGATCGAGAAGCTCAAGGCCGACCTCCAGACGGTGAAGGACAAGCTGGACGACACCGAGCAGGACCTCACCGGCACCCGCAACGACCGGGACGAGCAGGCCCGGCAGAAGAAGGTCATCGCCAACTGCCTCGACAAGCTCACCACCGCGCTCGGCGCGGCGGCGGCCGGCAACAAGGCGGCCTACGACAAGGCTGTCCAGGGCATGGACAAGATCTGCAACGAGGCCGAGAAGTATCTGTGAGGTGACCCGTCGCGGGGTCAGGCCGCGCCGGCGGGGCGACGCTCCGGCAGCGCGGTCACCCCGGGCGGGGGCAGCCCGGCGGTCGAGGCCAGCAGCGCGCACCAGGCGAGCAGATGCGGGGCGAGGTCGTCGTCGACCGGCGTCCAGGAGGCGCGGATCTCGATGTCGCCGGCCGCGGGGGGCCCGGCCAGGTCGCCGAACCGGGTCGACATGGTCTGGGTGATCGTGCCGCCGATCGCGGTGTGGCCGGCGTCCTGCGCGTCCAGGGCGTCGGTCAGCCACGTCCAGCCCACCCCGGGCAGCAGCGGGTCGGCGGCCAGGTCGACCTCCAGCTCCGCCGTCACGTAGGTGACCAGCCGCAGGGTGCCCCGCCAGGCCTCGTGCCCGGCCGGGTCGTGCAGCAGGATGAGCCGCCCGGAGGCCACCTCGTCGCCGTCGCGCACGACGGTGGCGGAGAGCGCGAAGGCGTACGGGGCGAGGCGCTGCGGCGCGCCGACCTCCTCCAGCACGATCTCCGACCGGGGTGCCGCGGACCGCAGCCCGGCGACCGCGCGGGCGAAGGTCTCCGGGAGCGCGATCGGGGGGGCCATGCCGGCAGCCTATGCCCGGCAACCCGCCGCCGCCGGAAACGGCACGCCGGGAGGCGGCCCTCCCGCGGCCTGCGTGCGACGGCCCGGCGGGCCGGGGAAGCCCCGCCGGAGGCGCCTCCGTCCGGGCGGGCTGACGGGGGTCACAAAAGGCGGCGCTGCCCGCTGCCGCGAGCGTGCCGCGTGGCACGATGGCCGCGATGACCACCACCACGACGGGCGACGACGCCCGAGACGAAGACACCCGCTCCGGCGGACCGGCCGACTCGCCCTTCGTCCGGGCCTGCCGGCGTCGGCCCGTCCCGCACACCCCGGTCTGGTTCATGCGGCAGGCCGGCCGGTCGCTGCCGGAGTACCGCGAGATCCGGGCCAACGTGGCGATGCTGGAGTCCTGCCGCCGCCCCGAGTTGGTCACCGAGATCACCCTCCAGCCGGTACGCCGACACGGGGTGGACGCCGCGATCCTGTTCAGCGACATCGTCGTGCCGGTCGCCGCCGCCGGGGTGGACCTGGACATCGTGCCCGGCACCGGCCCCGTGGTGGCCGAGCCGGTGCGCACCCTGCCCGACGTGGAACGGATCCGGCCGATCACCCGCGACGACGTCTCCTACGTGGACGAGGCGGTCCGGCTGCTCGTCGCCGAGCTGGGCGACACCCCGCTGATCGGCTTCGCCGGCGCGCCGTTCACCCTGGCCAGCTACCTGGTCGAGGGCGGCCCGTCGCGCACCCACGCGAAGACCAAGGCCCTCATGTACGGCCAGCCGGAGCTGTGGCACGCGCTCTGCCGCCGCCTGGCCGAGGTGACGCTGGAGTTTCTGCGGGTCCAGGTGGCCGCCGGGGTCTCCGCGGTACAGCTCTTCGACTCGTGGGCCGGCGCGCTGTCCGAGGCCGACTACCGTCGCTTCGTGCTGCCGCACTCGGCCGCGGTGCTCGCGGGGCTGGCCGACGCGGGCGTGCCCCGGATCCACTTCGGGGTGGGCACCGGCGAGCTGCTCGGCGCGATGGGCGAGGCCGGCACCGACGTGGTCGGCGTCGACTGGCGTACGCCGCTGGACGTGGCGACCCGCCGGATCGGCCCGGACAAGGCCGTGCAGGGCAACCTCGACCCGTGCGTGCTGCTCGCGCCGTGGCCGGTCGTCGAGGGCGAGGTGCGGCGGATCCTGGAGCAGGGCAGGGCCGCGCCCGGGCACGTGTTCAACCTGGGGCACGGCGTGCTGCCGGAGACCGACCCCGACGTGCTGACCCGGGTGGTGGCCCTGGTGCACGAGCTGTCCGCCCAGCCGGCGGACCGGGGCTGAGCGGCATGCGGGCACCATGGCGGGTGGCGGTGGTCGGCGGCGGGATCGCCGGGCTGGCCGCCGCGGTCCGGTTGCGCGACCGCGCCCCCGCCGACACCGAGATCACCGTGTACGAGCAGTCCGGCGCGCTCGGCGGCAAGCTGCGCACCGGCGAGCTGGCCGGCTCGGCGGTGGAGTTCGGGGCGGAGTCGTTCCTGATGCGCGACCCGGCCGGGGGCGAGTCCGCCGCCGTGGCCCTGGTCCGCCGGCTCGGCCTGGGCGAACAGATCGTGCACCCCACCGTCGGGCAGGCCGCGCTGGTGGTCGACGGCGCGCTGCGCCCGATCCCGGGCGGCACGCTGGTGGGCGTACCGGGGGATCTGGAGCGGGTGACCACGGTCGCGCGCCCGACGGCGGACGCCGACGTCGACGCCGGCCGGCCGCTGCTCGGCGCGGACGACGACGTCTCGGTCGGCGCGCTGGTCCGGGCCCGGTTCGGCGACGAGGTGGCCGACCGGCTGGTCGACCCGATGCTCGGCGGCGTCTACGCCGGCCGGGCCGACGACCTCTCCCTGGTGACCACCATGCCGGCGCTGGCCCGGGCCGCCCGGGTGGAGCACACCCTGGTGGGGGCGGTGCGTGCCGCGCAGGCCGCCGCTCCCCGGTCGCCGGGTACGCCGGTCTTCGGCACCCTGGCCGGTGGGCTCAGCACGCTGGTCCAGGCCGCGGCGGCGGCGAGCGGGGCGACGATCCGGCGGGACGCGGCCGTGCGCGAGCTGACCCCGACCGGGGCGGGGTGGCGGCTGACCGTCGGCCCGACCCGCGACCCGGAGCTGGTCGACGTCGACGCCGTGGTGCTGGCCGTGCCGGCCCGGCCGGCGGCGCGGCTGCTCGGCGCTCCGGCGCCCGCGGCGGCCGAGCGCGTCGGCGAACTGGACTACGCCAGCGTCGCGCTGGTCACCCTCGCGCTGCCCGAGCCGGAACTGCCCGAGCTGTCCGGCTTCCTGGTGCCCAACACCGAGGGGCTGCTGATCAAGGCGTCGACCTTCTTCACCACGAAGTGGGGGCACCTGCGCCGGGCGGACGGGCTGGCGCTGGTCCGCGCCTCCGTCGGCCGGTACGGCGAGGAGCGGCAGGTGCAGCGCACCGACGAGGACCTGGTCGCCACCGTGCACCGGGAGCTGTCGGCGGTGCTCGGCGTGCCGCTGCCCACCCCGGTCGCCGGGCACGTGCAGCGCTGGGGCGGGTCGCTGCCGCAGTACACCCCGGGTCACGCCGACCGGGTGGCCGCCGCGCGGGCGGTCCTGCGGGCGCAGCACCCGACGCTCGTCCTGGCCGGCGCCGGGTACGACGGCGTCGGCATCCCGGTCTGCGTCCGCTCCGGTGAGACGGCGGCCGAAGAGATCATCACAGCACTGGGAGGATCGGGGACATGACCGAGCAGACCAACGCGGCCCGGCTGCGGGAGCTCAACGCCAGCATCCGCTACACCATGTGGTCGGTGTACCGGGCCAGCAGCCCACTTCCGTCGCTGCGCGAGAACGTCACCGGCGAGGTCGAGACCCTCTTCGAGGAGCTGGCCGGCAAGGACGTGGTCGTCCGTGGCACGTACGACGTCTCGGGCCTGCGCGCCGACGCGGACCTGCTGATCTGGTGGCACGCCGCCTCCAGCGACGCCCTCCAGGACGCGTACCTGCGGTTCCGTCGCACCACCCTGGGGCGGGCGCTCACCCCGGTCTGGTCCCAGATGGCCCTGCACCGGCCCGCGGAGTTCAACAAGAGCCACATCCCGGCGTTCCTCGCCGGCGAGGAGGCCCGCTCGTACGTGTGCGTCTACCCGTTCGTCCGCTCCTACGAGTGGTACCTGCTGCCGGATGCCGAGCGGCGCGAGCTGCTCGCGGAGCACGGCAAGTTGGCCCGTGGCTACCCCGACGTGCGGGCCAACACGGTCGCCTCGTTCGCGCTCGGCGACTACGAGTGGATGCTGGCGTTCGAGGCCGACGAGCTGCACCGGATCGTCGACCTGATGCGCGACCTGCGAGCCGCCGGCGCCCGCCGGCACGTGCGGGAGGAGATCCCGTTCTACACCGGCCGCCGCCGCTCGGTCGCCGACATCGTCAACGGCCTCGTCTGACGTAGGGCCCGAGACCGACCCGCACCGCGCTGTCGAGCTGCCCCGCCGGGTGGGGCGGCGGCCTTTCCGGCGCTGGTCTCACCGGTGGGGCAGCTCGACAGTGACCCGAGGGGGCTGGTCCACCGGACGGCCCGGCGCCTCGCTCTGCCGGAGGATGCCGCATCTACTTGCGTTGGTCAGTGCCTTCCCGGCGCATCGGGGTGTGCGGAATGCCGTCCTCGACGTAGCCGGGGCCGCTGACGGCGAAGCCGTGCCGGGCGTAGAAGTCGACCAGGTGGGACTGGGCCTCCAGCACGCACGGGCGGTCGCCGACCACCTCCAGTGCCGCCGCCATCAGCCGGCCGGCGTGCCCGCCGCCGCGCGCCCGCGGAGTGACCACCACCCGCCCGATCCGCGCGACGCCGCCCGGGTCGGCGAGGATCCGCAGGTACGCTGCCGGCGCGCCGTCGTCGTCGAGCCACAGGTGCCGGGTGCCGGGCTCGACGTCCCGCCCGTCGAGTTCCGGGTACGGGCACGCCTGCTCGACCACGAACACGTCGATCCGGAGCCGGAGCAGGTCGTGGAAGGTGCGGGCGTCCAGGTCGGCGAACGAGGCGACCCGGATCGGAAGGTTCTGCTGCGGCATGCCGCGATGGTAGGTCGACTCACGGGCTGCGCGTGTCGCCGAGTGACTCCAGCATGGTCCGCAGGGTGTCCGCGAGGGTGTCGCGCTGCGCCGGGGTGAGCGCGGCGAGCAGCCGGTGCTCGGTGGCGACGTGGTCGGGCAGGACCCGGTCGATGAGCGCCAGTCCCTCGTCGGTGAGGCCGACCTGCACCGCGCGGCCGTCGGTGTCGCTGCGGGTGCGGGTCACCAGGTTGCGCGCCTCGAGCCGGTCGAGCCGCTGGGTGACGGCGCCGGAGGTGACCATCGACGAGTGCATCAGCTGGGTCGGGGTCAGCCGGTGGGGCGGGTCGCTGCGGCGCAGGGTGGCGAGCACGTCGAAGGACGCGGAGTCGAGGCCGTGTGCGCTGAACGTGCGGTGCAGTTCCGCCCCGGCGAGCCGGGAGAGCCGGGATAGGCGACCGAACACCCCCATCGGGGAGGCGTCCAGATCCGGTCGTTGGGCGGCCCACTGCGCCAGCACCCGGTCGACGTGATCGGCCATCCGATCACCCTAGCAGCGGTGCCTTAGTGGTGAGGTAGTTCACGGCGGACGCCGCGCCACTTACCTTAGCGCTCAGATAAATTATCTCAGTGCTAAAGAATCGAACGCTCGTCCTCGGCGTGACCGCGCTGGCCCCGGCGATCTGGGGGACCACCTATCTCGTCACCACCGAGCTGCTGCCCCCGCAGCGCCCGCTGCTGGCCGCGGTGGTGCGTGCCCTGCCCGCCGGTCTCCTCCTGGTCGCGGTCACCCGGCAACTGCCCAGGGGCGCGTGGTGGTGGCGGGCGGCGGTGCTCGGCGCCCTGAACATCGGCTTCTTCTTCGCGCTGTTGTTCGTCGCCGCGTACCGGCTTCCGGGCGGGGTCGCCGCGACCGTCGGCGCGGTGCAGCCGCTCCTGGTCGCCGCGCTCTCCGCCGGCGTGCTCGGCGACCGGCTGACCCCGCGTACCGTCCTCGCCGGCGCCGCGGGGGTGGCCGGGGTCGGGCTGCTGGTGCTGCGGGCGGACGCGCGCCTCGACGGCGTCGGCGTCGCCGCCGCGCTCGGCGGCGCGGTCGTGATGGCCGGCGGCGTGGTGCTCAGCAAGCGGTGGTCGTCGCCCGCGCCGCTGCTGGCCACCACGGGTTGGCAGCTCGCCGCCGGCGGCCTGCTGCTCCTTCCGGTCGCCGTGCTGGTCGAGGGTCCCCCGCCGGCGGTGCTGACGGCCGGGAACCTGATCGGGTACGGCTACCTCACGCTCGTCGGCTCCGCTCTCGCCTACGCCCTCTGGTTCCGCGGCATCCGCGCCCTCACACCTACCACCGTCACCTTCCTCGGCCTGCTCAGCCCGCTGGTGGCGACGGCGTTGGGCTGGCTCGTGCTCGCCCAGGAGCTCACCCCGGCGCAGCTGTCGGGCGGGCTGGTCGTCCTCGCCGCCATCGTCGTGCAGTCCCGGGCGTCGTCCCGCCCGGCCCGATCCCCGCGCCGCATCGCCCCGTCGGCGACGGCCCCCCGGTGAGACTCGCGTCAGGCGGGGCGGGCGCCCACCGCGTCGCGGATCTCGGCGCCCTGGGCGCCCACCTCGGCGCGGGCGCAGTGCGCGCAGCAGAAGAACCGGCCGGACACCTCCACCCCATGCCCGACGATCTTGATCTGGCAGTGCTCGCAGATCGGCGCCATCTTGTGCACGGCGCACTCGAAGCAGTCGAAGGTGTGCACGTCGCCGCTGACGGTTCGCACCTCGAACGCCATCCAGTAGTCGTTACCGCAGACCTCGCAGGTTGCCACGACATAACCCCCCGAAATAGGACACGTTTTCCCAAGCCTGCGGTACGGGCGCGGCTCCGGCGGTCGAAACAGCCGAGCTGGTCGGGTTCGGCGGCGTGTCGCCCCCGGCGTGTCGGCCGTTGTACGGGGTGACCGCGCACGACCGGAGGAACGACGACATGATCAAGCGGAACAAGCTCTTCGGCAACCAGACCCGGGTCACGTTCAGCCTGCCCCGCGACACCCCGCCCGGCGCCGTCAGCGTGGTCGGCTGCTTCAATGGCTGGGAGCCGGGGCGGCACGAGCTGGTCCCGCGCCGCGACGGCACCCGTACGGTCACCGTGCGGCTCGGCCCGGGCGAGTACCACTTCCGCTATCTCGCCAGCGGCGGCGTGTGGCTGGACGACGACTCCGCCGACCGGATCGACGAGCGGGGCGGCCTGCTGCTGCTCTGAGGGGGAGCGAAATGAGGGTCATCGATGTTGTTATCGACAGGAGTCTTTACTGTTAAGAAGGTTTAATTTATGTTGGGTGGCACCTCACCAGCCCGAAGTCCGAAGGAGCTGCCACCATGCGCCGAAGAATCACGATCCCGCTCGTGGCGACGGGCGCCGTCGTCTCCACCCTGGCCGTCGCGGCGCCCGCCCAGGCCCACGGCTACGTGTCGGGACCGCCGAGCCGCCAGGCGCTCTGCGCCCAGGGCCGGGTCCCGGACTGCGGACAGATCAAGTACGAGCCGCAGAGCGTGGAGGGCCCGAAGGGGCTGCGCAGCTGCCACGCCGGGATCGCCCACTTCGCCGTCCTGAACGACGACAGCCGGGGCTGGCCCGCCACCGCGGTCGGCTCCTCGGTGACCTTCACCTGGACCAACACCGCCCGGCACGCCACCAGCAACTGGGAGTACTTCGTCGGTGGCAACCGGGTGGCGGTCTTCGACGGCGGTGGGCGGCAGCCCGAGGCCACCGTCTCGCACACCGTCGACCTGAGCGGCTGGTCCGGACGGCAGAAGGTGCTCGCCGTGTGGAACATCGCGGACACCGCCAACGCGTTCTACTCCTGTGTCGACCTCCAGGTCGGCGGGGGCGGCGGCCCGTCGCCCACGCCGAGCCCGACGCCGCCGGCCCCGTCGCCCACCCCGACCCCCACCGCCTCCCCGACCACCCCTCCCGCCCCGGGCGGCAGCTGGACGGCGGGCCGGGCGTACCAGGCCGGCGACCAGGTCACCTACGGCGGGCTGACGTACCGCTGCCGGCAGGCGCACACCGCGATCCCCGGCTGGGAACCGCCCCACGTGCCGGCGCTCTGGACCCAGGTCTGACCGCACGGGTGCGGCCCGCCCCCCGGCGCCCGCCGCACCCGTCACCACCCCGGATCGGAGTGCGCCATGCGACGGCTGCGCACGGTCGCCCTGCTCGCCGCCCTGCTGCTGGCATCCGGCTGCGGCGCGGGGACACCCCCGACGCCGCCCGCGCCCGCCGTGCCCGCAACGACCGCGGCCACCGGGAGCGCGCTGAGCGGGCTGGACGTGGTCTTCCTGACCACCATGACGGCGCACACCGAGCTGACGCTGGAGATGGTGCGGCTCGGCCGGGACCGGGTGACCGACCGGAAGCTGCGCACCCTGGTCGCCGCCATCGAGGTCACCGAGTCCGACGAGCTCGCCACGATGCGCGGCTGGCTGCGGGACGCCGGGCCCGCCGGGACAGCCCACCGGCACGACCACGACCACGGGACCGCCGCCGGGGACCTGGCACGCCTGCGGGCCGCCCCGGACGGCGAGGTCGACCGCGTCCTGCTCGACGTGCTCCGCGCCCACCAGGGCGCGGCGGCCGACCTGGCCCGGGCGCACCTGGCGGTCGGCAGCGACCCGAGGGTGCGCGACCTCGCCGGACGCGTCGAGCGCTCGCGTACGGCCGAGGTCTCGCTCCTGGCCGGGCTGGCGGCGGCCCGGCGCTGACCCGGCGACCCGGCGACTCGTGGTCGGGTCGCCCGACCCGGCGGCCCCCGCCCTCAGGCGTCGGCGCGCGGCTCCAGTCGGATGGAGACCGAGTTGACGCAGTGCCGGGTGTCCCTGGGGGTGAAGCCCTCGCCCCGGAACACGTGACCGAGGTGACTGTCGCACCGGGCACAGCGGATCTCGGTGCGGCTCATCCCCAGGCTGCGGTCCTCGATCTCCTTGACCGCGCCGGGGATGGCGGCGTCGAAGCTGGGCCACCCGCAGTGCGAGTCGAACTTCGTGTCGCTCGGGAAGAGCTCCGCGCCGCAGGCCCGGCAGCGGTAGATCCCCGGCGTCTTCGTGTCGACGTACTCGCCGGTCCACGGGCGCTCGGTGCCGGCCTCCCGCAGCACCCGGAACTCCTCGGGGCTGAGCCGGACCCGCCACTCTTCCTCGGTGCGGGGCAGTTCGCTCTCGTCAAGACTCACCCGCCAACGGTACGCCGGACGTCGGGGGTGTGGCATATGGTCGCGCAATGGGTGGCACGAAGGCCGCGGCCGAAGAGATCGAGGTGGCCGGGCACACCGTACGGCTGACCAGTCCGGAGCGGGTCATCTTCCCGCAGCGCGGCTTCACCAAGGCCGACGTCTTCCACTACTACGTCGCCGTGGGCGACGGCATCATGCGCGCGCTGCGCGGGCGTCCCACCACGTTGCAGCGTTTCCCTGAGGGCGTCGAGGGGGAGGCGTTCTTCCAGAAGCGGGTGCCCGCGCGGGGCGTGCCGCCGTGGGTGGAGACGGCCACCATCAGCTTCCCGAGCGGTCGCAGCGCCGCCGAGCTCTGCCCGGCCGACCTGGCCCACGTGGCCTGGGCCGCCCAGATGGGCACCATCGTGTTCCACCCGTGGCCGGTGCGCGCCGCCGACGTCGACCGCCCCGACGAGCTGCGCGTCGACCTCGACCCGCAGCCGGGCACCGACTTCGCCGACGCGGTCGCCGCCGCCGTCGAGTTGCGGGGGCTCCTCGACGAGCTGGGCGTCCCCGGCTGGCCGAAGACCTCGGGCGGTCGCGGCGTGCACGTCTACCTGCGGATCGCGCCACGCTGGACGTTCACCGAGGTGCGCCGGGCCACCATCGCGCTCGCCCGCGAGCTGGAGCGGCGCCGGCCGGAGCTGGTCACCACCGCCTGGTGGAAGGAGCAGCGGGGCACCCGCGTCTTCGTCGACTACAACCAGATGGCCCGGGACCGCACGATCGCCTGCGCGTACTCGCTGCGGGCCAACGCCCGGGCCACCGTCTCCACCCCGGTCACCTGGGACGAGCTGCCCGACGTCGACCCGGACGACTTCGACCTGCGCAGCGTCCCGGCCCGGCTGGCCGAACGCGGCGACCCGCACGCCGGCATCGACGACGCGGCGTGGGACATCACCCCGCTGCTGGAGTGGGCCGACCGGGACGACGCCGCCGGCCAGGGCGACATGCCGTACCCGCCGGACCACCCCAAGATGCCCGGCGAGCCGAAGCGGGTGCAGCCCTCCAAGGACCGCGACCGCCCCCGCTGACCGGCGCGCGCCGGCTCTCGTGCTGCCGCCCGGCGGCGTGGCCGTCACCGCCGGCCGGCGTACGCCTCCACGGCCTCCACGGCCGAGCGCAGGTCCGCGCCGGTCGCCTTTCGGTACGCGGCGATCGCCTGAGAACGATCTCCATCCGGCGATGGAAGCACAGCGCCGTCATCCCGTCCGCCCCGCGCCCCGGCGATGGACCGCCGCCGATCGGGTAACGATCAAGTAACGGGCGCGAACCTTTCCCGGACCGTCACCCCTCTCCCTGATCGTCGGCCCGACACCGGGCCAGGGGAGGGCATCGGATGAAGCTGGTGTGGAGGCGGGCCCACGAGGCGCGCGGGCTGCTGCTCGCGGCGGTGGTCGCGGCCCTGGTGGCGGTCGCGTTGGTCACCGGCCTCTCCGACTACAACCGCCGAGCCGTCGAGGCCGGCCAGCGCGCCCTGCTCACCGGGGCGTCCTTCGAGGAGCGCAGCATCCTGGTCAGCGGTGCGGCCGGCCGGGACGCGACCGAGTTCGCCACCCGCGACCGGGCGGTCCGCGACGGCTTCGCCGCCGGTCTCGGCGGTGCGCCGATCACCGTCGACGCCGCCCGCTACGGCGGTGGCCGTGAGCTGACCGGCGACCTCGGCCCGGTGGTCCGGGAGGACGACGACCCGGTCTTCGCCAGCCTCGCGACCCTCGACGACCTGCCCCGCCACGCGGAGCTGAGCAGCGGCGCGTGGCCCACCCCCGGGGCGTCCCCCGTGCAGGTGACGTTGCCGGAGAAGGTCGCCGGCGCGCTCGGGATGGCCACCGGCGACCGGGTACCGATGCTGGACCGCAGGTCCGAGCGGACCAGCGAGGTGGTGCTCGTCGGGACGTGGCGCCCGCGCGACGCGGCCGACCCGTACTGGCTGTTGGCCCCCGGGGTGGGCGCCGGCAGTGCGGCGGACTCCGGCACCTCGTACGGGCCCTTCGTGCTGGACCGGGCCGACTTCGTCGCGACCTACCCGGGCGCGGTGTCGGCGTCCTGGGTGGTCGAGCCGGACCTCGCGGCCGTGGCCCGCGCCGGCCGGCTGCTCGACGTGCGGGCGGCGCTGAGCGCCGCCGTCACCGAGGTGCCCGAGGCGGCCGGGCTGGGCTCCTCGGCTCAGACCGTCACGGCGATCGACCGGCTGCTCGACCGCGTCGCCCGGGCCGACCTGGTCGGGCGCTCCTCGCTGGCCACCCCGCTGCTGCTGATCGTGGTCCTCGGCGGGTACGCGCTGGTGCTGGTCGCCGCCCTGCTGCACGAGGACCGGCGGGGCCAGACCGCCCTGCTCCGGGCCCGCGGCGCCGCCCGGCGGCAACTGGCCGGCCTGGCGGCCCGGGAGGCGGCGCTGGTCGTCCTGCCCGCCGGCGTGCTGGGGCCCCTGATCGCCGGCGAGGCGCTGCGGCACGTGGGCACCGACGGCGCCGCCCCGCTGGCGCTCTCCCCCGGGAACACCACGCTGGTCTGGGCCGCCGCGGCCGCCACCGCCGCCGGCTGCCTGGTCGCGATGGTCGTCCCGACGCTGCGGGGAGCCGGCACGTACGTCGCCGACATGGCGGCCCGGTCCCGTCCCACCCGCGCCGCGACCGTCCAACGGGCCAGCCTCGACCTGGTGCTGGTCGGCTTCGCGGTGCTGGCCTGGACGCAGCTGCGCCAGTACTCCTCGCCGGTCACCGGGGCCGGCGGGCGGCTCGGGGTCGACCCGCTGCTGGTCGCCGCGCCGACGCTGGGCGTGCTCGCCGGCGCGGTCGTGGCGCTGCGGCTGCTGCCGCCCGCGACCCGGTTCGCCGAGCGGTTCGTCGACCGCCGGCCGTGGACGGCGACGATGTTCGGCATGTGGCAGGCCGGCCGGCGCCCGCACGCCGGCCCGGTGCTGCTGCTTGCCCTCGCCGTCGGCGGCAGCACCCTGGCCTGGTCGCTGGTGACGACGGGGGAGCGGTCGCAGGCCGACCAGGCCGAGCACACCGTCGGCGCCGACCTGCGGGTCGTCGAGCGCACCGGCGCGGCGCCCGACGACCGGGCCGGTCAGGTCGGCGTGCTGCCCGGCGTCGACGGGGTGCTGCCGGCCTGGCGGGACGAGATCCGCCTCGGCCGCGACGACCTGCCGACGACGGTGGTGAGCCTGGACGCCGCGGGCGCGACCGGCGTGCTGCGGCTCAACGAGCGACTGGCCGACGAGCCGGTGCCGGCGCTGCTGGACCGGCTGACCCGGGCGCGCGGCGCGCCGGCCGGCATGGACCTGCCCCCGGGCACCCGCTCCCTCACCGGCACGGTGCGTACGCCCGTGCGGGACGCCGTCACGCCGCACCAGATCGGTCTCTGGGTGCTGCTGACCCGGGCGGACGGGCTGGCCTTCCGGATTCCGGCGGGCAGCAGCGGCAGCGACGGCCGGCCGGTGCCGTTCACCGTCGCCGTCCCCGACGGGGCGGGCACCGTGCGGCTGTCCGGCTTCGAGGTCGACGGCGGGGACGCGCGCGGGCGGGCGTACCGCCTGGAGGTGTCGGACCTGCGGGTGGTCGGCGCGGACGGCGCGGCCCGGCCGACGTCGCTGGCCGGCGGGTGGGTGGCCGCCGACGGCCAGGGGAAGCCGGTCCGCGCGAACGTCACGGCCACCGGCCTGAGCGCCGAGCGGGAGATCGAGTACCTGGCGGGGGGCCGCTTCGCGTTCCAGCCGCCGAGCCGCTTCGCCCTGGTGCCGGCCGCCGAGAACCGGCCGGTACCCGCGCTGATGACCCCGGCGGTGCGCGACGCGCTGAGTCTGCGCACCGGCGACACGGTCGACCTCGTGCTGTCCGGCGCGACGCTGCCGGTCACGCTGGTGGGCGAGCTGGACGAGGTGCCGTCCACGGCCGGCGCGGGTGTGCTGCTGGACCTGCCGGCGGCGACGGACTGGCTGATCCGGGATCGGGGCGCCATCCGGCCGGTCGCGGAGTGGTGGCTGGGCACCGACGGCGACGGCCACGCCGAGGCGGCCCGCGGGGCGGCCGAACTGGCCGGCACCACGCTGCTCGACCGGCGGGAGGTGGCCGAGCGGGCCGCCGGCGACCCGTACTGGCAGGGGGCCCGCACCGGGCTGCTCGCCGCCGCGCTCGGCTCGGTGCTGCTGGCGCTGGTCGGCCTGGTCGTCGACGTCTGGGCGACCGCCCGGCACCGGCTGGGGGAGTTCGCCGTGCTGCACACGCTCGGCGCCAGCCCCCGGCTGCTGGCCCGGGCGCTGCTGGCCGAGCAGACCTTCCTAGCCGGCATCGGCGTCGGTGTCGGCCTGCTGCTGGGCGCCGCGGTCGGCGCGACCATGGCCCCGCTGGTCATCCTCACGCCGTCCGCAGGTCGGCCGGTGCCGGAGGCCGCCTTCGTGGTGCCCTGGCTGCCCATCGGCCTGACCGCGCTCGGCCTGCTGCTGGCGGCACTCGCCTTCAGCGCGTTCATCGCCCTCGGCATCCGGCAGCGGGTGGCCGTGGCGCAGCTGCGGATCGGGGGAGACCGGTGACCGGGTGGAGCGTAGGGACGACCAGGAGCGGAGACGGGGCGTGGTGAGCATCGGGGCGGTCGCCCGCCGGGTACGGGCGTACGGCGGGCAGTTCCTGCTGCTCGCGGCGCTGACGCTGGTCGCCGTGCTGGTGATCAGCGGCGTGCCGAGGATCGTCAACGACCACGCCCAGCAGGGTCTGCGGTCCCACCTGGGCGCCGTGCCGCCGCAGCAGCGCGACGTGACGTACTCGACCGGGCCGCTCGTCGACACGGACACCGACACCTCCCTGGTGGCCGCGCACCAGGGCGACCTGGCGAAGCTGGAGGCCGGACTGCCGCCGGTCGTACGCCGGATGGTCGAACAGCGGTGGTTCACCGCGGAGACGGCGGCCAGCCGGGTGCGAGGCCCGGACCTGGCGGCGAAGAACCTCCTGGTCGACCTCGGCCTGCGGGCCGTGCCCGGGGTCGAGGAGGCCGGCACCCTGGTCGAGGGGCGCTGGCCGGCCGACGCGCCGAAGGGTCAGCCGGTGCAGGTGGCGCTGGCCGAGGACGTCGCCCGCAAGTTGAACCTGCGGCTCGGCAGCCGGCTCACCCTCGCCGCGCCGACTGCCGGCTCACCCTTCGAGTCCATGCCTCCCGTCCAGGTCGCCGTGGTCGGTCTCTTCCAGCCGCGTGCCGGTACCGACGGGCTCTGGGACGGCCTGCCGCCGCTGTTGCGGATCGTCGAGCCGGAGGGGGACGGCGAACCCTTCATCATCGTCGGCGTCGTCGACGGCGCGGCGCTGGACCGCCAGGCCGTCGCCGGCTGGCCGATGTCGTTCAGCTGGCGCTACCGGTTGGGCGCCGACGGCATTGACGTCCGCGAGCTGGACCAGGTGATCGACGGCCTCCAGCAGACGACCCGGGAGGCGGCCGGCCGGGACATCATCCAGGGGCTGGACATCCCGCTGCGGGAGTTCGCCGCCGAGGTGGACAGCGCCCGGACGGTGCTCGGGGTGATCGCCGCGGGCGTGTTGGCCACGCTGGCCGGCCTCGTCGCGCTGGCCGCCGGGCTGCTGGTGCGCCGGCGCCGGGCGGAGTTCATCCTGCTGCGCGCCCGGGGCGGGGCGGCCACCACGAACGCGGGCCGCAGCCTGGCCGAGGCGCTGCTGGTGGTGCCGCCCGCCGCCGCGCTCGGCTGGCTGCTCGGCGGCCTCGCTCCCGGGGCGCCCGGGGAGACCCGGTGGCTCGCCGTCGCCGCGACCGTCCTGGTGGCGTCGGCGCTGCCGGTGGCCACCCTCGCCGTCTCCACCGGCGGCACCGGGCGGCGTGACCTGGTCCGCGCGCGCCCCTCCGCGCGTCGGCTCACGGCGGAGGCGGCGCTGCTGGTCCTCGCGGGTCTCGCGGTCGTGCTGCTGCGCCGCCGTGGCCTCACTCCCGGCGAGGTCGATCCGCTGCTGGTCTCGGTCCCGGTGCTGCTGGCCGTCGCCGCGGCGGTGGTCGCGATGCGGTTGTACCCGTGGCCCCTGCGACTGGTCAGCCGGCTCGCCGCCCGCGCCCGGGGCAGCGTCGCCTTCCTCGGTACCGCCCGGGCCGGCCGGTCGGTCGTCGCCGTACCGCTGGTGGTCGTCGTGCTGGCCATCGCGACGGCGGCGTTCTGCGCGGTGACGGCCGCCGGGATCGAGGCGAGCCGGGACCGGGCCGCCAGCCGGGCGGTCCCCGCCGACGCCCTGATCCTCGGGGAGCGGATCGCCCCGGACACGGGCACCGAGTTGGAGCGGCTGCCGGGGGTACGCGCCGCTAGCCCCGTGCTGCAGGAGGCGGGCCAGCGCCTGACGAAGGACGCGGTCGGCACCGACACCAGGCTCGGCAGCGTCACCGTGCTCATGGTCGACGGCCCCGCCCTGGCCCGGATGGTCAGCCAGGCCGACGTCGACGTGACGGTGCCCGCGGCGCTGCGCACCCCCGCCGGGGGAACCGGCCCGCTGCCCGCGGTGGTCTCCCCGGCGGTCGCCGCCGAGCTGGCCACCGCCGGACTGGACGGCTCCGCCTTCGTCAGCGCCCAGGGCCAGCGGTACGAGTTCCGGGTCGCCGAGCGGACGGAGAGCTTCCCGCTGCTGCGTGCGGGCAGCAGCCGGTTCGTCATCCTGCCCTGGCAGTCGTTGCCCCGCCGGGACTACGCCGCCGTGCCGACCGGCTTCCTGGTCGTCGGCGACGGGCTGGACGTCGAGGCGCTGCGCCGGGTCGGCGACGCCGGGCAGTCGCGTTTCCAGAAGGGCGGGACCGTCACCGGCCGGGAGCGCTCGCGCAGCGTGGAGGTGCTGACCTTCGCGGACACCCGCCGGCAGGTGGGCGAGGGCGGCGCGAACGGGGTGCTCGCCTTCGGCTTCGTCGCCGGCGCGGCCGGCGGGACGGCGCTCGGCCTGCTCGCGATCGCCTTCACGGTGCTCGCCGGCGCCCGGGAGCGCGGCCAGGTGCTGTCCCGGCTGCGCACCCTCGGCCTGTCCCGGCGCCAGTGGCGCGGGCTGCTGGTGGTGGAACTGGCCCCGCTGGTGGGCGTCTCGGTGGTGACGGGCGCGCTGGTCGGCACGGTGTTGCCGCTGCTGCTCACCCCGGTGCTCGGCCTGTCCGCCTTCACCGACGGCGTGGAGGTCCGGGTGGCGTTCGAGCCCGGCCTGGCGGCGGGGGTCGTCGCGTTGGGGGCGATCGCCCTCGGCTTCGCGGTCGCCGTCGAGGCCCTGAACAACCGCCGGATGCGCCTCGGCGAGGTGCTCCGGCTCGGAGAGGAGAGCTGACATGACCGCTACCGCGGAGACCACCGCCGTGCCGGACCTGGCCGCCCTGCAACAGCGGGCCGCCGAGCGCGCGGCGGAGCGGGCCGGTGGCCGGGACCTGTTGCGCGGGCACATCGTCTGCGACGGGCTGGTCCGGATCTTCAAGACCGAGGGGGTGGAGGTGGTCGCGCTACAGGGGCTCGACCTGGTCATCGACCGGGGCGAGCTGGTGGCGATCGTGGGTGCCTCCGGTTCCGGCAAGTCGACCCTGCTGAACATCCTCTCCGGGCTGGACACCCCCACCGCCGGCATCGCCCGCGTGGGCGACTACGACCTGCTCAACCTCTCCGCACGGCGGAGACTGAGCTACCGGCGTGACATGGTGGGGTTCGTCTGGCAGCAGACCGGCCGCAACCTGCTGCCGTACCTGACCGCGCTGGAGAACGTCGAGCTGCCGATGCGGCTGGCCGGTCGGCGGGGCGGCCGGCGGGCCCACCGCGAGCGGGCCCGGGAACTGCTCGACCTGGTCGGCGTGGGCCACTGCGCCGACCGGCGGCCGGGGCAGCTCAGCGGCGGCGAGCAGCAGCGCTGCGCGGTGGCGGTGGCGGTGGCCAACGACCCCGAGGTGCTCTTCGCCGACGAGCCGACCGGTGAGCTGGACGAGGCGACCGGCGCCGAGGTGTTCGGGGCGCTGCGCACCATCAACGCCGAACTCGGCGTCACCATCGTGGTGGTCACCCACGACCACGCCGTGGCCACCCAGGTCCGCCGGACCGTCGCGATCCGCGACGGCCGGACCGCCTCCGAGGTACGCCGGACCGCGCGGATCGGCGCGGACGGCAGCACCGAGCTGGTCAGCGAGGAGTACGCCGTGCTCGACCGCACCGGCCGGATGCAGCTGCCGGCGTCCTTCGTCGACGCCCTGTCGCTGCGGGACCGGGTGCGGCTCAACCTGGAGCCGGACCACGTGGAGGTGCGGCCGGGCGACCGGGCGCGGGACGAGCGGGAGGCGACGCAGTGAGCGGGCCAGGAATCAGTCGGTACCGCGTGGCCGAGCCAATCGGCCGCGCCGAGCGCAGCGGGGCGGGATCATGAGCGAGCGGGACGTGGTGGCGGACGGCCGGTACGACGGGGCGACGGTCGACGGGCGCCCCGGCGGGACGGTGCCGGACGGGCGGCTCGGGGGCACCGCGCACGGGCGCTCCGGGGCCGTCGCGGACGGGCGGCCCGGCGCAAGCGTGGCGGGCGTCGCGGTCACCGACGAGGTGGTCCGGGTGGCGGAGGTCAGCCGCACGTTCGGCCGCGGTGAGCACGCGGTGCACGCCGTGCGGGAGGTGTCGTTCTCCGCCGGGCGGGGCGAGCTGGTCGCCGTACGGGGCCGTTCCGGGGCGGGCAAGACCACCCTGCTGAACCTGGTCGGCGGGCTGGACCGGCCCGACTCGGGTCGGGTGGTGGTGGCGGGGCACGACGTGACCGGGGTCGGCGAGCGGGAGCTGCTGGAGCTGCGCCGGGGCATCGTCGGCTTCGTGTTCCAGACCTTCGGGCTGGTGCCGATCCTCTCCGCCGCCGAGAACGTCGGCGTGCCGCTGCGGCTGGCGCGGGTGCCGGCGGCCGAGCGGGAGGAGCGGGTGGCGGTGCTGCTGGAGCTGGTCGGCCTGGGCGGGCACGCCGCGCAGCGGCCGTACGAGCTGTCGGGCGGGCAGCAGCAGCGGGTGGCGGTGGCCCGGGCCCTGGCCAACGAGCCCGACCTGCTGATCGCCGACGAGCCCACCGGCCAGCTCGACTCGGAGACCGGCCGCTCGATCATGGACCTGATCCGGGCGGTCGTGCACGCCCGGGGCATGACCGCGCTGGTCGCCACCCACGACCCGGCCCTGATCGACCTCGCCGACCGCGTCCTCACCCTCCGCGACGGCCGCCTGGTCGACGGCTGACCGGGGCGGGTCCGCACCGACGTGCGGTGCGGACCCCCGGGTGCCGGCGACCAGGGCGAACGAGGCGCCCGGGCTGCGCGGGTCGAGGCGGGTGGTCGGCTCGTCGTGCGCGTTGCGCACTCAGTCCCGGCAGCGCCGCCGGTGGCCGGCTCGTCGAGCGCGGCTCGCACTCAGTCCCGGCAGCGCCGCCGGTGGTAGGCCGCGGTGAGCGCGAGCAGCAGCGGACCCCAGAGCAGCAGCGGGGTGTAGCAGGCCAACAGCAGCGCCGTCCCGCCAGGGGAGAAGCCGAACCCGTCGCCGCGCGGGAGCCCGCCAAACGCGGCGTACCCCCAGATCAGGATGAGCGCGACGCCGCCCGCGGTGGCCGCGGTCTCGGCGAACGGCGGCGGCACCCGCCGGCCGCCGACCAGCGGCAGCCAGCGTGGGAAGACCTCGCCCCACTGCCGGACCAGTCCGATCGAGAGCAGCGCCAGCGCCTCCTGGACCACGCTCAGCGACAGGATGTAGACGGCCTCCCAACCGCCGACCCGGACCGGCTCGCCGTGCGCGAACGCGCCGATCGGGACGCCGGCCACCAGTGCGATGCGCCACAGCCCCGACGGGAGGGTGAGCAGGGGAATCAGGTGGGCGGTCCGCACCGCCCACCGCGGCGCCGATCGTCCGTCCCGGGCGTGACCCGACGGGGCGATCGCGGTTGCGGTGCTCATGACGGACTCCGTTCCTCGGCGGCTGCTGCTCCAGCCTCGCCGGCCGAGGACGGCCCGCCACCCCGCCGGTGGGTGAACCGACTCCCCGACGCGGGGGAGCGTCCCGCAGTCCCGGGTCACCGTGCGGAAGGCGGGCCGGCGGGTCGGGCCCGAGGTCAGAGCGGAAGCTTCATGCCCTCGTGGCTGGCCACGAAGCCGAGGCTGAGGTAGAAGCGGTGGGCGTCGTGGCGGGTCTTGTCGGTGGTGAGCTGCACCAGGGCGCAGCCGCGCTGCTTCGCCTGGTCGACGGCCCAGGTCATCATCTGCCGGCCGAGGCCCCGCCCGCGCCGGTCCGAGTGGACGCGGACGGCCTCGACGAGCTGCCGCTCCGCGCCGTGCCGGCCGAGCCCGGGAATGTAGGTGAGCTGCATGCAGCCGACCACCTCACCGTCCGCGTCGGCCACGATGAGCTGGTTGCGCGGATCGGCGGCAATGTCCGCGAACGCCCTCTCGTACGCGTCGTCGACCTCCGTGAAGTCCCGGGACTTCCCGAGCACGTCGTCGGCGAGCAGGGCCAGCACGGCGGGCAGGTCGGCCCGGACCGCCTCCCGGAAGATCACGTCGCTCATGCCGTCAGCGTGACACAACGATGTGGGGCGATGCGGAGGCGGCGCTTGCCGGCACCAGGCAGCATGATGGCTCATGGACGTCCTGCTGCTGCCGTTCCGGTGGATCTACCGGGCGCTGGTCTGGTTCGCCAACTCACCCCGGACGTTGATCATCTCCTACCTGCTGATGATCGTGGTGGCCGGCGTCATCTACGGCCAGGTGGAGAACCGCACGGCGGCGGACGCGGTCTGGTGGGCGGTGGTGACCGCGTCCACCGTCGGGTACGGCGACATCTCACCGGCCAGCTGGCAGGGCCGGGCCCTCGCCGCGCTGCTCATCTCGACCATGGTGCTGCTGGTCATCCCGTTGATCACCGCGCACTTCGCCAGCCAGCTGATCGTCGACGACGACGCCTTCGAGCACGACGAGCAGGAGGAACTCAAGGCCGACGTCCGGCGCATGCGGGCGCTGCTGGAGGAGATCGCCGCCCGGCAGGGCATCGAGTTGCCCGACCTGCCGCCGGAACGGCCGGTCAGCGGGCCGGGCAGCGCAGCCCCTCTCTGGGCACGGTCAGGTCGATCAAGTAGGCGTCGACCGCCTCCGTGATGCAGGAGGTCTGCGGGTAGGCGGTGTGCCCCTCACCCTCCCAGGTGAGCACCCGGCCGACGCCGAGCATCTCGGCCAGCTTGCCGGTCTGCTCGTAGGGCGTCGCCGGGTCGCCGGTGGTGCCCACCACCAGGATCGGCGGTGCCCCGTCGGCCCGGCCGGTCGGGTACGGGTCGCGGCCGCCCGGCCACTCCGTGCAGGAGAGCATGCCGACGGCCAAAGACGGGCCGAACAGCGGGTACTTCGCCCGCCACTGCGACTGGAACTGGCGGATCCGCTCCCGGGTCGGCTTCTCCTCCTCGTCGGCGCAGTTGACGGCCAGGTTGGCGTCGAACAGGTTCGAGTAGTGCCCGTCGGAGTCCCGGTCGGCGTACGCGTCGGCGAGGCGGAACACGTCCGTCGGGTCGCCGCCCTCCAGCTCGTCGATGGCGCGGGCCAGCTCCTGCCACCCCTGCTCCGTGTAGAGCGAGGAGATGATCGCGTAGAAGACCCAGCCCGGGGTGGCCTCCCGGCCGTCGTCGCCGCGCACCGGGGACACCCGGGCCTTGTCGATCGCCGAGGTGACCGCGGCGCGGGCGTCCGGGGCGATCGGGCAGCGGCCGGCGTTGGCGGCGCACCACCGGGTGAAGTTGTCGAAGGCCCGCTCGAAGCCCCTGGCCTGACTCTCCGAGCCGGCGACCAGACCCTGCTTCGGGTCGATCGCGCCGTCGAGCACCATCGCCCGGACGTGCTGTGGGTAGAGCTGCGCGTAGGTGGCGCCGAGCAGGGTGCCGTAGGAGTAGCCGAGGTAGGTCAGCTTGTCGTCGCCGACGGCCGCGCGGACCATGTCCATGTCGCGGGCGGCCTGCTCGGTGCCGTAGAGCGCCAACTGGTCGCCGTAGCGGTCGCCGCAGCCGCGCCCGATCCGCTGGTTGAGCGCCACGAACCCGTCGAAGGACTCCTGGCTGCGCGGGTCGGGGTCGTAGCCGAAGCTCGCGTCCAGGTCGGCGTCCGGAATGCACTTCACCGGGCTGGAGCGGGACACCCCGCGAGGGTCGAAGCCGACGATGTCGAACCGGTCGGTGATCGAGGCGGGCAGGCCGCCGAACGCCGGCCCGTAGGAGAGGTAGACCGCCGTGTCCACCCCGGAGCCGCCCGGCCCGCCCGGGTTGACGACCAGCGAGCCGATCCGCTCGCGCTGCTTCGTCGACCGGGCGCGCAGCAGCGCGATCTCGAAGGTCTGCCCGGCGCCCGGGCCGGTGCCGGCCGCGCCGCCCATGCCCCAGTCACGCGGCACCTTGATCCGCGCGCACTCGTAGCGCATGTTCGGCGCGCTCCGCCCGACCAACTCCTCGGCCACCTCCGGGCAGGACCGCCAGGTCGGCGCGGCACCCGGCGCGGCGGCCTCGCCCTCGACGTCCGTCCGGGGGGCGAACGCCGGCAGGGTGCAGCCGGCGGCGAGCAGCGCGGCGGCGGCCAGGCCGGCCAGGGTGAGCCGGAACCGGCGGATCCGGGCGGAATTGCGGGTCACGAGCGGGCCTCCGTGATCGATTTCGACGGCCAGGCTACGCCGGGCCCGCGGCGGCGGAGCCCACGGTCACCGTCGGGTCGCCGCGGAGCACCTGGTCCACATCGAACCGGACCGGCCGGTCGAGCTGGTCGTAGCGGCAGGAGCCGGGCTCGCGGTCGGGCCGCCACCGGACGAACCGGGCGGTGTGCCGGAACCGATCGCCCTCCATCGCGTCGTAGCCGACCTCGACCACCAGCTCGGGGCGCAGCGGCTCCCACTCGAGGTTGCGGGTGCCGGTCCAGCGGCTGACCCCGCCGGGCAGGCGCTGGCCGCGCTCGTGGTCGCCGTGCACCCACGGGTGGTCGGCGCCGGCGTCCCGGTAGGGCTCCAGCTCCTCCAGCAGCTCGGCGCGGCGCGCCATGGTGAACGAGGCGCTCACCCCGACGTGGTGCAGCACGCCCGCGTCGTCGTAGAGCCCGAGCAGGAGCGAGCCGACCACCGGGCCCGACTTGTGCCACCGGAACCCGGCCACCACCACGTCGGCGGTGCGGGCGTGCTTGACCTTGAACATGAGCCGCTTGCCCGGCTCGTAGGGCAGGTCGGCCGGCTTGGCGATCAGGCCGTCCAGGCCGGCACCCTCGAAGACGTCGAACCAGCGGTGGGCGGTGTCGACGTCGGTGGTGACCTGGGTGACGTGCACCGGCGGGCGGACCCCGGCCAGGGCCGCCTCCAGCCGGGCCCGCCGCTGCGGATAGGGCTGGTCGAGCAGGGTCTCGTCGTCGAGGAGAAGCAGGTCGAAGGCGACGAAGTCGGCCGGCGTCGTCTCGGCCAGCAGCTTCACCCGGGAGGCGGCCGGATGGACGCGCTGGGCCAGCAGCTCGAAGTCGAGCCGGGGCTGCCCGCCCGGGCCGTCCCGCCGGATCACGATCAGCTCGCCGTCGACCGCGCACCGCTCGGGCAGCTGGCGGCGGGCCTGCTCGACCACCTCGGGGAAGTAGCGGGTCATCGACTTGCCGCCCCGGCTGGACAGCTCCACCTCGTCGCCGTCGCGGAACACGATGCACCGGAAGCCGTCCCACTTCGGCTCGTACGTCATCCCGGACGCGGTGGGGATCCGCGGGACGCTCTTGGCCAGCATCGGCTCGACCGGTGGACTGATCGGCAGCTTCACGGCGACAGTCAACCAGACCGCACCGACAGCCGTGAGGCAGATCACGGCCGGGCGGCGGGCGGCGTGTCCTCCCGCGCGCCCCTCGTCCCCGCCAGGGCGAATCGGAAAACCGCAGGTCAGAGCTACTTTCGCGGGGTGTCGGAGTGGGTCTGCGGGTGCTGCGGTCGGTGGCGGGTGAGCGTCGAGCTGATCCGGGGCCGCCACCGGTACCGGCTCGTGCGCCGCTACCCGGCCCGGTTCGGCGGGGGCAAGGACGTGCTCGGCGAGGTCGGCTCGGTGGCGGAGCTGGAGGAGCTGCTGCGCCGCCGTACCCCCCTGGGGCTGGCCGACCTGCACGAGGCCGCCTGACCCGACGGCGCCCGGGGCCCGGCGGAGGCGGGCGGACCGGCGGCGACCGACCGGCGGATGCCGCGGTCACGATCCGTCGGGCAGCGTCGTCACCGGTGGGCGCGGCGCGCGGGGCGCCGCCCGGGAGGGAGCGCGATGCGGTTCGAGGCCGGTACGGAGGTGGCCGCCGAGCCCGGACGGGTCTGGGCGGTGCTGGTCGACGTCGAGCGGTGGCCGGAGTGGACGCCCTCGGTGCGCCGGGCCTGGCGGGGGGAGCCGGGGCCGCTCGCGGTGGGCGCCACCGTCAGGCTGGAGCAGCCGAAGCTGCGGCCGGCCGTCTGGCGGGTCACCGAGCTGACCGAGGGGCACTCCTTCGCCTGGGTGTCGCGCAGCCCCGGCGTGCGCACCCTGGCCGAACACCGGGTGCTGCCGCTGGCCGACGGGCGCAGCCGGGTCGAGCTGGTGCTCGCGCAGTCCGGGCCGCTGGCCGGTCCGGTCGGCTGGCTCTACGGCGACCTGACGCGCCGCTACCTGCGGATGGAGGCCGACGGGCTCAGGCGTCGTTGCGAGCGGGACTGACCACGGCCTTCTCCAGCAGGGCCAGCCGGTGGCCGTTCGGGTCCGGCCGGTGCCCGACCACGCGGTAGCCGTGCCGGTGGTACAGCCGCAGGTTCTGCTCGCTGTCGGCCCCGGTGAAGAGCGCGAGGCGGCGCACGCGGGCGGCACAGGCCGCCTCGACCGCCCGTAGCAGCCGCCCGCCGACGCCCCGGCCCTGCTGGTCGGGGGCGACGGCGAGGCGGCCGACGTGCGCGGTGTCGCCGTCGACGTGCGCCCGCACCGAGCCGACCAGCCGGTGGCCGAGCCGGGCAGTGAGCACCGTCGCCGGCCCCGCCAGCGCGGCCCGCACCTCCTCCAGGGTCTCGGTCAGCGGCGGCAGGAACGGGTCGGCGTAGCGCTGGGCCTCCACGAGGTACGCGGCGCGCTGCACCGTGAGGATCTCGCCGGCGTCCGGCACGGCGGCGGGGGCGATGCGCGGCTCGATCACGCCGACAGCCAACCACACGGCCCCGCCGCGCCGCCCGTACGCTGGCGGTGATCCGTCGAGCCCCGGGGGTGCGCGCCGTGCCGGCACTGACCTATCCGCACGTCGGCGCCACCCGCGTCGGGGACCTGCCGCCCGGCTGGCGGCACGTGCGGCACCGGGTGCGGCTGCCCGACTCCTGCTTCGCCGCCGCCGGCGCGGCGGTGCTCGGCTGGCGCCTGCACCGGGCGGCCGGCATCCGGATGGACGCGGCGGCCGACCGCGCCGCGCCCGGGGTGCGGGTGGTCTCCCGGCTGGGCGTCGGCCCGCTGCGGCTGGCCGCGCCCTGCGAGGTGGTCTGGGCCGTCGACGACGACCGGCGGGCCGGCTTCGGGTACGGCACGCTGCCCGGGCACCCGGCCAGCGGCGAGGAGGCGTTCGTGGTCAGCCGCGACGCCGCCGGCCGCGTCTGGTTCGAGGTGGTCGCGTTCAGCCGCCCCGACCGCTGGGTCATGCGCGCCGCCGGGCCGGCCGGCCGGGCCTTCCAGCACGCGTACGCCTGGTGGCTCGGCCGCACCCTGCGCCGCCTCTGCGCCCGGTCCTGACCGCGCGTCCGTCCACGGCACCGTGCCACGGCCGGCGGGCGGGGCGGCCCGTCAGTACCGGGCGAAGGAGCGGATCGGCATCCGGGGGCCGTACTTCGGGGCCTGGACGCCCCCGGCCTCCAGCAGCACGCAGACCCGGCCCCGGTGCCCCCGGAACGGCTCCAGCAGCGCCAGCATCCGGGCGTCGTCGCCGCGCGGCTCGCCCGCGAGCGCCCAGGCCACCGTGTTCGGCACGTGGAAGTCGCCGACGCTGACCGCGTCCGGGTCCCCGTACGCGATCCGCACCACCTCGGCGGCGGTCCACGGCCCGATGCCGGCGATGGCGGTGAGCCGGCGGGTGGCTTCGGCGGAGTCCGCGCAGCGCTCCAACCGGTCGGCGACGGCGGCGGCGCGGCGCAGCGTGTCGGCCCGGCGCTGTTCCACCCCGAACGGGTGGAACACCCAGTACGGGGTGGCGGCCACCGCCGCCGGCTCCGGCGGCAGCAGCAGCGGCTGCATCGGCCCGGGCGCCGCCTCCGCGAAGTGCCGCACCGTCGCGGCGTACGCGCGGTACGCCTCCTTGCCGGTCACCTTCTGCTCGAAGACCGCCCGGAGCAGCCGGGGGAAGACCTGACCGGTGGCCGGCATCCGCAGCCCCCGGTGCTGGGCCGCCAGCCGCGCCACCACGGGGTGGCCGGCGGCGAGTTCCGCGAACCCGCTGAGGTCGTCGCGCAGCCCCGCGACCGCGTCCGCCCGCTCCACCACCCAGTCGGCGCCCGGGCCGTAGCCCTCGGCGAGCAGGTCGCCGCCGGCCGGCCGCAGGGCGAGGGTGGCCGGCCCGTCGGGGGTGCGGGTGGCCCACCAGAAGGTGCCCGCCGCGACACGCGCGCAGGGGTCGTACGCGCTGAAGGTCAGCGCCCGGACCGACGCGGCCAGCCGGTAGCCGGCCGGCGGGCGCAGCTCCCGGCGGGCGGAGGGTTCGGTCCCGGTCACCCGCCCATGCTGTCACGTCCCGGTCCCTCGACCGGCGGCACCGCCGGCGCGCCGGTCGTCCCCGCTCGGCACGGCCGCCGGTGGGTACGCATGGCCCCCGCGAACGGGATCAACGACGCACGGAGAAGATTCCGGGCGGCGGCGGGGTCGAGTCGGTGGCGTCGGCGTCGCGGACCACCGGGGCCCCGCTGGCGAACCGGTCCAGCTCCGCGCCGGCCAGCACCCGGCCGGGGAACCAGTCCCCGGCGGCGCGTCGGGTCAGCTCCGGCACCGGCGGCTCGACCCGGCTCGCCACGAGCACCAGGTTGCCGTAGCGGCGCCCGCGCAGCACCGCCGCGTCCCCGACCAGGCAGGCCCGGGGCAGCACCGACCGGACCGTGGCGACCTGCGCCCGCGCGTGGCGCAGCGGCGGGCCGTCGGCGACGTTGGCCAGGTAGCAGCCGTCGGGGCGCAGCACCCGGGCCACCTCGGCGGCGTACTCCACGGAGGTGAGGTGGGCCGGGGTGCGCGCGCCGGCGAAGACGTCGGCGACCACCACGTCGTAGCCGGCGTCCCGGCTGGCGGCGAGCACCGCGCGGGCGTCGGCCACCCGCACCTTGAGCCGGAACTCCGCCGGCCACGGCAGGGCGCGGCGGACCAGCTCCACCAGCGCACCGTCCACCTCGACCACCCGCTGGCCGGAGCCGGGCCGGGTGGCGGCCACGTAGCGGGGCAGCGTCAGCGCCCCGCCGCCGAGGTGCAGCACCCGCAGCGGCGCACCGGCCGGGGCCACCAGGTCGATCGCGGCGGCCAGCCGCCGGACGTACTCGAACTCCAGGTGCGTGGGGTCGGCCAGGTCCACGTGCGACTGCGGCGCGCCGTCCAGCAGCAGGGTCCACGACCCCGGCCGGTCCGGATCCGGCACCAGCTCGGCCAGCCCGGTGTCCACCCCTGCGGCCACCGTCTCGGCGCCCCGCCTGCGCCCCATCAGCGGCGGGCCCGGGCGGCGGCGGTGAGCACCCGGTGCAGCAGCCGCGCGTCGCCGAGCAGCGCCCGCAGCCGGCGCTCCAGGCCCGCGATCGGGATGAGGTTCTGCGGTGCCCGGGGGTCCTTGTACGGGGTGGAGGCGAACCGGGGCAGCGTCACCAGCGACAGGTCGGCCAGCTCCACCGCCTCGTCGATGTCCAACTCGGCGGAGCACTCCATCCGGACGATGCCCGCCCACGGCGCCCCGAGGGCCACCGGCAGCCGCAGATACCACGACCAGCCGCCCCATGCCGTGCCGAGCCGGAACACCGGGGACCGCTCGCCGGCCGCCAGCCCGGTGACCACCGCCGTCAGCCGGGCGTCCAGGTATTGGCTGTGCTGTGTCTTGATGTAGCCCAGCGTGCGCGGCAGCTGCCGCCGGTTGCGCAGCGGGCCGTCCACCACCAGCAGGTCGCCGTCGGTGCGGGCCGCCCCGGAGACCTCCACCTCCAGCGCGGTCAGCGGCCCCTGCACGGCGGCGGGGAGCTTGTTCAGCTCGCCCGTGCCGCTGACCCGGTGCACCGGGTAGCGGACGCTGCCGGCGACCACGTCCACCGCCGACGGGCTGGCGGTGAACAGGCCCCGGCCGACCCTCGCGCCGGCGAGCCGCGCCGCGCCGCGCTCCAGGTCGCACCGGACCACCCCGGCGGCGTACGAGGCGGCCAGGCCGGGAAAGGAGGCGCCGTCGTCCTCCGCCGTCCACACGCTCGCGTCGATCCGGCGCACCCCGTCGACCAGCAGCACCACGTCGGGGGCGCGCACCCCGGGGCGGGGCCCGATGGCCCGCCAGTCCACCGCGGGCAGTTCGGCGTCCGCGTCGACCTGGGCGCTGCTCGGCGCGGCGGGACCGCCGCCGGACGCCTCGAACGAGGCCCCGTACGCCGGGTCCCAGGCGTCGACGAAGAACCGGGGATCGGTCACCGGGGCGAGCCTCCCGTCGTGGCCCGGGGGACGCGGCGGCGGCCCCCGCTCACCGGCCGGTCCGCTCGACGCGGGCCGACCGGGCGTCCTTGCTGACCTCGTAGCGGACCGGGATGCGCTCGGCCAGCGCCGGCACGTGGGTGACCACCCCGACCATCCGGTCGCCCCGGGCGGCCAGGCTCTCCAGGGTGGCGGCCACCGTGTCCAGGGTGGCCGCGTCGAGCGTGCCGAAGCCCTCGTCGAGCACGATCGACTCCAGGCTCGCCGCGGTGGTGGACATGCCGGCGAGCTGCTCGGACAACGCGAGCGCCAGCGCCAGCGACGCCTGGAAGGTCTCGCCGCCGGACAGGGTGCGCACGCCCCGGCGCAGCCCGGCGTCGTGGTGGTCGACGACGAAGAACTCGCCCTTGTCGTGCACCAGGTCGTACTGCCCGCCGGACAGCTCCCGCAGGATGCCCGACGCGCCGTCGACCAGCAGGTCCAACGCCTCGGCCAGCAGCCACCGCTCGAAGTTGTTGGCCCGCAGGTGCCCCGCGAGGGCCCGGGCCACCTGCGCCTCGTGCTCGTACCCGGCCCGCTGCTCGCGCAGCCCGCCGGCCTGCTCGCGGCGGCGCTCCAGCTCGCGCAGGTCGCCCTCGGCCCGCTCCAGGGCGCGGTCGGCGGCGCGTACCGGATCGTCGGTAGCCGGCAGCCCGGCGGCGGCGAAGATGCCCGCGATGCGCTCGCCGACGCCGGCCGCCACGGCCTCGGCCTCCGCCACCGCGGCGGCCCGCCCCGCCCGCTCGGCGCGGCGGCGCTCCGCCTCCGCGCCCGCCCACCCGGTGAGAGCCGCCCACGCCGCGCCGAGGTCGTCGCGGTCGGCCGCCGGCGGCCCGAACCGGGCCAGTCCGTCGCGGGCGGCGTCGAACGCCCGCCAGGTCGCGCGCAGCCGCTCCTCGGCGGCGTCCACGGCCGCCCGGGCCCGCCGCGCCGCCTCCCGGCCGGCCCGCACCGCCGCCGCCGACTCCTCCAGCGCCCGGCGCAGCCGCGCGTGGTCGTCCAGCTCGCGGCGCAGCACCGCCGGCTCCGCCGCCCCGGCCAACTGCCCGTCCAGCTCGGCCAGCCGGGCGTCCAGCTGGTCCTGCCGGGCCCGCGCCCGCACCAGCACCCGCTCCAGCTCGCGGGCGGCGGCGTCGCGCTCCGCCACCACCGCCTGTGCGGCCTTCGTGGCGGCCCGCGCCGCCCGGCCCGCCGCCGTTGCGGCGGCCACCGCCGAGTCCGCCGGCACCGCCGGCACCCGCGCCACCGTCTGCTCGCAGACCGGGCAGGTCGCCCCGTCGCGCAGGTGCGCCCGCAGCGCCACCGCCTGGTCGGTCGCCTTGGCCTCCTCGTGGGCCCGGAAGGCGGCCTCCAACTCGGCCTCGGCCCGCTCGGCCGCCGCCCGCGCCTGCGTCAGCGCGGTCGCCGCCGCCGCGTGCTCGCCCCGCGCCGTGCCCACCGCCGCCCGGACCGTCTCCGCCTCGCCGGCCAGCTTCTCCCGGTCGGTGTACGCCCGCAGCAGCAGCCGCAGCGCGCTCTCGTCGCCGGCCGCGGCCAGCTCGCCGCGGAGCTTCTCCTCCCGCTCCTCGGCCAGCGACACCGCCGTCGCCGCCTCGTCCGCGCCCGCCCGCGCCGACGCCACCGCCCGGGCCACCTCGGCCACCCCGTCCGGCGCGCGCACGGCGGACAACACCGCCAGGTCGGCGTCGAGCGCGGCCAGCGCCGCGCCCGCCTCGCGCGCCGCCTCCCGGGCCGCCGCCAGCTCCGGCACGGCCGCCGCCACCGCCCCGACCAGCTCCCGCATCCGGTCGACCTGCCCGGTCGCCGCCGCCAGCGCGGCGTCGTCGACGTCGGCGAGCCCAGCCAGCGCCTGGTCGACCGCCTCCAGCTTCGCCTCGGCCTGCGCGGCCCGCGCGGTCGCCTTCTTCTGCACCTCCTCGTAGACCCCGAGACCGAGCAGGTTCACCAGAATCTGCTGCCGGGTGGCCGGCTTGGCGTGCAGGAAGTCCGCGAACTGCCCCTGCGGCAGCACCACGCAGCTGGTGAACTGCTCGTACGGCAGCCCGACCGCCTCCAGCACCGCCTGCTCCATCTCGCCGGGGGTGCCGGCGACCACCTCGCCGAGGTCGTCGGGGCTCAGCCCGGTGTCGAGCTTGGTCACGTCGAAGCCGGCCGGCATGAGCTGCAACCCGGCGTTGGCCGTCTTGACGTTGCCCCGCCCGTCCCGGCGCACCACCCGGGTCGCCACGTAGCGGGACCCGCCGGACTCGAAGACCAGCCGCACCCGCGCCTCGGTGGCCGACGGCGCGAGGGCGTTGGCCAGCCCCCGGGTGCCGCCCCAGCGGGGCACCGTGCCGTAGAGGGCGAAGCAGATCGCGTCCAGCACCGTCGACTTGCCCGAGCCGGTCGGCCCCACCAGGGCGAAGAAGTCGGCGTCGGTGAAGTCGATCGTCGTCTCGTCCCGGAAGACGGTGAAGCCCGCCATGTCCAGCCGCATCGGCCGCATCAGTGGTCGACCTCCTCGAAGAGCTCGTCGAAGAGCTCCCGCACCCCGTCGTCGGTGTGCCCCCGGCTGTCCAGGTAGTCGGCGAAGAGCTGCCGGGGCGAGCGGCCGGCCCGCTGCGCCACCCGGGCGCCGCCGCCCGGGGCGGGCACCAGCTCGGGGTCGATGCGGATCTCCAGGGCGCGGGGCAGCAGCTCCTGCACCTCCTCGCGCAGCCCGGCACGGGGCTGCTCCCGCACGTACACCCGCAGCCAGGCGTCCGGCACGTCCATCTCGGCGAGCTGGGCCAGGGTGCCCCGGACCGTGCGCAGCGTGGCCGCCGCGACGACCGGCACCTCGCGGACCTGCGCCGCCGTGGTCGCGGTGACCTCGACGAGCGTCACCGACGGCACGTTCTCCTGCTCGCCGAAGTCGACGGCGAGCGGGCTGCCGCTGTAGCGGATCGGGCAGGGGCCCTGGACCCGCTGCGAGCGGTGCAGGTGGCCGAGCGCCACGTAGTGCGCGGTGCCCGGGAAGACGGTCGCCGGCACCGCGTAGCCGAGCACGGTGTGGGCGTCCCGCTCGCCGCCGCCGGTCGCCGCGCCGACCACGGTCAGGTGGGCGGTGACCAGGTGCACCCGGTCCGGCTCGGTGAAGCTCTCGGTCAGCCGGCCCAGCACCCGGCCCAGGTGGTCGGCGTACGTCTGGGTGGCCTCGGCGGCGGTCAGCTCGTACATCTCCACGGCCCGGATGGCGTAGCGCTGGGAGAGGAACGGCAGCGCGGCGAGCCGCCAGCGCTCGCCGCCGGCCGTGGTGCCGTCGACGACGTGCTCGTCCGGGTTCTCCCGGACGCCGCCGCGCAGCGTGATCCCGGCCGCCTCGGCCCAGGGGCGCAGCGCGTCGAGGGCCTGGCCGTTGTCGTGGTTGCCGCCGATCGCCACCACGTCGGCGCCGGTGCGGCGCAGCGCGGTCAGGGCCCGGGTGACCAGGCGGGTGGCCTCGGGCGTCGGCGCGGCGGTGTCGTAGAGGTCACCAGCGACGATGACCAGGTCGGGCCGCTCGGCCCGGGCGACGTCGATCACCCCGGCGAGGACCTGCTTGTGCTCCTCGGCCCGCGACTGGCCCTTGAGGACCTTGCCGACGTGCCAGTCGGAGGTGTGCAGGATCTTCACGGGTCTCTCCCCCTAGAACGGGATGTCGTCGTCGCTGGCGCCGCCGCCGGAGCCCACCACCGCGAACGGGTCGGCGGACTGGGTGATCGACCGGAGCGTCTCCGACGGCGCCCGGCCGGCCTCGGAGACCCGGGTGGCCCAGGCCGGGAACGGGAACTCCAGGCAGAGCGGCACCGGGATGTCGGGCTGGTTGACGAACATCGTGCCGGGCTTGGCCAGCAGCGCGCGCTGCCGCTGGGCGGGGGGCAGGAAGCCGTATTCCGGGCGGGACGCCTCGGCCGGGTCGAGCCGGCCGACCACCCGGATCGCCGAGTTGGTGACGATCCTCCGCTCCACCTCGCTCGCCGTCTGCTGGGCGCCGACCAGGATCACCCCGAGCGAGCGGCCCCGCTCGGCGATGTCGAGCAGCACCTCCTTGATGGGGGAGGAGCCCTCGCGGGGGGCGTACTTGTTGAGCTCGTCGAGCACCACGAAGAGCAGCGGCTTGGCGGTGCCGGCCTTCTCCTTGCGCTCGAACTCGCTCTTGAGCGTCACGCCGACCACGAACCGCTGCGCGCGGTCCGGCAGGTTGTGCAGGTCGACCACGGTGACCTGGGCGCTCTCGGCGGTGTTGATCGAGTGCGGGCGGCGGGTGGCCAGGTCGCCGCGGATCAGCCGGGACAGGTCCTTCTTGCTGCCGATCAGCCGGCGGGCGAACGCGTTGACCGTGCCCAGCCCGACCGCGCTGCCGGCCCAGTCGGAGCGGGTCTCGTCGTCGTTGAGCTGCTCGACGACGTGGTCGACCAGGTCGGCGTACGAGCCGAGCCGCACCCCGTCGATGCTCACCCCGCCGTCGGCGGGCTGGGCGTGCCGGGCCAGGTGGGCGGCGACCGAGTGGACGACCATCGTGTACTGCTGGCGCTCGTCGTCGGCGTCGGCGAAGACGTAGGGCAGCAGGCGGTCGGCGCAGAACTCGGCGAGCGTCCAGTAGAAGCTGTCCACCCCGGTGAGCCGGCTGCTCACGTCGGGCGTGCCGGAGGAGTCGCCGACCCGGGGCGGGGCGTAGACCCGCACGTCGGGGAACGCGCCGGCGGTCAGGCCGAGCTTCGCGTAGGCGGCGCGGGTGGCGTCGTCGAGCCGGGTGTTGGGATGGTCGAGGAAGAGCAGGTCCTCGCCCTTGACGTTGAAGATGAGCGCCTTGGCGTTGACGGCGTCGCCGCCGAGCACCCCGGAGCGGAAGACCGAGTAGAGCAGGAAGGTGGCGAAGCTCGTCTTCGTGGCGACGCCGGAGATGCCGGAGATCGACACGTGCGCGCCCCGGCTGCCGTCGAGGAAGTCGGCGTTGAGGTAGACCGGCACCCCGTCGCGGCCCATCCCCATCGGGATCCGCCGCTCCATCCGGTCGAAGTGCAGGGCCCGCGCCCGGGCGTCGCCCTCGGCGCGGTGCACCACGGCGCCGGGCGACGGCGGCACGTAGAGCTCCGGGTCGACGCGGGTGGTGGTGATCTCGGCGGCCTCCTGCACCTGCGCCGGCAGCGTGCCGTCGGCGATGGCGAAGACGTCGGAGTCGAACTGGGCGCCCTCGTGCCGGGCGCGCACCTGGGTGACCACCCCGGCGATCGTCACCGGCTCGCGGTCGGGCAGCTCCCGGCGGGTCACCACGACGTCGTCGAGCTGGAGGTAGCTGGCGGGGGAGACCGCCGTCCAGAACTGCAGCGGGGTGGCGTCGGCCGTGCCCAGCACCCGGCCGACCTCCTCGCCCGGGCCGTCGAACCCGTCGTCAGTCATCGGGCAACTCCGGTCGGCTGGTCGTCGCGGTCGGGGCACACGTGGTGCATCCTGCCGCAGGAGTACGACAGGTTGCCACGCGACGCGGCGGACGCCACGCACCCGGCCGACCGCCCCGCCGCAGGGTGCCCGCCCGGCCACGCTCAGTCGCGGGCGTAGCGGAGCATGAGGACGCCGTCGGCGGCGGCCAGCACGTGCCGCAGCGGCAGGTGGCGCACCTCGCTGGCGTCCCCGGCGGTGATCCGCCCCGGGCCCGCCCCGGCGAGCAGCGGGGCGACGGTGAGGCAGACCTCGTCCACCAGGTCGGCGGCGGTGAGCGCGCCGAACAGCCGCGGCCCGCCCTCGCAGAGCACCTGGTCGAAGCTGCGGCGGCGCAGCTCGGCCAGGCCCGCGGCGAGGTCCACCCGGTCGTCGCCGCAGCGCACCACGTCGGCGACGTCGGTCAGGCCGGGCGGCGCCGCCGCGTCGGACCGGGTGAGCACGACGGGCCGCGCCGGCGCGTCGGCGAACGCGGCCTGCGCCGGGTCGAGGTCGAGCGAGCCGGAGACGACGACCAGGGTCGGGTACTCGGGCAGGCCGTGCTCCCGGCGCCACGCCCGGCGCCGCTCGTCGAGCCGGACCGCCCGGTAGCCCTCGTGCCGCAGCGTGCCGGCGGCCACGACGAGGGCGTCGCAGAGCATTCGCAGCAGGCCGAAGACGCGCTTGTCCGGCTCGCCGGAGAGCCCGGCGGAGTACCCGTCGACGGCGACCGCGCCGTCGACGCTCGCCACGAAGTTCACCCGCAGGTGGGGGCGGTCCGCGCGCCCGTAGCGGGCCGTGAGCGCGGCGTCGTCCAGCGGCTGCGCCGACGGGTCGGGCCAGAGCGCCGAAATCGGGATTCCGACGCTCATTCGCCGGCCGGACCGGTGACCGGAGGGGTGGGTCGGGGGGTACGGTGCTGGCAGTCGCACCAGTTCCGCCCCGGACAGTCGTCGTGCCGCCTCGCCCGGCACGCTCGGCAGATCATGCTCGCAGCCTATGCCGAGGAAGGATGGGACAGCATGCCGCGTCAGATCTTCCAGCTGAAGATTTCCCTGGCCGGGGTCCGGCCGTCCGTCTGGCGCCGGGTGCTCGTCCCGGGCGGCTACACGCTGGACCGGGTGCACCGGGTGGTGCAGCACGGCATGGGCTGGCGGGACTGCCACCTGCACTCGTTCGAGATCGAGGGCCGGCAGTACGGCGAGCCCGACGCCGACGGCGAGCTGGCCCTGCGCGACGAGCTGGACGTCCGGCTCGACGCGGTGGTCGGCAAGGGCAGCCGGTTCCACTACACCTACGACTTCGGCGACTGGTGGGAGCACGACCTGGTGGTGGAGGACGCCTTCACCGCCGATCCCGACGAGCGCTACCCGTCCTGTCTGGACGGGGAGCGGGCGTGCCCGCCGGAGGACGTGGGCGGGCCGGTCGGCTACCAGGCCCTGCTGGCGGCGGTGGCCGACCCGGGCCACCCCGAGCACCGGTCGATGCGGGACTGGGTGGGCGAGCGCTTCGACCCGGCCGCCTTCGACGCCGGCCGGGTCGCCACCCTGCTGCGCCGCTTCTGCTGAACGCCCACCGCCGGCCGGCTCCGAATCGTGTGGCGACGGCCGCGGTAACGATCTGGGAACGCTCCCATGCGTTCGTTGACACCCCTGACGGCCCCCGACATGCTCGTGGCAGCGCTGCAGGCCCCCTGGCTTCCGTCGTCCTCCCGCCGACCGCGCGGGATCATGGAAGGTGCCGTCACGTCGTGAGCAACCCCGCCACCCCACCCGCCGTCGGCGTCCTCGCCGACCGCCGGCCGCTGACCTTCCCGCCCGGCTTCCTCTGGGGCGCGGCGACCGCCGCGTACCAGATCGAGGGCGCGGCGGCCGAGGGCGGCCGGACCCCGTCGATCTGGGACACCTTCAGCCACACCCCCGGCCGGGTGGTCGCCGGGCACACCGGCGACGTGGCCTGCGACCACTACCACCGCCTGGAGCCGGACGTCGCGCTGATGGCCGAGCTGGGGCTGAGGTCGTACCGGTTCTCGGTCTCCTGGCCCCGCGTCCAGCCGGGCGGCTCCGGCCCGGCCAACGCGGAGGGGCTGGACTTCTACCGGCGGCTCGTCGACGAGCTGCTGGCGCACGGGATCGAGCCCTGGCTCACCCTCTACCACTGGGACCTGCCGCAGCCGCTGGAGGACGCGGGCGGCTGGCCGGCCCGGGACACGGCCGCGCGGTTCGCCGACTACGCCACGCTGGTCGCCGACGCGCTCGGCGACCGGGTGCGCTACTGGACGACGCTGAACGAGCCGTGGTGCTCGGCGTTCCTCGGCTACGGCTCCGGGGCGCACGCGCCGGGCCGCTCCGACGGGGCGGACGCCGTCCGGGCCGGGCACCACCTGATGCTCGGCCACGGCCTCGCCGTGCGGGCGCTGCGCGCGGCCCGGCCGGCCGCCGAGGTCGGGGTGACGGTCAACCTCTACCCGGTCACCCCGGCCAGCGACGCGCCCGCCGACGTCGACGCCGCGCGGCGCATCGACGGTCTGGCCAACCGGTTCTTCCTCGACCCGCTGCTGCGCGGGTCGTACCCGGTGGACCTGATGGCCGACCTCGCCCGGGTCACCGACTTCGGGCACGTACGCGAGGGCGACCTGGCGACCATCGCCACCCCGCTGGACCTGGTCGGCGTCAACTACTACAGCCGGCACGTCGTCGCCGCCCCGGTGGCGGGCGCCGAGCCGGAGCCGTACTGGCGGGCGCCGTCCTGCTGGCCGGGCAGCGAGGACGTCCGGTTCGTCACGCGGGGCGTCCCGGTCACCGACATGGACTGGGAGATCGACGCCCCGGGCCTGGTGGAGACGCTGCGCCGGGTCCACGAGGAGTACCCGGACCTCCCGCTCTACGTCACCGAGAACGGCTCCGCCTTCGTCGACGCGGTGGTCGACGGGCGGGTCGACGACGTCGACCGGGTGGCGTACTTCGACGCCCACCTGCGCGCCGCGCACGAGGCGATCGGGGCCGGCGTTCCCCTGCGCGGCTACTTCGCCTGGTCGCTGATGGATAATTTCGAGTGGGCCTGGGGCTACACCAAGCGGTTCGGGATGGTCTACGTCGACTACGACAGCCAGGCCCGGATCCCCAAGTCCAGCGCCAGGTGGTACGCCGAGGTGATCCGACGCAACGGCCTGGCCGCACAATAGGCGAGGGCCAGCCAGCAACGGGTGGCCCCGGCAACCACCCGCCCGGGGCCGGGGCCGGGCCGGCCCGCCGTCGGAGGAGCAGACGATGACAACGCAGCGCACCCGGTCGCTCGGGCGCCCGACCCTCGACGCCGTCGCCGCCCGAGCCGGCGTCGGCCGCGGGACGGTCTCCCGGGTGGTCAACGGCTCACCGCAGGTGAGCCCCGAGGCGCGCGCCGCGGTGCAGCAGGCCATCGCCGAGCTGGGGTACGTGCCGAACCGCGCCGCCCGCGCCCTGGTCACCCAGCGCACCGACTCCATCGCCCTGGTCGTCTCCGAGTCGGGCGACCGGGTCTTCGCCGAGCCGTTCTTCGCCGGCATCGTCCGGGGCGTCAGCTCGGGGCTGCTGGAGACCCCGTTGCAGCTCTGGCTCGCCATGGTGCAGTCGCCGATCGAGCGGGAACGGGTCGAGCACCACCTGACCAACCAGCACGTCGACGGGGTCCTGCTGCTGTCGCTGCACGACTCCGACCCGCTGCCCACCCTGCTGGAGGAGCGCGGCCTGCCCACCGTGCTGGGCGGGCGGCCGGCCCGGATGCTCCAGCCCGGCACGCAGCCCGCGTACTACGTCGACGTGGACAACGTCGGCGGTGCCCGCCAGGCGGTGGAACACCTGGCCGGCCGGGGGCGGCGGCGCATCGCCACCATCGCCGGCCCGCAGGACATGGGCGCCGGCCTGGGCCGCCTGACCGGCTACAGGGAGGCGGTCCAGGCCGCCGGGGGCGGGGTCGACCCCGACCTGATCGCGTACGGGGACTTCAGCGAGGGCAGCGGGGCGGCCGGGATGCGCCGGCTGCTGGAGGTCTGCCCCGACCTCGACGCCGTCTTCGTCGCCTCCGACCTGATGGCGTTCGGCGCGCTGCGGGCGCTGCGCGAGGCGGGCCGGCGGGTGCCGGAGGACGTGGCGGTGGTCGGCTTCGACGACGCCCCGATCGCCCGGCAGTGCGACCCGCCGCTGACCACGGTCTTCCAGCCGGTGGAGGAGATGGGCCGGCAGATGGCCCGCCTGCTGGTCTCCCGCATCCGCGGCGAGAACCTCCCGTCCCCCCACCTCCTCCTAAACCCCACCCTCATCAACCGCGCCACCTCCTAACCCCCCCACCCCCACCCCCCACCCCCCGCCCATGCCGTTGATCATGAAGTTGTTGGCGCCGACATCGGCGTGTCGCGCAACAACTTCATGATCAACGAGGTGGGCAGGGGTGGGGGTGGGTGGATGGGGTTAGGGCTGGGGAGGGGGGTGGCGGCGGAGTTCGCGCTTGGCGAGGCTGGCTCGGTGCACCTCGTCCGGGCCGTCGGCCAGGCGCAGGGTGCGGGCCTGGGCCCAGAGGGCGGCCAGCGGGGTGTCCTGGCTGACGCCGGCACCGCCGTACGCCTGGATGGCCTTGTCGATCACCCACTCGGCCATCGCCGGCGTGGCGATCTTGATGGCCTGGATCTCGGTGTGCGCGCCCTTGTTTCCCACGGTGTCCATCAGCCAGGCGGTCTTGAGCACCAGCAGGCGGGCCTGCTCGATGCGCACCCGCGACTCGGCGATCCACTCGCGGACGACGCCCTGCTCGGCGAGGGGACGGCCGAACGCCACCCGTTCGGTGACCCGCCGGCAGAGCAGCTCCAGGGCCCGCTCCGCCATGCCGACCAGCCGCATGCAGTGGTGGATCCGGCCGGGGCCGAGCCGGGCCTGGGCGATCGCGAAGCCGCCGCCCTCCGCCCCGACCAGGTTCTCCGCCGGCACCCGGACGTCGACGAAGTCGATCTCGGCGTGCCCGCCGTGCGGGGCGTCGCTGTAGCCGAACACCGTCATGCCCCGGCGCACCGTGACGCCGGGCGTGTCCCGCGGCACCAGGACCATGCTCTGCTGCCGGTGCCGGTCGGCCCCCGGGTCGGTCTTGCCCATCACGACGAAGATCTCGCAGCGCGGATCCATCGCCCCCGACGACCACCACTTGCGCCCGTTGACCACGTAGTGGTCGCCGTCGCGGCTGATCCGGGTGGCGATGTTGGTCGCGTCCGAGGAGGCGACCTCCGGCTCGGTCATGCAGAACGCCGAACGGATCTCGCCCTCCAGCAGCGGCCGCAGCCAGCGCTCCTGCTGCTCCGGCGAGCCGAACTCGGCGAGCAGCTCCATGTTGCCCGTGTCCGGCGCGGCGCAGTTGACCGCCTCGGGCGCGAGGTGCGGGCTGCGCCCGGTCAGCTCGGCCAGCGGGGCGTACTGGAGGTTGGTCAGCCCGGCGCCGTGGCGCGGGTCGGGGAGGAAGAGGTTCCACAGGCCGCGCCTGCGCGCCTCGGCCTTCAGCTCCGCCAGCACCGGCGGCCGTGCCCACGGGTCACCGGCGGCGGCGACCTGCGCGGCGTGCACCGGCTCGGCGGGATGGACGTGCTGCTCCAGGAAGTCGGTCAGCTCGGCCCGCAGCGTCTCCGTGCGGGCGTCGTACGCGAAGTCCATCACCGCTCCCCGGCGGCGGTCAGCCCGTGCTCGACCAGCGGTGCCACCATGTCGCCGATCCGGTCGAAGCCCTCGCCGAGCGTCTGCCCGAGCGTGTGCCGGTAGTGGATGCCCTCGCAGATCACCGCGAGCTTGAAGCAGCCGAGCGCGACGTGCCAGTGCAGCGGCCCGACGTCGACGTCGCCGCGCCCGGCGTACCGCTCGATCAGCTCCGAGCCGGTGGGGAAGCCGGCGCGCGGGCCGAGCCCGTCGGCGACCGGGTTGCCGGCGGCCGAGTCGCTGCCGCCGAGCACGTCCCAGTAGGTCAGCAGCAGCCCGAGGTCGGCCAGCGGGTCGCCGAGAGTGGCCATCTCCCAGTCGAGCACCGCCCGGACGGCCACCGGGTCGACGGTGGCGAGGAGGTTGTCCAGCCGGTAGTCGCCGTGCACGATCCGGCCCGCGTTGGCGCCCTCCGGCGCGGTGGCGGCGAGCCGGTCGCGCAGCTCCTCGATGCCGGGCAGTGGCCGGCTGCGGGAGCGGTCGAGCTGGCCGGACCAGCGGCGGACCTGCCGGGCGAGGTAGCCCTCCGGCCGACCGAAGTCGCCCAGCCCCACCGACGCCGGCTCGACGGCGTGCAGGGCGGCGAGGGTGTCCATCATCGCCATCGCCAGCTCCCGCCGCTGGCCGGCGGTGAGCGGGTCCGTCTGGGCGCGGGTGCGGAACACCTCGCCGCGCACCCGCTCCATCAGGTAGAAGGGCGCGCCGATCACCTCGGGGTCCCCGCACAGCAGCAGCGCCCGTGGCACCGGCACGTCGGTCGGCGCCAGCGCGGAGATCACCCGGTGCTCCCGGGCCATGTCGTGCGCGGTGGCCAGCACGTGCCCGAGCGGCGGGCGGCGCAGCACGACCTCCTGCCCGCCGGCGTGCAGCAGGTAGGTCAGGTTGGACTTGCCGCCGGCGATCAGCCGGGCCCGCAGCGGACCGTCGGCCAGCTCGGGCCGGTGCCGCGCCAGGTAGCCGGCGAGTCGGTCGAGGTCCAACCCGCGGGGCGAGGCGGCGGAGCCGTTCCCCGGCCCGTGCGCCTCGACGGCCGGCTCGGTCATCCGACTAGTTGATGGCAGCTCCGCCAGGTTGTCAAGGTCGGATGTGACCCTCGGGACATGCCGCGGCAACAGGGGCGAAACGACCACGGGTCAGGCTGGTGCCCAGCCTGCCGGCCAGCGGTGCCGGCCCGCCGAGCGGAGGGTTCAGACATGTTGCTGCGAGTTCGGGTCACCCTGCCGGACCGTCCGGGCACGCTCGGTCAGGTGGCGCGCACCATGGGCGTGTCCGGTGCGGACATCGTCCAGGTGGTCGTCCTGGAGCGGCTCGGCGGGCGGGCGGTGGACGACTTCACCGTGGTCTGGCCGGGCGCGGCGCGGGTGGAGCGGTTGCTGGCCGGGCTGGCGGCCATCCCCGGGGTCCGGGTGGACGGGGTGTGGCGGGCGATCGGCGCGCCCACCACCACCGGGCAGGACGCCGAACTGCTGGCCCAGGTCGCGGCGAACCCCGCCGAGGGGGTGGCCACCCTGGTCGACGCCGTGCCCGGGCTGCTCGCCGCCGACTGGGCCGTGGCCGCGGCGGTGCCCGTGGACTGGGCCGCGCGGACCGGCACCACGGGGGAGGCGACCGTCGGCTTCGCGAGCTGGCGCGCGCCCGTACCGACGCGGCTGCCCGAGGTGACCCCGCTGCGCGCCCGGGCGATGACCGCGCCCGACGGTGGACACTTCGCGGTCGCGCCGTTCGGCCGGGCCGGCCTGGTGCTGGTGGTGGCCCGCGAGCGTACCGGGACGCCGGCCCCGGCGGCGTTCCACGCCACCGAGGTGGACCGGCTGGCGCAGCTCGTCCGGGCCGGCGCGGTGATCCTCGGCGACCGGCTCGACCTGGTCGGCGCGCCGCCGGTGGTCGCGAAGCCCTGAGCCCGCCGCGCGGCGGGCGGTGTGGCGCACGTCGCGGCGGCCGGACCGGAGCCGTCACCGCCGGGCAACCGGCCCGCAACAGCCAGCGGCGAGGGTCGTACGGGGAAGGGAGGCAACCATGACGTTGTGGCGGATCCGGGCGACCGTGGACGACCGGCCGGGCTACCTGTCGGTGCTCACGGCCAGCCTGGCGTTGCGCGGGGTCAACATCCTCGCCGTGCAGGTGCACACCACCGAGCGGGGCGCGGTCGACGACTTCCTGGTCGACGCGCCGGACGCGCTCGACGAGGCCGACCTCGTCGCCGCCGTGGAGCGGGGGCGGGGCCGGGACTGCTGGGTCGCGCGCAGCGAGGCGCGCGGGCTGGCCGACCAGCCCACCCGGGTGCTCGGCCTGGCCAACCGCCTCGTGCGGGACCCGGACGCGGCCGGGGAGGCGCTGCGTGCCCTGCTCGGCGCGGACACCGTCACCTGGCGCCCCGCGTCGGCCGGGGCGGGCGCCGGGATCACCGGCACCACCATGCTGCTGGCCGACCCGGGCGGCGGCGCGTTCACCCTGCGCCGC
This sequence comes from Micromonospora sp. NPDC047730, assembly GCF_043204765.1. Taxonomy (NCBI): domain Bacteria; kingdom Bacillati; phylum Actinomycetota; class Actinomycetes; order Micromonosporales; family Micromonosporaceae; genus Micromonospora; species Micromonospora sp. NPDC047730. The sequence continues at coordinate 91,850 of NZ_JBIDCU010000009.1, read as the reverse complement.
GCCGCCCCCGACTTCACCCCGGCCGAGTACGCCCGGGCCCAGGCGCTGCTGGAGCTGTCGGCCACCGTCGCCCGCCGGGCCGCCGAGCAGGTCACCCTGGTTCTGCCCGACGGTGCCGAGGCGGCCGTACGCCCGGCGGGCGCGGACGACCTGCCGGGCGTGGTCGAGCTGCACCGGCGCTGCTCGGCGCGCAGCCGGCACCGCCGCTACCTGGGCGGGGCGGCGCTGCCCTCGCCCACCCGGTTGCGCCGGATGCTGGAGCCGGCCCGGGGCCTCACCCTGCTCGCCACGGCCGGCGGCGACGCCGGGTCGGGGGAGTCGGTGGTGGCGATGGCGAACCTGCTCGCCGAGGGCGACGAGGCGGAGGCGGCGCTGCTGGTCCGCGACGACTGGCAGCGGCGAGGACTCGGCTCGGCCCTGCTGCGCCGGCTGGTCCGGTACGCCGAGCACGCCGGGTACGGGGCCCTGGTGCTGCACGTCCAGGCGGAGAACGCCCCGATGCTGCGCGCCCTGCGGCGGCTGGGCCGGCCGACCCCGGTCGAGCGCGACGGGGCCCTGCTCACCCTCACCGTCCCCCTGACCACGGCAGCGCCCGTCCACTGAGGACGCCTCGACCCGGCACCGATCAGGACGCCTCGACCGGCTCCGCGCCGGGGGCCGGCCCCGCACCGGGGGCGGCTCGCGCCGGTGGCCGGGCCCGCAGCAACGGGTCCGGCCACCGGTGCGCCGCTCAGGTGGTCGGGTAGCTGCTGTAGTCGGGGAAGTTGCCGTAGAGGCGACCGTCGCCGCCCTGGGTGACCGCCTGCACCAGCAGGTCGCCGCCCACGAAGGCGCCCTTCCAGGAGGCGCCCCGGCCCCCGAACGGCTCCTCCCGGTCGCCCCGGGAACGCGGCTTGTTGATGCCCACCTTGAACGCCTGGAGGTCGACCGCCAGCTTCCCGGCCAGCTCCTCGTCGTCGCAGGCCAGCGAGGCGACCAGCGCGCCGTTGGAGGCGTTCATCGCGGCCAGCAGCTCGTCGGTGGTGTCCACCACCACGATGGTGTCGACCGGGCCGAACGGCTCGGCGTGCATCAGCCGGGACCGGCCGGGCGGGGCCAGCAGCACCGACGGCGCCACGTACGCGGACGTGTCCTGCCCGTCCAGGAACGGCGCGCCGGCGAGCTTGCCCCGGTGCAGCGGCACCGCGCCGCCGCGTACCGCCTCGTCGACCTTGCGGCGCAGCTCGTCGGCCTTGGCGGCGCTGATCAGCGGGCCGAAGTCCAGCTCGGGCAGCGGGTCTCCGGCGGTCCAGTCGTCGCCGACGGCGAGCGGGTGTCCGAACCGGACCGAGCGCACCACCGGCAGGTACATGTCGAGGAACTCGTCGACGAGGTCCCGCTGGACCACGAAGCGCGGGTACGCGGTGCAGCGCTGCTTGCCGTACTCGAAGCCCTTCTTGAGGTGCCCGGCGAGTAGGTCCCACTGCGAGAAGTCCCAGATGCCCCAGGCGTTGAGGCCCTCCTGCTCGATGAAGTGCCGCTTGTCGGAGTCGAGCAGCGCGGCGGCCACCTTGCCGCCGTTGGAACGACCGCCGACGAACGCCACCGCGCCGACCTCCGGGGCCCGGACGAGCACCTCGGAGAGTTCCTCGCCGCCGCCGGAGACCAGCGTGGCGGGCAGCCCGGCCCGGCGCATCAGGGCGTGCGCGACGGTGAGGCAGACCGCGCCGCCCTGCGACGGGGTCTTGGCGATCACCGCGTTGCCGGCGAGCAGCTGCACCAGCTCTGCGTGCACGAGCACGCTCATCGGGTAGTTCCACGACGCGATGTTGCTGACCGGCCCGGGCAGCGGCTCCCGGCCGTCGGCGAGCATCCGGTCGATCTCGCCGACGTACCAGCGGACGCCGTCCAGCGCCCGGTCCACGTCGGCGCAGGCCAGCCGCCACGGCTTGCCGATCTCCCAGACCAGCAGCAGGGCGAGCAGGTCGCGGTGGGCGGTGAGGGCGTCCAGCGCGTCGGTGACCCGGGCCTTGCGTTCGGCGAGCGGGGTGTCGGCCCAGGCGCGGTGCGCGGCGGCGGCGTGCGCGACCGCGGCGCGGGCGGTCTCCGCGTCGAGGCGGGGCAGGTTGACCAGGATCGTGTTGTCGACCGGGGTGCGGACCGGGCTGGGCGTGCCCACCGCGTGCCAGTCGCCGCGCACGAGGTTGTGCAGCGTGGTGACGCCGTCGACCGGGGTGCCGAACGCCTCCGGCGCGGCGGCCACCGCGCGGGCGAGGGTGTCGGACCAGGCGGTGCCGTCGGCAAGTCGTAGAGCCATCGCGATCTCCTCAGGGTGTGGCCGGGGGAGCGGCGGCGTCGATGGCACCGCTGGTGTCGGGTACTGTCGCGCGCCGGAAAGCGGCGCGGCAACCGTACGTTCGTATGCCGGAACGCCCGGCCCGCGCCCGGCCGGCCGTGGCGCGACCTCCCGGCCGCCGACCACGTCCCTGAGCAGGGTGTACGCGGACAAGGTATCCATAGACTTGGATGATGTGATGAGCGTCCGGCGGCGCCCACCGGGCCTGCCGTCAGTGCTCGTCGGAGCCGACCGGCGCCAGACCGGGCGCGAGCAGCTCCGGCGGCTCGACGCGCCGGCCGTCGAGCCGGAAGTGGCGCTGGCCGTCGGGCGGGAAGTGGCGCTGGCCGTCGGGCCGGAAGTGGCGCTGGTCGTCGGGCGGGAAGTGGCGCTGGTCGTCGGGCGGGAAGTGGCGCTGGTCGTCGGGCCGGAAGTGGCGCTGGCCGACGGGCGCAACGGCGGCTGGCCGGACCGAAACGGCGACCGGCCGCCGGACGAGGTGTCCGGCGGCCGGTCGGGCGCTGGGTCGGATCAGCTGGTGAAGGTGACGTTGTCGCGCCGGCGGCGCAGCATCAGCAGCGCGCCGCCGCCGATCAGGGCGAGGCCGCCCAGCGCGATGCTGGTCGTCGCCACGCCGGTCAGCGGCAGGCCGCCCTCGTTCTCGTCGTCGTCGCCACCGCCGCTGCCGCCCGTGCTCTCCGACGGCGTGACCGACGTCGACGGCGAGACCGACTCCGACGGCGAGACGGACCCGCTCGGGGAGGTGGACTCCGATGGGGACACCGACGTCGAGGGCGACACCGAGGTGGACGGCGACGGGGAGGTCGACGTCGACGGGCTGGGGGTCGGCGACTGCGTCGGGGCGGTGCCGGCGCAGGTGTGGCTCAGGTTGAACTTGCTGGCCTTGCCGCTGATCGTGGCGGTGCCGTCGACCAGCTCCCATCCGGCCGGCGTGAACACGTAGGCGTGCATGACCCGGCCGCCCGCGGAGTAGAGGTAGTCGGGGTAGGCGTCGGAGGCGTCCGGCACCTTCACGGTCACCGGGCCGGTGCCGTTGTCGAAGGTCAGGGTGATGCTCTCGAAGCTCCCGGCCTTCTCGCCGCCGGGAAGCACGAAGTGCCAACCGTCCTGACCGGCCGCGAGGTCGTCGAAGCGCTCGTCTTCGCACTTCTGCGTGGGGAAGCCGGCGGCGGTCTTGCCCTTGTGGTCGGGGTTGATCTGGGTGGTGCTCGACGCCCAGGCCGGGGTGGCGAGCGCGAGAAGGGCCGTGGCGGCGGCTGTGGAAACGGCAGCGCGCGCCACGCGCCGACGGTGTGCCATGAGGACTCCTCCGGAGTTGATCGAGGGGACAGCACATGATCGCACAATGCGTGACGGTCGTGGACATCGGTCGATCGGCCTGAGCAGCGGCGACGCGGCGAGATCGAGCGGCTCGGTGTCGGAATTCCTCACCGTCGGCAGGCGTGTCGACGTAACGCGATCGGCCCCGCGGACGCCCCGTTCGGGCGCCCGCGTCGGGACCGGTTCATCCTGGCCGGTCGTCACGGCACCCACACCGCCCCGGGCCCCAGCCCGCCGGCCTCTCTCACGCCACCCCTTCACCGTCCCCTGACGCTCGCCGGTCGCGCGGATCTTGGACAGTTGCCGTTCGCCGAGTGCGGGAAGTGTCCAAGATTACTTCGCGGGTCGCCAGCCAGCGGCGATGAGGGCACGGCGGACGGAGTCGGCGACCTCGTCGGGGCGGGCGCGGACCAGCCACGCCGGGAAGCGGAGGATGCGGTCCCCGGAGGTCCAGACGTCGTTCTGGCGCTTCATGTCGGCCGCCCAGTGCCGGACGTCCATGTGGTGCGCCCCGTCGATCTCCACGTGCAGCCCCCACTCCCGCCAGTACGCGTCGAGCCACCGGGTGCGCCCGGAGGCGTCGGCGCGCCGCTGCTGGAGACCGGGCGCGGGCAGGCCGTGGCGGCGGCAGAGCCGGACGAAGTCGAGCTCCGAGAGCGCCTCCGCACCGCCGGAGATGTCGGCCACGGTCTGCCGGATCAACGCCCGCCGACGGGCTCGGGGCAGCGCCGCCACCACGGCCGACAACTCTTCCGGCGTGACCCGTCGCTGCTGACAGCCCGCCGCCAGCGTCGCCTGCGCCTGGTCGACCGTACGGGCCCAGCCGGCGGCGTCCACCAATGCCCGGGCGGTGCAGGTCCGCGGCGGCCGGGCGCGCTGGAGATGCGCCGCCGGCAGCACCGACGTGCGGTGCACGACGACCGCCGGCATGTCGATCGGCAGCCGGCCCAACACCGTGCGGCCCGCCCGCCGGTGCGCCGGCACGAGCACGTGCAGCGGCTTGGGCCGCAGCCCGCGTACGCCCGCCTCGGCGGCAGCCGTCGCGCCGGCCAGCACGGCCCCGGGACCGGTGGCGAGCACGGCCACCCACAACTGCTGGTCCCGGGTCAGCCGGCCGTTGCCGGTGAGCAGGACGCCCCGGCAGATCGAGCGCCAGCGCCCGGAGCGGACGTGTCCGCGTACGGTGCCCTCGGTCAGCAGCCGGGTCGCCTGGGCGGTGGTGACGACGCCGGCCTGGTCGAACGCCAGCCAGTCGAGCGCGTCGGCCTCGTCGGCGGGAAGGATGGGCCACATCCGTCCCACCATCGCCGCCCGCCCGGCCCCGCGCCGCCGGATCCCCGACCGTCCGGCCCGCGGATCTTGGACAGCTTCCGTTTTCCGAGGACGGTAACTGTCCAGGATTCGGGGCATCCCCTCCACGTGGAGTTGCTGACGGTGGGGCACGGGGCGGCGGACCGGACGCGGCTGGGCGAACTGCTCGCCGGCGCCGGGATCGCCCTCGTCGTGGACGTGCGGCGGTTCCCCGCGAGCCGCACCAACCCCGATGTCCGCCGGGAGGAGCTGGCACGCTGGCTGCCGGCGGCCGGGATCGACTACCGCTGGGAGCAGCGCCTCGGCGGGCGGCGGCACACCCCGGCCGGCACCGCCGAGCCGGACAGCTGGTGGACCGTTGCCGCCTTCCGGGCGTACGCGGCGTACACCCGTACCGCCGACTTCCGGGCGGCGCTGGACGCGGTGCTCGCCGACGCGGCGGCCCGGACCACGGCGGTGATGTGCAGCGAGAGCGTCTGGTGGCGCTGCCACCGGCGGCTGGTCGCCGACGTGGCCGCGCTGGGGCGCGGCGTGCCGGTGGTCCACCTGATGCCTGACGGGCGGCGTGCCCCGCACCGGCCCGCTGCCGGCGCCCGCCGGCTCGACGGCGGCGACCTCGTCTGGGACGGCTGAGAAAATCTCCCACCGGACCCACCCGTCGGGGCGTCGCCGCGCGTGGTCCTGGTCGGGAGGTGGGGTGTGGACCCTGAGGAGTCGTTCCGCGCGTACGTGTCGGGGCGCATCGCGGCGCTGTCCCGCGCGGCGTGGCTGCTGACCGGAGACCGCCACCAGGCCGAGGACCTCGTCCAGCTCACCCTGGTGCGGGTCGCCCGGCACTGGGAGCGGATCAGCGCGGCCGGCGACCCCGACCCGTACGTGCGGCGCACCATGTACAGCCAGCACGTGTCGCTGTGGCGGCGCCGGTGGCGGGGCGTGGACCTGCGGGCCGAGCCGCCGGAGCGGGCCCTGCCGGACGGCAGCGCCGACGTCGCCCGCGCCCTGGTGGTGCGGGCCGCGCTGGCCCGGCTGGCGCCCCGGCAGCGGGCCGTGCTGGTGCTGCGCTTCTACGAGGACCTCACCGAGGTGGAGACGGCCCAGACGCTCGGCTGCTCGGTCTCCACCGTCAAGAGCCAGACCCGGGACGCGCTGGCGCGGCTGCGTACGCACGCTCCCGAACTGGCCGAACTGGCCGAGCTGGTCGGCGCGACGGCGGGGGAGGCGTGATGGGCGAGGAGCTGCGGAACGTGCTGCGGGATCTGGGCGAGCGGATGCCACCGGTCCGGCTGGGCGACGACCCGTGGACGGCGGGACGGCGGCTGCGGCGGCGGGCGCGGCGGCGGGCCGCCGTGGCGTCGCTGGTGGTGGTGCTGGCCTGCGCCCTCGGCGTGCCGGTGACGCTCGGCACCGTCGAGCAGCGGTCGATGACGGGCGCCGTGCCCGACGCCGTGCCGCACCGGATCGGGCTGCCGTACATGTGGCAGGCGACCGTCGAGCAGGATCCGCCCGGCCGGGCGTCGCTGCTGTTCAGCGGCGGCGACCACCTCGGCCTGCGGGGCATCGACCCGATCGACCACGAGGGCAAGGTGGCGGTGCTCGGCATGGGTGGGAAGTACCGCATGCTGCTCTACGGCGACGCAGAGCGCAGCGCCGGGGTCGACGTGCTGCTCTCTCCGGACAGCCGGTACGTCGCGGATGGTTCCGCCGACGGGTGGGTCCACGTCACCGACCTCACCACCGGCGACCGGCGGTCCTTCGCCGGCGGGGCGGAGAGCACCTGCTGCACCACGCCGGTCGCCTGGGCCCCGGGCGGCGACGCCCTGCTCGTGCTGCACCACCACGACGGCGACCCGGACGGCGACGGGGTACGCCCCAGCCGGCTGCTCCTGCTGGACCTGGCCACCGGTGCCAGCCGCCGGGTGGGGGGCGACCTCGGCGACCGGTGGAGCCTGCGCACCGGGTCGCTGGCCGCGTTCTCTCCGGACGGCACTCGGATCGCCGTCGCCGCCGGCGGCGAGCTGACCATGCTGGACCGCGCCGGCACGGTCGCCTGGTCCCGCGAGCTGGGGCCGGACGAGCGGCTCGCCGGGGTCGGCGCGTTCACCCCCGACGGCTCGGCGGTCGCCGTCTTCCGTCTCGACGGCTGCCGGAGCTGGTGCGACGCCGACCAGCGGGCCGCCCGCACCTGGCGGACCGGCTACGTCGACGCGGCGACCGGCGGGGACGGCACCGGCCCCGCCGTGCCCCCGGTCCAGGGGCAGGCCCTGCGGGCGCTGGGCTGGAGCAACGGCCGTGCCATGGTCGCGCTCCGGTACGTCCCGGAGCCCGGCATGACCATGGGGGAGGGCAACGAGTGGGACGACACCGGCTACCGGGAGACCGGCCACGTCCAGCTGGTGTCGCTGCGCCCCGAGGGGCGCGTCCAGGTGCTGCTCGACCCGCCCGACGGTGTGCGGGCGATGGACGTGGCGCGCGTCCTGATGGAGGCCGGCCGGTTCGGCGGCAGGGCCCCCGACCCGCGTCCGTTCCCGGCCCGGCCGCTCCTGCTGCTGCCGGCTGTGCCGGTGCTGCTGATGGTCGGCGGGGTCGCCGGGTCGGTGCTGTGGTGGCGCTGGCGCCGGCGCCGGGCGGTCAGTCGGTGAGCTCGTCGGCGAGCAGGTCCATCAGCAGCCCGTCGTGCCAGCGGCCGTCCTCGCCGCGCTCGTAGCGGCGCAGCACGCCCACGGGACGGAAGCCGACCTTGGCGTAGCTGCGCACGGCCGGGGTGTTCGCCGCCGCCGGGTCGATGGTGAACCGGTGGTGCCCGTGCGCCTCGACCAGGTGCCGGACCAGGGTGCGGATCGCGTCCGGCCCGAGCCCCCGGCCGTGCACCGACGGGTCGAGGAAGACGTCCAGGCTGGCGTGCCGGTAGTCCGGGTCGTCCTCGGCGTACCACTGGATGGCGCCGACCACCCGGCCGTCGTGCTCGATCGCGTACACCGACAGGTCGTCGTCGGCCAGGTCGGCCCGCACGGCCGCGGCAAGGTCGTCGCCGCCGCGCCACCAGCGTCGGACCTGCGGGGTGGCGCGGATCGCGGCGAGCGCCGGCACGTCGGCCGCGGTGGCCGGACGCAGCGTGACCGCCTTGCCCCGCAGCATCCCCTCAGCCCCGGATCTCGCCGTGCTCGACGCAGACCGCCGCCCAGCCGACCGGCAGCACCTGCACCTTCATCCGGCGGCGGCAGCGCCCGCAGTACCGCGGGGGCTCCAGCTCGCGCGCCGCCCGGCAGGCCGCGTGGGCACCGGCGCCGGCCGGCTCGCCGCACCGGTCGCACCACGAGTCGGCGGCCACCCCGCCGCCCGCCGCCGGCACCGCGCCGCCCGCAGTCGGCACCGCGTCGCCCGCCGCCGGCACCGCGTCGCCCGCCGCCGGCACCGCGTCGCCCGACGCCGGCACCGCGTCGCTCGTCGTCACCGGGGCGCTCACCGTGTCGCTCGTCGTCACCGGGCGCTCACAGCGTCGCGGAGAGCGCCTTGACCGGCATCTTCAGGTCGTCGAGCAGCTCGAGATCCGCCGTCGCCGGCCGACCCAGGGTGGTCAGGTAGTTGCCGACGATCACCGCGTTGATGCCGCCCAGCAGGCCGTCGCGCGTGCCCAGGTCACCGAGGGTGATCTCGCGGCCGCCCGCGTACCGCAGGATGGTGCGCGGCATCGCGAGCCGGAAGGCGGCGATGGCGCGCAGCGCGTCCTTGCCCTCCACTACCGGCCGGTCGCCGAGCGGGGTGCCGGGCCGGGGGTTGAGGAAGTTCAGCGGGACCTCGTGCGGGTCCAGCTCGGCGAGCTGCGCGGCGAACTCGGCCCGCTGCTCCACCGTCTCGCCGAGGCCGAGGATGCCGCCGCAGCAGACCTCCATGCCGGACTCGCGGACCATCCGCAGCGTCTCCCAGCGCTCCTCCCACGAGTGCGTGGTGACCACGTTCGGGAAGTAGGAGCGGCAGGTCTCCAGGTTGTGGTTGTAGCGGTGCACGCCCATGTCGACCAGCTCGTCGACCTGCTCCTGGCTGAGCATGCCCAGGGACGCGGCCACCTGGATGTCGACCTCGGCCTTGATCGCGGCGACGCCCTCGCGCATCTGCTTCATCAGCCGGGCGTCCGGGCCGCGCACGGCGGCCACGATGCAGAACTCCGTCGCCCCGGTCGCGGCCGTCTGCCTGGCCGCCTCGACCAGCGACGGGATGTCCAGCCAGACCGAGCGCACCGGCGAGGTGAACAGGCCGGACTGCGAGCAGAAGTGGCAGTCCTCCGGGCAGCCGCCGGTCTTCAGCGAGACGATCCCCTCGACCTCCACCTCGGGGCCGCACCAGCGCATCCGCACCTCGTGGGCGAGCTGGAGCGCGGCGGGCAGGTGTTCGTCGGGCAGGTTCAGCACGGCGAGGACGCCGGCCTCGTCGAGACCGACGCCGTTCTCCAGCACCTGGGTTCGGGCCTGGTCGAGGATCTCTGGCATGGCTCGTACCCTACAAGGCCGCCCGGCCGGGAAGAACGGCCAGCGTGTCGGGCCGGCGGCGCCGGGGTGGACGCGCCGGGCCAGGTCCGGCGGGTGGTAATTTCGCCCGGCGGAAGCAGCCGACGACGAGCGGCACGGGCGGCGTGGGGGTGACGGTGGCGGACTGGCTGGCGGCGCTCGACCGCCGCGCCGAGCTGCGCGCGAAGGCGGGGCTGACCCGCACGCTGGTGCCCCGGGACGCCGGCGACGCCGTGGTCGACCTGGCCGGCAACGACTACCTCGGCCTGGCCACCCACCCCGACGTCACCGCCGCGGCGGCGCGGGCGCTGTCCGCGTACGGGCTGGGGGCCACCGGGTCGCGGCTGGTGCGTGGCTCCACCGACGCCCACCACGCGCTCGAGGGCGCCCTCGCCGACTGGCTCGGCACCGACCGGGCGCTGGTCTTCTCGTCCGGCTACCTGGCCAACCTCGGGGCGGTCCGGGCGCTCGTGCGGCCGCGTACGCTCCTGGTCTCCGATGCCCACAACCACGCGTCGCTGATCGACGGCTGCCGGATCTCCGGCGCGGAGACCGTGGTGACGCCGCACGCCGACGTGGCGGCGGTGGCCGCCGCGCTCGCCGCCGCGCCGGGCCGGCCGGCGGTGGTCGTCACCGAGTCGGTCTTCTCCGTCGACGGCGACCTCGCCCCGCTGGCCCGGCTGCACGCCGTCGCCCGGGAGCACGGCGCGATACTGCTCGTCGACGACGCGCACGCCCTCGGGGTGACCGGCCCGGCGGGCGCCGGGGGCGTCGCCGCCGCCGGTCTCGCCGGCCAGCCCGACGTGGTGGTCACCGCGACCCTGTCCAAGGCGCTCGGCGGCGCGGGCGGCGTGGTCGCCGGGCCGGCCGCGCTCGTCCGGCACCTGGTCGAGACCGGGCGGACGTTCATCTTCGACACCGCGCTGCCCCCGGCGGTCGCCGCCGGTGTCCACGCCGCCGTCGGGCTGGCCCGCGCCGGCGACGACCTGCGCGCGGAGTTGGCCGAGCGGGCCGCCCTCGCGGTGCGCCGGCTGACCGCCGCCGGCCTGGCCGTCTCCGACCCCGACGGCGCGGTCGTCTCGGTCACCGCGCCGGGGCCCGAAGCGGCGACCGCGTGGGCGGCCGACTGCCGCGACCGGGGGGTGGCCGTCGGCTGCTTCCGCCCCCCGTCCACCCCGGACAGCCGGTCCCGGCTGCGGCTCACCATCAGCGCGGGGGTGCCCCGGCGGGACTTCGAGCGGGCCCTGGAGGTCATCGTGGAGTGTGCACCGTGAGCGCGAGGAGTGAGCCGGTGTTGCGAGCCCCGCAGTCGCGAACTGAGGTGGCACCCGTGAGCGCGAGGAGTGAGCCGGTGTTGCGAGCCCCGCAGTCGCGAACTGAGGTGGCACCCGTGAGCGCGAGGAGTGAGGCGGTGTTGCGAGCCCCGCAGTCGCGAACTGAGGTGGCACGGTGACCAAGCCGTGGCGGGGGCCGGTGCTGGTGACCGGCACCGACACCGAGGTCGGCAAGACCGTGGTGACCGCCGCGATCGCGGCCGCGGCGCAGGCCGCCGGCCTGCGCGTCGCGGTGGTCAAGCCCGGCCAGACGGGTACGGCCACCGGCGAGCCCGGCGACATCGACTCCGTCACCCGGCTGGCCGCCCCGCTGACCGGCCGCACCCTGGCCAGCTTCCCGGACCCGCTCGCCCCGCTGGCCGCGGCCCGGGTCGCCGAGCTGGAGCCGCTGGAGCTCTACACCGCCGTCGACGCGGTCCGCGAGGAGGCCGAGAAGCACGACCTGGTGCTGGTGGAGGGCGCCGGCGGGCTGCTCGTACCGATGGGGCTGCGGCCGTCGGGCGAGCCCTGGACGGTGGCCGACCTGGCGGTCTCGCTGGGGTCCCCGGCCGTGGTGGTGGCCCGGGCCGGGCTGGGCACCCTGAACCACACGGCGCTCACCCTGGAGGCACTGGAACGCCGGGCGGTGCCGGCCGGCGTGGTGATCGGCGCGTGGCCGGCCGACCCGGAGCTGGTGCACTGGGCCAACCTCACCGAGCTGGTGCCGCACCTGCTGGGCGCCCTGCCGGCCGGTGCCGGCGCGATGGACCCGGGGGTGTTCCGGCGGTCCGCGCCCGGCTGGCTCACCCCGGCGCTCTACGGGGTGCTCGACGACTGGCGGGCCTGGGCCGACGAGATATGAGCACCTGACTTTCGTCGGTGCCCGCCCGGGTCGGGCGTGGGTAGCCTGGCCGCCGTGGAGAGCTGGTGGGCCGCGCTCGCGGGCGGTGGACGGGTGGCCCGGGCGGGCGTCCGGCGGTGGACCGGTGACCTGCTCCTGTGGCTGGTGACCGCCGCCCCGATCGGGTACGCGGGCGTCACGCCGCCGCACTCCGGGCGGGCCGTCGCCCTGACGGTCGGCGCGCTGCTGCTGCTCGCCGTGGCGGTCGCGGTGAGCCGGCGGTGGCCGGTGGCCGCCCTGGTGGCGGCGGTGCTCGGCTCGTTGCTGGACGGCAACTTCCTCTTCGCGATCCCGGTGTTCAGCTACCTGACGGGCCGCCGCAGCGCCACCGCCGTGCCGGCTGCTCTCGCCTTCGCCGCGATCGCGGCCGGCGGCACCGCGCTCAACCTGGGGCTGCTCGGCACCGGCGTGGCCACCTGGTTCCTGCTCGCCTCGGTGCTGCTCTTCGCCGGGGTGTTTCCGTGGCTCGTCGGGCGGTACCGGCGCCAGCAGGCCGCCCTGGCCGACGCCGGCCGGTGGCACGCCGAGGCCCGGGACCGCGAGCAGCGGGGCGCCGCGGAGCGGATCCGGCTGCGGGAACGGGCCCGCATCGCGCAGGAGATGCACGACTCGCTCGGGCACGACCTGAGCCTGATCGCCCTGCGCGCGGCCACCCTGGAGGTCACCGACGACCTCGCCCCGGCGCACCGGGCCGCCGCCGGCGAACTGCGGGCCAGCGTCGCGGCCGCCACCGAGCGGTTGCACGGGATCATCGGGGTGCTCCGGGACGAGGGTGGAACGGCCACCACCCGGCCGGCCGACGAGACCGTCGCGGACCTGGTCGACGGGGCCCGGGAGGCCGGCATGGCGGTCGACGTGGACCCGCCGGGCGGGCTGCCGGACCTGCCGGCGGCCACCGCGCGCACCCTGCACCGGGTGGTCCGGGAGGCGCTCACCAACGCCGCCCGGTACGCGCCCGGCGCGGCGGTCACCGTCGCCCTGGCCGGCGACGGCGACCAGGTCGAGGTGTCGGTCGTCAACGCGCCGCCGCCGGCCGGGCCGCTGCCCGGCCCGCCGTCCAGCGGATCCGGCCTGCTCGCCCTCGCCGAGCGGGTCCGCCTCGCCGGCGGTGCCCTGACGGCCGGCCCCCTGGGCGGTGGCGGCTTCGCCGTCCGCGCCCGGCTGCCGCTGGACGGCCTTCCCGGCGCCGACGCCGTCCTCCCGCCCGCCGGCGCCCCAGGCTCCGCCGGCGCCCCAGGCTCCGCCGGCGCCCCAGGCTCCGCCGGCGGCCCAGGTCCCGCCGACGGCTCAGGCCCCGCCGACGCCCCAGGCTCCGCCGGCGGCCCTCGGCCGGCCGAGGCCGAGCGGCGGCTGCGCGCCGCCCGCCGACGGGTCCGGCGTAGCCTGCTGACGGCGCTCGGCGCCCCGGTGGGCCTCGCCCTCGTCCTGTCGCTGGTCTACTACCCGGTCGCCACCGCCGGTACGGTGCTTCACGCGGACGCCTTCGCGCGGATGCCCCTCGGCGCGGAGCGCGCCGCGCTGACCGGGCTGCCCCGGCGCCAGCTCGACCCGCCCGCCGAGCCGGCGCGGCCCGGCTGCGAGTACTACACCGACGGGAACTTCCCCCTGGCCGAGCCGACCTGGCGGCTCTGCTTCGCCGACGGCCGGCTGGTCAGCAAGGAGCGGATCACGGATGAACGCTGACACGGGCGGCCCGGTGCGGGTCGTGCTCGCCGACGACGAGGCGATGATCCGGGCCGGTGTCCGGGCCATCCTGGCCACCGATCCGGGGATCGAGGTGATCGGTGAGGCTGCCGACGGCCGGGCCGCCGTGGACCTCGTCCGGGCGCACCGGCCCCGGGTGGCGCTGTTGGACATCCGGATGCCGAGGCTGGACGGGCTCAGCGCGGCCGCCGAGATCCGCCGCCTCGTGCCGGAGACGGCGACGGTCATGCTGACCACCTTCGGCGAGGACGACCACGTGGCCCGGGCGCTCGGGCACGGGGCCAGCGGGTTCCTGCTCAAGGCCGGCGACCCGCGCGAGCTGATCGCCGGGGTGCACGCCGTCGCCGACGGCGGCGCGTACCTGTCGCCGCGGGTGGCCCGCCGGGTGATCGAGCTGGGCGGGGACCGGGTGGCCCGCCGGCCGGTGGCGCGGGACCGGCTCGCCGGGCTGACCGAGCGGGAGCGGGAGGTGCTCGCACTGGTCGGGGCGGGACTGTCCAACGCCGAGATCGCCCGCCGGCTCTACCTGGTCGAGGGCACCGTGAAGAGCTACCTGACCAGCATCTTCACCCGGCTGGAGGTGCGCAACCGGGTGCAGGCGGCGATCCTCGCGTACGAGGCGGGGCTGGTCGAGCCCAGCGGCTGACCCGCCCCGGGCTGACCCGCCCCGGGCCCGCGCGCGCCCAGCGCGGCGCCACCGGGCGGCCACGTCGGCGGCTCAGTGGCGTCGGACGACGAAGGCGTCGGGCATCCGGAACGTGAGGTTGTCGGGGCACCACGGCTCGCGGACGACGGCGACCCCGTCCAGCAGCGGCGCCGTCTCGCCGACCACCACCGCCGCCTCCATCCGGGCGAGCTGGTCGCCGACGCAGCGGTGCGCGCCTGCCCCGAAGGCCAGGTGCCGGCGGGATCCGCGCTGCCCGGGCCGGAACTCGTCGGGCGCCTCCACGGTGGCCGGGTCCCGGCCGGCGCGGGCCAGCCAGAGCACGATGCTGGTGCCCGCCGGCACCGCCGTCCCGCCCAGCGTGGCGTCCACGGCGGCCACCCGTCGCCAGGTGACGATCGGCGGCTCCAGCCGGAGCCCCTCCTCGACCACGTCGGCGACCGCGACGGTGCCGGCCCGCAGGCCGGCCAGCACGGCCGGCTCGCCGGCCAGCCGGTGCAGCAGCAGGGTGAGGAACTGCGACGTGGTCTCCTGGCCGGCGACGAGCAGGAAGAACAGCGCGCCGACCACCACGTCGGGCGGGTGCCCGGCGGCCCGCAGCGACCCCGCCAGCCCGCCCCCGGTCTCGGCGAACTCCCGCAGCACCCGGTGGAACCGGCCCACCTCGGCCGCGAGCGCCGCCTGGCGGTCGGCGTCCAGCGGCGCCCAGAACAGTTCCAGCGCCGTGCGGGCGAACGCCTTCACGGCCCCGACCGGCGTGTCGGGCAGCTCGACCAGCCGGGCCAGCACCAGCAGCGGCAGGTCGGCGGCGAGTTCGGCGTAGAGGTCGACCGGCGCGCCCGCGTCCAGGGCGGCGCCGATCGCGGTGAGGCGCTCCCGGACCAGTCCGGTCAGCCAGGGCCGCTGCGCGGCGACCCGGGTCGGGTGCAGGGCCTCGGCGACGATCGCCCGGATCTGCGGGTGGCTGGCGCCGCCGTTGTTCGCCAGGGTCGGCGGCAGCCGGAACCGGTGCCCGGCCAGCACCCGCAGGGCGGCCACCGGGATCGGGGTCACCGCGTCCAGCGCGTTGTCCGGCCGGTACGTGACCGGGTCGGTCAGCACCTCCCGCACCAGCACGTGCCGGGTCACCACCAGGTGTTCGACACCCACGTGGTCGGCCACCCGGGCCACGTCCGGCCAGTGCGCGTCGGTGGTCTGCGCCCAGCTCCGGAACAGCACGTCGACACGCTATCGGGCGGCTCCCGGCAGCCCGGCCCGCAACTGCCACACCGTGGTGCGCTTCACCCGGACGCTCTCCAGCGTCTCGGGCACCGGCACGTCGTAGGCGGCCAGCTCGTCGAAGCGGTCGCGGGGCAGGAACGCCCGGCCGGGATCGCCGACCAGCACGTCCGCCCCGGCGCGGGCGGCCCGGAGCAGGAAGCGCAGCACCCGGTTGGCCATCGCCTCGCTGTAGAACACGTCCCCGGCGAACACCACCTCGGCCCCGCCGGCGTCGCCGTCGAGGATGTCGCCGAGCTCCGCGTCGACGCGTACCCCGTTGGCCTCGGCGTTGACCGCCACGGCCGCGACGGCCAGCTCGTCGATCTCCACGGCACGGACGGCGGCGGCGCCGGCCCGCGCGGCGGCGATGGCGACCAGGCCGGAGCCGGCGGCGAGGTCGAGCACCCGGCGGCCGGCGACCAGCTCGGGATGGTCGCTGACGTACCTGGCCAGCGCCTGCCCGCCGGCCCAGGCGAAGGCCCAGAACGGCGGCGGCTGGGCGCTGCGGAACTCGCCCTCGGTCAGCTCCCACAGCCCGATGGCGTCGTCGGCCTGGTGCAGCCGCACCTCGGGGACGAAGGCGACCGGGGCGAGGCGGGCGTGCAGCCGGACGAAGGCGGTGGAAAGGTCGGACACGCCGCCGATTCTCTCCCGCCGCCCCGTCCGGTGTGTCGCGGGGCGGCGGTGACCGGTCCACCACGGTCGGTGGAATCCGCTCCCGCGCTTGGCGACCGGAGCGAACACTCCCGGCTACCGGCCGGGCCGCCCCGCTTCCGTCGGGGCCGGCCGGCGCGCCGGCCGGCCCCGACGGACGGTCACTTCGAGAACGCCTGGAACTCCGCGATCCGCACCTGCGTACGCGCCGGGCTGGCGGTCGCGCAGTCGGTGGTGGTCGCCGGGTCGTCGTCCTGCTCGCCCGCGTAGTCCGGCCCGCCGGTGCACTGGCTGGCCAGGACCTCCAGCCGCAGGTGCGTGGCCAGCGTGGTCGGCACCGGGAACTCGCGCAGGTTGATGTCCCGCACGTACGCCCGGTACGCCCCGCCCGGGAACGCGTCCGCCGCGCTGGTGTGGATCCGCTGCCAGTTCGCCGGATCCGCGCAGTCGGTGGTCTTCGCGTTGCAGGCCGACACCGCGAACGACCGCAGCGCGCTGAGCGAGTTCTGGCTGCCCGGGTCGGCGTCGCCGGTGATCGACGGGCGCAGCATCGCGCTGACGTTGACCCGCTTCACGACCTGCGGCGCGTCGCCGGGCAGCGCCACGGTGACCTGCTTGCCGGCCACCCCGTCGAGGGAGGCCCAGTTGGTCGCCTCGGTGTCGTCGGCGATCCGGTCCAGGTTGACCCCGTCGCCGGTGATCGTCGCGCCGGAGGCGGTGGACGCGAGGTTGCGGCTCATCCGCAGGTCGACGTACCCCTCCTTGCCGGCTTTGGCGACCACGGTGAGCCGCTGGTGGCCGAAGCCCGGCGCGACGGCGAGCAGTTGGTACGTGCCGGGCACCAGCTCGATCCGGTCCGGCAGCGCCGTCGCCGGGTCGGTGTCGGCCACCGGGACCGCCCGCGCCTCGTACGCCCCGACGTACACCCGGATCGGCGCGTCGGCGCTGTCGCCCTTCGGGCGGAGGGTGAGCACGGCGTTGTCGGCGTCGGGGGCGGCGAAGCTCGGCGTCGGGTCGGTGTCGGAGGCGCCGTTGCTGGCGGCGTCCTGGCCCATCCCGGAGCGGGCGAACTCGGCCCAGAGCAGGTCCTGGTTGGCGCCGCCGAAACGGAGCAGGTCGGCGGTGAGCATGTTGTCCCGCATGTCGAGCATGCTGACCTGGCTGGCGGCCTGGAGCAGGAACGAGTCGAAGACGAGCTGCGCCCAGCGCCGGTTGCCCGGGCACTGCTCCACCGCCACCCTGCCCTGCGCGCACTCGAGCTGGCGCTGCGGGGTGCCGACGCCGTACCGCTTCATCAGCGCGGCGCGGACCCGGAAGTTGGTGGCGCTCCAGATCTCGCCGTCGGCGTGCACCGCCGGCCCGCCGGTGTTGTAGCCGACGTCGGAATAGTTCAGCGGGCTGCGGCTGAAGTCGTGGTTGCGGATGCCGCTGACCAGGTTGCCGGTGACGTACCCGCCGGTGACGTAGGGCGTCTCGCCGGGGGCGCGCAGCCCGTGCTCGAAGAGGTACTCGGCGGCCAGCAGGTCGCTCCACGACTCGCCCATCGAACCGCCCTGGTGCCCGCCGATGCCGCTGTCCGGGCCGGCGATCATCCGGTTGGTGATGGCGTGGGTGTACTCGTGCCCGATCACCGTCATGTCGTAGTCGCCGTCGACGCAGGGCGGGTACGGCCCGCCGGCCTGCGGCTGCCACAGGTACATGTTGGTGGTCGGCGGCAGCCCGTCGCGCGGCGTGCCCTGGTTGGCGTTGTTCCGGTTGCCGCTGAGCGCGCCCTGCTGCGCGCGGCCCTGCTCGGCGTCGCCGCCCCGGCCCTGCGGGGTCAGGTTCACCGCCTGGAGGTTCCAGGTGGCCTCGGTGAAGCCGAGGTGCCAGGCCCAGTCGTGCATCCGGTTGTGCATGGCGAAGAGGTTGGCGATGGCGGCGTCGCCGTCGTTGCGCTGCGCCGAGGTGAACACCGCGGGGTTGCAGCGGGCCTGGTGCCACTGGTCGGTGAACGGGTACTCGTAGCGCCGCTGCGGGCTGGGCGCGACCGGCACGGCCGGCGTGCCGCCGCCCCAGGACCGTACGGTGTTGGCGGAGTTGCCACGCGCGGTGCCGGTCGGCGTGCCGGTGGCCGTGTCGACGTCCCACGGCTGCCCGGTGGCCGGGTCGCGGAACGCCTCCCGGCACTCCGGTGCGGGGTCGCCGCACCAGCGCACCCGGGGGTCCTGCCCGGGGCCGAGGTCGCGCGGCGGGGTGGCCGGGAAGACGGCCCAGCTCGGGTTGTCGGAGTCGAAGTCCACGAGGTCCTCGCGGACCAGCACCTTCCCGGTGATCCCGTCGACGTAGGTGGTGAACGACTCCGGGTGGTCGTCGTCGGCGCCGATCAGGGTCACCTCGTACGCGGCCCGGGGCCCGTCGAGCGGGGTGGGCACGGCGACGGCCCGCACGCTGTGGCTGCGGACCGCGTCGGCGGCCAGGCCGGCGTCGGCGAGCGCCGCGTCGTACGCCTGCTCGTCGGTGAGGGTGGCGGGCGCCGGCGCGGCGGTGTCCCGGGAGAGCGAGGAGCTGACCGCGAGGACCGTGCCGGCGGCGACCGCGACGGTGACCAGGCCGTCGTGCCCGGCCGGCAGGGCGCCGAAGCGCTGCCGGAGGGTGACCACCGCGCCGTCGCCGATCGGCCGGACCAGCAGCCGGTCCATCGCCTCGACCGCGGCGGCGTCCAGGCCGAAGAGGTCCTGGTTGCCGGTCAGGTACGCGCGGGCGGCCGCCTCCGGGTCGCCGGGGAGGCCGGTGGCGAGCGGGGCGCGGGCGGGGCCGAGCGCGTGCGGGGTGCCGAGCCGGTTCCAGCGGACGTCCGGGTCGGCCTTGCGGGCCAGGCCCCGCTGCCGGGCGTCGGGAGCGGCGGTGCCGGGGCGGTTGTCGACGTCGGCGTGCTCGTGCCCCTCGGCGAACGGGCCGGAGCGCCGTTCGGTGGCGGCACCACCGGTGGGGACGGCGGCGGTGGGGCCGGCGGGGAGCAGCGCGGCCACCACCGCGGTCGCCGCCAGGACGGGAACGAGCCGGCGTCGACGCCGGCTCATCCAGGGTGTCCACTCCGGTTGTGCCACGGGACCTCCTCGTGGGAGCGGGGGTGGCCGGCCCTACGCCGGCCGCGCAGTGCGGTGACACATGCACATCTGTGGATATCAGCCCGGGTCGGCGGGAACAAGGGCCACGCCTACTCAAGGCGGGCCCGGCCGCGATGGCGGCTTCACGGAGGGTGGAGACCGGTGGCGGTCGACTACCTGGAGCGCCACGGGCTCGTCGGCGACGCGCCTCGGCCCGCCGCCGCCAGGAGAGGATGGTGGTCGCCGCGCTGCTGCCGCCCGGTGGCGGCGGGCGCGACGCAGGGGGCTACGGCGCCCAGTCGGGGTCGCGGCCGAAGGCGGCGACGAGGCGGTCCTGCTGGTCGGCCTCCGCCGGCACGTCGGCCCCCGACCGGATCAGCCTGTCCCGCTGGTAGTCGCCGATCCGTCGGCCGAACCAGCGGGCGCACTCGGCGACCGCATCGGCGTCCAGCCGGGGGTCCGCGCCGATCGCCACGGCCAGGTCCCAGCCGTGGATCAGGTGTTCCGCGATGAGCTGGTGCAGGTACTCCTCCGCCGGGGTCTCGCCGGCGGAGAGCGCGACGGTGCGTGCCAGCGCCCCGGGGTGGGTGAAGGCCAGCTCAGCCTGCGCCGCCGCCTCCCGGGCCGCCTCGACCGGGTCCGGGCCGAGCACATCGCCGTCGTAGCGGTCGCCGACCTCCTCGATCGTCCGGCCGGCGAGCAGCGGCACGCACCACCGGTCCTCGCCGACGACGTGGTTGACCAGCGCCCGGACGTCCCAGTCCGGGCAGGGGGTCGGGTCCGACCACTGCCCGGAGCCGACCAGCTCCACCCGGTCGGTGAACTCGGCCAGGCTGCGGCGGTACGTCTCCAGCGGGTCCATGCCGACGATTGTTCCGGGTGGCCTCGGGGGCCGAGCCGTTTTGCCGGCTTCGGGCGGGGATGGCCGGATCGGTCGAGCCCGTCCGCTCCGCCGCCCTCCGGTGACGGGCATCGGTCGAGCTGGTCCGGTCCGCCGGCCTCGGGCGGTCGGGATCAGTCGAGCTGGTCCGGGTCGAGCCCGAGTTCGCGGGCGGTGACCAGGCGGACCCACTCGGCGAGCTGGCGGCGGGAGATGACCCGGTCGTGCACCGCGAGCTGCACCGCCAGGCCGTCCATCACGGCGCTGATCCGCCACGCGGCGCCGGCCGGGTCGGCGCACTCGAAGGTGCCGTCGCGAACGCCTTCCGAGATCACCGCCGCGAGGTCCTCCCGCCAGCGCAGGTCGAGCCGGCGGGAGACCTTCTCCAGCTCCGGGGTGCGCAGCGACTCCGCCCAGCCGTCGATCCACATGGCCCACGACGTCGCCCGGCCGGCCGGCGTGTAGAGCTTCACGATCCGGCGCAGCTTGGTCAGCGGCGGGGCGCTGGACCGCATCACCGCGTCCAGCCGGGCCAGGTCCTGCTCCACCGCGTACGCGAACGCCTGCGCGAGCAGCCGGTCCTTCGTGGCGAAGTGGTAGAAGACCAACGCCTGGCTCACCCCGGCCGCCTGCGCCACGTCGGCCGTGCGGGTGTTGGCCAGACCCCGCTCCACGATCACGTCACAGGCCGTGCGCAGCAGGGCATCCAGGCGGATCTCGGCCGCACGTCTCGTCACGCCGTTACCGTAGCGCATCAGCTTGAACACGAGGCGTCACCGATAACGGCCCGTCCGCCCTCCCGAGAGTCGGAAGCCGGACAGTTCGGCCACGCCACGACCGGCGCCGCGGCCGACCCGCTTCGCCCGGACCGAGGGAGGAGTAGCTGGGCAGGCTCCTAGGAAGCTTGGAGGTGAGGCAACCCGTCACCATCGGACGCGCCGAGAACCACCCCGATTTGGCAACCGCTCGCCGGCTCGGCTAAAGTTCTCATCCGTCACCGGTTAACGCCGGGGGCACGCGGACGTAGCGCAGCTGGTAGCGCATCACCTTGCCAAGGTGAGGGTCGCGGGTTCGAATCCCGTCGTCCGCTCGGAGATGCCGCCACGCATGACGGGGGCAACCTCGGTGGGGTGGCCGAGAGGCGAGGCAACGGCCTGCAAAGCCGTGTACGCGGGTTCAAATCCCGTCCCCACCTCGGCAATAGGCGAGGGCGATTGGCGCAGTGGGAGCGCGCTTCCTTGACACGGAAGAGGTCACTGGTTCAAACCCAGTATCGCCCACCAGAACGAAGGCCCGTCACCATCCGGTGACGGGCCTTCGCCGTTCCCGGACGCCGCTGCGCCGAGCCTCCGCCGCGCACAGGGCACTGCCGTTCGGACCGTCACCGTTTCGAAGGCCGCGCCCGGATCGCCCCGGTTGGACCCGGAGTCATGGGCGACCACGGCCGCCCGCCCGCGGTGTCGTCGCGGGCGGGGCGGCCGCACCCCCCGGAGCCGGCCGGACGCGTCCCCCGTTGCGGCGCGTCCGGACGTCGGCCGTCAGCTCACCGGATCGCCGGTCGGGCTCACATGGTGGCGTCCTCGCCGCCGTCTCCCAGCAACGGTAGGGAGCAGCGCCGGCCGGGCGCGAGGACCGATCCGCACAGCGACGGCGCCGGCGGTGTCGGGCTGCACAACGACCGCGACCGGCGCCGCCGCTCGGGGGCGCACGGCGGGAAGCCACCGGCGGTCAGGCGGGCGGCCACCCGGCCGGGTCGTCGACCAGGCCCGCGTCGGCGGTCGCGTCGAGGGTCCGCAGGGCGAGCCAGAGCTCGTGCCGGGCGCTCGGCCCGCGCAGCAGGGAACGCCCCAGCGCCTGCTCGGCCCGGCCGAGGCGTTTGCGTACGGCGGACACCGAGACGCCGAGCGCGGCGGCGGTGTCGGGCAGTCGCGCCTCGGCGCGCAGCCACGCGCGTACGGTGACCAGGCCGACGGGCGTCCCGCCGGCCTCCAGGGATGCGAGCTGGCCTCGCGCCCAGAGGCACAGGGCGGGGGTCGCCAGCAGCCGGTCGAGGCCCATCCACCGGTTGTCGGCCGCCGCCCCCTGCCCGAACGCGCCGTCCGCGCCACCACCGACGACGGGCGGTGCCTCCGGCACGTCTTCCGGGGTCGCGGCGGAACCGAGCAGGTGCAGGGCCAACCACGCGACCGACTGGTCGGAGATCCGGGACAGGTCGAGCCCGAGGCGGTCGCGCAGCAGCGCCAGCCGGGCCGCCAGGGTGTTGCGGTGGATCCGCAGGTGCCGGTGGGCCGCGCCGTCGAAGGCGAGCCAGGAGCCGAGGGTGGCGAGCAGTTCCTGCCCGTCGGGATCGATCCGTCGGGCCGGCCGGTACGACAGGCACGGCGTCAGCAGCGTCCGCGCCCAGTCCTGCCCCGCGGCGCCGAGCAGGGCGCGCAGCTCCGTCGCCCGGTCGAAGCGGCAGTGCCCGTCCGGTCCGTTCCGGGCCACCGCGAGGGCGTGGAACGCCTGCTCGTAGCCGGCGGCGGTGCGGCGCAGCGGGACCGGCTCGCTCACCCCGATCCGCGTCCCGGGCACCCGTCCGGTGACGAGTCTCCCCAGCGCGTCCGCGTCGCCGGCCCCTCGCGGCCCGGCGCGGTCCGGGGCCGGTACCAGCGCGATGAGGTGCCGGGAGCGGACCGGGCAGGGCACCACCCAGGCCCGCCCGCCCAGCGCGCGGGTCACCTGCCCGGCCGCCTCGCCGCGTCGCCGGGGCGCGCACTCGACGACGCACACCCGGACAAGGTCGGGCAGGTGGGGACGCAGTGCCGCGGCGATGCGCCGGGCCGGTGCCACGTCGCCGACCATGAGCAGGTGCAGCACCGCCTCCCGGCTGCGCACGTCGCCGGCGGCGACCCGCCGCCGGGCCCGCTCCGAGCGTTCCAGCCGCCAGCAGAGACCGAGGACGCGCGCCGCGTCGGCGAGCAGGTCGCCGGGGAGTGGGTCCACCGGGTCCACCACCGCGAGCCAGGGGGCGGGCTCGATCCCGCCGTCGGGGTCGCAATCCGCGCCGTCGTCGCGCTCCCCGGCGCCGAGGGCGACCAGGTGGACGGTGGGCGCGCCCGAGCCGCCCCGCACGGCCGCCGGCGTGCCGCGTCCGTGCAGCTCAGGTACGGCGCGGGCGGCGGCGCCCAGCACGGCCCGGTCCAGCGGGTCCCGCCCCGGGTGGACCGCCAGCAGGGCGCCGTCCACGCCGATCAGGGCGGCCGCGGTGGATCGACGGGCGAGCGTGTCGAGGACGGCCCGGACGGGATCGGGGCCGGCGGCGAGGCGGGTCATCGCGACGACGGCCTCGGCGTGCTCGAAGCGGACTCGCGACGGCTGTCGCCCGGGCGTTCGCGACCCGTCCTGCTCCGTCCGCACGACAGCAGACGGTAGTACCCGGGTGGCGAGGGTCACGAGGAGAGGCGGCGGAGGGGTGACGCCCGGCACGCCGGCAGGCCCCGGGCGGGTGGGGCCGGTGACGTCGACGTGCCGGCCACCCTCGCGGGGTGCCCGGCACGTGCGTCGCGGTGCGTCCGGCGACCGTCCGACTCCGTCGGCCGCGCGGGGCGGTCGGGTCAGAGCGGCGGGGCGACGTCCCGGCGTTCCTCGACCCGCCGGTACTCCACCGGCTCGGTCGTGCTGACCACCTGGCGGCGGCGTCCCCAGATGAGCGTGGTCATGATCAGGCCGAGCACGCCGGCCGCCATCAGGATCCAGCCGACGATGTCGAGGTCGATGCCGCCGAGGCTCGCGTCGAGCGCGAAGGTGAGGATCGCGCCGAGCGCGATCAGGAAGATGCTGGTGCCGATACCCACGACAGCCTCCTTGGTCAGGGGATGTGGTGTGCTGTCGAAGGAGGTCAGTACCCGGTGGCTGACCAGCGCAACCATCGGCTGCGCGGGAATCGCCCGCGGTGGCCGGCGGGGCGGCGTGCCGGGCGATCTTGCCGTCGGGTAGAGTTCATCCCGTCGCCGGGGAACGCCGGCGACACGCGGACGTAGCGCAGCTGGTAGCGCATCACCTTGCCAAGGTGAGGGTCGCGGGTTCGAATCCCGTCGTCCGCTCGCATCCCGCCACTACCGGCCCGGTCTGCCGGGCCCGGGTGGCCACCACGGGCGATTGGCGCAGTGGGAGCGCGCTTCCTTGACACGGAAGAGGTCACTGGTTCAAACCCAGTATCGCCCACCAGATGATCCGCGAGGCCCGTCACCGTCGTCGGTGGCGGGCCTTCGTGCTCTCCAGGGGCGGTGCTCCGTCACCCGTGTCTCCCTCCACCCGCGTCGCCCTCGCCCGCCGGATCTTCTGCCCTGGGCAGATCCGCTCACCGTGAACAGGGGGCCGGACGACCGGTCCGAGCCGGCACAGTGGAGCCCATGAGACTGCTGGTGTTGGGTGGGACGGGTTTCGTGGGCGGCGCCACGGTCGCCGAGGGGGTGCGTCGGGGCTGGTCGGTGACGGTGTTCAACCGGGGCCTGCACGGCGCGGCGCCGGAGGGCGTACGCCGGTTGCGGGGTGACCGGACCGCGCCCGGCGGCCTGGCGGCGCTGGCGGACGGCGAGTGGGACCTGGTGGTCGACACCTGGGACGGCGCGCCCCGGGCGGCGCGGGACGCCGCCCGCGCGCTGGTCGACCGCGTCGGCGGCTACGTCTACGTCTCCAGCGGCTCGGTCTACGCGCAGCCGGTCGTCGACGGGGTGGGCGAGGAGGCCCCCGTGGTGGACGCCGAGTCGGACGCCGACGACGGCGACTACGCGCACAACAAGGCCGGCGGCGAGCGGGCCGTGCGGGAGGTGTTCGGCGACCGGGCGCTGCTCGCCCGGGCCGGGCTGATCCTCGGGCCGGGGGAGGACATCGGCCGGCTGCCCTGGTGGCTGGAGCGGATCGCCCGGGGCGGGGAGGTGCTGGCGCCGGGCCCGGTCGACCTGCCGTTGCAGTACGTCGACGTGCGGGACCTGGCGGGCTGGATGTTGGACCGGGGCGCGGAGGGGCTGGGCGGGGCGTTCAACGTGGTGAGCCGCACCGGGCACGCGACCATGGGCGAGCTGCTCGACGCCTGCGTCGCCGTCACCGGTGCCGACGCCCGGCTGCGGTGGACCGACCCGGAGCCGATCCTGGCCGCCGGGGTGGTGCCGTGGAACGACCTGCCGGCCTGGATTCCGGCCGGGCACGAGTACCGCTGGTTGCAGGAGCGCGGCGTCGAGAAGGCGTACGCGGCCGGGCTGACCTGCCGCCCGGTGGCGGAGACGGTCGCGGACACCTGGGCGTGGCTGCGGCAGGTGGGCACGGTGCCGCCGCGGGCGGGCCGGCCACAGCGCGCCCCGGTCGGTCTGGCCCCGGAGCGGGAGGCGGCGCTGTTGTCCGCGACGGGCCCGGCCTGGGCCTGATCCCGCTTCGACACCACCGGCACGACGGCGGCCGTCCACTGTCCTGAGTGGACGGCCGCCTTCGTGCTGCGGGAAAGCGTTCACCGTGGGTGGTTTCCCGGTGCCCGGTGAGCGGCGAAATCTGGTCCGAGGTCACGGACCGTGATCGATATAGACAAGGGTCGGGGGCGCCCCTACAGTTCGGCCGACTGGTTCTCATCTTCCACGGGGGATTGCGATGACTACTGGCCGCTGGCTGCTGCCTGCGCGCAGGTCGAGAGGTGCCCGTTCCACCTCGGGCAGCGGCAGAGGACGGTCAACGGGACGGTCGAGCACCGGCGGTCCTTCAGCGTCGTCGGCGTCGGCGTCGGCGGGCTCAACGGCCGGGTGGCCGACGCGATGACGACGCCCCGAATGATGAACAGGCTGGAGCCGACCGTCGCGTACGGCACGGGATCCTCCACCGACACCGTGGGCTGAGCACCACCGGTTCCCTTCCACCTCACCAAGTTCCGCTATTTTTCGATCACGCCTTGGAGGCACACGGTGACACGCGTCCCGAATACAGCACGCAAACAACCACCAAAGCCCATGAACCGTACTCGTGCGGCCGTCGCCGCGCTCGTGGCCGGAACGCTCGTCGCCTCGGTCCTGGGGGTGCCGTCGGCGGCCCAGGCCGCTCCGGCGGCGCCGCGGACTGATCCGTCGGTGGCGCCGGATACGGGGTCGGCGGCGGTGGCGGCGGTGCGGTCGGGTCGGCGGGTGGAGGTGGCGTCGGCTCGGACGGAGTTGACGCAGGTGTTCGCGAATCCGTCGGGTGGGTTCACGGTGGAGTCGGCGGTGGTGCCGCAGCGGGTGAAGCGGTCGGACGGGTCGTGGGTGGATGTGGATCTGTCGTTGCGGCGTGGGTCGGATGGTTGGCGTCCGGTGGCGTCGGTGGCGGATGTGCGGTTCTCGGATGGTGGTGCGGGTGCGGCGGTGACGTTGGTGCGGCGGGGGAAGTCGTTGAGCCTGTCGTGGCCGGGTGGGTTGCCGAAGCCGTCGGTCAGTGGTGATGCGGCGACGTACGGGGAGGTGTTGCCGGGCGTTGACCTGGTGTTGCGGGCGACCCGCACCGGGTTCACGCATGTGTTCGTGGTGAAGTCGGCGCAGGCGGCGGCCAACCCGAGGCTGCGGGAGTTGCGGTTCGAGCTGGGCGGGGACGCCCGGGTGGTGCGCGGCGCCGACGGGCGGCTGACGGCCATGGCGGGTGCGGAGCAGATCGCCTCCGCCGAACCCGCCGTCATGTGGGACTCGAACGACACCTCGGCGGCCGCCACGGCCCGGTCGGCCGGAGCGGACCGCGCGTCGGCGGCCGACGCCCCGACCGGTGGCGGGCTGCCGTCGCGGTCGTCGGCGGCGGTGCCGGGTGACGCGGCGAAGACCGCGCCGGTGGGTGTCGAGGTGGCCGGCCGTGACCTGGTGCTGCGGCCGGACGCGAAGCTGCTCGTCCCGGCGAACGCGACGTTCCCCGTCTACATCGACCCGGCGTGGTCGACCGGCAAGTCCCGGTGGGCGTACGCGACGAGCAACAACAGCAACAACACCGACACGACCGTCGCCCGGGTGGGCAAGGACCCCGAGAGCGGCAGGCTGTACCGCTCCTTCTTCGACTTCCCCCTCACCGCCATGAAGGGCAAGCACATCGAGTCGGCGTACGTGCAGATGAAGCTGGACCACTCCTGGTCCTGCGGAAACACGCCCACGTACATGTACCACTCGGGTGGCATCGCCTCGACGCCGCGCACCGGCTGGTCCCCCAAGCTGAACAGCCTCAAGTCGTCGGCCAGCTCGCACGCCAACGAGGGCTCGGGCTGCTCGGACTCGCCGCAGCCGGACATGACGGTCAACTTCACCGGCTCGGCGGTGACCAGCGTCATCCAGTCGCACGCGACCAGCAACGCCACGAACATCACCTTCGGTTTCTGCGCGTGCAGCGCCACCGACGGCTCGGGCGAGTCGACCACCGACCGGTGGAAGAAGTTCTTCCCCAACAACGCCAAGCTGATCGTCGACTACGACAACATCCCGGGCAAGCCCAGCAGCCTCCAGGCAGCCGGCGTGGCCTGCCCCACCAACACCACGCTGGTCATCGGCACCCTGAAGCCGACCTTCTCGGCGATCTTCCCGGACGCCGACAGCACCCAGGCGCTGACCACGGCGTACGAGTGGGTGCAGGTGCCCGCCAACGGGGTCATCGACGCGTCGACGCCGCGCCGGACGCCACCCGCCGGAGCGTCCGTGCCCGCCGGCGGTCGCTCCACCACGGCGGCGGTGACCGTCTCCGAGGCCGTCACGTACGCGTTCCGCGCCAAGGCCACCGACCCCGCCCCCTACAGCCGCACCAGCGTCTGGTCCGACTGGTGCAGGTTCATGGCCGACACGAAGGTGCCCCCGGTGACCGCGACGCTCACCTCGGCGAACCCGGTGCCGGGCACCGTGGCCACCTTCGCGGTCCGCTCCACCGACACCACCGTGACGAAGTTCCGGTACGGCTGGGTCAACCCGCCCACCACGGAGATCGCCGCTACGACCGGCACCTGGACCGACCCGTCGACGGGTGCCACCGTCACGGGCAAGCAGGCCACCGTGTCGCTCATGGTGCCGAAGTACGGCCAGAACACCATCTCCGTCTCCGCCGTCGACGGCGCCGGCAACATCGGCTACGGCTCGCACGAGTTCACCGCCGCCCGACCGACGCCCGCGATCGCCCGCTGGGGGCTGGAGAACTACCCGGGCGTCGACCCGGGACCAATGGCGGACAGCCAGCCGACGCTGGCCGGCGACAACTCCTTCACCGAAGGCAGCGTCTCCTGGACCGGTGACCTCAGGTTGATCCGGGGCGAGACGGCGTCCTTCAACGGCACCTCCTCGGCGTTGACCACCACGACGAAGGTCGTCGACACCACCAGGTCGTTCAGCGTCGCCGGCTGGGTGCGGCTGAACGCACTGCCCACGACGGACGACACTGTCGTCGCCTCCCAGGAGGCCACCAGCGCGGCCGGATTCCACCTGGGCACGCGGCTGGTCGGTTCCCCGCTGACGCCGCGCTGGTCGTTCCTGATGAAGGACAGCGACCTGCAGTCCAGCGCGAGCCGGGCGGCGTACAGCAGCACCGTGTTGACCTCGGCGGACGTGGGCCGGTGGACGCACATCGCGGGCGTGTACGACAAGACCGCCGGCAAGGTGCGGCTCTACGTCAACGGTGCCATCGCCGCGGAGGTCGATCGGACCGGGACGCCCTGGAGCGCGAACGGCAAGTTCGTGCTCGGACGCGGCTTCAGCTTCGGGACGCCGGGGAACTGGTTCAAGGGCAACCTGGCCGATGTCCAGGTCTACGACCGGATCCTCGTCAACCACGACTTCATCGGCCAGTCCGCCGAGGACCCGGAGTCGGGCGGCTTCGACGAGCCCGGCATGCTCAGCGCGGTCAAGGTCGGCGACTGGACCTTCTCCGGCGCCCAGCCCTGCTACGAGGAGTTCCTCGACCCGACGCTGTGCAGCGCTCCCGAGGCCGGCCAGTTCGGTCGCCAGCTGGCCCTGACCCAGGGCAGCAACGTCGGGGCCGGTCACCGTGACGACGGGCTGCTGCTCGACGCGGTGCACTTCACGGAGGACACGACCGACCCCTACTACGGCCTGGCCACCCGCGAGTACGGCCTCTCCCAGGACAACCTCGGCGAGCCCCAGAACCCCGTCTGGCAGAACGGCCGGGTCCTCCGCACCGACCAGTCCTTCTCCGTCGCGGTCTGGGTACGCCCGTCGGCGCTCGGCGGTACGCAGACCGCCGTCTCCCAGATGGGCGCGAAGCAGTCCGCCTTCTACCTCGGGCAGCGCGCGAAGGTGGTGAACGGCGTGACGGAGAACCGGTGGTGTTTCAGCGTCTTCGGAGCGGACAGCGACCTGAACGGCAACAGCAAGGAAGCGCAGATGATGTCCCGGTTGATGAACGAGGAGGACGACCTCTCCCGGTGGACCCACCTGGTGGGGGTCCACGACGCCTCCCGACGGGAGATCCGCCTCTACGTGAACGGCGTCCTCGAGGCCAACATCCCCTTCGGTACGGGCACCTTCACCGGAGCGTTCGACTCCACCGGCCCGCTGGCCGTGGGCGGCGCACAGTGGACCCCGGCCGGGGGAGCGCCGGGCATGACCGACCGGTGGCGCGGTGAGATCGACGACCTCGGTCTCTACCAGGGCGCGTTGACGGACACCGCCGTCAAGATCCTCTTCAACTCCGAGTCCGCCGAGACCGTCGAACCGGTCGACTGACCCCCCGCTCACCCCTCTTCCTCTCCATCGATCCTTGCGACCGAGCCTGTGGAGGCACAGTGAAACGCGTCCCGAAACCACTCCTCGAACCACCGCAAAGGCCGCGAAAGCGGCCCAACCGGATCCATGTCGCCGTCGCGGCGGCGCTCACCGGCACCCTCGCCCTCTCCGGCCTGTCGGTGCCCGCGCAGGCGGCGCCCGACCCGACGAAGCTCACCGGCCAGCGGGAGAAGCTCGACAAGCACGGCGGCACGGCGCAGGGGCGGGCGTACCCCGTCAAGGGGGCCGAGAGCGCGAAGCTCGCCGCCCCCGTGTGGCCCAAGCCGGGCAAGGCGTCCGTGACCCTGCCCGACGCCCCGGCCGGCGCGCGGCGGGCCGCCGCTGCTCCGGTCAAGGCGGGAGCACTGCCGGTGACGGTGAGCCGAGCCCCCGGCGCGGCGGGCGACCGCGCGTCAGCGGTGTCCGTGGAGGTGCTGGACCGGTCGGCGGTGCCGGCGCGCTGGCGCGACGGCCTGCTGCTGCGCGTCGGCGGCGGCACCGCCGACCAGCCGGCGACCAGGGCGGGCGTGGCCAGCGCGCCGGACGGGGCCGCGCCCCAGCCGGCCGCCGCCACCGTCTCGGTGGACTACCGCGGCTTCAAGCACGCCTTCGGTGGCAACTGGTCGTCGCGGCTCACGCTCTGGCAGGTGCCGGAGTGCGGGCTGCGCACCCCCGGGAAGGCCGAGTGCGCGGCCACGCCGCTGAAATCCCGCAACGACGGCAGCTCCGTCAGCGCCGAGGTGCCGGTCACGGCGAGCGGCGCGGACGCGCGGAGCGCCGGAACCGCAACGCTGCTGGCGTTGGCGGCCGGCTCCTCCGGGCCGGAGGGCGACTTCTCCGCCACCCCGATGTCGGCCAGCGCGACCTGGTCGGCGGGCACGTCGACGGGCGGCTTCACCTGGTCGTACCCGATGCGGATGCCGCCGGGCATCGGCGGCCCGGCGCCGACCCTGGGCCTGTCCTACACCTCGGACAAGGTCGACGGTCAGTCGGACGCGTCGAACAGCCAGCCGTCCTGGGTCGGTGAGGGATTCGACCTGTGGTCCGGCTACATCGAGCGCAGCTACGTGCCGTGCGCCGACGACATGACCGGCGGCAACAACAGCACCAACCGCACCGGTGACCAGTGCTGGCGGTCCGACAACGCCACGCTGTCGCTCAACGGGCGCGGCGGCGAGCTGATCTACGAGGCCGGCAAGGGTTGGCACACCCGCAGCGAGGACGGCTCGAAGATCGAGAAGCTGACCGGCGCCGGCAACGGCGACGACAACGGTGAGCACTGGAAGGTCACCACGTCCGACGGCGTGCAGTACTTCTTCGGCCTGAACAACCTGCCGGGGCAGGGCAGCGCGACGAACTCGGCGTGGACCGTCCCCGTCGCCGGCAACCACACCAACGAGCCGTGCAACGTCTCGTCGTTCGCCTCGTCGTTCTGCAACCAGACGTGGCGGTGGAACCTCGACTACGTCGTCGATCCCCGGGGCAACACGCTGTCGTACTGGTACGACAAGGAGACCAACTACTACGGCAAGAACGCCACGTCGACCAACAAGGCCCTGTACACCCGGGGCGGCGTGCTCAAGCGGATCGACTACGGCACCTGGGACCGCGGCGCCACCGACCGGTCCGTGACCCCGCTCGCGCAGGTCGTCCTGAACAGCGTCGACCGGTGCGCGTCGGACTGCCACATCAAGGACGCGGCGCACTGGAAGGACGTGCCGTGGGACCAGGAGTGCACGGCCGGGGCGGCGGACTGCAAGGAGAACTACGGTCCGACGTTCTGGACCACCAAGCGGCTGTCGACCGTCACCACCCAGGTCTGGGACACCACCAAGACCACCCCGGCCTGGCAGCCCGTCGACTCGTGGACGCTCGGCCACACCTACCCCTCGGTCGGTGACGGCAGCGACCACGCCGGCCTGTGGCTCAGCTCGTTGCAGTACAAGGGCCTCGTCGGCGGCACGGAGGCGATGCCGCCGGTGACGTTCGAGCCGGTGTCGATGCCGAACCGGGTCCTCAGCAAGAACAACACCAGCAACAACCGGATGCGGATCGGCAACATCGTCACCGAGACCGGCGGCAAGATCCAGGTTACGTACAGCCTGCCCGACTGCACCTCCGGCAGCCTGCCGTCGGCGCCGGAGACCAACACCCGGCTTTGCTACCCGGTGGTCGGCCCGGACCCGTACGACTCAGACAAGGAACTCACCGAGTACTGGCACAAGTACGTCGTGAAGCAGGTGTCCGAGTCGGACATCATGGTCATGGCCAGCGGCTCCGACCGCGGCCAGCCGGTGCAGAACACCTACTACAAGTACCTGGGCACGCCGGCGTGGCACTACGCCGACGACAACGGCCTGGTCAAGCCGAAGCGCAAGACGTGGAACCAGTTCCGCGGCTACGCCCAGGTCGAGGTCCGCAAGGGCGACGCCCCGACGCAGACCCTGACCCGCACCACCTTCCTGCGGGGCATGCACGGCGACCGGCTGAACAAGTCCGGCGGCACCCGCGAGGTCACCGTCGCCGCGTCCCTGGGCACCGAGACGGTGTACGACGAGGACCAGTTCGCCGGCATGGTGCGCGAGCAGGTGCTCTACAACGGCGTCGACACCAAGCCGGTCAGCAAGACCGTCAACGTACCCTGGCGCTCGCCGGCGCTCGCCACCCGCACCATCAACGGCGACGAGGTCACCGCCCGCTGGACCAACACCCGGATCACCTACAGCGCCGTCGCGCTCGGCGTGGACGGTGTCGCCGGGTGGCGGACCTCGCGCAACGTGTCGACCTTCCACGACACGTACGGCACCATCGAGACCGTCCAAGCCGACGGTGACGTCGCCAAGACCGGCGACGAGAAGTGCACCACGTACGAGTACACGCGTAACACCGGTGCGAACATCACGCAGACGGTCAAGCGGCTCACCGTCAAGGTGCTGCCCTGCGCGACCGCGCCGGCCAGCGAGGACGACATCGTCGCCGACGAGCGGAAGTTCTACGACGGCGCCACCAGCATCGACACCGCGCCGACCACCGGCGCGGTGACCCGGGTCGACAAGCTCAAGGACTGGTCGCTCGCCGGGGGCACCGTGTGGCAGACGGTCAGCCAGGCCACCTTCGACGCGTACGGGCGGCCGAAGACCGCCACTGATGTGCGCGGCCGGACGGCGACCACGGAGTACACCCCGGCCACGGGTGGGCCGGTCACCAAGGTGGTCACGAAGACGCCCGACCCGAACGGCAGCACCACCGACTGGACCACCACCATCGAGACCCGGCCCTACTGGGGCCAGCCGATCCGGACCACCGACTACAACGGCCGGGTCGCCGACATGGAGTACGACCCGATGGGCCGGCTCGCCCGGGGCTGGAAGAACGGCTGGGCCAAGGCCGACCACCCGACCAGCCCGTCGGTCGAGTACACCTACCACTACGCGCCGAACAAGGACGCCTACCCGTACACCAAGAGCCGGGTGCTCCACGCCGGCGGCGGCTACCTGACGTCGTACGACATCAAGGACGCTTTCCTTAGGCCGCGCCAGACGCAGAAGGCCGGCGTGGGCGGCGACCGGGTGGTCACCGACACGCTGTACGACGCGACCGGGCGCGCCGTGACGACCTACCAGGCGCACGCCGAGCCGGGCGCGCCGAGCGGGGCGCTCTGGTGGGAGCCGGAGTGGTCGGTGCCGGCGCTGACGAAGATGGTCTACGACAACGCCTCCCGGCCCACCGACGCGGTCTTCTTCGGCACCGACGGCATCACCAACCTGATCGAGAAGTGGCGCACCACCACCCGGTACCTGGGTGACACCACCACCGTGACCCCGCCGCAGGGCGGCACCGTCACCACGACGAAGACCGACATCGAGGGCCGGACCCTTGAGCTGCGGCAGCAGGCCGACCGGACCGGCACCAAGCCGGACCACGTCACCACGTACACGTACAACCGCAAGGGTCAGCTCACGCTGGTCAAGGACACCGGCGGCAACGAGTGGGTGAACACCTACGACGTCAAGGGCCGGCAGGTCAGCGGCAAGGACCCGGACAAGGGCACCGTCAGCACGACGTACACCGAGTACGACCAGGTGGAGACGACCACCGACGCCAACGAGAACGTGCTGGTCAACCAGTACGACTCGCTGGGCCGGCGGACCGGTCTCTACCAGGGCAGCATCGCGGCGACGAACAAGCTCGCCGAGTGGAAGTACGACAAGCTCTACAGCGGCGAGACCGTCCGCGGTCAGCTCACCCAGAGCATCCGGTACGAGTCGGCGGGCTCTGCCAACGCCTACAAGTGGCAGGCGCGCGGCTTCAACACCCGCTACCAGCCGACCGGCGCGAACTACGTCATCCCGGCCAACGAGGGCACCAGCCTGGCCGGCACGTGGATCTACGCCTACGGCTACTCGCCATACGACGGCAGCCCGACCGCCATCACCTACCCGGCCGGCGGCGGCCTGACCACAGAGAAGGTCGAGACGAAGTACGACTCCGTCACGGGCCTGCCGACGGAGCTGGCCACCAACCTGATCAATGTCGGCCGCTACGTCATCGGCCAGGACTACACCCAGTACGGTGAGCCGACGCTGACCACCCGCAAGACCGATGGTGGGGTCTACGTCCAGGACACCAGCTACTACGACCTGACCACCCGGCGCGTCGACCGGATGAAGATCAAGCCGGAGACCGCCGCCGGCACTGTGGTCGACACCCGCTACACGCACGACGCGGCGGGCAACATCCTGTCGATCGCGGACACCCCGGAGGTCGGCGCGGCCGACACCCAGTGCTTCCGCTACGACGAGTTGCGGCGGATGACCAACGCGTGGACGCCGAAGTCGGGCATCGACTGCGCCGCGGACCCGAGCGTTCCGAACCTGGGCGGCCCGGCGCCGTACTGGCACGAGTGGACCGTCGACGACGTCGGCAACCGCAGCACCGAGAAGGTGCACACCGCCGCGGGCGACACCAACCGCTCCTACACGACGCCCACCAGCGGCAAGGACGTCGTCCGCCCGCACGCCGTCACCCAGGTCGTCACCCAGGCGCCGGGCCAGTCGGCGGTCACCACCAAGTACGCCTACGACGACGCCGGCAACATGACCTGTCGGCCGGTCGGCACCACCGCGAACAGCTGCGACAGCCCAACGAACTCCCAGACGCTGAACTGGAACTCCGAGGGCAAGCTCGCCTCGGTGAGCGCGGGTGGGCAGACCGTCGAAACCAACATCTACGACGCCAACGGTGTTCGGCTCATCCGCCGCGACGCCACCGGCACCACCCTCTACCTGCCCGGCCAGGAGATCCGGCGGGAGAACAGCTCGGTCGTCACCGGAACCCGCTACTACAGCTTCGCCGGAAGGACCGTCGGTAACCGCACGTCCAACGGGCTGACCTGGCTCTACACCGACCACCAGGGCACCCAGCAGACCGCGATCGACGCGGGTACCCAGGCGGTCAGCGTCCGACGGCAGACCCCGTACGGCGATCCGCGCGGCAGCCAGCCGCAGTGGACCAACAACAAGGGCTTCGTCGGCGGCGACAAGGACCCGACCGGTCTGACCAACATCGGGGCCAGACAGTACGACCCCGGGTTGGGACGTTTCATCTCGGTGGACCCGGTCCAGGATCTGAAAGACCCACAGCAGTGGAACGCCTACGCCTACAGCAACAACAACCCGATCACGTTCTCTGACCCGAGCGGCCAGAAGCACTGCTCGGACGACGCATGCAGCGGCGGGGCCGACTACGAGTTGCCCAACGGTGAGGTCGTCGAGACGAAGGGCGACAACGACGGCTGCGGCGGCAGTTGTGGGGATGACGACTGGGCTGCGGCCCGCGCCGCCCACGAGGCCGGTGGCGGCAATGGCGGCGGCAAGGGCGGCGGCAAGGGTGGCGGCCCCACCGACGAGCAGATCAAACGCGCCAAGGAAGTCAAGAAGCAGAACGCCATCGACATCATCGTCAAGGCGGGCGGCCAGCTTCTGCTCGAGTTCTTTGGCATCAACGACATCATGGGCTGCATCGGTGGTGACCTGAAGGCGTGTGCCTGGGCGCTCATCGACATGGTGCCATGGGGCAAGGCCCTCAAGCTGATCAAGAAGATCGACCCGATCGTCGACACTCTCCGCCGGGCCGGTTCTGCCCTGATGACCTGGGCCGAGAACAGGAAATGGGCCGATGACATCCTCACGCGCGCGGAGCAAGCAGCCCGTACCCGCGCCGCCCCCGCGCCGCCCAAGGCGATCATGCCAGGCGGTCGTCCGGACGGTGAAGTGGTGTTCGCTGGGCACGGAAAGCACGACGTCGCGAACGGCAACTTCACTGTCCCGGAGGGAACGGAGATTGCTGTCTACGTGCCGTACTCCAAGAAGCTGTTGGATACGGACGCCTTCCGGGTGGAGAGCGGACGGTCGACGCCTACTGCGGTGAAGATCTATCGATCCGGCGAATCCATGCCGAACTTCACTCTGCTGCCCGCGAGTGGTCTCAGAGTTCGTGAGGCCTCAAAGCGGGTGGACGAGCCCACCCTGCTCAGCGATTTGGTCAAACCTGGTATGGGTACCTGCCACTGGGCGGCCTGTAGTGTGGTGAGGCGGTAGTTTGGCAGCTCGGCCGGCACCTTTCGGTGCCGGCCGAGCCGTTTCCGGTAGTTCCGAACGACCAGGATGGTGTTCGTCCCTTGAATTCACGCAAGAACGCTAAGCGGATGCGGCAATGGCTCGAAGACGCATGGGCTCATGTCCGCGTTGCTCGAATTTTGTCCGAAGGGGAGGGCGGCCCTCCTTTGCCGGATCGCGATGTGCTCGCCGAAGTCGCGGATTCCACGGCGTTGGAGAAGCTGCGGACATTGACCACGTCAGGTGAGGTGCTGGAAGACATCTGCAGATGTCCTGGTGATCTCACGCTGGCCCTGTACGACGCCGACGACGTTCTCATCGGCTCCGCGTCGGTGCACCCGGGTGCCATCGCCTGGCAACGCGACCGGTTTGGTGTCGATCTCGCCACCTCGAATTCGATCGACCTGGAACTCTTTCTTTCGGAGTTGGGTGTTCAAGGCGGATCGAGGAGCCTGTTGAGTGAGATGATCACCGCCCTGGAATTGGATGAGGGGGACGTCCAGTTCAGGCCGGCCGGCGACGATGCGGCGTTGGTGCGACATCGTGTGCCCGAGGCCCTGCACGATGAGCTGCGCGATCTGTCGGGCGACCAAGCGGCGAATATCGATCAGTCGTCGATCCCGCGGATGATCGCCAAGATGACGCAGTCGGAGGCCGATCCGGCCGCGGTGGTGCGCCCGTTGCTCGCCTGGTTGGGCACTGCCACCTGGCCAGCCGAAGCCATCGCGGGTGACGGAGAGCTCGCCCGCCGGCTTCTGGCGGAACTGGGCTCCTCGACGGTGGAGCGCGTTCTTCCCGGACTTTCCGATCCTTCGGAGGTGATGGGGGGCGTGGTATGGGCGACGCATCAGCCCGACGACGCGGCCAGCGTGGTCGCCCTCGGCCCCGCGATCAGGCGTATTCTGTCCCGCTAGATCGTCGAAGGACGGCGACCGGACGGCGGATGCCCGGCCCGATGACGTCGGCGAGCGACGCCGCACCGCCCAGGAGCGCCAGGAGGCGATGGCGGCGCATGTGCGGGGGTCTGGACCGCCGACCGGGCGGAGCGGGTCATCGGGTCGGAGGCGTGGCCAGCGCTGGCGTACGAGCTCGACCAGTTGCAGCGCGCCGGGCACGACGTCCGCGAACTCCTACGGCAGGTGCCCGGCTTCGTCGACCGGGCCCACACCCCCGCCGCGTACGCGTTCCGGGTGGTCGACGACTACGCCGTCAGGCTGCCGGGGAACGAGCTGACGCTGATGTAGACCTCGCCGATGAACGCGGCACGGCCACCATCGAAGGTGAGTGGCGAGAGGTCCAGGGGACCACCGCCACTCCTGGGGTGGCGGAGGTTCGAGCCCAGGGCGAGCATGCCGTAGTCGATCATGCCGTTGCGGGAGAGGCCGAGCATGACGCACGCGCCGCTCAGATCGCGGCGCGTGCGTTTCCGACGTCGACCAAGTCCGTCGTTGTCGCTACCCCGCCGACCATCTCAGCGGCAGCCAGGCCGGCACAGCACGGTGCGGCGAGATTCGCTACGCCGGCAGCGCCCACCCAGGCGGCGGGCCGGTAGAGGATGCGCCGCAGTTGCCGAAACATCGCGGGAACATGTCCGGGCGTTGCCGCGTCCGGCCTGCTGGCGGCCTACGGCCGTCATCGGCTGGCACGGCACGGCACGGGGTTAGGTGCCGGACGACTTCCCAACCCGGCCCGGGTTCTCTGCTGTGGACTTTTCACCCGCCGGATCCCGCGTTAGGGCCGCGACCCGTTCCCGTAACTGTGTCGTGAGACCGGTATCCCGAACCAGGACCGCGATGCCGAGACCGATTCCCGCTGCCCCGAAGCCGATGACCGCTACGCCGAACAGGATGTTGCTGCCGGTCAGGATCGCGATGCCGCCGCCGATGAGCGCCACCCCGGTGCCGATGACCGCTACGCCGAGCAGGATGCGGCTGTCGGTCAGGAACGCGATGCCGATGCCGATGAGCGCCACCCCAACGCCGATGCCCGCTACGCCGAGCAGGGTGTCGCCGTCGGTCAGGGCCGCGATGCCGCCGCCGATGAGCGCCACCCCGACGCCGATGACCGCTGAGTCGAGCAGGATGTTGCTGTCGGTCAGGCGCGCGATGCCGATGCCGATGAGCGCCACCCCGGTGCCGATGACCGCTACGCCGAGCAGGATGTTGCTGTCGGTCAGGGCCGCGATGCCGGCGCCGATGAGCGCCACCCCGCCGCCAATGACCGCTACGCCGAGCAGGATGTTGCTGTCGGTCAGGATCGCGATGCCGAGGCCGATGCCCGCCACCCCGCCGCCAATGACCGCTACGCCGAGCAGGATGTTGCTGTCGGTCAGGATCGCGATGCCGGCGCCGATGAGCGCCACCCCGCCGCCGATGACCGCTGCGTTGAGCAGCAGGGTGACGGCGGTGTCGGTGGTGTTGGTGGTGAGGACGGCGGCGATCGTCAGGGCGGCTGCGATCAGGGTGGTGTAGGCGGCCCAGGATGCCGGACCGACGGCGGCGGCGATCGCGGCGAGCAGGGCCAGGGCGAGCAGGGTTCGGGCGGTGTGGCGGACCAGGGGCGCCCGTGGGGGAAGCCGGCGTAGTGAGGCGGCGGCGGACAGGACCGCGCCGGCGGCGGTCGCGGCGGCCACGCCTCGGTAGCCGACGTCGTTGCTCAGGACGTTGATGCCCATGCCGCCGGCCGCGCTGAGCAGCACCACGGACAGTCGGCTCCGCCAGTCCAATCGGGTGCGTGGCGCGTCGGGTTCGCCGTTGGTGGTCACGCTGTCAGCATGACGTGAACGGTCGAGCATGACCGCACCCGACCGCAGGCCCGGTTGCCGAACGAATCCGCGCCCGGATTGTGGCTTTCGCGACGCACCATGATGATCCTTTGGATGTAGCGGGGTGTATCCCCTGTGGAGGTCACTCATCACACGGCGCCGGCCGCGGCACCCCCGCAGGCCATCGCGTGCGGTCATCGGTCTTGGCGCACGCCAGGTTCGCGTCGGTCAGGTCCGCGCCGGTCAGGTCCGCGCCGGTCAAGTTCGCCCCGGTCAAGTTCGCGCCGGTCAGGTCCGCGCCGGTCAGGATCGCGTCGGTCAAGTCCGCGTAGGCCAGGTTCGCGGTCAAGTTCGCGACCACATTCGCGGTTCTCGCGCTGACCCGGCCCTTCAGGTTCGTGCCGTTCAGGAACGCTTGGTTCAGGTTTGCGCGGGTCAGGTTCGCGCGGGTTAGGTCCGCGCCATACAGGAACGCCTGGGTCAGGTCCGCGTCGGTCAGGATCGCGCCGGCCAGCTTCGTGTTGTGCAGAACCGTGCGGGTCAGGTTCGCGTCGTTCAGGTTCGTGCCGGTCAGGCTCGCTTCGATCAGGGTCGCGCCGGCCAGGTCCGTGCCGCCCAGGCTCGCGCCGTTCAGGTTCGCGTAGGCCAGGTTCGCGCGGGCCAGGTTGATGTTGGAGAGGTCGAGACGGCGGATAGGCAGTGCCTCGTTTCCGATGGTGCCGTCGCGGGTGATATCGCGGCGGCCCAGCACGGTCACGGCGGCCTGGATATCGACCGGTGGGCGAGGAGCTGAAGAAGCCGGAGTGCTGGTCCGCTTGAGTGCGGGGGCGTGAACCCGGATGAACGCGGCGAGGATGTCGACGACGGCAGGCTGGTCCACGGCTGAGTCGCGCATGATGCGCTCCAAGGCGTAGATCGCACCCAGACGCACGTCCACCTTCTCCGCGCCGGGCTGGCCGAGCTGCTCCACCGCCTTGGTGAACCGATCAGTGATCTGCCCCTGAGCGGCGAGACGATGCTGCTCGCGGTTGGCCTCGCTGGTCTCACGGTTGGCCTCATTGGTGATGTACAGGCCGATGGCCACGAACAACACCGACAGGATGCTGCCGATGGCCACCAAACGCTGCCACGGGTCAGGCTTGACGTCGATCGGCCCCACCTCCAGCCGAGCCGCCGCGGGCCGCGGGGAACGTGGCACCCGCAGCCCGTCCGTGTATTGGCCTGCAGCTCTTAAACGCCGCCTCGAAGCGGACACACGTTGACGGTTTCCAGTACCCGGCTGACCACGAAACGACATACGTCCATTGCAGCCGACCGCGACCAATGAGAAGAACCCACAGTCACACCCAGGCATCACCGACCAGACGGACCCTGCTCGTCGACGAGGCGGCCGGACACCTCTCCAGTTCGACCGTGGCCGCAGGTCCTGCCCCCGCCACAGCCGTAGGGCGGGTGGGGGCTGGTCATGACCGCCTGACCGGCACGTCCAGCACCTCGTCCACAGCCCGGCGCGGGGTGGGCCAGCCCGGCTGGCCGTACCCGATGCGCATCACCATCTGCGGCGTGCCGAACCGCCCCAGCGACAGCCGCAACCGCTCCCGCGCGCTCGGCACCTCGATCGGCTGGGACAGCATCGACACCGCCAGCCCCGAATCGGTCGCGGTCAGCAGCACCCGCTGCAACGCCTGCCCGGCGACGACCTGGTCGACGGCGGTGTTGCCGGGCGAACCGAGCACGACGACCAGCGGCTCCGGCTCGAAGTCCCGCCCCGGTGCCCGGTCCAGGCCGCCGAAGCCCCGGGAGGGCAGCAGGTCCTGCGGCTCGCCGAGCGGGCCGCCGGACGCGACCGGCACCCCGTCGGGGGCGGGGGCCGAGCGCACCCACTCCTGGCGTTCGGCCACGTACGCCGGGTCGCGTTCGAGGACCCGGTGGGCGCTGCGGGCGATCTCGGCGAACGCGTTGACGGCGCTGACCCCGATCAGCAACTCCAGCCAGCAGTGCTCGGCGCGGGCCGCCTCGGCCAGCCGCCAGCGGGCGTCGGCGGGCACCGGGTCGGGCCAGAACGGCGTCCGGTTGCTGAACCGGCGGGGGATCGCCGCGTGCAGGGCCTGCTCGGCGGGGGTGGGGTGGCGCGGCACGTCCGGGACCAGCCGGGCCACCACGTCCGGCTCCGCCGGGTAGGGACGCAGCCGTACGGTCGCCGGGGCGCCGGCCGCGGCGAGGGAGAGCCGCAGGTTGAACAGCGCCGCGCCGCAGGCGATCCGGACGCCCCAGCCGTTCGGGTCGGTGGCCGGCAGGCGCCGGGCCGGGTCGACCAGCACCTCGATGCCGCCGTCGCGCAGCCGGAACCGCCACGGCTGGGTGTTGTGCAGCGACGGTGCCCGTACGGCGTCGGTCGCGGCGGCCCGTAGCTGCTCGACGGTGAAGCCGGTGTCCATGATTGTGCTCCTTCCCGTGGCAGGTCGTGCCGTCCCCGTCCGGTACACCTCCACGGTGCGTCAGCGGGGCGGGGCGCGGGCAGGGCCGGACGTCCCGTCCCGCTGGGCCCGACCGGCCCCGCCCCAGGTCAGGGACGTTCGGCCGGGCTGGCTCCGTCGCAGGTCAGGGGCCTTCGGCCCGGCTGGCTCCGCCCACCTGCCGACGGGCATCCCGGCGGGGTGGGGCCGGACGACGGCCCGGACGGGCCGGTTCGGGACCTTCGGCCCGTGCGAAAACCGGTGGGAACGGGGTAGAAACGAGGGATGATCCGCGTGTTCCTGCTCGACGACCACGAGGTCGTCCGTCGTGGCCTGGCCGACCTGCTGCAGAGCAGCGGTGACATCGAGGTGGTGGGCGAGTCCGGCCTGGCCCAGGAGGCGGCCCGCCGCATCCCGGCCCTGCGGCCGGACGTGGCGATTCTCGACGCGCGGCTGCCCGACGGCAACGGCATCGACGTGTGTCGGGACGTCCGGGCCGTGGACTCGTCGATCAAGGGCCTGATCCTCACCTCGTACGAGGACGACGAGGCGCTCTTCGCGGCGATCATGGCCGGCGCCGCCGGCTACGTGCTCAAGCAGATCCGCGGCACCGACCTGGTCGACGCCGTGCGTCGGGTGGCGGCCGGCCAGTCGCTGCTCGACCCGGCGATCACCACCCGCGTGCTGGAGCGCATCCGCAGCGGCGTCGAGCAGCCCCGCGAGCTGAAGTCGCTCACCGAGCAGGAGCGGCGGATCCTGGAGTACGTGGCCGAGGGCCTCACCAACCGGGAGATCGCCGGGAAGATGTTCCTGGCCGAGAAGACGGTGAAGAACTACGTCTCCAGCGTGCTGGCCAAGCTCGGCCTGGAGCGCCGCACCCAGGCCGCCGTCCTCGCCACCCGGCTCCTCGGCAAGGCCCGCTGACCGCCACCGACCGTCGCGTCCGTCGTCCTGCCCCGTCCCGTGGGGCAGCTCGACAGCGTGCGCGAGGAAGCCCGCACGAGCGGGCGCCGGGTCGCGGCGTCAGGCGGGCAGGGGGACGGACCAGTGGAGTTCGGTGCCGCGGGGCTCGGCCCGGCGTACCTCGAACTCGCCACCGTGCCGTTCGGCGCGCTCGCGCAGGTTGACCAGCCCGCCGCGCGCGGCGGCCGGGTCGCAGCCCACCCCGTCGTCGGTGACGGTCAGCGTCACCCTGCCGGCGTCGACGCGCACCGCCACGGTCATCCGGGTGGCCTGGGCGTGGCGTACGGCGTTGGAGAGCGCCTCCCGCAGCACGGCGGTGACGTCGGGACGGACCTCGTCGGGGACGGCGCTGTCGATCGGCCCGGTCAGCTCCAGGTGGGGCCGGTAGCCGAGTGACTCGGCGGCCACCTCGACCGCCTCGCGGATCTCGGTGCGCAGCGCCGCGCTCATCGGGGTACGCAGCTCGAAGATGGTGCGGCGGATGTCCTTGATGGTGGCGTCCAGGTCGTCGACCGCCGCGTTGATCCGCTTGGCCAGCTCCGGCCGGGTGGCCATCGGGGCGGCGCTCTGCAACTGCAGGCCCGTGGCGAAGAGCCGCTGGATGACCACGTCGTGCAGGTCCCGGGCGATCCGCTCGCGGTCCTCCAGGACCACCAGCAGCTCCCGTTCCTCCTGCCCGCGGGCCCGTTCCATGGCCAGCGCGGCCTGCCCCGCGAAGCTGCCCAACAGGGCCATGTCGTCGTCGGTGGCCACGGGCAACCGGTCGGGGCGGTGCGCGATCACCAGCACGCCGTGCAGGGTGTCGGCGGTGGCCAGCGGGGAGACCACCGCCGGCCCGGTGCTCAGCAACGCCGGCCAGGGCGCGGCGTGGGCCAGGTCCGCCACCTGGTCGTGCCGGCCCTCGGCGACGGCGGCGGCGAAGCTCGTCTCGGCCGCGGGCAGCACCGTGCCGACCAGCGCGCCGGCCTGCTCGTCCGCCCCGTCCACCACCTCGACGGTGAACTCCTCGGCGTCGGGGTCGTAGAGCAGGACCAGCGCCACCTCCGCCTCGGCGACCTCGCGGGCGCGCCGCGCCACCAGCTCCAGCGCGTCGGTGCGGCGCACCTCGCCCAGCAGCACGCCGGTGATCTCGGCGGTCGCGGCGAGCCAGCGCTCCCGCCGGTGGGCCAGCGCGTAGAGGCGGGCGTTCTCGATCGCCACGCCGGCCGCCGCGGCGAGCGCGACCACGATCTCCTCGTCATCCTCGGTGAACTCCGCGCCGCCCTGCTTCTCGGCCAGGTAGAGGTTGCCGAAGACGTGGTCGCGGATGCGCACGGGCACGCCGAGGAAGCTGTGCATCGGCGGGTGGTGCGGCGGGAACCCGTAGGACTTCGGGTGCTGGGTGATGTCGGGCATCCGCAGCGGGCGCGGATCGTCGATGAGCAGGCCGAGC
The DNA here is from genome assembly GCF_043204765.1 of Micromonospora sp. NPDC047730. NCBI lineage: Bacteria > Bacillati > Actinomycetota > Actinomycetes > Micromonosporales > Micromonosporaceae > Micromonospora > Micromonospora sp. NPDC047730. Next base: position 47,951 of record NZ_JBIDCU010000009.1, on the reverse strand, counting down.
ACGCCCCGCCCGTGGGGCAGGTCGCCGATCTTCGCGTGCAGCTCCGCGTCGATGCCGTAGGTGATGAAGTCGTGCAGCATCCGGTCCTGGCCGATCACGCCGAGCGCGCCGTAGCGGGCGCCAACCAGCTCGCAGGCCGCCTCCACGATGCGTTGCAGGGTGCTGCGCAGATCCAGGTCGGTGCTGATGCCGACCACCGCGTCGAGCAGGGCCCGCAGCCGCTCCCGGCTGGTCACCACCTCGCCGACCCGGTCCAGCATCTCCTGGAGCAGCTCGTCGAGCCGGATCCGGGACAGCGGGCTCAGCCCCAGGGAGGGGGTCACGTGCGGTTCGTACGGCGGGTTCGGTGCGCTGGCGGCCACCGGGCGATGGTATCTCCCGGTGGCCGTGGCCCAAGGCGCGCGCTACGCGCCCCCGGCGCGGACCGCCGACGTGTCCACCACCTGCCGCACCTCGAGCCGCGGGGTGTGCGGCGGTCCGGCGTGCGCCGGGTCCGCGATCCCCAGCCGCAGCACGAGGTACGGGTAGCCGAGGCCGGCCAGCAGCCCACGCAGCGTCTGCCGGGTGCCCGCCACCTCCACCACGCCGCTCAGCGGCACCACCGACACCCCGAGCCGGGTGGCGGTCAGCCAGGCGGCCGAGAGCGCCTCGCCGGCGCGCAGCCAGCTGTCCGGCTCGTCCTCGTCGCCGTAGAGGAGCCCGTACACGGCGGCCCGGTCGTGCCCCGGACCGACCGGCAGGGTGCCGGGGCGGCCGAAGTCCCGGGCCGGCACGGTGGTCTGCGGCGCCTCCTCGGGCAGCACCTCCGGCGGCAGGCCGGTGCCGGAGCCGCCCCGGCTGGTCCAGTACTCCAACTCCTCGCGCAGCTGCGAGTCCTCCGCCTCGACCGTCGCGGCGTGGCTGGCGACGGCGGCCAGCTCCAGGATGTTGTCGCGGTCGAGGAACTGGAGCTGGCACCCCTCGGCGGCGACCGCCGCCGCGATCCGCCCCAGGGCGTCGGTCGGCACCGGCTCGTCGCTGACCGGGCGCCGGTCCGTGTGCCGGACCTGCATGCACTGCACCAGGCGCATGGCCTCCGGGTCGGCCTCCACGCGGCCCAGCCCGGTCAGCCGGGCGAGCAGATCAGGGGCGTCCGGGTCAGGCATCCGCTCCACCACGGCCGTCCAGCCCTCCGCGGTCAGCGCCACCCGCGCGTGGTGCAGCGCCGCCCCGCAGCTGTACGCCACCAGCCGGCCCTCCGGGTCCGTGGCGGTCAGCCGGGGATCCCGGACCACGCGCAGCTCCAGCGCGTCCGGCAGCACCCGCCACCGCCACGGCTGGCTGTTGTGCACCGACGGCGCGTGCCCGGCCGTCGCGGCGGCCTCCGCGAGGGCGGTGGTCAGGGGGCGGTCCCTGGCCGGCGTTTCGTGGCTCATCGTCTCGACCCTTCCGTTTCTCCCCATCGTGCCCCAGCCCGACGCTGCCCGGACCAGGTCCCCTCCTCTCACCGCTCGCGGACGACCGCCACCGGGCAGTGGGCGTGCTGGATGAGCTGCTGGCTGACCGAGCCGAGCAGCATCCCCTTCAGGCCGCCGCGGCCGCGGGTGCCGACCACGACCAGGGACGCGTTGCGGCTGGCGTCGACCAGCAGGGACGCCGGGCCGCCCGCCGCCACCTGCACCTCGACCTCCACGTCCGGGAAGGTCCGGCTCCAGCGGGCCAGCGGCTCGTCCAGCTCGGCCCGGTCGGCGGCCGCCGCCTCCCGCGCCTCGGGGCCCGACGGCGGGCGCTGGCCGGCCCCCGGATGCCAGGCCCGCAGCACGTGCAGCGGCAGCCCCCGGGCGGCCGCCTGCTCGTACGCGAAGCCGAGCGCCACCAGCGAGCACTCCGAGCCGTCCACGCCGACCACCACGGGCCCCGTCCGCCCGCCCGCGGCTGCCTCCTGGCGGACCACCACGACCGGGCAGTGCGCGTGGGCCGTGACCGCCACCGCCGTCGAACCGATGAGCAGCCCGCCGAAACCGCCGTGCCCCCGCGTGCCCAGCACCAGCAGGCCGGCCCGGGCCGAACGCTCCTGGAGCACCACCGTGGGCGGCCCGTCGAACACCTCACCGGTGACGGTCAGTTCCGGGTGCGCGGCGACCGCGTCCGCCGCCGCCTTGCGTACCAGCTCCTCGACCTGCCGGCGGGCCGCCTCGTCCGGCCAGATGCCCGGGGCGATGCCGGGGCCGACCCAGCCGGCCACGGTGACCCACTCGAAGACGTACGCCAGCCGGACGGGGCGTCCGCTGCGGCCGGCCTCCTCCAGCGCCCACTCCAGCGCGACCGAGGCGTCGGGGGAGCCGTCGTAGCCGACCAGGATCTCGTTGCCGCTCATGCCTCACCTCTCAGACCGGCTTCCGTCTCGCGGACCCAGCGCCATTCCGCCACCCGAGGGTCGTCCTCGCCGTACCGGCGGGTGTGGTCCCGGCAGGACTGGCGCGCGTCGACCATGTCCTGCCGCAGGTGGGCGGCCCGGGCCGCCAGCCCCGGCACCCGGTCGATCACGTCGATGACCAGGTGGAAGCGGTCCAGGTCGTTGAGCATCACCATGTCGAACGGCGTGGTGGTGGTGCCTTCCTCCTTGTAGCCGCGCACGTGCAGGTTGTCGTGGTTTGTCCGACGGTAGGTCAGCCGGTGGATCAGCCACGGGTAGCCGTGGTAGGCGAAGATGACCTGCCTGTCCCGCGTGAAGATCGTGTCGAACTCCTTGTCCGACAGCCCGTGCGGGTGCTCCGTCGGGGGTTGCAGGCGCATCAGGTCGACCACGTTGACCACCCGCACCTTCAGCTCCGGCAGGTGCTTGTGCAACAGGTCGGCGGCGGCCAGCGTCTCCAGCGTCGGCACGTCGCCGGCGCAGGCGAGCACGACGTCCGGCTCCTCGCCGCCGTCGGTGCTGGCCCAGTCCCAGATGCCGATGCCCCGCCGGCAGTGCATGACCGCCTCGTCCATCGACAGCCAGTTCGGTGCGGGCTGCTTGCCGGCCACCACCACGTTGATGTAGTGCCGGCTGCGCAGGCAGTGGTCCATCGTCGAGAGCAGGGTGTTCGCGTCCGGCGGCAGGTAGACCCGTACCACCTCGGCCTTCTTGTTCATCACGTGGTCGATGAAGCCCGGGTCCTGGTGGGAGAAGCCGTTGTGGTCCTGCCGCCACACGTGGCTCGACAGCAGGTAGTTCAGCGACGCCACCGGCGTGCGCCACGGGATGTCCCGGGTGACCTTCAGCCACTTGGCGTGCTGGTTGACCATCGAGTCGACGATGTGGATGAACGCCTCGTAGCTGGTGAAGATGCCGTGCCTGCCGGTGAGCAGGTAGCCCTCCAGCCAACCCTGGCACAGGTGCTCGGAGAGGACCTCCATCACCCGCCCGTCCGGCGAGAGGTGCTCGTCGCCGGGCACCGTCCCGGCCATCCACGCCCGGTCGGTGACCTCGAACGCCGCGCCCAGCCGGTTCGAGGCGACCTCGTCCGGGCCGAAGAGGCGGAACGTCTCCGGGTTGGCGGTGATCACGTCGCGTATCCACGGGCCCAGCGCGCCCGTCGCCCCGGCCACGGTCTCGCCGGGCCGCTGCACGTCGACGGCGTAGCCGCGGAAGTCCGGCAGCCTCAGGTCGCGCAGCACCAGCCCGCCGTTGGTGACCGGGTTGGCGCTCATCCGCCGCTCGCCCGTCGGGGGCAGCTCGGCCAGCTCGGCCACCGGCGCGCCGGTCGCGTCGAAGAGTTCCTCCGGACGGTAGCTGCGTAGCCAGCGCTCCAACTCGGCCAGGTGCTTCGGGTTCTTCCGTACCTCCGCCAGGGGCACCTGGTGCGCGCGGTAGGTGCCCTCCACCTGCTTGCCGTCGACGTCTCGCGGCCCGGTCCAGCCCTTCGGCGTACGCAGGACGATCATCGGCCAGCGGGGCCGCTCGACGGTGCCGCCGGAGCGGGCCCGCCGCTGGATGTCGGCGATCTCGTCGAGCGCCCGGTCCAGCGTGGCGGCGAGCGTCTGGTGCACGGTCGCCGGGTCGTCACCGGCCACCACGTACGGCTGGTAGCCGAAGCCGCGCATCATGTCCAGCAGGTCGTCCTCGGGAATCCGGTCCAGCACGGTCGGACCGGCGATCTTGTAGCCGTTGAGGTGCAGGACGGGCAGCACCACCCCGTCGCGGGCCGGGTTGAGGAACACGTTGGAGAGCCAGCTCCCCGCGAGCGGGCCGGTCTCCGCCTCCCCGTCCCCGATGACGCAGGCGACCAGCAGGTCGGGGTTGTCGAACGCCGCGCCGTAGGCGTGGCTCAGCGCGTACCCCAGCTCGCCGCCCTCGTGGATCGAACCCGGCACCTCCGCCGCCACGTGGCTCGGGACGCCGCCGGGGAAGGAGAACTGGCGGAACAGCCCGGCCATGCCGGCCTCGTCGCGGCCGATGTGGTGGTACCGCTCGCTCCAGGTGCCCTCCAGCCAGGTGTTCGCGACGATCGCCGGGCCGCCGTGGCCGGGACCGGTCACGAACATGGCCCGCAGGTCACGGGCGACGATCACCCGGTTGAGGTGGGCATAGAGCAGGTTCAGCCCGGGGCTGGTGCCCCAGTGGCCGAGCAGCCGCGGCTTGACGTGCTCGGGCGCCAGCGGCTCGCGGAGCAGCGGATTGTCCAGCAGGTAGATCTGCCCGACGGTCAGGTAGTTCGCCGCCCGCCAGTAGGCGTCCAGCCGGCGCAGCTCGTCTTCGGTCAGGGGGCTGTGCAGGTCGAGAGCGGTGTCCATACTGCATGAGCCTCTCGCGGATAGGGGAATCCTGCATCCTCGGAGCGCGGATTCGTCCGGGCCGGTTCCAGCTTCGCCGGTCGGCGCCGATGTGGATCAGGGCCGTTGGTCCCGCGCCGGGCGGGCGTTACGCCCCGTCCACCGGCACCCCCGTCAGCCCGCGCACCACGATCACCGGCGCGGGGGAGTGGTAGAGCAGCGCCTGGCTCACCGCGCCGAGCATGCCCCGCCACGGCTCGTCGCCCCGGGCGGCGACCAGTGCCACCTGCGCCGAGCGGGACTGCTCGACCAGGACAGTGCCAGGGTCGCCGCGGATCGTGTGGCACTCCGCCGGCACCGACGAAAACCGGCGCGCGTACCGCGCCACCAACTCGACGAGCAGGCCGGGGTCCTCCGTGCCGTCCTCCGGCTCGACGACCCGGACGGCCAGCAGTCGCGCCTCCCGCCGGGCCGCGCACTCGAACGCCCACTCCAGCGCTCCCCGGGAACTGGCGGAGCCGTCCACCCCGACCAGCACCGGGCCCTGCGGCGGCGGATCCCGGCGGGCCACCAGCACCGGGCATCCGGCCCGGGCGGCGAGCTGCACCGCCGGCACGTCGGCCGGCACGCAGTCGCCGCAGGCCGCCATGCCGGCGTCTCCGATGGCGAGCAGGAACGCCGACTCCGACCGGCGGACCAGGGTGGCGACGACGGCACCCTCGACGATCTCGCCGCTGACCGGCAGCGCCGGGTCGACCTGGGCGGCGATCTCGGCGGCCCTGGAGATCAGATTCTCGGCCTCGGCGCGCGGCCCCGCGATCGACGGGGCCTCCAGCGCGGCCGTCCAGTTGAACGCGTGCAGCAGGCACAGCGGGTGGCCGTGCGCGGCGGCCTCCTGCGCGGCCAGCCTGACCACCGGCAGGTTGCGCTCGGAGCCGAGCCCGACCAGCACGGCCGCCTCGGTGGCTGCGGCCATCCGGCATCACCTCCGCAGGCGTCGCGCCCGGCCCTGTTGTCGAGGCTAGTACCGGCGGTGGGGCCGCGGGGTGTGATCGGCGGTTGCTCTGCGTCGTGGCTCGCCGGCTTGGTGGCGTTGTGGCTTGCTGTGCGGTCTTGGTGGGGGTGTGGGTTGCGGTGCGTGGTGGTGGGTTGTGGTGCGTGGTGGTGGGGGTGTGGCCCGCCGTGCCCGGGGCGCCGGGGGGGCGCGTGATACCGGCGCCCGGCCACGGGGGGCCCCCCC
>NZ_JBIDCU010000009.1:0-41967 GCF_043204765.1 Micromonospora sp. NPDC047730 | reverse complement strand
TGTGGCCCGCCGTGCCCGGCTCCGGGCGGTCAGGCTTGATCCCTGCGCCGGGCACGGCGGGCCACACCCCGTCGGTGGTCGCGCGCCGTCCGTGCCTGGCTGTCCGTCATCCGGCAATGGCCGTCGGGGAGGCCCGTCGGGACGCCCGTCGGGAGGCGACGGGCGATGCGTTGGCGAGGTGTCGACCGCGAGGTCACGGCCCGTCGGCCCGCTCTTGACCGGGCCGGTGGGTGGGTGCGGTGGGCGCTGTCGAGCTGCCCCGTCTGTGGGACCGTTCGCCCCGAAAGGCGGGTGGTCGGGGGCGTGCTGTCGAGCTGCCCCGTCTGTGGGACCACCCCCGTCACACCAGGCTCGATTGCCTGCCGGGGCACGTTGTGCCCCATCTGTAAGGGCAGCTCGACAGGGACCGGGGGCGGCATCCTGCCGGGGCACGTTGTGCCCCATCTGTGAGGGCAGCTCGACAGGGGCCGGGTGGCAGTGTCCCGTGGGTCCGGTTCGGGGTGTGACCGGGGGCATCCTCCGGGCGGAATCGTGGCCGGGCCGGGGTCGTTACACCCTGCGCACGACCGAGCAAGACCACCCCGCCGCCCCGGGCGGGCTGGCGTGCAGGCCCCCGGCCCCGGGCCCCGGAATGTTGGTGGGCCGCCGGTCGTTACACATGGTCCCGGCCGATGAAGGGGCGACCCCCGCCCCGCGACACGGGCCGCTCCCGGTCTCCAGATGGCCGGTCTGATTCTTCCCGGCGTGTGACGCCGGATCCCCCGATTTTCTGCGAGCGCCGGACGGTGCTTGCACCCTCGCTGACCCCCCCTTCGGCGTGTGGTGCCAACCCCCGAATGGAGCGTCTGATGAACACGATCCTGCGTAAGAGCGTTCTTGGTGTTGCTGGTCTGGCTTTTGCCGGTGGTGTGTTCGCTGGTCCGGCTGCTGCTCATGCCGCCCCGGTCGTCGAGTCGGGTAAGCCTGTGGCGGTGGCGGTGCAGGCTGAGAAGCCGGGTGTGGACCGGGCGAAGCTGGTTCCGCATGGTGTGCAGGGTGCGCAGTCGCGCATCGACCTGTCGGACGAGCAGGTGGGTAACGTGAAGGCGATCATTGCGGCGACGAAGAAGGCCGGGATGGACGAGCGGGCCGCGGTGGTGTCGATCGCGACGGCGTTGCAGGAGTCGAAGCTGGAGAACCTGGGTCATCTGGGTGACCGCAACGACCACGACTCGCTGGGTCTGTTCCAGCAGCGCCCGTCGAGCGGTTGGGGCACGGTCGAGCAGATCACCGACCCGGAGTACTCGACGACGGCGTTCCTGAAGGGTCTGAAGCAGGTCGACGGGTGGCAGGACATGCCACTGACCGAGGCCGCGCAGACCGTGCAGGTGTCGGCGTACCCCGACCACTACGCCCAGTGGGAGCAGCAGGCCGCCGACCTGGTTGCCGAGCACTGGAACAGCTGACGACAGGTGCATGACGCCGCTGGCCGGTACCCCCGTGCGGGGTACCGGCCAGCGGCGTCCTCGCCTCCGACCGTCAGTGGGGCGTGGCGGCGTGGACCCGGACGATCACGGCGGTGGCGTTGTCGTCGCCGCCGGCCTCCAGGGTGGCGCCCAGCAGGTCCCGGACCGCCTCCTCCGGTCGTGGCGCCGCCAGCAGCTCCCGGGTCAGGTGGTAGTCGACCTGGTCGCTGACCCCGTCGGTGCAGAGCAGCCACACGTCGCCGGGGCGCAGCGACACGGCGAGCAGGTCCGCCTCCGGCTCGCCCGGGTGCCCGGCGTAGCGGGTCAGCTGGTAGCGGGCGCGGGCGGCGGCGGGGGAGTCGGCCGGGTACCAGCCGTGCAGCACGCCCAGCCAGGCCGCCGTGTGGTCGACGGTCATCAGCTCGAGCAGGCCGTCGCGCAGCCGGTACGCGCGGGAGTCGCCGAGCTGGAGGAGCCAGCCCTGGCCGCCGTCGGGCTCGACGAGCAGGGCGGTCAGCGTACAGCCGGTCAGCTCCGCCAGGCCCGCGCCGGCGGCGCGTACGGCCGACTGGACGCCGGCCACGGCGGCGCGCAACTGCCGGGGGCCGACATCGGGCCAGGCGGCCCGGACCTGTGCGACCAGGGTGCCCATCGCCGTGGTGCCGGCCCGGCGGCTGCCCTCGCCGGCGCCCATCCCGTCGGCCACCGCCGCGAACGGCAGGGCCGGGTCGACGTGCAGCACGTCGAAGTTGGCCGGATAGCGGTTGCCGACGACGGTGCCGCCGACGGCTTCTACCGTGATCTCGCCGAGCGGATGGTGGCGCGGCTCGGCGGGCGCGGGAACCTCATCGGACACGGGGACCTCGGCATCGGGCACGGGAGCCTTGGCGGGCCGGCGGGTGAAGGCTGGACACCGGCGGACGGTAGCACCGGGCGAGCCGAACTCGGGTGTCAACATGGGTTGACAGGGGGATGGATGTCAACGTAAGTTGACGGCATGAGTCAGGCAACGGAACTCGCCGCGGCAGCCGGCAGCACCGACCCCCGGGTCGGGCTGCGCGCCGTCCGCGCGCTGCGCCGGCTGCTCGAACGGCTCGAGGTGGTCCAGGTGGACAACGCCCGTCGACAGGGCTGGTCCTGGCAGGAGATCGCCGACGAGCTCGAGGTCAGCCGGCAGGCGGTCCACAAGAAGCACGCCGGGCGACCGGCGGTCGGATCCTCCTGGGAGGCGTGATGTTCGAACGGTTCACCGACCGGGCCCGCACCGTCGTGCGAGTCGCCCGGGACGAGGCCCGGGCCGAGGGTCAACGGCCGGTCGGCACCGAGCACCTGCTGCTCGCCCTCCTCGCCGACGGGGACAGCCTCGCCGCGCGGGTGCTCGCCGAGGCCGGCGTCCGCGCCGACGACCTGCGGGCCCGCGTCCGCCGGCACACCGAGCGGGGCGGCACCGGCCTCGCCGACGCCGACGCCGCCGCCCTGCGGGAGATCGGCATCGACCTGGCCGCGATCGTGGCCCGGATCGAGGATTCGTTCGGCCCGGGCGCGCTGCGCGAGGCGGTGCCGGCGCCGCGCCGCCGCTGGGGCCGCCGACGGTACGCGGGCGGGCCTTTCTCCTCCCCCGCCAAGAAGGTGTTGGAGCTGTCGCTGCGGGAGGCGCTGCGGCTGCGCCACCGCCACATCGGCACCGAGCACATCCTGCTCGGGGTGCTCCGCGAGGGGCGGGGGCTGGGTGCGCTGGTGCTCACCGAGGCCGGGGCCGACCTGGACGACCTGCGCCGGCGGGTGGAGACCGCGCTGCGGGCGGCGGCCTGAGCCCCCGGAGCCGGCGACCCGGGGCGGGATCGTAAACCTGTTCTCGCTGCGCGTAACGTCACCGCGTCGCCGGCTCGCTGCCGCACCGGATCTGCTGCACACTGGCGCCGTGGATCCTCGACAGGACAGGCGCGCGGCCCACCACGGCGGCCTGCGCTCCGCCGTGGTGGTCAACCCCGTGAAGGTGGCCGACCTCGACGAGCTGTACCGGACGGTCCACGACGCCCTCGCCGCCGCCGGCTGGCCCGAGCCGCTCTGGTTCGAGACCACGGTCGAGGATCCGGGCCGTGGCCAGACCGAAAAGGCGGTCGCGGCCGGCGTGGACGTGGTCTTCGCCTGCGGCGGCGACGGCACCGTGATGTCCTGCGTCAGCGGCCTGGTCGGCACCGACGTCGCGCTCGCCGTGCTCCCGCAGGGCACCGGCAACCTGCTCGCGGCCAACCTGGGCCTCTCCGGGGACCTGGCCGCCGGGCTGGAGGTCGCCATCGAGCGCGGTCGCCGGCTGCTCGACGTCGGCGCGGTCGAGGACCACTACTTCACCGTGATGGCCGGCATGGGCTTCGACGCCCAGATGCTCGCCGCCACCTCGGAGACCACCAAGAAGCGGATCGGCTGGCCGGCGTACGTGGTGGGGGCCGCCAAGCACCTGCGCGACCGACCGATGAAGGTGTCCATCCGCATCGACGACCAACAGCCGATCCGCCGGCGGGCCCGCTCCGTGCTGATCGCCAACGTCGGGCGCCTCCAGGGCGGGGTGCGCCTGCTCACCGACGCCGAGCCCGACGACGGCTACCTCGACGTCGCCGTGCTCACCCCGCGTACGCTGCGGCACTGGCTGGCGCTCGGCTGGGCCGTCGTACGCCGGCAGGACCGCGTGCCCCGGATGGAGGTCTTCCGGGGCCGGCGCGTGGAGATCACCAGCAACCGGGCCCAGCCCCGGGAGCTCGACGGCGACCTCATCGAGCCGGGCCGCACCCTGAAGGCCGAGATCCGGCGGCGGGCGCTCTGGCTCTGCGTGCCGCAGCCCGAGCAGGCCCCCGACCTGGCCGAGGACGCGCAGGCGGCCGGAGAACGGGGCGAGCAGCTCATCGACGAGGCGCACCGTGAGTAGCACCAGGATCGTGCCGGAGACCCGGCTGATGCCCGACGAGGAGCTCAACGCCGACGACGCCTGGCACACGCTGCGCCGGCAGGGCGGCTGGCACCTGCTGCGGGACGCCTTCATCCGGTTCCGCTACGGCGACGGCTTCAGCCACTCCCGCGCGTTCGCGCTGCAACTGTGCCTCGCCGTGGTGCCGTTCATGATCGCGCTGACCGGCCTGATCAGCGAACTCGGCGTGGAGGAGGGCGGCCAGGTCGTCGCCGACACGGTGCTCGCACTCACCCCCGGGGCGAGCGAGCCGGTGGTGGCCGAGCTGCTCGGCGAGGGCGACCGCACCGAACGCGCCGGCGAGCTGGCGCTCAGCCTCGGCCTGATCACCGGTCTGGTCGCCCTGACCAGCACGATGGCGCAGATCGAGCGCGGGGCCAACCGGATCTACGGCGTGGAACGGGACCGCCCGGCGCTGTGGAAGTACGTCCGCGCCGCCGTCCTCGCCCTCACCGCCGGCGTACCGGCGCTGACCGGGTTCCTGATCCTCGTCGGCGGCGGCCCGATGGGTGACTCGGTGCAGCGGCACTACGCCTGGGGCGAACTCGCGAACGGCGTCTGGGACGTGGTGCGCTGGCCGCTCAGTCTCGGGCTGACCGTGCTGGCCGTCGCGGTGCTCTTCCGGCACGCGCCTCGCCGCAACCAGCCCGGCCTGTCCTGGCTCTTCTTCGGCGCCGGGATCGCCACCGCGCTGTGGTGGGTGGCCAGCCTGCTGCTCGCCGCGTACGTGCGGTTCAGCGACGGGTTCGGTCAGACCTACGGCGCGCTGACCGGCATGATGGCGCTGCTGCTGTGGGCGAACCTGACCGGCATGGCGCTCTTCGGCGGGCTCTCCTTCGCCGCCCAGCTGGAGGCGCTGCGGATCGGGGTGCGCGAGCCCGCCCAGCCGGACCTCTGGGAGCCCGAGGCCGAACGCGACCAGCTCCACGACACCGGCGACATGACCTCCCTGTAGTCCGTTCCGGACACCCCCGGTGTACGCGCAGCGCCGATCGGGTATTGCGGCACGCCAGGAGCGAGAGGGAGGCTGCCGTGGCCGCGGTCAAAGAGGCGTTGCGTCGACCCCTGGGTCACTTCACCGAGCGGACGCTCGCCGGCCTGGCGGTCGTGCTCGGCGCCGGGGTCGGCTTCGGGGTGCTCCTCGTCCTGGTCCGGACCCGGTGGACCCCGCTGTACGACGTCGACCACGGCGTGGCCGCCTGGCTCAACGACCTGGTCGCCCCGCACGGGCCGCTGGTGACCGTGCTCAACGCGCTCACCGACCTCGGCGGTCGGGCGGTCATCGTCTGGCTGGTGTCGGTCGCCGTGGTCGGCCTGCTGATCCGCCGGCAGGGCCGGCTCGCGGTGTTCCTGATCGTCACCGGTCTCGGCGCGCTGATCCTCGACCCGGCGCTCAAGACGCTGGTCGACCGGCTGCGCCCCGAGGTGGAGGTGCCGATCGGCAGCTACGCCGGGGACAGCTTCCCCAGCGGGCACGCGCTCGGCTCGATGGTCGCGTACGGGGCGCTGCTGCTGGTCTTCCTGCCGGCCATGTCGCGCCGCTGGCGCAGGCCCGCGATCGTCCTGGTCGCCGCCGTCGTGTTCCTGATCGGGCTGACCCGGATCGCGCTGGGCGTGCACTTCGTCTCCGACGTGCTCGGGGCCTGGCTGCTCGGCGCCGCCTGGCTCGGCGTCACCGCGTACGCCTTCCGGCTGTGGCGGTTGGAGCGGGGCCGGCCGGTCCCGGCGCTGACCGAGGGGCTGGAGCCGGAGGCCGCGCACGAGGTGGCCCCCGCCCCCGACGAGGCGCACCTGCTGCCGCACCCCCGGGCGGCCGTGTTCGAGCTGGTCGTCGGGTGGGTGCTGGTCCTCGGCGCGCTCTACGGCTTCGGCATGTTCGTCAGCTACCACGCCGGCGGCACCCTCTTCGCCACTCTCGACACCGACGTGCCGAGGTGGTTCGCGGAGCACCGTACCCCCGACCGGGACGACCTGAGCTGGTGGTGGAGCAAGGCCGGCGACACGCACGCCATCCTGCTCATCTCGCTGGTCTTCTGCCCGCTCGTGCTGGCCGTGTGGCGGCGCTGGCGGCCGGTGCTGTTCGTCGCCCTGACCATGTTCGGCGAGCTGAGCCTCTTCCTCGCCTCCGCCGCCGCGGTCGACCGGCCGCGCCCGCCGGTGGGCAACCTCGACGGCCCGATGCCGACCTCGTCGTTCCCGTCCGGCCACATCGCCGCCACGCTCTGCGTCTGGGTCGCCGTCGCGATCATCGTCGTCCCGCGTACGGACCGGTGGTGGCGGTGGATCTTCGTGGCGCTGGCGGTGGTGATGCCGGCCGCCGTGGCGATCTCTCGGATGTACCGGGGGATGCACCACCCCACCGACGTCATGGGCGCGATCATCCTCACCATCGGATGGATCGGGCTGCTCTACTGGGTCGTCCGCCCCAACGAGGACCTGCGCGAGGGCAACCGGCCCAGCCTCGAGTCCGAGGACGTGCACACCCTCGACGACGAGCTGGCCAAGGCCGCCCGGGTGGACTGACGGTACCGATGCTGCGGGTGATGAGCTGGAACATCCGGACCGGCGGCCGGGATCGGGGCGGCGCCGACCGGCGGGACCGGTTGGCGCGGGTCGTCGCCGAGCAGCGGCCGGACGTGCTGGCCCTGCAGGAACTGCGGGACTTCGACTCGGGCGACGTGCTCGGCGACTTCGCGGGCCGGTTGGGGATGCGGCCCCACCTCGCCCGTTCCTGCTTCGGCCAGCCGGTGGCGGTGCTGCTCCGGCCGCCGCTGCGCGCCCTCGCCGCCGCCCAGGTGCGCCGGCCGTTCCACCACGCCGCGCAGCGGGTCACCGTGGCGACCGACGCCGGCCCGCTGACCGTGCTGAGCGTCCACCTCGACCCGTACTCGGGCCTGCGGCGGCGGGTCGAGGCGGGCTGGGCCGCCGCCGCGCTGCGCCGCGCGCCGGGGGAGCTGGGGCTGCTGGCCGGGGACCTGAACACCCTCGACCCCGTCGCCGACCACACCGACCGGATCGCCCGGCTCCCCGCCGCGTACCGCCGCCGTCACCTGCGTCGGGACGGGCGGACGGTGGACACCCGGGCGGTGGCCCGACTGCTCGCCGCCGGCCTGGTCGACCTGTACGCGGCGGCCGGCACGCCCGACGCCGGGCTGACCGCGCCGACCCGGCACGGCGGCGGCGCGGAGTTCTCCGGCATGCGGCTGGACTACCTGTTCGGCACCCCGACGCTGGCCGCCCGGGTGCGGGACTGTCGGGTGGTCCGGGGCGGCGACACCGAGTACGCCTCCGACCACTACCCGCTCGTCGCGGACCTGGCCCTCGACCCGGCCTGACCGACCCGGTCGGTCACCCGGCCGACCCGTCGGCCATCCGGCCGCCTCGACGTGCCCGCCGCCGGGTGCTTGCCGGGGCTGGTTACCGTGTGCCGGTGATCGACTCGCCGGGCCCGGCTCCGCGCGCCACCGGACCATCCGCCACTTCTGGAGCCGCGCCGCTGGTCGTGGCCGTCGCCCGGGGGATCGCGCTGGTCGTGGTCGTGCCTGTGCGGCTGGTCTGGGAGCTGGTCGCCGCCGTCTGCGGGTGGCTGCACCGCTGGCTGCTCGCGCCGGTCGGCCGGTTCCTGGACCGCTGGCTGCTGCGCCCGGTCGGCTGGCTGCTGCGTCACCTGCTGTGGCTGCCGCTGGTGTGGCTCGCCCGGGGCATCGCCTGGCTGGTCCGGACGCTGGTGTGGGTGCCGCTGGTGTGGCTGGCCCGTGGGCTGGCCTGGCTGGTCCGGGCGGTGGTGTGGGTGCCGCTGGTGTGGCTCGCCCGCGGGCTGGCCTGGCTGGCCCGGACGGTGGTGTGGGTGCCGCTGGCCTGGCTGGCGTACCACCTGGTCTGGCTGCCGCTGCGCTGGCTTGCCCGGCTCCTCGCCCCGCTCGGGCGCCTGCTGGCGGCCGGGCTCGCCGCGCTGGGCCGGTGGCTGCTGGCCGTCGGCCGGGTGCTGCTCGACGCGGCGGCGTGGGCATGGCGGACGGCCGGCCGGCTGCTGTGGTGGTGCTACGCGCTCACCCTGCGGCCGTTCGTGCTCGCGGCGGGCTGGCTGTGGCGGCACGCCGTGCGTCCGGTGGGCCGGGCGGTCGCCGCCGCGTGGCGGGCGACGGTGTTGCCGGTCGCCCGTTGGCTGCGCGGCAGCGTCGTCGACCCGGTCCGCCAGGCGACCCGCGAGGTGCTGGCCGCCCTCGGCCTGCGCCGCTGACCAGGGGGCGGGCGAACGCGGGTCACAGGACCAGGTTGAGCAGGACGGTCAGGACGATCGAGGCGACGATCGAGAAGAGGATCATCAGGAGGCAGCCGAGGCCGCCGCCGGCGGGGCGGATCTCCGTGTTGCCGATGCGCATGTGATCACCTGTTCGTCAGGGACGGGGCGAGCAGGGCACGGATCGCGTCGGCGACCTGGGCCGGCGCGGTGGTCGCGACGTTGTGCGCGGCGCCCGGCACGGTGAGCGTGCGGGCGTGCGGCACCAGCCGGCCCACCTGCGACCGCCAGGACGCCGGCACCACCGGGTCCCGGGAGCCGGCGACCACCAGGGTCGGTGCGGTGATCCCGACCAGGTCCGCCTCGACGCCGTTGCGTACCGAGTGCGCCAGCGTCGCGTGGACGCGCCAGGGACGGGCGTCCACGACGTCCCGGAGCAGGATCGGCGCCTGTAACGGCGCCTCCCGCAGGGTGTCCACCAGCCACCGCCCGAACTGTCCCCGCCGGGACCGGGCGGCCGGGTCGCTGGTCGGCCCGGCGAGCACCACGGCCCGGACCGCGTCGGGCTGGCGGGCGGCCAACGCCGCGACGACCTCCGCGCCGAACGAGTGCCCGACCAGGCAGACCGGCGGCATCCGGTACGCGGCCAGCCAGGCGGCCAGGTGGTTGGCGTGCCGGGCCACGTCGTACGTCGTGGCGGGGCGCTCGGTGAGCCCGAAGCCGGGCAGGTCCGGCGCGTACACGGGGTGGGTGTCGGCCAGCGCCAGGGCGAGTGGGGTCAGGTAGCGGTGGGACACCGCCAGCCCGTGCACCAGCACGACGGGTGTGGCGCCGGTGCCCGGGCCGGCCGTGCGGCGGGTGTGCGTACGGATCCCGTCGACCAGCCGCCACTCGCTGGTCAGGCCGGCGGCCGGGCGCGGCGCGGCCAGCGCGAGGCGCAGCTCGGCCGGTCCGAACCGGCCGGGCGGGGTCACCCGGGGCCGCCGGGTCGGCGAGATCCTCACAGCTCGCGCAGCCTCGGCAGCAACTGCTCCTGCGCCCAGTCGAGGAACATGGGCTGCGTCTCGCCGCCCACCTGCACGATCGCCACGTGGGTGAAGCCCGCGTCGACGAACTTCTTGAACGCCTCGACGTGCCGGTCCACGTCGGGCCCGCAGGAGATCCCCGCGGCCACGTCCTCCTCGCGGACGAACTGGGTGGCGGCGGCGAACGACTCCGGCCCGGGCAGGTCCGCGTTGACCTTCCAGCCCATTCCGAACCAGCGGAACTGGTCGTGCACGATCTTGCGGCACTCCGCCTCGTCCGGGCCGTAGCAGATGGCCACCTGCCCGTAGCGGGGCCGCCCGGCGCCGCCGGCGTCCTCGTACATCTCGATGATGTGCGGGTCGGGCTCGGTGGCGACGATGCCGTTGCCGTATTCGGCGGCGAGGATGGCCGACTGCCGGCCCGAGGCGGCGATCGCCATCGGCACCGGGCGGTCCGGCCGGTCCCACACGTAGGCGTCGGGCACGTCGTAGTGGTTGCCGGAGAAGGTCAGCGTCTCCCCGTTG
This sequence comes from Micromonospora sp. NPDC047730, assembly GCF_043204765.1. Taxonomy (NCBI): domain Bacteria; kingdom Bacillati; phylum Actinomycetota; class Actinomycetes; order Micromonosporales; family Micromonosporaceae; genus Micromonospora; species Micromonospora sp. NPDC047730. The sequence goes on along the minus strand of NZ_JBIDCU010000009.1, from coordinate 31,770 downwards.
AGCAGGGGCCGGATGATCTGGAGCGCCTCCTCGAACATCTCGTGCCGCTGCTGCACGTGCGGCCAGCCGCCGACCACGTGCTCGTTGAGGTTCTCGCCGGCGCCGAGGCCGAGGGTGAACCGGCCGTCCGAGAGCACCCCGACGGTGCTGGCCTTCTGCGCCACGACCGCCGGGTGGTAACGGCGGATAGGGCAGGTCACGAAGGACATCAGCTCCGCCCGGCTGGTGGCGTGCGCGACCGCGCCGAGCACGGACCAGGCGTACGGGGAGTGGCCCTGCGAATCCAGCCACGGGTAGTAGTGGTCGGAGATGACGAGCTGGTCGAAGCCGGCCGCCTCCGCCCGCACCGCGTAGTCGACCAGGTGCTTGGGGCCGGCCTGCTCGCACAACAGGGTGTAGCCGACGGTGACCATGGCGTTCTCCTTCCGAGCCGTCTCCCCACCCGGCTCGGCGGCCGGACCCGGGCGGATCGTCAACGGATACCCCCGGCGGCGCCGGTCAACCCTCCGGTCCGGCGGCGAGGCGGGCGGCGCGCATGGTCAGGTAGCGCTGCTCGGGCAGGCTCGTGGTCAGGGCGGCCGCAGCCCGGTACGCGGCCACCGCGCCCTCCCGGTCGCCGGCCATCTCGCGCAGGTGCCCGCGGGCGGCGGGCAGCCGATGGTGCCCGGCGAGCCGGGGGTCGGCGTCCAGCGCGTCGAGGGCCGCCAGGCCCGCCGCCGGGCCGTGCACCATGGCGGTCGCCACCGCGCGGTTGAGGGCGACGACCGGGTTGCCGGAGAAGCGTTCCAGCACCTCGTAGAGGGCGAGGATCTGCGGCCAGTCGGTCTCCCCGGTGCTGGGTGCCTCGTCGTGCAGCGCGGCGATGGCCGCCTGGATCTGGTACGGCCCGACCGGCCCGCGGGGCAGCGCCCGGGTCACCAGCGCGACCCCCTCGGCGATCGCCGCCGCGTCCCACCGGCTGCGGTCCTGGTCGGCCAGGGAGACCAACTCGCCGGACGGGCCGGTCCGCGCGGCGGCGCGGGCGTCGGTGAGCAGCATCAGCGCGAGCAGGCCGGCCACCTCGCTGTCGTCGGGCAGGAGCGCGTGCAGCGCCCGGGTCAGCCGGATCGCCTCCTCGGACAGGTCCACCCGGCGCAGGTCGGCGCCCAGGCTGGCGGTGTGCCCCTCGGTGAAGATCAGGTAGAGCACGTGCCGCACCGCGGCCAGCCGGGCCTCCCGGTCGGCCGGCTCGGGCATTCGGAACGGGATGCCGGAGCCGCGGATGCGCTGCTTGGCGCGGCTGATCCGCTGCGCCATGGTGGCCTCGGGCACGAGGAAGGCGCGGGCGATCTCGGCCGTGCTGAGCCCGCCGACCGCGCGCAGGGTCAGCGCGATCGCCGAGGCCGGCGAGAGCGCCGGATGGCAGCAGAGGAAGAGCAGGGTCAGGGTGTCGTCCCGGTCGGCGGTCAGCTCCTCGTCCGGTGGCGGCGCGGCGCGCCGGTCGTCCGGCTCGCGGCGGGCGACGAGGTCCTCGCGCCGCCGCCGGGCCGTCTCGCCGCGGACCAGTTCGACCATCCGGCGGTACGCGACCTGGATCAGCCAGCCGCGGGGGTTGTCCGGCGTCCCCTCGACCGGCCACTGGGTCGCCGCCGCCAGCAGCGCCTCCTGCACGGCGTCCTCGGCGGTGGCGAAGTCGCCGAAGCGGCGGCTGAGCACGCCGAGGACCTGCGGCGCCAGCTCGCGCAGCAGGTCCTCGGCGGATGGTTCGGCGGCGTCCAGTCGTCACATCTCCAGTGGCGGGGCCGACATGACCGGGCGCACCTCGATCGGCATGTTCAGCGGCCGGCCGCCGGGGCCGGGCGCGGTGGAGATGTGCGCGGCGAGCGCGACGGCCCGCTCGGGGCTGTCGCAGTCCACGATCCAGAAGCCGGCGAGAAACTCCTTGGTCTCGGCGAACGGCCCCTCGGTGACCACGGGCGCGCCGTCGGAGCCCGCCCGGACGATCTTCGCCTGGTCGGGCGCGGCGAGCCCCTGGCCGTCGACCAGTTCGCCGTCGGCGACCAGCTTGGCGTTGACCTCGGCCATGAACCCGATGTGCGCCCGGATCTCCTCCGGCGCCCAGGTGTCGATCGAGGGGAAGTCCGTGCCGGCGGCGCTGAACTGCATGAGCAACATGTACTTCACGTCTGGCTCCTCACGACTGCGCACCATCATCGGTGCTCTCACCCACAGGTAGAAGCCGGCACTCCGGTCCTCGACATCCCGGCCGAAGAAATTCCGAGAAATTTCGCCGCCGCCCGCTCCTGCGAATGAAGAGGTGCGGCGGAGTGTGCCCTCACAGGCACTTCACAGGGGTGGTGGATAGGGTCTTGACCAGTCAACGACCCGCTCCAGGGTGGAGTGCGGCGTGATCCTGCGGGAGTTCCGATGGTCTTCAAGAAGATGCTGAGCGCGTTCGGTGTGGGTGGGCCGAGCGTCGACACCGTCCTGACCAACCCGAACACCCGACCCGGCCTGACCCTGGAGGGCCAGGTGAACCTGGTCGGCGGCGACGCCCCGGCCAACGTCGAGCAGGTCGTCGTCAGCCTGGTCACCCGGGTCGAGATCGAGGGCGGCGACACCGAGTACGCCGGCATCATGGAGTTCCACCGGCTGCCGGTCAGCGGCGCGTTCCAGCTCGCCCCGAAGCAGCAGCTCTCCCTGCCGTTCCAGCTCCCGGTGCCGTGGGAGACCCCGATCACCGACGTGTACGGCCAGCGGCTGCGCGGCATGACGATGGGGCTGCGTACCGAGCTGGCGATCGCCCGGGCGGTCGACAAGGGCGACCTGGACCAGGTCAACGTGCACCCGCTGCCGGTGCACGAGCGGATCCTGGAGGCGTTCCAGCAGCTCGGGTTCCGCTTCAAGCACGCCGACCTGGAACGCGGCCACATCCGGGGCACGCAGCAGACGCTGCCGTTCTACCAGGAGATCGAGTTCTTCGCCTCGCCCCAGTACGCGTCGACCATCAACGAGGTCGAGCTGACCTTCGTCACCAGCCCGCAGGGCGTCGAGGTGATCCTGGAGTGCGACAAGCGCGGCGGGTTCCTCACCGCCGGGCACGACGCCTTCGGCCACTACCGGGTGTCGTACGCGGACGCCGACCGGACGGACTGGGTCCAGGTCGTCGACGGCTGGCTGCGGGAGACCACCTCGCGCTACGGCAGCCTGCGCGCGCAGGGCTTCGGCGGGCACGGTCACGGACACGGCCGGGGCCCCGGCATGGGCGGCGTGGCCGCCGGCGCCGCGCTCGGTCTCGTCGGCGGCATGGTCGCCGGAGAAATGATCGAGGACGCGATCGAGGGTGACTTCGCCGAGGACTTCGGCGGCTTCGAGGAGTAGGACCAACACGACGGTGGCCTCCGGGACGGAAGTCCCGGAGGCCACCGCGTGCTGTGGCGCGCGTACCCGGTCAGTGCCGGGCCCTGCGCTCCTCACCGCTGCGCCAGTTGCTGCCGGCCTTGGCCAGACCACGGCTACCCAGGTAGCCGAGTGTCAGCAGCGTGATCATGAACCACGCGTTGGGGGCCCGGAAGATGTCCACCCCGGCCGAGTTCTTCCCGACCAGCTGTGATGCGGCCAGCACGCCGATCACGGCCGCGATATAGACCCAGAACTCGGTGGTCCGCAGCGACGGCTTGGTCTCCGTGCCGGGTGCCTGCATGCCTTCCCGACGTCCGTCGGGCACCATGGGCATCGGGCGGGTGGGCGTCTCCTGCATGGCCCGGTCCTGCATCGCCCGGTTGGGCGCTTCCTGCACCGGCCGGTTCATCGGCCTGGTGGATGCAGCCTGCGTGCTCATCTTGTCCTCCTCAGGATGCGATGAGTCGTACCTGCATTCCCTCCCCCCGCTACCGCGTTTCGGCCACGGCACGGTTCGCGTTCATGGCGAGGGCACCCGCCGTCTACCCGACCCGTCGGGGGCAGTAACACCGGCCGGAGGCCGGGAAAATCTGGTCCGCCGGGGTCGCGCGGGCGCGCCACGGACGGGGTACGCCGCCGGCCCGGCGGCGCGGGTTTGCCGGGGCGGTCGCCGGGCACGCACCCGGACCGACACTTCTGTGAGGTGATGGACGTGCGTGAGGACGACATGCGACAGGACGCCGCCCGGCGGGCCGAGGACCGGATCGCCGGCGGCGTGTACGGCGAGGGCGTCCTGGACGAGGTGACCGTACCCCCCACCGACGTGCAGCGGGTCATCCAGGACGAGGACCCGGACGACCCGGCCCACGTCCCGGTCGACCCGGACGTGCTGCGCGACGGGGGCCCCACCCGGGGGCAGGGCGCGATCACCACGACCGGCGGCACCGCCGGCCCGGCCAGCGCCCGGCGGCTGGCCCGGCAGCCCGAGCGGCACCGCGGCAAGGTGGCCCCGACGACCACGGGCGACGCCACCACCGGCGGCATGAGCACCCCCGCCGGTGGCTCCACCAGCGACCAGTCCAGCACCGCCAGCCAGGTCGGCAACTTCACCAACGAATGACCACCGGTCGCGGCCCCACCCGCCCAACGGCGTAGGCGGGACCACTGACGGTCGGAGGCGAGGACGCCGCTGGCCGGCACCCCCGTGCGGGGTACCGGCCAGCGGCGTCATGGCCTGCCGGTAGCTTCCGGACCAAAAACAACTCCAGCGCTGTTCAAGCAGGGGATGACGATCACAACTCCAGGCGTTCACGCAGGGCCTCTGACTAGGGTTGGAGTTGTTCTTGGTCCGGAAGCTACGGCGAGGCCCAGGCCGCCGAGGCCCGCGCCGAGCGTCTGCAAGCCCAGCCCGACCAGGCCCGCACCGACCGGCCGGGCGGCAAGCGGTGAGCGCCGACCCCGACGTGCAGCCCCGGTAGCGGACCTACCCGTGGGCCACCGGCGCGTCCGGTGCCCCGGCGGGAGTGGCCCGACCCGGACCACGTGGGGGCGCCCCCACCACTCTCCTGCCCGAAGGGCCTGCCGGCAGGCCTAGGAGACCCGGCGGGCACCCGCCACCGGCTCCCGGGGCGTGGCTACCGGTAGCTCCAGACCACTGGCCGGGCCTTGTAGATCGCCGCCCCGGAGAGGTAGCGGTTGCCGACGTAGGAACCGTTCAGCCGGTACAGCCAGACGTTGCCGTTGCCGTAGGTGCCGTCGCCGTTCGCACCGCCGACCTTGGTGGTGAAGACCAGCCCGCCGGAGTGGTTACCGACACTCTTGATCTTGCTTGTGTCGATGTAGCCGGGTGCCCGCTGGAATCGGTTGCGGTTGATGTCGTACCGGTAAACGTGGCTGGTGTTGCTCATCCACAGGTTGGCGGAGGTGCCGTAGACCGGTGACAGGTCGTGCACGTTTCCGGTGACCGTCCGGCAGGCGGCGTTGGTGAGTTTAGGAGCGATGGCCGTGCCGCTCACCTTGTAGCTGCACAGCCGGGTGCCGCCGGCGGCCCAGAGGCGCTTGATGGCGCTGTCCCAGTAGACGGCGTGCGCCTTGGCGAACGCCTTCGTGGCGGCCGGGCTGGTCCGGCCCTTGCCGTAGAGGGTGAGCTTGCCGGGATCGGAGGAGGCGACCACGACAGCGCCGTTGGGCAGCAGTTCGATGGCGTGCGGGTTGCCGCCTGGCGTGACCTGGTACCGCACCTTGCGGGTGGCGTAGTCGACGATCCCGGCCCGGCCGCCGGACGCGGCCACCAGGACCACGTACCGCGAGCCCTGCTTGCGGAACTTGACGTCGGAGAGGTTCTTCCAGCCGCTGCCGGCGGGTCGCTTCCACGACCACTGGGCCGAACCAGCCGTCCACCGGCTGGCGCCGGCGCTGAAGATCCTGACCCCGTACCGCTGGTCGACCACCGCGACCCGGTCGCTGGCCGCCTGTGCGCCGGTCGGCGCGACCAGCACTCCCACCATGCCCACCGTCGCCGCGCCGAGGGCTGCGCCGATCGCGCGCCACCGCCGTCGCGCCCTGTCTGCCGATCGCATCATCGCCATGAACCTTCCCGTGTTACGAGCCCCGTCGGGGGGGCGTTGACGGGTGCGGCCCACGGAATGTCGGCCTGCACCACGACTGATGGTGTTCGAGCGTATGCGGTTGGTAACCGGCTGCCAATGATGGCGTTGGATGGGCGACAGCGTGTCACGGTCGACCACGTTCAGGGTGTCGCGCGGCGTACCGGACAGCACCCGGGCTGCGCTACGCTGCCCGCACGGCTGTTGCGCCAGCCGATCCAGGAGCCCTGCGAGTACCTGCTGTCGTCGCGGGTGATGCGTCCGGGCGTGATCCTGCTGCTGCGGCGGGTGGCCGCGGCCCGGGCTCGGGCTCGGACGGAGACCTGGTCGCGGGTACGGCATCTGCTCACGGACCGGCGGCACGCCGAGCTGGACCTGCTGCTGGTCCCGGACGCTTATCTCGGCCGGACCCCGCTGGCCTGGCTGGGCGTGGCGCCGACGTCGTCGAGCCCGGCCGCGGTGAAGGCGGAGCTGGAGAAGCTGGCCTATCTGCGCTCGACAGGGGCCGGGCGGCGACACCCTGTGGGGTCCGGGCGGTCCCACAAACGGGGCAGCTCGACAGGGCCCACGTCACCCGACCCGCCCGGACCTGCCGACTGCGGGTCGACGGGTCGCCACCCCGCAGCCGACCCCACACCAACCCCACCGACCCCACGCCGACGCCTCACCGGCGCTTCGCGGACGCCTCACGACAGCCGTACCGCACAACCGGCATCCAGGCACGGACGGCGCGCGACCACCGACGGGGTGTGGGCCACACCCCCCACACCCCCACCACGACACGCCCGCAAGGATCAGGCCGGGCGGAGGACGCCGAGGCGTTGGGTGGCGCGGGTGAGGGCGACGTAGAGGTCGCTGTGGCCCCGCGGTGACTCGGCCACGATGCGGTCGGGGTCGACCAGCAGGACCGAGTCGAATTCGAGGCCCTTGGCCTGGGCGACGGTGAGCACCACCACCCGGCTCTCCAGCTCCGGGTGCTCGCCCACGGCCGCCTCGGGCAGGGCGGCGGTGACCGCGGCGCCCAGCTCGTCGACCCGGCCGGCCGGCACGATCACCCCGAGCCGGCCGTCGTCGAGGCCGGCCGCCTCCCGGGTCGTCGCGTCGACCACTTCCGCCGCCAGCCGCTCCGGCGCCACCGTGCGGTCCCACGGCGGCACCCCGCCGGAGCGTACGGAGCGGGGCGGGCGCAGCGCCGGGTCGATCTCGGCGAGCACGTCGGCGGCGACGGCCATGATCTCGGCCGGGGTGCGGTAGCTGACGGTCAGCTCCTCCAGCCGCCAGCGCTGCGCCACGTACGGCTCCAGCGCGTCGGCCCAGGATGGCGTGCCGGCCAGCGCCCCGGTCTGCGCCACGTCGCCGACGATGGTCATCGAGCGGCTCGGGCAGCGGCGCATCAGCAGCCGCCACGCCATCGGCGACAGCTCCTGCGCCTCGTCGACGATCACGTGCCCGAACGCCCAGCTCCGGTCGGCCGCGGCCCGCTGGGCGGTGGTCAGCCGTTCCGCCTCCTCCTGCCGCTCCAGCAGGCGGTCGGCGTCGATCAGGTCGGTCACGCCGAGGATCTCGCCGCCGTCGGCCTCGTCCTCCACGTCGATCGACCGGGAGCCGCGGGCGATCTCCAGCACGCCCTCGGCGTACTCCCGTTGCATGGCCCGGATCCGCTCGCGGCGCGCGGCGGCGGCCCGCTCGTCCTCGCCGAGCAGCTCCGCCGCCTCGTCCAGCAGCGGCACGTCGGCCGGCGTCCAGCCGCCCGGCTCGCGGTGCAGCAGGGCGTGCTCGGCGTCGGTGAGCATGGGCGCCGCGGCGGCGATCCGCTCGGTGTCGGCGTACAGGTCGGCGAGCAGGCGCTGCGGGGTGAGCACCGGCCAGAGCCGGTCCAGGGCGGCCCGCACCTCGGGCTCCTCGCGCAGCTCGCGGCGGATCTCGGCGACGTCGGCCTCCTCCAGCAGGTTCTCCCCGCCCAGCGGGTCCGCGCCGATCCGCTCGGCGACCTGGGCCGCGAGCGCGTGGACGATCTCGACGTCGAAGAGGGCCCGGGCCAGGTTGTGCGGGCGGCCGGAGCGGCGGGCCCGGTCCCGGGCGGCGCGAACGGTCTCCGGGTCGAGCCGAAGCACCTCCTGCTGCGGCAGCTCGATCTCCAGCGGCTCGTCGGGCACCCACTGCCGGTCCCGCACGGCGGCGGCCAGCACGTCGGCCATCACCGCCCGGCCCTTCAGTGCGGCGGTCTCGGAGGGCTCGGTGCGCCGGGCGCTGACGCCGGGGAACAGGTCGCCCTGCGTCCGCAGCAGCACGCCCGTCTCGGCCAGCGCCGGCAGCACCTGCGAGATGTAGCGCAGGAACGTGGCGTTCGGGCCGACCAGCAGCACGCCCCGGGTGGAGAGCTGCTGCCGGTGGGTGTAGAGCAGGTACGCCGCGCGGTGCAGCGCCACCGCCGTCTTGCCGGTGCCCGGGCCGCCCTGCACCACGAGGACGCCCGGCAGGTCGGCGCGGATGATCCGGTCCTGCTCGGCCTGGATGGTCTCCACGATGTCGCGCATCCGGCCGGTCCGGCCGGCGGTGAGCGCGGCGAGCAACGACGCCTCGCCGGTCAGCTCCTCGTGTGCGGTGGGGGAGGCGGTGGCGAGGTCCAGCACCTCGTCGTTGAGCGCGGTCACCTTGCGCTCCCGGGTGCGCAGGTGCCGGCGGCGGCGCACCCCCTGCGGGTTGGCTGCGGTGGCGAGGTAGAAGGCGCGGGCCGCCGGGGCGCGCCAGTCCATCAGCAGCGGGTCGTAGTCGCCGCTGGTGTCGAAGATGCCGATCCGGCCGATGTAGTGGGGGCCGCCCTCGTCGGTGTCGAGGCGGCCGAAGCAGAGGCCGTTCTCCACCGCGGCGAACTGCTCGATCTGATCGGCGTACATCCGCACCGCGCTGTCGCGCTGGGAACGGGCCTGCTGGGTGCCGCCGGTCGCCCGCAGCTCCTCGGTCAGCCGGCGGGACGCCTGCTCACGCAACCCGTCCAGCCGCCGGTAGAGCATCGAGACGTATTCCTGTTCGCGGCCGATCTCGTCGTCGGACTGCAATTCAGCGGAATCGGCGGAATGCCTTGACAAGCCGTCTCCCAATTGGTTAGTATCTCTCTCGGAACGGCTTTCGAGGGCCGTTCCTTTTTGTTGCGCCAACTGGGAAAGATACCGCGTCCCGGCCGCCCGGACCAAGCGCGCCGGGCCACGTCATGCGGCGCCCCACGGACGAGTCGGGGGCCCGCCGCGTGGCGGACCCCCGATCGCTCGACTCCGCTCAGCCCTTCGCCACCTCGTAGAGCCGCTCCGGGGTCACCGCCCCGGCGATCACTCGGCCGTCGTCGGTGAGCAGCACGCTGAACAGCTTCCCGGTGAGCAGCCGCCCGCTGCCCCAGTCGCCGCTGACCGCGGGCAGCGCGCCGAGCAGCGCCGCCGCCTCGCCGGCCGGCTCGCGGCCGGCGCCGGCCGCAGGGGCCTTGCCGGGGCCGCCGGGCGCGCCGGCGCCGTCGAGCCGCGCGACCACCACAGTGCCCCAGCCCTCGCCGACCGTACGCACGTCCGGCCGCTCGCCGTCGCCCGCCCGATCCTTGCGCGTGCCGGCCGGGCGTTCCCCGACCGTCTCCTCGGTCACCTTCACCCCGGGCGGCGGGTTGAAGGCGAACTGGTCGGCGTCCGGCCGGGCGTACGACACCTCGGTGAAGGCCATCTCGAAGGCCGGCTGGTCGCTGCCGTCGGCGAAGACCTCGAAACGCAGCGGCACGTGCTCGCGCGCGTCGATGGCGATGCGCACCTGGTGCACCAGCGAGGCGGCGTCGCGCGGCGCGAGCACCAGCTCGTACGCGTCCCGCCCGGCGACCGTGGCGGACCGGCCGACGCTCACCTCGGTGCTCGGGTCGATCGCGGCGAGGGCCCGGTCGGCCGCGTCCTGCGGCGTGGCCGGCAACTCCGGGGCGGCGGCCTCGCCCTCGCCCACTGGCAGGGTGCGGTGGGTGGCGGCGTTGGCCCGGCTGTCCCAGGTCCACACGTCCCGGCCGTTGCGGATGACGTCCCGCTCGCCGAGGGTGTCCAGCAGGGCGATCCGCTGCCGGTCCGGGCCGGAGTGCCAGACGCGCAGCGTGTGCGTGCCGGTCAGCAGACCGGTCAGGTTGTCGCCGCCGACCAGCCCGGCCAGCGGCGGCAGGCCCAGGTCGGCGCGCTGCACGACCGTGCCGGAGAGCCCCTCCAACCGGGAGGTCTGCAGGTCGACCAGGAGTTGGGCGGCGGTGCGCGGCGGCAGGCTCGGCTCGGCCTGGGCGGCGAACGTGCCGAGTGCGGCGCCGCCGCCGATGACGGTCACGACGGCGGTCGCCGGGACCAGCCACCGCAGGACGGGACGGCTCTTCAGGACGGACATGTGACACCTCCTGATGACATCCTGCCCGTTCGACGCTGTGAGGGTGCTGAGGACGACGGTACGGCCACCCGCGCGGGGGTGGCACCCTTGACTGCGTGCGGGTGCTGGTGGTGGAGGACGAGTCCCGGCTGGCGTCCGCCCTGCAACGGGGGCTGCAGGCCGAGGGGTTCGCGGTGGACGTGGCGGCGACCGGCCCGGCGGGGCTCGACGCGGCGCGGCACGGCGGCTACGACGCGATGATCCTCGACGTGATGCTGCCCGGCCTCTCCGGCTACGAGGTGGTCCGCCGCCTGCGCGCCGAGGAGCACTGGCTGCCGGTCCTCATGCTCTCGGCCAAGGACGGCGAGTACGACCAGGCCGACGGGCTGGACTGCGGTGCCGACGACTACCTCACCAAACCCTTCTCGTACGTGGTGCTGCTGGCCCGGCTGCGGGCCCTGCTGCGCCGCGGCGCGCCCGAACGCCCCACGGTGCTCGCGGTCGGCGACCTGCGGCTCGACCCGGCCCGGCGGCGGGTGACCCGGGCCGACGCCGAGGTCGCGCTGACCGCCCGCGAGTTCGCGCTGCTGGACTACCTGATGCGCCGCCCCGGCGAGGTGGTCTCCAAGACCGAGCTGCTGGACCACGTCTGGGACGCCAGCGACGAGACCGCGCCCAACGCCGTCGAGGTCTACGTCGGCTACCTGCGGCGCAAGATCGGCCGTGAACGGCTGGAGACGGTCCGGGGCGCCGGCTACCGGCTCGCCACATGACGGGCGAAGGAAGGGCCCCTTCCTATCGCCGCCGGTATAGGAAGGGGCCCTTGCTAACACGGCGGCTGCGTGCCGCGCTCGGGCTGCGGGGGCGGCTGATGGTGGTCGGGGTACTGGGCGTCTCGCTGGGGCTGGCCGTCGGCGGGCTGGTCCTGCTCGGCGTACTCGGCTGGTCGCTGCAACGCGCCGTCGACACCGAGGCGTTCCGGACCGCCGACGCCGTGGCGCTGTTGGCCGCCGAGGACGCCCTGCCCGACCCCCTGCCGGTGGCCGGGGGACAGGTCCGGGTGCAGGTGGTCGACGCGCAGGGACGGGTGCGGGCCGCCTCGATCGACGCCGACCGGCTCGTGCCGATGGTCCCGCCCGACCGGATCGAGGCCGGCGCGCGGCAGCGGCTGACGGTGTCGGGGGAGCGGATCGACCTGGCCGGGCCGGTCCGGGTGGTGGCCGTGCCGGCCGGCACGGCCGCCGAGCCGCTCACCGTCCTGGTGGCCCGCTCGCTGGCGGACGCGCGGCACAGCGGGCACGTCGTGCGGACCATCCTGCTGGTGAGCTTTCCGCTGCTGGTGGCCGTGCTCGCCGCCGTCGCCTGGCGGGTGGTCGGGGCCACCCTGCGCCCGGTGGAGACGCTGCGCCGGGGCGCCGAGGAGATCACCGGGCGCAACGGGGGCGGGCGGCTGCCCGTACCGGCCTCGCAGGACGAGATCCACCGGCTGGCGGTCACCCTCAACGGGATGCTGGGCCGGCTGGAGTCGGCCCGGGACCGGCAACGGGCCTTCGTCGCCGACGCCGCCCACGAGCTGCGCAGCCCGTTGGCCAACATCCGTACGGAGCTGGAGGTGGCCCGGCGGCTGGCCGACCGGACGGACTGGACCGCCGTGTCGGCGAACCTGCTCGCCGACACCGAGCGGCTCGGTCGGCTCGTCGACGACCTGCTGCTGCTGGCCCGCCTCGACGAGCGCCCGCCGGCGCGGGCCACCGGGCCGGTCGACCTGGGCGCGCTGCTCGCGTCGGTGGCCGGCCGGTACCCGTCCCCGCCGGTGCGCCTCGACGCGCCGGCCGGCCCGCTGTGGACCGAGGGCGACCCCGACGAGTTGCGCCGGATCCTGGCCAACCTGGTCGACAACGCGGTCCGGCACGCCCGCGCCGAGGTGGTGCTGGCCGCCGGCCGGGAGAACGGCGTGGCGGCGTACCACCTGGTGACCGTGACCGACGACGGGCCGGGGATCCCGGTCGCGCACCGGGAGCGGGTGTTCGGCCGGTTCACCCGGCTGGACGACGCGCGGGCGCGCGACGACGGCGGCGCGGGCCTGGGCCTGGCCATCGTGCGGGAACTGGTCCGCCGGGCCGGCGGGCGCGTCGAGCTGACCGACGCCCACCCCGGCCGGGACGGCGGGCCGGGGCTGCGCGTCCGCCTCGCGCTGCCGGCCCTGCCGGACCCGGAGCAGCCCTGACCGGCGCACAGGCCGCCGCGCTCCGCCGTCGACCACACCGCCAGTAGTCCGCTCGGAGCCTCGCACGGGGAGCGCGGGGAAACCGCCGAGGGCTCCCCGCGCTTCCCACTACCAGGAAGGCTCAGCCGCTGACCTCTGCCGCGACCCTGGCCTGTGCCGCCGAGGGCGCCTTCGGCGCCCGGCGTCCGGGCATCCACCAGTTGGCCCTGCCGCACAGTTCCATCACCGCGGGGACGAGGACCATCCGGATGATGGTGGCGTCGATGAGCACGGCGACGGCCATGCCGAGGCCTCCCTGCTTGACCGCGATGTCGGGGCCGAGCAGGGCGGCCGACGTCACGGTGCGACCTGCCGGCGCACCCGCCAGGCCCACTGACGGACGTACTCTGCGACGGACGACGGACGACGGACGACACGGCCGGGTCAGCGGCGCTTGGTGCAGACTTCCTCCGCCCGGGCGATCGAGTCGGTGGACCACACGACGGCGACGGTGAAGCAGTAGTCGGTGCTGCGGTTCAGGCCGTAGACGACGAAGTCGGTGGTGCCGGCGGGCAGGTTGGCGAACGCGGTCTGCGCCTGGCCGACCCGGCCGCCGGAGATGACAACCGGGCCCTCGCCCCCGGCGGGATAGGTCCAGCGCAGCGTCACGTTGTCCCGGTTGTCGCGCAGCGTCACGCCGCCCGGCGGGGTGCCGGGGGAGGCGGCACCGGCCGTCGGGCCGGCGGCGGGCGGGCCGGCCGTGGTGGCCGGCGGACCGGCGCCGGTCCCGGTTGAGGCCGACGCCCCGGTCGCGGCCGGCGGCGCTGGCCCGTCGTCACCGTCCATCCCGGCCACCCCGGCGACCACCGCCGCCGTGCCGAGCAACACCACCGCGACGCCGCCGACGACCAGGGGCAGCAGCCGGTTGTCGCGCCGGGCCGGCGCACGGTGCACCGGCACCGGCAGCAGCCGCGACGGCTGGTACGGCTCGTGGGGCTCCGCGGGCGTGCCGTGCTGGCGGACCCGGTGCACCCCGTCGGCCTCCTCGGCCCCGGCCAGGGGCACGACCGACGGCGGCACGGCGCTGTCGGCCGGCTGCTCACCGGCGGCCGGCTCCGGGGGCCACCAGCCCCGCGCCGGGTCCTCGGCCGGCTGGCGGGGCGTCGGCACCGGATGCGGCTGCCCGGCGGCCGGCTCGTACGGGTCCGGGTCGTACGGGTCTGGCTCGTACGGGTCCGGCCCGGCCGGCCGGTAGCCCGGCTGCGAGGGGTGGTACGCCGTCTGCGCGTCACCGGGGGGCGGGGTGCGCGCGGCCGGCACGATCGGGTCGTCCCGCCCGACGGGGGCGGTGTCGGCGCAGACATGATCCGGGCTGGCGGCCGCCCGGGCCAGCGTCGCCACCTGCGCCGCCAGCGGATCGTCGGCCGGCAGGTGCTGCCGGCAGAGCTCCCGGGCCAGCGCCAGGTTGTCGTGCGCCTCGGCGAACTGCCCGCAGTCGCGCTGCATCGCCCCGAGCCGCGCCAGCATCTTGATGCCGCTGGGGTGCCCGTCGCCGTAGACCTCGCGGTGCAGCTCCCAGGCGTCCTGGAGCCGGTCGCGGGCCACCTGGCACTGGCCGCGCGCGTACTCCACGGTCGCCAGGTCGGCGTGGGCGGCGAGCACCCGCAGCGACTCCGGGCCGTCCAGGGCGGTCAGCTCGATGATCACTTCCTGGTAGAGCCGGGCGGCGCGGGACCAGCTCCCGACCCGGTGCAGCACCGCCGCCAGGGTGGCCGCGGCGGCCACGGTGCGCTGGTCGGAGCGCCCGTGCAACCTGTTCGTGGCCGCGTACGCGAAGGCGGCCCAGCCCCGGGCGGAGTGCGGTTCGCCGAGGGCGACCAGCACGCGGGCCTGGAGGCTGGCGGCCTCGGCCAGCTCGGGCGTGGCGTTGGCCGGGCGCGGGTCGGCGTCGGTCAGCGCGTCGGCGAGCAGCCGCTGGGCGCCGGCGAGGTCGCCGGTGGACACCAGGTGGTGCGCCTGGTCAGTCAGTTCCCCGAAGCCGGAAGGCACGCCCCATCGTGCTCACCCGACGACGGTAAGTACAAGACCCGGGCCGGAGTGGATTGGTCAGGATCCGGTCAGGTGGTCGACGAGCGCCTCGCTGATCCGGCGCAACTGGTCCACCTGGGCGGGGCTCAGCGCGTCGAACAGGTGCCGGCGTACCCCCTCGACGTGGCCGGGCGCGGCGGCGGCGAGGGTCGCGAAGCCCTCGTCGGTGAGGACGGCGATCTGGCCGCGCCGGTCGGAGGGGCACTCCTCGCGGCGGACCCAGCCGGCCGCCTCCAGCCGGGCCACGGCGTGCGAGAGCCGGCTGCGGGAGGAGCCGCTCGCCTCGGCGAGGTCGCTCATCCGCAGCCGCCGTTCCGGCGCCTCGGAGAGCCGGACCAAAATCTCGTAGTAGGCGTGCGGCATCCCGGCGTCGTGTTGCAGCTCGCGGTCGAGCGTCTCCATCAGCGCGCGGGAGGCGGTCAGGAACGCACGCCAGGTGCGCTGCTCGTCCGGGTCCAGCCAGCGGGTCATGACCACCATCATACGCCCGGTAGTTGAATGTTCAACCAAATCGCGCTAGCGTCGGTGACATGGGAATCCACCGCCTCAACCACGCCGTGCTCTACGTCAGTGACCTCGCCCGCAGCGTCGCCTTCTACCGCGACGTGCTGGGCTTCCGGCAGATCCCGATGACCCCGGACGGCTTCCGGGGCGCCGCCTTCCTCCAGGCCCCCGGCTCCACCAACGACCACGACCTCGGCCTGTTCGAGGTCGGCCAGGGCGCGCGCCGCTCCGCCGCCGGCCGCGGCACCGTCGGGCTCTACCACCTGGCCTGGGAGGTCGACACCCTCGACGAGCTGGCCGTCACCGCCGAGCGGCTCGCGGCGGCCGGCGCCCTCGTCGGCACCTCCGACCACGGCACCACCAAGAGCCTCTACGGGCAGGACCCGGACGGCCTGGAGTTCGAGATCGTCTGGCTGGTGCCCGCCGACCGGCTCGACGACGCCGCCCTGGCCGCCCGCAAGCGGATCGGCCGGCTCGACCTGGCCGCCGAGCGGCGGCGCTACGGCGGCCAGACCCGCGGCGGGGTGGGCATCTCCGTCCCGGCCTGAGCCGGCCGTCCCGGCGGATCCCCTGCCCGGCCGGCCCCGGGCGAGGCCGCCCTCGGGCCCGGGCGGCGTCCGGCCCGGGGAGCGGCGCCCGGCCCGGGGGAGCGGCGCCCGGCCCGGGGGAGCGGCGTCCGGCCCGGGCCGCGTGCGGTAGAACGGCAGCATGCCGACCGACGCCGTCCTGCGCGAGCTGCTCGTCCGACACCTGGAGACCTGGCTGCCGGGGGCGCTGCACCGCGCCCGCCGGGTCACCGTCGCCCTGGCGTACGACGACGGCGACGCCGACTCCGCCGAGGCCGCCCTGCGGGTGGTCGCCGAGTACGCCGACCGGCTGCGGGGCCGCCAGCTCACCGTGCTCGTGCTCGCCGCCGGCACCGAGGAGCTGCCGGCCCGGCTGGGCGCGGTGGAGGCGGACCTGCCGGCCGAGGCCACCGTGCACCTGGTGCCCGGCGGGACCGCCCGGCTGCCGGTGGCGCTCAAGGCGGCCGGCGCGACCGGCGGGCCCCTGCTGTCGTACGTGGACGGGCCCGCCGACCCGGCCGTGCTGACCGCCGCGGCGGGCGGCAGGCCGGCCGAGGTGCTGCTCGCCACCGCGCCCGGCGCACCCGCCCGGGGCGCCCTCGCCGACGCCGGCTTCCCGCTGGCGACCGAGGTGGAGCTGGTGCCCGCCGACGGCGGGCCCGCGCGGCTGCTCGCCCTCGCGACCGGCTCGGACAAGAGCCTGGAGGCGTTCAAGGAGGCGCTCTGGGCGGTCGACGAGTTCGCCGGGGTCCGCTACCGCGACCCGGCCGACCCGGCCGGCCGGCTGCTCGACATCGCGCTGGTCCCCGAGCCCGGGCCGCTGCGCCGGGAACTGCTGGCCGAGCTGGCCCGCTCCGGCCCGCGTACGGTCACCGAGCTGCGCCGGTACGCCCTGACCGCGACCGTCTACCGCTCGGCCGACGCCGTCCGGGCGCTGACCGGGCTGCTCGGGGCGGGGGAGGTGACCCGCGACCCGGAGCACGGCCGGCTCGGCGGCGACGTGGTCGTCACCGGCCGGGACGCGCGGTCGACTCCCTGACCGCGTCGACGGGTTCGCGGCCGGCCCGTTCCACGCCGAGCCCTCCGCGCCGGCGCAACACCTGAGCGACGGCGCCACTCCTGCCCGACAGCGCCTTTCTTCCGCGCCGGCGCCACTCCTCGGGCGATGGCGGCCCGAACGTCGGGCGGGGCGCCGGTGGAGACCACCGGCACCCCGCGCGACCTCGGGACGTCACGCCCGGGACTTGTCCTGCTTCCAGGACAGCGGGCCCGGCAGGTCGACGCGGTGCGCCCTGGCCCGGGAGTTCCAGGACCAGCGGCCGATCTTGATGCTCCAGGACGAGAAGCCGTTCTCGGTGAAGTTCAGGATGATCGGGCCGTACTTCTTGCGCTTGCGGAACATCAGACCCATCGCGGGGCTCCCTTCGATTCCCTTCCCTGTCCTGACGGAACCGAACATGCCCGGAGCGCTGATTTCCGAAACCCGTCCCGGTCTGTCGTGGACGGTGCCCGCAGGGCCGACAATCCCTATCCACCAGATGGGTGTTACGGGTCGGTGGACCCTGGTGTGGATGGGGAGATGACGAAAGCGGCGGCCCCGATCTCATCTTCTGGAAGGACGTTGACCGGCCGGTACGCCCGCCGGCACCATGAGGTCATGTCGCAGCGGGACGAGCTCCTCCTCACCGCTCGCGTGCACGTCGACCTGGTCCGGCACGCGAGCGCGCTCTGTTGAGCTGACCGGCACCACCCCGGCCCGGCCCCATCGCCGCACTTCGCCCGCCCGTCCGCTCGACGCGGAGCGGCGCGTGCCTCCCTGCCCCTCGTCGGGCTTTCCTCCACCGCGTCGTGGACAGATCAGGAGACTCCCATGGACTCACCCCGTCGTACCCGTCCGCGTGCCCTCTCCGCGGCCCCCGTCACCGCCGTGGGCCGGGTGGCGGCATGAGCACCGACAAGATCCTCTTCGACCGGGTGACGAAGACCTTCCCGGCCCGCGCCGGCCGGCGTGCGTCCCCCGGCGCGGTCACCGCGCTGGACGAGGTCACCCTCGGCGTACGCCCCGGCGAGTTCCTCGTCGTCGTCGGGCCCGGCGGCTGCGGCAAGTCCACCCTGCTCGACCTGCTCGGCGGGCTGTCCCGGCCCACCGGCGGGCAGGTGCTGGTCGACGGCCGGCCGGTCACCGGGCCCGGCCTGGACCGCGGGATCGTCTCCCAGCAGTACGCGCTGCTGCCCTGGCGCACCGCCGCCGGCAACGTCGCGTACGGACTGGAGGCCAGGGGCGTGCCCCGGGCCGAACGCGCCGACCTGGTCGCGCACTACCTGGGGCTGGTGGGGCTCACCGGGTTCGCCGACCGCTACCCGCACGAGCTCTCCGGCGGCACGAAGCAGCGGGTGGCCATCGCCCGCAGCCTCGCCCACGACCCGGACGTCCTGCTGATGGACGAGCCGTTCGGCGCCCTCGACGGGCAGACCCGCGACTCGTTGCAGGACGACCTCGTGCGGATCTGGGAGCGCACCGGCAAGACGGTCGTGTTCGTCACGCACGGCATCGACGAGGCGGTCCACCTCGGCCGGCGGGTCGCGGTGATGACCTCGCGGCCGGGCCGGATCAAGCAGGTCGTCGACATCGACCTCGGCGACCGCGACGCCGTGGCGGACGTCCGCTCCTCCGACGCCTTCCGCCACCACCGCCACCAGATCTGGGCGCTGCTGCGCGACGAGGTCCGCGCCGCACAGGCCGCCCCGGCCCTGGTGCCGGCGTGACCACCGTCGAGCGTCCCCGGGCGGACACCGCCGACCTGCTGCCGGTGGACCGGGACCTGTACCGGGCGCTGCTGCGCCGGCAGGCCGCGACGGTCACGGTGGTCACCGCCGTCGCCCCGGGCACCGTCGAGCCGGCCTGCCTCGGCGGCCTCGGCGAGCCCGTCCGGGTCGGGTTCACCGCCACGTCGTTCACCTCGGTCTCGCTGGACCCGCCGCTGGTCTCGTTCTGCCTCGGCGTCGCCTCGTCGAGCTGGCCGGTGCTCGCCCGGGCCGAGCACGTCGCCGTGCACCTGCTCGGCGCCGGCCAGCGGGAGGCCGCCCGGGTCTTCGCCACCAGCGGGGTGGACCGGTTCGCCGCGTACCCGCACTGGACGCCGGGGCCGTTCGGGGTGCCGCTGCTGACCGGAGTGCTGGCCCGGCTGCTCTGCCGGATCGTGCACCGGCTGCCGGCCGGCGACCACACCCTCTTCGTCGCCGAGCCGCTCGCCCTCGGCGGCGGCGAGGACGGCGACCCGCTGGTCTACCACCGCGGCGGCTACACCGGCGCGGTCACTGCGGCGCCGGCGTGACCGGCTCGGCGGCGTCGGGCGTGCGCGCGGCGGACGGGTGCGCGTCCGCCGCGCCACCGCCCGGCGGGGAGCCGCTCGCGCTGGACCGGGCCGCCCAGGACCTGCTGTGGGTGGTGACCACCGGCAGGCCGCCGGGTGTCTCAGGCGGGGGCGCGGCCGACGGCGAGGACGCGGGTGACGCTGCCGTCGTCCTCGGCGATGTCGCGCTCGTGGACGAAGCCGAGCTTGCCCAGCAGCGCCAGCGAGGCGTGGTTGGCGTCGGCGACCGTCGCGTACACCCGGGGCAGGCCGAGGGTGTCGAAGCCGTACCGGACCAGGGCCCGGGCCAGCTCGGTGCCGAGGCCGGCGCCCCAGGCCGGCTTCGCCAGCGCGTAGACGAGCTCGTGGCCGTCGACCTGGTCGGTCCGCTTGATCTCGGCGTGCCCGACGTACCGGCCCTCGCGGCGGACCGCCCAGACGTCGAAGAGGTCGGCCGCGTAGACCTTGGTGAAGACCCGCCCGAACAGTGCGCCGGCCGCCTCGGCCGCCATCGGGCCGTCGCCCATGAACCGGCCCACCTCCGGGTCGGTGAAGAGGGCGACGAAGTCCTCGGCGTCGTCGGGCCCGTAGGGCTCCAGCAGCAGCCGGTCGGTCTGCAGGGTGGGGGTGGGCATCAGCGCGGCTCCCAGGCGTCGGGCAAAGCGGTCAACCTACGCACGTGGGCGGGCAGCCGGCCACTGATTATCTCCGCGAGGCTCACCTCGTCGACCACCCGTCGCACGGCCGCCCGCACCGCCACCCAGAGCCCGGGCAGGTTCTCGGCAGCGCCCTCGTAGCTGGTCTCCTCCGGGCGCAGGCCGCGGACCCCGGCCAGCGGGCCCTCCACCGCGCGCAGCACCGCGCCGACGGTCACCTCCCGCGGCGGCCGGGCCAGCGTGTAACCGCCCTCCGCGCCGCGCTGCGCCCGGACGATGCCGGCCCGCCGCAGGTCGGCCAGCACCGCCTCCAGGAACTTGCGCGGCATGTCCTGCTCCGCCGCGATGGCCTGGGTGGAGAGCAATCTGGGGTACGCGGTGGCAAGGCTCAGGGCCGCCCGTACCGCGTAGTCGCCGCGCGCGGAGATCTGCACCCCGTCATCATGCCCGGCGGAGCCCGCCGACCGCGTCAGCGGGCGGACGGGGCCGGACGACCGGACCGGGCGCCGGCTGCTCACGGGCGGCCCGGAACGCGCCCGGGCTCATCCCGACCTCGCGGGTGAAGAACCGCCCGAAGTTCGTCGGCTCGGAGAAGCCCAGCCGCCGCCCGATCTGGGCGACCGGCTCGTCGGTGGCGGCCAGCAGCCGGCTCGCCTGGAGGGCCACCCGCTCGTCGACCACCTGCTTGGCGCTGCGCCCGGTCACCGCGAGGCAGGCCCGGGTGAGCGTCCGCACCGAGCAGCCCAACCGGTCGGCGTAGTCCTCGACCCGGCGGGTGTGCTGGTAGCCGCGCTCGATCTCCCGGCACAGCCGGTGGAAGGTGGCGGCCTCCGCCCGCGGCACCGGACGGGGGCCCTCGGGCAGCAGGGACAGCCGGAGCAGCAGCACGGCGAGCTGGTGGCGGAGCAGGCCGCGGGCGGCGGCCAGCCCGTGGTGCCGCTGGCAGTCCACCGCGAGCTGGCTCACCTCGGTGATCACCGCGTCCTCGTCCTCGCCGGCGAGCTGGAGCCAGGCCGGGACGGCGTCCGGGTCGACGTCCAGCCCGCGCAGCGCGTCGGCGTCCCAGCGCACCACCGTGGCGTCGAGGTGCGGGCCGGCGCAGCGCAGCACCTGACCGGCGCGCACCCGCAGCAGCGTGCCGGGCCGGCAGGGCAGCGCGCGGAAGTCCAGCTCGGCGGTGCCGTGTCCGCCGGCGGTCAGGATGAGCAGGTCCCGGTCCAGCAGCACCGGACGCCGCCAACCCGGGCCGGACGCGAGGTCACCCAGGGTGAGCGTGTCGATCTCGGCTGGGGTGGTGGCAGGGGTGTCGGGCGGCGCGGGGGAGAGCTGACCGGAAGAGACCATCGCCTGCGACGGTAGCCCGGGGCGACGATCATCGCATCCCGAAGACGGCGGGCGGGGGTTGTCCGGGCTGTCGGCGGCGGGCTACGTTACCGAGCGGTAGAGCCGTCCGGTCGCGGCACGCCCGCAGCCGGTCGCACCGGCCGGGCCGGCCGCGTTCACCCCCGGCGGTCCCGGCCGACTCGCGATGGGATGGGCATGACGGATCTGTTCTCAGTAGACGGCAAGACGGTCCTGGTCACCGGCGGCTCGCGGGGGATCGGCCTGATGATCGCCCAGGGCTTCGTCCGGGCCGGCGCGCACGTGATCATCTCGTCCCGCAAGGCCGACGTGTGCGAGGCCGTGGCCAAGGAACTCTCCGCCGAGGGGCGCTGCGAGGCCATCCCCGCCGACCTCAGCAGCGACGCGGGCGCCGAGGGCCTCGCCGCCGCCGTCCGGGAGCGCGTCGACCGGCTCGACGTGCTGGTCAACAACGCGGGCGCGACCTGGGGCGCGCCGCTGGAGGAGTACCCGGAGAGCGCGTTCGACAAGCTCTGGGCCGTCAACGTCAAGGCCGTCTTCCGGCTCACCACCGCGCTGCTGCCCGCGCTGCGGGCGTCCGCCAGCCCCGACGACCCGGCCCGCGTGATCAACATCGGCTCCGTCGACGGCATCCGGGTGCCGTTCATGGAGGTGTACGCGTACTCGGCGACCAAGGCCGCCGTGCACATGCTCACCCGCAGCCTCGCCCACCAGCTCGCCGGCGAGCAGATCACGGTCAACGCGATCGCGCCGGGGCCGTTCGAGAGCAAGATGATGGCGTTCGCGCTGGACGACCCCGCGTCCCGGGCCGCCATCGAGGGGCAGGTGCCGCTCGGGCGGATCGGCCGGCCGGAGGACATGGCCGGCACCGCGATCTACCTGTCGTCCCGCGCCGGGGCGTACCTCACCGGCGCGGTGATCCCGGTCGACGGCGGCATCACCACGCACGGCTGAGCCCGGCCCCGGGCGGGAGGGCTGCCCGCGTACCCCCTGGCGGGCCGGAGCCGCGCGGACTCGGCAGATCCGCGCGGCCCCGGATGGCCCGTCTTGCCGGTTTTCTCAGCGGCCGGCGAGCAGCCGGTTCACCGCGGTGTCGACGTCCAGGTGCTCGGCCTCGCGGCCGCGCGGGACGACGACGTAGGTTCGCCGCAGGAAGCGCACCAGGACGCTGCGCGGCACCTCGAAGAGGGCGTTGCCGTCGGGCGACGACAGCGCCAGGGCGACGAAGTCCCCGCGCGGGGTGGCCCAGGGCCAGACCCGCACGTCGCCGATGCCGGCCGGCTCGTCGAGGCCGGTGACCAGCAGCTCCCGGGCGAAGGACCAACTGACCGCCTCGCCACCGGCCGATTCGGCGTGGAACAGGACATGGACCGCATACGGATCAGCAGGGTCGTAACGCAGACTGGCACGCACCGGCAAGGCCGTGGCGTCAGGTGCGACGAGCCTTAGCGACGTCTCGACCTCTACGGTCGTCGGTCGGATGACACTCATGGACGATCTCCCCCCGGCACCGCTGCGGAACGCGCGTGTCCCGCTTTTCCCATACTCAGGTGCTACTCCTGGCTACGCTCCGCCATACGCTGACTTCACCCAGTGGTGGGAAGGGGGTCGGAAAGTCCGCGTGAATGTGAGGATTCATGTAGGGTTTTCCGGTTCTGCCCAGTGCGCGATCCCGCCCGGCATCGGGTGGTTCAGTCGTCGACTTACTCCGGTAACGTCCAGTCGACCGTTGCAGTGACGGGCGCGCGCCACACTGGGGGAGGAAATGGTCACGAAACGATCCTCAGTGGATCCGATGGCCGCGCCGGGCGGGCCGAAAGTCGCGGTCCGGGCAGCCGAAAAGCGGGGGTACGGGGTGCCGATGGAGCAGCAGGGCCGGTCAGGTCGGACGCCGGTCGACCGGGGTGGCGCCAACGGAACGGCGCTGGCCGAGCGGCGGCGCCGTCCGCGCTGGCGGCAGCGGCTCGCCACCACCCTCGACCTGATCCGGGCCAACCCGACCGGCCGCGTCGCCCTCAAGATCTTCATCGCCATCGCCGGCGCACTCGTGGTGACCATCGGCATCGCCCTCATCCCGCTGCCCGGGCCGGGCTGGCTGCTGGTGATCGCCGGCCTCGGCATCTGGGCCGTCGAGTTCCACTGGGCTCGCCGGCTGCTCGGCTTCACCCGCCGACACGTGCACAGCTGGACGCAGTGGGTGAAGGACCAGTCGCTGGCCGTACGCTTCGTGCTCGGCAGCGTCGGCCTGGTCTTCGTCGGCACGGTGGTCTGGCTGTCGCTCAAGTACAGCTTCGGCATCGACGTGATCGCCGAGGCCCTGCACTACCTCGCGACGAACTGACGTGCCGCTGCGGCGACCCTGGCGTGCCCGTGGCGGGGGCGTGGTGGGGCGGCGGTCGAGACCCAGCGACGCGCCGACCCCGGATTTCCGGTCCGGTCCCTCGATCAGGTAGAGTCATCGGCGCTGAGGGCGATTAGCTCAGCGGGAGAGCGCTTCGTTCACACCGAAGAGGTCACTGGTTCGATCCCAGTATCGCCCACGCAGGTCAAAGGCCACTTCCCGGCTTCGGGAGGTGGCCTTTCTGCTGTCGTACAGCAGTGAAGTACAGCAGCGGCGTCAGTGGCCGAGGGAGTCGCCGAGGCGCTTGAGGGCTTCCCGCGTCGCCTTGGACGAGACCTGGGTGTAGATCTCCATCGTCACGGAGAAGCGGGCGTGCCGGAGCACCTGCATGGCGACTC
Organism: Micromonospora sp. NPDC047730; assembly: GCF_043204765.1. Lineage (NCBI taxonomy): Bacteria > Bacillati > Actinomycetota > Actinomycetes > Micromonosporales > Micromonosporaceae > Micromonospora > Micromonospora sp. NPDC047730. The sequence goes on along the minus strand of NZ_JBIDCU010000009.1, from coordinate 7,938 downwards.
TCGGGTGGACGTCGAGGTCTGCGAGCAGCGAGGCACAGGTACGCCGGGCGTCGTGGACGGTGATCGGCCGTGTGCCCGCCTTGTCGCACCGGGTCTGCCAACTCCGTTGGAAGTTGCGTGGCTCGATCGGTGTGCCATAGCGGGTGGTGAATACGAGGTCGGTTTCCTGCCACGCCTTTCCGGCCGTTTCTCGCGCCACGTTGCGTTGTTCGCTTCGCAACTTGAGCGCGGTCAGGCAGATATCGGGGAGGGGGAGTGTGGCGTCGGACGCCTGGGTCTTGGTGTCGCGGTGAAGCAGTTTTCCCCGGACCCGTTGCAGTTGGCGGCCGACGGTCAGCTCTCCCGCGTCGAGGTCGATGTCGTCCCAGGTGAGCCCCAACGCCTCACCCTTGCGCAGACCGACGACGAGGACCAGGGCGTAGGCGGCGTAGAGCGGGTCCTCGTCGGCGCGGGCCGATTCGAGGAACTTGCGGGCCTCGTCACTCGACCACGACTTGCCACGCCGGCGGCGGACCGTGGCGAGGGTGACCGGCACGGCCGGGTTCTTGGCGATGAGGTCTTCGGCCTGGGCGTGGGTGAGGGCGGCCCGCAGTGCGGCCCGGATGTCGCTGACCGTCCGTGTGGACGGGACGGCCTGGCAGCAGCGGCCGACCGCGCAGCAGCGCCGCTTGTGCTTGGGCCGGGCAGCGTCCTTGCCCTGGGCGCAGCACTGGCAGGTGCGGGCCACCTGGTTGATCCACGTCTGCACGTCGCGTGACTGGAGCCGGTCGAGCCGCTTGGCTCCGAGGCCGGGGGCGATGTAGCGGCGGACGAACGTCTCGTATGTCGCGTAGGTCAATGGTGCGCGGTTCGGCTCGATGATCTCCGACAGCCAGTAGGTGAGGAAGCTGCCGACAGTCGGGACACTCGTCGCCATCGGGCCCTGCTTAGCCTGCTGGTGCAACTTGATCCACTTGTCGTGGACGGCCTCGCGGGTCTTGCCGTAGACGTACTTGCGGGTGCGCCGGCCGTCCGGCTTGGTTACCCAGACGTAGGCGGCGAAGCCGTTGCGGTACGGGAAGATGGAGCCTTCGCCGTTGGCGCGGGCACGGGCGGGCATCAGGCGGCCTCCTGACGTTCGACCTGCTCGCGGATGTAGTCGTCGACCCATTCGGGAAGGATGCGGCGGTACTTGCCGTCCTTGATGGAGCGCAGCTCGCCGGTGGCGATCTTCATCTTGACCTTGGAGATGCCGAAGCCGAGCAGCACGGCGACCTCGGCGGGGGAGTACCAGCGGGGGCGGAGGTCGTGGCTCATGCGGCGGCTCCGGCAAGCCAGGCTTCGTGGGCGAGTTCCTGGCGTCCCACGCGTCTGCGCTCACGGCGTTCGGCAGCGGCGCTGTTGGCCAGGAGCGCGTCTCCGTCGGTGAGCCAGCCAGCCCCGGAGTAGGAGAGGACGCCGACGGTGATGGTGTCGGCGGTGTCGTCCTCCGCGCGGCGGTAGGTGGCGCGGGTGTCGCGGAGCAGGCCGAAGGTGACGGAGTAGCGGCGGGCCTTGGTGAGGAAGTGGCCGCCGAAGCCGAGCATGTGCGCCCAGCGGCGCAGCCCCGCGTAGGGGTTCGGTGTGGTGTCAAGGTGGCCTTGACGCTCGCCGCTGGGTGCGGCGCCGGTGGCTGTCGTGGTGTGGGTGGGGCGGCCGAGTCGCCAGCAGGCGTCGATGAGGCGGGCGAGGTGGTCGCCTTCCGGGTCGGCGTAGGCGTCGATGGTGTCCGGGGTGAGGCGGGTCGAGTAGTGGCCGGTGACCTCGGTCGACTTGGTGGCGTACTTCGCCAGGTAGGCAGCGACCTTCCCGTCGGTCACGTCCCCGTCGCCGGTGCCGATGCGCCGCACGTCGACCTGCTCGCCCCAAGCCACGATCCAGCCCTCCGGTCGGTCGGGGTGGGCGGGCGCGGTGACGGTGATCTGCCGGACGGCGGCGCGGATGGCGGCGTCGAGGTCGTCGACGGTGACGCCGGCCGGCGGCGGCACCAGGGCGTCGCGGTCGCCGGGGTCGACGCCGTCGAGGCGCAGCAGGGCGTGGAAGTGGACCGCGCCCCGGCGCTGCATCTCGGCGACCTTGCCGTGCGACACCCGCACTGGCGGAACGGTCCGGACCCGCCTGGAGTCGCCGACGACCTGGCCGGGCGGGATGCCGCGTCGGCGGCAGAGGGCGGCGAGGTGGCGCTCGATGGCCTGCTTGGTGCGCCGCCACAACTCGCCCGAGAACCCGTTCCAGACGGCCTGGTGGTCGTGGTCGTAGCAGTCCAGGCAGAGTGGCTGGCCGAGCTGGGGGTCGTCGGCGTCGTGGCGGGCGAAGCACGCCGCGGGCTGCCCGTGGTCGCAGGTGGTGGCGGTGCGGCGGGCGTGGCAGGGAGCTGGCCGGCAGTCGCAGCGCCTCCGGTCGCCGCAGGTGTGGCGGGGGATGTGCCGGTGGTGAACCGCGCCGAAGGACGGGGCGGTGAAAGTGGCGAAGACGACCGGGTGCCGGGCGACGGAGGCGGGGACGCCTCTGCCTCCGGTCAGGCCGCAGCGGACGACCTGGAACGCGTCACCGGCGTAGGTCCAGGCGCAGTCGGGGCACTGCGCGGCGCGGCGGTTGCCGCACGCCTTGTAGAGGGTGCAATCGGGCAGCTCGTCGGTGTGCTGCTCGCGCAGCACTCGGCCGGTGTCTGCCTCGGCGGTGGTGAGGGTGCCGGTGAGGCGGATCGGGCGGGTGCAGCCGCCGGCGGAGCGGGTGTGCTCCAGCCAGCCGAAGAAGTCCGGGGTGGTGGCGGCGCGGAACATGGCCTGGGCGTCGCGGCCGGCGGCGACGCCGGGCCGATGCAGGTCGAGCAGGGTGGACATGCCTTTCTCTCCTCAAGCGGTGGCAGGGACGGGGAACGATCCGCCACCGCTCGCGGAGGTGCTGCCGCTGGTGGCGTTCGTGGTGTCTCCTGGCACCGCCGAGGACGGCGGCTTACGCCGGAGGCGGAAGTGCCTGTGCTGCGCTCCCGCCCGAGGAGCTGATGGCTCCTGACGCTGTCGTTGACGGCCTGGTGGTGAGGCCGGACGGGTGGAGGAGCCTGGTCGTCGGCATCCGGCGGAATTGCCGCAGGCCCTTCCACCCGTTGGAGTCAGCGAATCCGGGCCATCGTGGACGGCGAAGGCCGTGCTGGGCCGCTTAATGGATTCGGGGGTGACCGGCACAGCGGGCCGGTGCGATCGAGAGCCGGCGGGCGTGTCCCCCAGCAGCGGCAGGAAGGCCGCTCAGCGTCTCCGAGTCGAGTCCAGCGGTCCGGCGGGAAGGCCGCGCTGGCGTGCTCGACGGTCGCCAGAGTAGCACCGGGTCTCGACACGTCAACCCGTCGTGATCGTGCGTCCGAAGCGGTCCCCGGCCGGCTGCCGGTGGTCTGGGAGGACTTTCTGTACATCTATCAAGGCGGCCCTGAACGGGCCGCACGCGCCGCCGCCTGGGCGCGCGTCCGTCGCTCCGCTGGCGCTCCGACTCCGGCCACGCAACACGCCCGGCGGCTGGCGCGGAAGCGGGAAGCCCAAGGGGCCGCCGCAGAACGACAGGGCCGTTGACCGGGTCGTGGTGGGCCGGCAGCCGGCCGGGCCGCGCGGCCACGAGCCCGCGCGGCGTAGGGGAGCGTACGCCAGCCGCGTCGGCGAGCTGGCGGCGGTCGGGGGGTTGCGGTTACTGCGCCTCCGGCGGGGGCGCTCCGGCTCCAGGATGGCCGGGGCTGCGTCGGCGCGTTGCGGTCCGTGGGTGGTTGCGCGAGCCATCCCACCTGCCCTCGACCCGGGCAAGCCGAGCAGACCCCCACCCGACCCGCCAGCGTCCGAACGCGCGTCAAGGCCGTCTTGACGTGGCGGGCCGGGCGGCGGCCCGCTCCCAGCAGGGCGGGTCGATGGCAGACGGGATGGCGCACCGGGATTGCACGTGCCGGGGTCCCCGAGGTGTTAGTCGAGCGGCTCAGCACCTGATATCGCCTTCTTCTCGCGGGACTTGGACTTCGGTTCGATCACCGCGTGAAGAAGCGTGGCGATACCGAGAGCGCCGAAGAACCCATCCTGGGTCGAAGTGGTGAGGCCCAGAGCAATGCCGATGCATGCACTCGCCACCAAGATCAAAAGAATTCGCAGAGTCACTGACTTCCCTCCTCGCGCCTTACCCAGAAGCGTGGTGGCCGGCGAGAGTGGCCCTAGCCAGTTATCCGATAGGAGTGCAGCTCTGCGCGAAGCAGGTCTTGCCTGATCAACACCGCTGCGGAGGCTCACAGCCGTCAGAATTAGCCGTAACGCTCTACGATGTGCTGGTGGCTGCTACGAAGCGCGCGTGCCAGGTGTGCGGGTCTCTGCTTCCCGAGGGGAGTAGGAGGGATAGGAAGTACTGCTCTGACGGTTGCCGACAGCGTCGGTACTACATTAATCGGCGATATGGTGGCAGAGATCCAGATTTTCACATACTTGGGCAAAATATGTTGTACAGCCTGCTTTATTCGGTGGCTCGACGCTTAAAAGAACCAGTTTTGCCAGCCCATATTGCGCTCGAAGTCAGACGTGAGTTCCGTATGCCGTTTCAGGTGGAGCGGCTACCTAAGTTATGCGCCCGGCTGGGATGTGGGGTGCCAGTAAACCCGAACTCTCGAAATGACCGGGCATTCTGTTCCAATGCCTGCCGGCAGCGCGCTTATCGTCATGCTCGCCGGGGCGGTTCCACGAACTGAGCCAAGGGCGCTGCCGGAATGGCTGCCGACAGCAACGCCATCGCGTGATGACGGCAGGGACGGGCCTGATGGTCGCCCTGGGCTACATGGAACAGCCCCGACCGCTGAACGAGGCGCTGTTGGGTGCGATCGGCGGCGGCCACGACGGCGACGGGGTTCCGTCGTTGGAGGAAGCGCCGTTCGTCGGGCTTGGGGCACACACGGGGCACAAGACAGCGTGAAACGTCGGCAACCAGCCACCAATGACGTGAGGTCGGCACGGGGTGCGGCCAGCGGGTCGGGCACGTTGGTGCAGGTCACGGGAGGCCCCGTCTTAGTTCCGCTTCAACAGTTACAGGTCACCAGCTGCGGCTACCAGGACGACTGGAAGTTCCCTGTCCCACTGGCCGACGCCGAGACAGACGCTGCGATCTTCGAAGTGCCAGACAGACACGGACGGCACGAAGTTGGAAAGGACGCCAGCAAGGGCCGGCACTGTCTCGCCCTGCATCGAGCGGTCCAGGACTGGGCTTAGCTCGACCCGCTCCGGGGGCCCCCAGACTTGGATCAGTGCCTCCGCCAGGACAAGGCACTCCCGGTCGAAGTGATCCCATACCTCGTTGACCTGCGACCGATCCTCCCAGAATTCGGCACTGGTGCTCAGGTGCAAGATTCGGTAGCCCGGACCTGCCGCGTCGGCAACAGCGGCATGGGGACCCGGTAGAGGCTGATTCTTGAGTCCGAGCACCCGCTCCAGGCATTCAGCGAGATCCACAGCCAGCCACTCTAGGTGTTGAGCTGTAGGCCATCTGCGGTGGCTGCCGAAAGCAACGATGACAGCAACCGGCCGGGACGAGGGCAGCCGCCGGCGGCTGGGCGCAGACAGATTCCCGAGGTCACGGACGCGGACGGACCCCACCGGACAGAGCGCCCAGAACTTACAAAGCGAGGGATCCGGGCCGCGCGGCCTACTCCGCGACGAAGACGCCCACGCCTGGCAGGGTCTCGGTCATTCCCTTGATCCTTAGCACCTGCATCGCTCGGTCGATCACGGGCTCGGTGACGCCGTAGTGCTCGATCAATTCTCGGCGGCTGGGCAGCTTGGAGCCAGGCGGGAACTCGCCGGTCGCGATGCGTTCGGCGAGGTCGTCGGCGATCTGCTCGTATCGGTAACGCGGTGGCACGGTGTTCCCCTCGGTTGGCAACACGAGTAGACCACCTACGCCAGCCCTTGACTACCCAACGGTACCTATGGGAGGTTGCCGAGGAGGTCGATTCCCCCGGTTGGCGCTGTGGGTCGTCCTCGCCGGTGTGGATGTCCGGCGCACCCTGCGATCGGGCATCCACGCCTCCGGACACCTGCGGCACCAGGAGGCGGCAGTGCTTCCTTTCCAATTCCCCAGCTCGGCGGTTCGTGGCCCCGGCCGCTGGGGCGAGCCGATGAAGCGCGTTTCCTACGACGAGTACGTCCTGGCGGCAGCGCTCACCCTCGCCCGTCGCCATCGGCCCGTGTGGTCCTGGCGGCACTGGCGCCACATCTGCCGCTGCGGCGCGGCCCTGCCGTGCCGAAGCCGCCACCGCATCCCTATCAACCGCGGCCACTGGCCCAGCCAGGACGGCCCGCGATGACCACTCACCACCCGATCAAGCCGGCTTGGACGTGCGGCGGCTGTGCGGGGGAGTGGCCCTGCCCGACCCGGCGGCGGGAGCTGCGAGCGGAGTATGACCGTGCTCCGGTGTCGCTGGCCCTTTACCTGGCCGCCCAGTTCGTCGATGCAGCCCAGGACCTGGCCCACGTCCCCGCCGGCCACCTGCACCACCGATTCCTCGGCTGGACCCGATGAGCATTCTGCGGCCCGGCGACGAGAAGTTCCACTACAGCGACGGCTCGCACAAGTGGATCCCGCCCGACCCGGACTACGACCAGGAGGTCTGGGACGAGCAGGTCCGCCAGCACAAGCAAGGCCACCTCAGAAACGAGCGCCCGAAGGTCCGTATCCAGCGCCTCGTCTGATGCCAGCAGTACAGCAGTGAAGTACAGCAGCGGTGCCAGCCGAACCGAGCCGAGAAGCGCCTCAGCAGGCCGTCTGACCTCGCATCGAGCCCGATCCGACCCGCTCGCCGAGAGTTCACACCGAAGAGGTCACTGGTTTGACCCCAGTATCGCCCATCATAAATATTTGCAGGTAGCGAGCCCGTCACCGGAACCCCCGGTGACGGGCTTTCGCGTTGCCGCCCCGTAAGTTGGGAGCAGATTGGGAGCAGGCCCATCCGCGCGCGCTCCTGACCTCGGCAAACGGGGTGTGCTTCCCGTGATCACGGCAACCGTCGTCGATCTCTTTGGAGTCGATGCGGAGTTTGCGGTGCTCGTCCCGGCACTTCCAGCGGCTGCCGTCACCAAGGGTGCTCACAGGCGGTGGCACACATTCTCCGCCATGATCATCGGTGGGGCCGCTGCTGCTCGACTGCCGACTGATACGCGGCTGCTTCTCTCGTCGCAGCCGGTTGATGAAGATGCCGACCTGCCGACGGCCCGCACACCTGATCATGTGAGGCGTGTTGATGGGACGACGAGGGCGTAAGGGCCGGCTCGAGTTGGAGACGGAGTACTGGCGGCTGCTGCAGTCCGGGTGGGGACGCTTGAGGCACGTCCCCGGCTCAGGCGCCGGGTGCAGTACCTGGAGGACGTCGCCCAGCTCGCTGGCTTGCGGCTGCTGAACCCCGCTCAGCGCGCCGCAGTGCTCAGACTTCTTGCCGACCTCCCCGGCATCACCGTCACCGGAACCGTCACTGACCGCGCTGGACGCACCGGGGAAGCCTTCTCGATCACGACCAACGCCACGGCCTGCCCGCCCAGTACACCGTGATCGTCGATCCGCGCTCCGGCGCTCTGTTGGGATACGAGGAGATGCTGACCACCACGGCGGGGGAAGCTCAACGTGACCATCCCCGCGGTGGTCACCTACCGCTTCTACCTCACGGCCGAGTAGACCGCCATGCCACGCTGACGAAAGTCGGGTGTGTGCGTCGTGAAGACACCGCCCACCCGACGATCGGCGCAGTACTGCTCAGCCGAGCTGAGCGGGAGCAGACGGCTGTAGCTGTCCGCGCGGTGGCGCGTGGCGCCGTGCGCTGTCATGTCGAGATCAGTGAGCCTTTCCTCGCAATGGGTGGATTGCCGCCGACTCAGGCCGGCTGTCCGGCACGCCGCGTGCTGTCGCGACGCTGCGGCG
>NZ_JBIDCU010000008.1:198922-354576 GCF_043204765.1 Micromonospora sp. NPDC047730 | reverse complement strand
AAACCCCCCCCCGCCGGGTGGGGGGGGGGGGGTGGTGGGGCCCCCCCCCCCCCCCCCCCCGCCCCGCCCCCCCCCCCCCCCGGGGGGCCGCCCCCCCCCCCCCCCGGGGGGGGCCCCCCCGCTTCGGGTCAGGCCAGCGGCAGGTAGACCCGGCCGCCCGAGGAGACGAACTCCTCCGACTTGTCCTTCATGCCGCGCGCCGCGTACTCCTTGAGCTCCTGGGTGATCTTCATGGAGCAGAACTTCGGCCCGCACATCGAGCAGAAGTGGGCCGTCTTCGCCGGCTCGGCGGGCAGGGTCGCGTCGTGGTACGACCGCGCGGTCTCCGGGTCCAGCGAAAGGTTGAACTGGTCCTCCCACCGGAACTCGAACCGCGCCTTGGAGAGCGCGTCGTCCCACGCCTGCGCGCCGGGGTGCCCCTTGGCCAGGTCGGCCGCGTGCGCCGCGATCTTGTACGCGATCACGCCGGCCTTCACGTCGTCCCGGTCCGGCAGCCCGAGGTGCTCCTTCGGGGTCACGTAGCAGAGCATCGCGGTTCCGAACATGCCGATCATGGCGGCGCCGATCGCCGAGGTGATGTGGTCGTACGCCGGGGCGATGTCCGTGGTCAGCGGGCCGAGCGTGTAGAACGGCGCCTCGTGGCACCACTCCTGCTGGAGGTCCACGTTCTCCTTGATCTTGTGCATGGGCACGTGTCCCGGGCCCTCGATCATCACCTGGACGTCGTGCTCCCAGGCGACCTTCGTCAACTCGCCCAGGGTGCGCAGCTCGGCGAACTGCGCCTCGTCGTTGGCGTCCGCGATCGAGCCGGGGCGCAGCCCGTCGCCGAGCGAGAACGTCACGTCGTAGCGGGCCAGGATCTCGCACAGCTCGGCGAAGTTCGTGTAGAGGAAGTTCTCCTCGTGGTGGGCCAGGCACCAGGCGGCCATGATCGAACCGCCCCGCGACACGATCCCGGTGACCCGGTCCACCGCCAGCGGCACGTACGGCAGCAGCACCCCCGCGTGCACCGTCATGTAGTCGACGCCCTGCTCGGCCTGCTCGACGACGGTCTCCCGGAACACCTCCCAGCTCAGCTTCACCGGGTCGCCACCGACCTTCTCCAGCGCCTGGTAGATCGGCACGGTGCCGATCGGCACCGGCGAGTTCCGCACGATCGCCTCACGGGTCTCGTGGATCCGCCTGCCCGTCGACAGGTCCATCACCGTGTCCGCGCCCCACCGGGTCGCCCAGGTCAGCTTCTCCACCTCCTCAGCGACCGAGGAGGTGACCGCCGACGTGCCGATGTTGGCGTTCACCTTGACCAGGAACGCCTTGCCGATGATCGCCGGCTCGCACTCGGGGTGGTTGACGTTGAGCGGCAGCACCGCCCGCCCGGCGGCGATCTCGTCCCGGACGAACTCCGGCGCCATGCCCTCCCGGATCGCCACGAACTCCATCTCCGGCGTGACGACTCCCGCCCGGGCGTACGCGAGCTGCGTCGGGCGCTTCCCGTACGCCCCGGCCAGCGGCGTGCCCGCGCCGCGCACCGGGGCCACGTCCCCGCGCTCGGCGATCCACGGCCCGCGCAACGGCGGCAGCCCGACCTCCGGGTCGGACCCGGGCCCGGAGGTGTCGTAGAGCCGGACCGGCGCGTTGTCGCCGGTCAACTCCACCTCGGCGAAGGGCACCCGGACATCCGGCCGGGACCCCTCCACATGGACCTTGCGACGTGCCTGCACGACAGCCTCCCCTGTGCTCATGCGGACCACCCGAAGTGGTCCAGCGGGCCGCGTCCCGCGCCCAACTCCCAGTCCCGCCCGCCGGTCAGCGCGCGGAAGACGTACTCCTTGGCGGCGGCGACCGCCGTCGGCACCGGGTCGCCCAGCGCCAGCCGGACGGCGACGGCCGCCGAGAACGAGCACCCCGTGCCGTGGTTGTGCCGGGTGGCGACCCGGGGCGCGCGGAGCAGCGTGGTGACCCCGTCGCCGTGCAGCACGTCGACCGCCTCGCCGTCGGAGTCCACGTCGCCGCCGGTCACCACCACGTGCTCCGGCCCGCCGGCGGCCAGCGCCTCGGCGGCGGCCACCATCTCCTCGACCGTGGTCACCGGGCGTCCGAGGAGGACCGCCGCCTCCGCGCAGTTCGGCGTCGCCACCCGGGCGTACGGCAGCAACCGCTCGGCTGCGGCGACCGTGCCCAGCCGGTGCCCGCTGGTGGCGACGAGCACCGGGTCGACGACGAGGTGCGGCAGCCGACCGTCCCGGGCGGCGTCGGCGACCGCGTCGGCGATGGCCGGGGTGCCCAGCATGCCCGTCTTGACGGCCCGCACGGCGAAGTCGGCGAGCACGCTGTCGAGCTGCTCGGTGACCGTGCGCGGCGGCAGCGGCAGGACGGCGTCGACGCCCCTCGTGTTCTGCGCGGTGACCGCGGTGATCACGCTGGTGCCGTACGCGCCGAGGGCGGCGAAGACCTTGAGGTCGGCCTGGATGCCCGCTCCGCCGCCGGAGTCCGAGCCGGCGATGGTGAGCACGGTGGTGGGTGTCATCGGCCCCCCAGGATGGTTGAGGTCGGGGGCCGCGGCATGGTGGCGCTGGGGGGCTGCGGCCGACCGTGCCCACTCCGGGCGGTCAGGCTTGATCCCTCCGTGGGCACGGTCGGCCGCAGCCCCGTACCGGAGACCTCCGCGCGGTCCTGCGCGGTACGCGGCGGCGGGGAGACCGCCGACCGGAAGGCGGCGGTGAGCGTGGCGGCGACCTCGGTCGGGTCGTCGGCGCGCATGATCGCGCCGACCACCGCCACTCCCGCCGCTCCGGCCGCGATGCAGGCGTGCAGGTGCTCCGGGGTCTCCACCCCGCCCAGCGCGAGGACCGGCACGGGGCTGGCCTCGATCAGTTCCCGCAGCCCGTCCGGACGTAGCGGTGGACCGTAGCCGGGTTTGGTGCGGCTGGAGAAGACCGGCGACAGGGTCGCGTAGTCCTCGGTGGTCAATCGGGCCAGCTCGGGGCGGCTGTGGCAGGAGCGGCCGACCAGGCCGAGACGCGGCGGCGGGTACGGGCCGGCCGACGGCAGGTGCACCGCGTCCCCGTCGAGCGGGTCGAGCCCGGCGACGACCAGGGTGCCGCCCGCCTCGGCGAGGATCGAACGCAGGTCGGCGGCGATGGCGACGCGGTCGGCGCGGGGCAGGTCCTTCTCCCGCAGCACCACCCACCGCACTCCCCCGGCCACCGCCCCGGCGACCACCTCGGTCAACGGCCGCCCCGCCTGCCACCGGTCGGTCAGCAGAACGACGCCGGACGGCCCACGCGGAATCCTGGTAGGAAACGGCCCCGCCAGGGGCGCTTCCGCACCAGGATCCGCCGGAACGGGACCGGGGCGGGTCACAGGTCCGGCCGTCCGTCGTCGGGGGTGGATGCCAGGGCGTGGAAGCGACGGGCGATCCGGCCCGCCCCGTACGCGAGCCGCCCCGCCTCGACCGCGTACCGCATCGCGGTGGCCATCGCCACCGGGTCGGCGGCCCGGGTGACCGCGCTGGCCAGCAGCACCGCGTCGCAGCCCAGCTCCATCGCCAGCGCCGCGTCGGAGGCGGTGCCGATGCCGGCGTCCAGAATCACCGGCACGTCGACGCTCTGCCGGATCAGCCGGATGTGGTGCGGGTTCGACACGCCCAGCCCGGAGCCGATCGGCGCGCCCGCCGGCATCACCGCGGCGCAACCGACGTCGGCCAGCCGCCGCGCCAGAATCGGGTCGTCCGACGTGTACGGCAGCACCACGAACCCGTCCGCGACGAGTTCCTCGGCGGCGCGCAGCAGCTCCACCCCGTCGGGCAGCAGCGTGCGCTCGTCGCCGATCACCTCCAGCTTCACCCAGTCGGTGCCGAACGCCTCCCGCGCCAGGTGGGCCACCTTGACCGCCTCGCCCGCCGTGTAGCAGCCGGCGGTGTTCGGCAGCAGCCGCACCCCGCACCGGTCGAGCAGGTCCAGCAGCCCGCCGGCGGTGCCGGGGGCGGTGTCGACGCGGCGCAGGGCCAGGGTGACCAGTTCGGTGCCGGAAGCGCGGATCGCGTCCTCCAGCACGCGCAGGTTGGCCGCGCCACCGGTGCCGAGGATCAGCCGGGACGTGAGGCGCACGCCGCCCAGGTCGAGGCTCACCGCGTCACCCGCCCTGGGCGGCGCTGAGCACCTCGACCCGGTCGCCGTCGCGCAGCACGGTCGCCGGCCAGCCGGTACGCGGCACGACCTCCCCGTTGACCGCGACGGCGAGGCCGCGCCGCTGGTCGGTGACCGCGCGGACCAGGTCCGCCACGGTCGAGCCGCCGGGCAGGCTGCGCCCGGCGCCGTTCACCGTCAGTTCCACGTGTGCTCCTCCTCGGGTGCGTAGGCGCCGGACCGATCGTCGGCGGCGGCCCGGACCACCGGCCCGGCACTGCCGGCCTGCCCAGCGCCGCCGGCCTGCCCAGCGCCGCCGGCCTGCCCAGCGGTGACAGCCGGATCGGCGGTGGCGGCCGGCGCGAACCGGTCCGGGGTGAAGGGGGCGAGCAGCGGGTCCGCCGTACCGGTGACCACCAGGTCGGCGACCAGGTCGGCGGTGATGGGGGTGAGCACGATGCCGTGCCGGTGGTGCCCGGTCGCGGCGAGCACGCCCGGCCGGCCGGGCAGCGGGCCGAGGATCGGGGCGTTGTCGGGGGTGCCGGGGCGCAGGCCGGCGAGGGTCTCGACGAGGTCGTACTCGGCCAGCTCCGGCAGCAGGTCGACGGCGGCGCGGAGCAGGCGTAGCACCGCCCCGGCGGAGACGTCGGTGTCGGCGCGCTCCTCGACGGTCGCGCCCACCACCACCTCCCCGCTGTCGCGGGGCACGAGATAGACGTGCTCGCCGTCGGCGTACCCCCGGATGACGTGCCGGAAGCCCGGCGCGCCGCCGCCGGGCGCGCGGAGCCGCAGCACCTGGCCCTTCACCGGCCGCACCGGCAGCCCGGTCAGGGCCGCCGCCCCGCAGCCGGCCGCCACCACCGTGACGCGCGCGTCCACGTCGGACAGCCGGCGCACGGCGGCGGGCACCAGCGTGACGCCGGCCCGTTCGGCGGCCGTGCGCAGCGCCGGCACCAGCCGGCGCGGGTCGACTTGGTGGTCGGTGGCGGCGAGCGCGCCGCCACGCACCCGGGGCGCCAACGCCGGCTCGCGGTCCCGCAGCGCCGAGGGGCGCAGCGGCGTCACCGGCAGCCCGAGACCCTGCTGGTACGCCCACAGCCGGCGTGCCTCGGCCAGGTCGTCGGCGGTGAGCCCGACCATCAGCGTGCCCTCGGTGCGGTAGCCGACGTCCGCGCCGGTGGCGGCGGTCAGCTCGGCGGCGAAGGCCGGCCAGCGGGCGGCGGAGGCGGTCAGCAGCCCGGTCAGCTCGTGCTCGCCGAAGTACGCCTCGGCGACCGGGGCGAGCATCCCGGCGGCGACGTGCGACGCGCCGGAGCCCGGGGCGGGGTCGTGCACGGCGACCCGGAGGCCGCGCGCAGCGCAGCGCCAGGCGATCGCCAGCCCGACCGGTCCCGCCCCCACCACGGCGACGTCCGGCCGGCTCAGCACCCCAGCGCTCCCAGCAGCTCCGCCGTCGCCCGGGCCGGATCGGCCGCCCCGGACAGCGCCCCCACCACCGCTACCCCGTACGCCCCGGCGGCCAGCAGCGCGGGCGTGTTCGCGGCGGTCACCCCGCCGATCGCGACCACCGGTACGTCCACGGCGGCGGTGACGGCGCGCACCCCGGCCGGGCCGATCGGCGCCGGCAGGCCGGTCTTGGTGCTCGTGGCGTGGCAGGGGCCCACGCCCAGGTAGCTGGCCCCGGCGGCGACCGCCTCGGCGGCCGTCCCCGGCTCGCGGGCGGTGGCCCCGAGCACGGCGGTCGCGCCGAGCACCCGGCGGGCCGCCCCGACCGGCAGGTCGTCCGCGCCGACGTGCCCGCCGGCGGCGCCCACCGCCAGCGCCACGTGCAGCCGGTCGTTGACGAGGCAGGGGACGTCGTACGGCGCGCAGAGCGCGACCACCCGGCGGGCCAGGTCGTACGCCTCCCGGTCGGTGGCGTCGTCGGTGACGCGGACCTGCACGACCAGCTCGGCGCGGGCCACCGGGAGGGCGGCCCGCAGCACGGCCAGCGGATCCCGCCCGGGTCGGGTGTCGGTGATCAGATGCAGTCGCCCAAGGGACGGCACGGCAACACTCCTCCCTGCGCCGGCATTACCCGGATCAGGTTCGACGGTCGGGGGCTCTCAGCCCCCCTCTCAGCCCGGTGCACCGGGCTCCCGTGGGTCACTTGCGCGTGTCACCGTACGACGGATCGCCGGATCCGCCAAGGGCGGGACGCGGATTTCACACCGACCGTCCGAAGCCGACGATCGGGGCGGCACGTGACCGGCCCGTCACGCGATGCTGTCCGGATGCCCTCCCCCGCCCGGGTCCCGCCCCGGCTCGCCTTCCTGCCGTTCCGCGGCAGCACCGCGATCACGCAGGGGCTGCTGACCCGCGCCATGCTGCGCGGTCCGACCTGGCAACGCCTGCTCCCCGACGTGTACGTGCACCGGGACGCCCTGCGCGCAGCCGACCATCGGCTCTGGTGCGACGCGGTCGCCCTGCTCCTGCCCGCCGGTGCCGCGATCGCCGGGCCGAGCGCCGCGTACCTGTGGGGCGTCGACCTGCTGCCCCGGGACGCGCCGGTCAGCGTGCTCCTTTCTCGGCCGGCACGGCTGCGCCCGCACCCACAACTGGCCGTCACCCGCTCGGCGCTGCCGGCCAGCGACCTGACCCGCTTCGGTGGCCTACCGGTCACCACGCCGCTGCGAACGGTGTTCGACCTCGCGCGACGAGGGCCACGCGACGAGGCCCTCGTCGCCCTCGACGCCCTGCTGCACCGCCGGGTGGTAGGGCTGCCGGCCCTGCGGGCGTACGCCGAGACGCGTCCCCGCTGGCCCGGGCTGCCGCTGCTGCGCGAGGTGCTGGCGCTGGCCGAGCCGCTGAGCGAGTCCCCGATGGAGACCCGGTTGCGGCTCCTCCTGCTCGACGCCGGGCTGCCCCCACCCACGGCGCAGCACGACGTGCGCGACGCCCGGGGGCGGTTCGTCGGTCGGGTCGACCTGGCCTGGCCCGCCCTGCGCGTCGCGGTCGAGTACGACGGCGACCACCACCGCGAGCGCGCCCCCTTCCGCCAGGATGTCGCCCGGCTGAACGCGCTGCGCGCGGCCGGCTGGATCGTCCTCCGCTTCACCGCCGACGATGTGCTCCGGCACCGGACCCGGACGGTACGCCTCGTCACCGCCGCCCTGCGCGAACGCTCCGACGAGCGGAACAGCACGGCTGTCACCCACCCACGGTGACAGCCGTCCCGTTCCACCCGCGCGGGCGCACGTTCCCCCGGCCAGGTAACCAGCGCCCGCCCGGCAGGCCCACGGGACAACCGCCCCGCAGCCGGCCGAGACAGGCGCGCGGGGAAGGGTGACGGGGACGGGTGGAACACCAGGGCTGCCTCCCAGTGTCGGAGACGTGCGTGGTGTTCCACCCGTGGCAGCCCGGGCCTGGGCGGGCGCGACGGCGGACCGCCCCGGCACCGCGATGCGGTGCCGGGGCGGTGTCGACGTGGGTCAGAGGATGGCGCGGAGGGCGTCGACGTCCTCGTCGGTGGGCTGCCAGGAGCCCGCCTCCGCGTTGGAGCGCACCTGCTCGGGCGTGGTGGCGCCGGCAATCACCGAGGTCACCGCCGGCAGGGCGGCCAGCCCGCCGATGGCCACCTGGAGCATCGACAGCCCCCGCTCGTTCGCGTACGCCTCGATCGCCTCGATGGTGTCCCAGTCGGCGGCGGCAAAGCGCTGGGCGTACCGGCCGCCTCCGGCGAGGCGGCTGCCGGCGGGCGGGGCCTGGTCGCGCTTGTACTTGCCGGTCAGCAGGCCGTTGGCCAGCGGGAAGAACGGCAGCAGCCCGAGGCCGAACCGCTCGCAGGCCGGCACCACCTCGGCCTCGGCGGAGCGTTCCAGCAGGCTGTAGTGGTTCTGCGCGCTGATGAACCGGGACCGGCCGGTGGACGACGCCACCCAGTCCGCGTCGGCGATCTGCCACCCGGCGAAGTTGGAGTTGCCCAGGTAGCGCACCTTGCCGGCGCGGACCAGGTCGTCCAGCGCGGCGAGGGTCTCGTCGATCGGGGTGCCCGGGTCGGGCTCGTGCATCTGGTACAGGTCGATGTGGTCGGTGCCGAGCCGGCGCAGCGACGCCTCCACGGCGCGGGCGATGTAGCGCCGCGCGCCCCGGGCGCCGAAGTCGGGGCCGTTGAGGCCGTGCATGTCCATGCCGAACTTGGTGGCCACCACCACGTCGTCGCGGCGGCCCTTGAGCGCCTGGCCCAGCAGTTCCTCGGAGCCGCCCTGCGGCTCGCCGTAGATGTCGGCGGTGTCGAAGAAGTTGATCCCGGCGTCCAGCGCGGCGTCGACCACCGCCCGGGTCCCGTCGAGGTCGAGCTTGCGGCCGAAGTTGTTGCAGCCGATGCCGACGACGGACACCACGAGCCCGGAGTCGCCCAACCGGCGGTAGGTCATCTCAGTCACGAGATCCACCCTATGCCGGCCGGCCCGCCGCCCGGGTTCGCCTCAGCCCACGTCCCAGACCGGCTCGGGGGTCTCCACCACCTCGTTGTCACCGCGGAAGAGGACGAACCGGTCGAACGAGCGGGTGAACCAGCGGTCGTGGGTCACCGCGACCACGGTTCCCTCGAACGCCGTCAGCCCTGCCTCCAGCGCCTCCGCCGACGCCAGGTCGAGGTTGTCGGTGGGCTCGTCGAGCAGCAGCAGCGTCGCGCCGGACAACTCCAGCAGCAGCACCAGGAACCGCGCCTGCTGCCCGCCGGAGAGGGTGCCGAAGCGCTGGTCGCCCTGCCCCGCCAACTCGTACCGGGACAACGCCGCCATCGCCGCGTGCCGGTCCATGCCGGCCCGGTGGTCGTCCCCCCGCCAGAGGATCTCCACGAGGGTCTTCGCCATCAGCTCCGGCCGGTCGTGGGTCTGCGAGAAGTGCCCGGGGCGCACCCGCGCGCCGAGCCGGGCCACCCCGTCGTGCGCGACCGGCGCGAGCGCCGCCGCGCCGTCGACCGGGCCGTTGGCCGGGTCGGGGTCACTGCCGCCGCGGGCGAGCAGCCGGAGGAAGTGCGACTTCCCCGTGCCGTTGGCGCCGAGCACCGCCACCCGGTCGCCGTACCAGATCTCCAGGTCGAACGGGTAGGTCAGGCCGTCGAGCTCCAGCTGCTCGCAGACCACCGCGCGCTTGCCGGTCCGCCCGCCGGTCAGGCGCATCCGGATGTCCTGGTCCTTCGGCGGTACGGGCGGCGGCCCGGCCTCCTCGAACTTGCGCAACCGGGTCTGTGCGGCCTGGTAGCGCGAGGCCATCCCGTCGTTGTACGCGGCCTTCTGCTTGTACATCAGCATCAGCTCGCGCAGCTTCTGGTGTTCCTCGTCCCAGCGTTTGCGCAGCTCGTCGAGGCGGGCGTGCCGGGCCACGCGCGCGGAGTGCCAGCTCGCGAAGCCACCGGGGTGCACCCAGGCGCTGCCGCCCTCCACGGCGACGACCCGGTCGGCGGTGTGTGCCAGCAGCTCCCGGTCGTGCGAGACGTAGAGCACCGACTTGGCCGACTCGCGCAGCCGCCCCTCCAGCCAGCGCTTGCCCGGCACGTCGAGGAAGTTGTCCGGCTCGTCGAGGAGCAGCACCTCGTCGGGGCCGCGCAGCAGCAGTTCGAGGGCGAAGCGCTTCTGCTGGCCGCCGGAGAGGGTCCGGACGGGCCGCTCCCGGGCGCCGTCCCACGGCAGGCCGAGCACGATGGTGGCGACGGTGTCGAAGAGCACCTCGGCGTCGTACCCGCCGGCCTCGCCCCAGGCCGCGAGCGCGTCCGCGTACGCCAGCTGGGCCTTGCCGGCGGCGGTGCTGTACTTGCCGCGGACCTCGGCCGCCCGCATGGCCGCCTCGGTCTCGGCGAGCCGGCGGCCGGCGTCGCGCAGCGCCGGCGGGGCGAGCGACAGCGCCAGGTCGGCCAGTGTGGACTCGTCGCCGATCATGCCGATGAACTGGCGCATCACGCCCAGCCCGCCGGCCCGCGCGATCGCGCCGGTCTTCACCGGCAGGTCGCCGGCGACCATCCGCAGCAGCGTCGTCTTGCCGGCGCCGTTCGGCCCGACCAGGGCCACCTTGGCGCCCTCCCCGACCCGGAACGAGACGTCGGTGAAGAGTTCCCGCCCGTCGGGGAGGAGGTGCCCGACGGCTGCCACGTCCACGTATCCCACGTCGGCATCCTGCCCGAGCACCCGCCGGGCGGCCCAACCAATTACCGGGTGACGCGCAGCACCCGGTAGCCCTTCTGGCTGGCGTGCCGCTCGACCTGCCAGCCCTGGTCGGCCAGCCAGCGGTGCAGCGAGTCGCCGCCGAGGTGGCGGGCGACCACCAGCCAGGCGACGCCGTCCGGGGCGAGCCGGGGCAGCCAGCGCAGCAGCATCCGGTGCAGGTCGTCCTTGCCGACCCGGATCGGCGGGTTGGACCAGAGCTGGGCGAACGTCACGTCGGCGGGCACGTCGTCCGGCTCGGCGACGCGTACCCGGTCGGCCGCGCCGACCCGCGCCGCGTTGGCCGCGGTCAGCTCCCGGGCCCGCTCGTTGACGTCGACGGCCCAGACGGTCGCCGACGGCGCCGAGGTGGCCAGCACGCAGGTGATCGGCCCGAAGCCACAGCCGAGGTCGAGCAGGGCACCGGCCGTGTCGGCGGGCGGCAGCTCGGCCTTGCGCAGCAGCACCGCCGTGCCGGGGTCGAGGCGGGTGGCGGAGAAGACCCCGCCGGAGGAGGTCAGGGTGTAGTCGCGGCCGGCGACGGCGAACTCGACCTCACGCGGGTGGGCGGCAGTCGCGGGTTCAGCGGTGAAGTAGTGGTCGCCGGTCACGCCGGCAATTCTCGCACCGCCCTCGCCACCGGCCGGTCCGGGGCCGAGGAGCGGACCAGCACGACACGAAACAGTCAGGCACCCAATTTCCCGTTATTACCCCCTAAAGGGACAATGCCTCCTACCCTGGGCGACATGGTGTATCGGTACGAGTCCGATGAGGAAGCATTCATGGAGTACCCGGAGCCCCGGTCCGGCCGCTCGGTGCTCGGTGCCGGTCCGCCGGCCGGTCCCTCCCCGTCCCGCTTCCCGACGCCGTCGCTGCCCCGGCCCAACCGGGTCGCGCCGCCCCCCGCCGAGCCGGAGCCGGTCCGCGCCGCGGCCCCGGTGTCCCCCGCGCGGCACACGCCAGCACCACAGGCGCCGCCATTGCCACAGGCAGAGGTACCGCCCGACCCGCAGGCTCCGCCAGCCCCACCGGCCCCGCAGGCTCCGCCGGCCCCGCAAGCCCCGCCGGACGCGCAAGCCCCGCCGGACGCGCAGGCCCCGCCGGACGTGCAGGTGTCGCCGGCGCGGCCGGACGTGCAGGTGTCGCCGGCACCGGCCGAGCCGGCCGTAGCGGCCGAGGCGCCCGTGGCCACCGAGGCACCCGTAGCGGTCGAGGCACCCGTAGCGGTCGAGGCACCCGTGGCGGTCGAGGCACCCGTGGCGGTCGAGCGCCCCGTGCCGCAGCGGGGCGGCGGCCGGCTGTGGCAGGTGCTCGTCGGCGGCGCAGCCGTCCTCGTGCTGCTCGCGCTCTGCGGCCTCGGCGCCGCCGCCCTGCTGGTCGAGCGCGACCGGACGCCGCAGGCCACGCCCACCGGCCAGCCCCAGGTGGCCGAGTCGGCCGAGGCCGGGGCGCACGACCTCGACTCCCGGGACACCGACCAGGCGCCGCTGACGGCCAAGGAGCTGTTCCCCGGCACGCAGTTGGTCGTCGCCGACGGGCAGCCCGCGTACCGGGTGTTGAAGACCCACTCCAGCGCCAGCTGCGCGGTCGCGGCCACCGGGGAGGTCGCCGACCTGCTGGTCCGGCTCGGCTGCAACCAGGTGGTCCGGGCCACCCTGCGCACGCCCGACGGCGACCACCTGGTGACCGCCGGCCTGTTCAACCTGACCGACCGCGCCAGCGCCGAACGCGCCCGCGACCGGATCCGGCAGATGCTCGACGAGCGGCAGGGCCGATTCCGGGGCATGCCGGCCGACAACGGCACCGAGGCGATCGCCACCGCGCCGGCGCGGGTCGGCTGGCAGGTGCGCGGCCACTACCTCGCGTACGCGGTGGTCGCCCGCGCCGACGGCGAGACGATCAGGTCGGGCGACACGAAGGCCAGAGAGATCCTCTTCGACATGATCGAGCTGCACCTCAACCAGGGCGTGCTGGAGCGCCGGGCGAACGGTGGGACGGCCGGCCAGCCGACCGATGAGGGCGCGGACCGCACCGGCACACAGGACGGGAGCGAACTGCCGGGCGCGTGACGAGCCCCCGGGTCTGGACGGGTGCGCGGGCCACCGGGCCGCGCACCCGTTCCCTTCGGCACCCCGACGGGGTCACCCGCCCAGCTCGACCCGGTACGTCCGCAGCAGCGCCAACGGCCGGCACCCTGGCCGGATCGGCGCCGACCCGCCGAGATGGCGTACGCCGGACGCGTCCCTGCGGTCAACCCTCCACGGGGACGCGCAGCCGGCGGGTCGCCTCGGCGCGGCGGGCGTACTCGGCCGGGTCGTCGGGGTAGCCCACGGCGACCAGGGTCAGCCCGTGCGCCGGGGCCACGGTCACCTCGCTGGAGCGTTCCCGGCGGGTCAGCAGGCTGCCCGGCCACCCGACCGGACGGCGCCCGTCCCCCGCGACCAGCATCGCGCCGACCAGGCTGCGCACCATCGCCTGGCAGAACGCGTCGGCCTGCACGGTGGCCACGAGGAGCCCGTCGGGATCCCGCCGCCAGTCCAGCCTGGTCACCTCGCGCAGCGTGGTGGCGTTCTCCTTGCGCCGGCAGTACGCGGCGAAGTCGTGCTCCCCCACCAGCCCCGCCGCGGCGGCGTTCAACGCGTCCAGGTCGAGCGGCTTCGGCCAGGCCAGCACCTCGTGCCGGCGCAGCGGCTCGGCGCCCCACGGCGCGTCGGTGACCCGGTACTCGTAGCGGCGGAAGGTGGCCGAGAACCGGGCGTCGAAGTCGGCGGGCACCTCGGTCATCGCCCGCACCCGCACGTCGGTGGGGAGCAGCCGGGCCAGCCGGCGCAGCAGCCGCCCCTCGTGCTCCCGCCACACGGCGGTGGGCAGGTCCACGTGGCAGACCTGCCCGGTGGCGTGCACCCCGGCGTCGGTGCGGCCCGCCACGGTCAACCCCGTCGCCGTCCCCGCGCCGAGCACCAGGTCGAGGGTCTCCACGAGCACCCCGGCGACCGTACGCCGCGTCGGCTGGGCGGCCCAGCCGGAAAAGCCGGTGCCGTCGTACGCGACGTCCAGCCGCAGTCGGGTGCGCTCGTCCACTCGTACCTCCGCCTCACGGGGTCGGGCCCGGCACCCCACAAGGGGTGCCGGGCCCGACGGTGGCCTGGATCAGGCCTTGTCGTTCTCGCCGGCCTCGTCGCTGTCCTCGCGGGCGGCGGCGGTGTCGCCGGACGCCGACACGGGCGCCTCGGCGTCCTGGTCGCCCGAGTTCGACTTCGGGGCCTCCTCGGCCGGGGCGAGCGCCTCGACCTTGTCCTGCTGCGCGGCCTTGCGGGCGGCGGTCTTCTTGTTCGCCTTCGGCTCGGCGACCTGAAGCTCCTCGACCAGCTCGATGATCGCCATCGGCGCGGCGTCACCCTTGCGCGGACCGGTCTTCACGATCCGGGTGTAGCCACCGTTGCGGTTGGCGTACCGGGGCGCGATCTGGTCGAACAGGGCGTAGACCACGTCCTTGTCCTTGACGACGCCCAGCACCCGCCGGCGGGACGCCAGGTCGCCGCGCTTGGCCTTGGTGATGAGCTGCTCGGCCAGCGGACGCAGCCGCCGGGCCTTCGTCTCGGTGGTCTGGATCTTGCCGTGCTGGAACAGCGCGGTGGCCAGGTTGGCCAGCATCAGCCGCTCGTGCGCGGGGCTGCCGCCGAGGCGGGGGCCCTTGGTGGGCGTGGGCATGCTTGGTGCTCCTCAGGTGTGGCGGCAGCGCGGACTAGAGCTGCTCGGTCTCGCGGTAGTCGTCGGTGTCGTAGTCGGCCTCGCCGAAGGTGTCCACGACGTGCGCCGGGTCGAAGTTCGGGGCCGAGTCCTTCAGCCCCAGACCCATCCCGGCGAGCTTCATCTTGACCTCGTCGATCGACTTCTGACCGAAGTTGCGGATGTCGAGGAGGTCGGCCTCGGTACGCCCGATGAGCTCACCAACGGAGTTGATGCCCTCGCGCTTGAGGCAGTTGTAGGAGCGGACGGTCAGGTCCAGCTCCTCGATCGGCAGCGCCAGGTCCGCCGCGAGCTGGGCGTCCTGCGGGGACGGCCCGATGTCGATGCCCTCGGCGGTCTCGTCCAGCTCCCGGGCCAGGCCGAACAGCTCCACCAGCGTCGAGCCGGCCGAGGCCAGCGCGGTACGCGGGCCCATCGACGGCTTGGTCTCGACGTCGATGATCAGCCGGTCGAAGTCCGTCCGCTGCTCGACACGGGTCGCCTCGACGCGGTAGGTCACCTTGAGCACCGGCGAGTAGATCGAGTCGACCGGGATCCGGCCGATCTCGGCGCCGGCCTGCTTGTTCTGCGCCGCCGTGACGTAGCCGCGACCCCGCTCGACGGTCAGCTCCATGTCGAGCCGGCCCTTGCCGTTGAGGGTGGCGAGCTTCAGGTCGGGGTTGTGCACCGAGACGCCGGCCGGCGGCTGGATGTCACCCGCGGTCACGTCGCCGGGGCCCTGCTTGCGCAGGTACATGCTGACCGGCTCGTCGTGCTCGGAGCTGACGCAGAGCTCCTTGATGTTCATGACGAGCTCGACCACGTCCTCCTTGACACCGGGGATCGTGGTGAACTCGTGCAGCACACCGTCGATCTTGATCGAGGTGACCGCCGCACCCGGGATCGACGACAGCAGCGTACGCCGCAGCGAGTTGCCCAGGGTGTAGCCGAAGCCCGGCTCCAGCGGCTCGATGGTGAACCGGGACCGGGTCTCGTTGATCGACTCCTCGGAGAGGGTCGGTCGCTGGCTGATGAGCATGTCTTCTCTTCTCTTCCGGGGCGCCCGCCATATGACGCCCACGACAAACTGTTCCGGTGGCCCGCCCGTGTCGGGCGGGCCACCGCAACGAGCTCCGACTACTTGGAGTAGAGCTCGACGATCAGCTGCTCCTGGACCTGCGTGTCGATGACCTGGCGGGCCGGGAGCGAGTGCACGAGGATCTTCATCTGGCTGGGGATCGCCTCGAGCCACGCCGGAACCGACCGCGAGCCGGCCTCGGCCTGCGCCACGATGAACGGGGTGAGCTCCTTGCTCTTGCCCCGGACCTCGATGATGTCGTGCTCCTTGACGCGGTACGACGGGATGTCGACCTTCTTGCCGTTCACCGTGAAGTGACCGTGCTTGACCAGCTGACGGGCCATGTCCCGGGACTTGGCGTAGCCGGCCCGGTAGACCACGTTGTCCAGCCGCGACTCGAGGATCTGCAGGAGGACCTCACCGGTCTTGGCCTGCTTGGCCACGGCCTCCTCGTAGTAACCGCGGAACTGCTTCTCCAGCACGCCGTAGACACGGCGGGCCTTCTGCTTCTCACGGAGCTGGAGCAGGTACTCCGTCTCCTTCGTGCGACCGCGGCCGTGCTGCCCGGGCGGGAACGGCCGGGACTCGAACGGGCACTTCGGGCCATCGCACTTGCTGCCCTTGAGGAACAGCTTCATCTTCTCCCGCCGGCAACGGCGGCAGTCAGCACCGGTGTAACGAGCCATCTCTCTCTAACCTCTCAGACCCGGCGACGCTTCGGCGGACGGCACCCGTTGTGCGGCTGCGGGGTCACGTCGGAGATCTGACCGACCTCCAGGCCCACGGCCTGCAGCGAACGGATGGCGGTCTCCCGGCCGGAGCCGGGGCCCTTGACGAACACGTCGACCTTGCGCATGCCGTGCTCCATCGCCCGGCGCGCGGCGGCCTCGGCGGCGAGCTGCGCGGCGAACGGGGTCGACTTGCGGGAGCCCTTGAAGCCCACCTGACCCGCGGAGGCCCAGGAGATGACCGCACCGGTCGGGTCCGTGATGGACACGATGGTGTTGTTGAAGGTGCTCTTGATGTGCGCCTGCCCGTGGGCGACGTTCTTGCGTTCCTTGCGCCGGACCTTCTTGACAGCGGCTCCGGCACGAGCCTTCGGTGGCATAAGTCTGTGCGCTCCTATTTACTTCTTGCCGGGCTTCTTCTTGCCGGCCACGGTCCGCTTCGGGCCCTTGCGGGTCCGCGCGTTGGTCCGGGTCCGCTGGCCACGCACGGGCAGGCCCCGGCGGTGCCGGATGCCGGCGTAGCAGCCGATCTCGACCTTGCGGCGGATGTCAGCGGCGACCTCGCGGCGCAGGTCGCCTTCAACCTTGTAGTTGCCCTCGATGTGGTCGCGGAGCTGGACCAGCTCCTCGTCCGTGAGGTCCCGGGCGCGCTTGTCCGGCGAGATGCCGGTGGCGGCGAGCGTCTCCAGGGCGCGGGTCCGACCCACGCCGAAGATGTAGGTGAGCGCGATCTCCATCCGCTTCTCGCGGGGGAGGTCGACGCCGACTAGACGTGCCATGTGCGGGCGTGCTCCTCGTGGTGTTCTGGCGGAGGTGTGGACCCGTCCCACCCCGCTACCGACCGTTCCGCCTCCGGCGTCGTGCGCCGGCGACCGGAAACGGTCGCTGCCCGAGCGGGCCCCGGCCTCCGACCGGGGGTCAACCACGAAGAGGTACGCGACGCGCACCGCCCGCGGCTGGGACGAGCAATTGATTCGTTGTCTGGATCCGCGGCCCGGACCGATTACGACCGACCGTTGTCACACGGCCGGTCGGAACTGGTTCAGCCCTGGCGCTGCTTGTGGCGCGGGTCGGTGCAGATGACCATGACCCGGCCGTGCCGGCGGATGACCCGGCACTTGTTGCAGATCCTCTTGACGCTCGGCTTGACCTTCACGGTTGCCTTACTTCCCATCTGGCCCGACGACGCGCCGAGGCGCGACACCGGACGTCGAAGACGGACACGGGGACGTCCCGGCCGTCGTCAGGCTTACTTGTAGCGGTAGACGATGCGCCCGCGGGTCAGGTCGTACGGCGAGAGTTCGACGACGACCCGGTCCTCCGGCAGGATGCGGATGTAGTGCTGCCGCATCTTGCCGCTGATGTGAGCCAGCACCTTGTGACCGTTCGCGAGCTCCACGCGGAACATTGCGTTCGGCAGGGGCTCGATGACCCGACCCTCGATCTCGATGGCTCCGTCTTTTTTCGGCATGTCCTCCGCTGTCCTGACGTCGGTTACTCCGGACGGCCCACAACGTCTTACACGGGCGACCGATCAAGATCAGGAAGCCCGCGCCAGCCGCGGCTCCGACTCCCACCGAAGCGCGGGGTGGGCATGCCGGAGTGGACGCTGTGCGCCGATCAGAAAGTGTACGCCCGCCTGCGGGCCGTCGCCAAACCGGCCACCCTCGGGAGCGTCGGACCACCCGAAAAGGCGACAATCAGGCATCCAGGTCACCCGCCCGGCGTTCCGGTCCGGCGGTGCCCCGACCAGGTACAGGGCAGGGCCCGCCGGCGTCGCGAACCTCCCGCCGCAGGACGGCGGGCGCCGGCGGGCCGGTGACGAGGGCGTCCCGCTCCCCGTACGCCCGCGGCGACCGCTCGTCGTGTCGGGCGGCTCCAGCCGGCCCTGTCGGATCAGACGGCCGGCGAGTCGGCGGGCTGGCGGGAGGTGACGAGTTCACCGAGCCGGGCGCGGCCGCCGTCCGGCGCGGTCAGCACCCAGACGCCGTCCGGGAGCAGCGCCATCGTGTGCTCGACGTGCACCGCCATCGACCGGTCCCGGGTGACCACGGTCCAGCCGTCGGAGAGCTCCACCGTCCGGGGCGAGCCCATGGTGATCATCGGCTCGATCGCCAGCGCCATGCCCGGCACCAGGCGGGGGCCCTTGCCCGGGCGTCCGTGGTTGAGCACGTGCGGGTCCTGGTGCATCTCGGTGCCGATGCCGTGGCCGCCGTAGCCGTCGACGATGCCGTACCGGCCGCCCTTGCGGACGGCGTTCTCCACGGCGTGCGAGATGTCGGTGAGCCGACCCTTACCGCTGGCCGCCCCGCGGGCGGCGGCGGCGATGCCCGCCCACATGGCGTCCTCGGCCACCTCGGCCATCTTGAGCAGCGCCGGGTCGACCTCGCCCACGCCGACCGTGATCGCGGCGTCGCCGTGCCAACCGTCGAGCACCGCGCCGCAGTCGATCGAGATCAGGTCCCCGTCGCGGAGCACCTGCTGCGGCGCCGGGATGGCGTGCACGACCTGCTCGTTCACCGACGAGCAGATCGATGCCGGGAAGCCGTGGTAGCCCTTGAACGAGGGGACGGCGCCGGCCTCGCGGATGGTCGACTCGGCGATGGCGTCCAGGTCGGCGGTGCTGACCCCGGGGGCGACCGCCTCCCGCATCCGACGCAGCGCCTCGGCGACCACCAGCCCGGCGGCCCGCATCTTCTCGATCTGGTCAGGGGTCTTCAGCTGGATGTCCAGCTGGGGACGACGCATGGAGCCGTTACCTTTCGTTGCCGAAGCCGAAGAGCGGGGCACGTCGGACGTACCCCGCTCTTCGCACTCTATCCGCCGGAGCCCGGCGGGACGTCAGCCGCCGTACGACCGCAGGGCGTCGATGGCGCGGAGCGTGACGTCCTCCACCGGGCCGGTGGCGTCGATGCCCACCAGCTTGCCCTGGGCGCCGTAGTAGTCGACCAGCGGCGCGGTCTTGTCCGCGTACTCCCGCAGGCGGGTGGCGATGGTCTCCGGCTTGTCGTCGTCGCGCTGGAACAGCTCGGCGCCGCACCGGTCGCAGATGCCCTCGCGGGTGGTCGCGTCGAACTCGACGTGCCAGATCTTGCCGCAGCCCCGGCACGTACGCCGGCCGGAGAGCCGCCGGATCACCTCGTCGTCGTCGACGACGAGTTCCAGCACCAGGTCGAGCGCGGTGCCCAGGTCGGCGAGGAGCTTGTCCAGCGCGGCGGCCTGCGGCGTGGTGCGCGGGAAGCCGTCGAGCAGGAAACCCTCGGCGGCGTCCGGCTCGGCGAGCCGGTCCCGCACCATGTTGATCGTGACCTCGTCGGGCACCAGCTCGCCGGCGTCCATGTAGCGCTTCGCCTCGATCCCCAGCGGCGTGCCCTGGGAGACGTTCGACCGGAAGATGTCACCGGTCGAGATCTTCGGGACCGAGAGGTGCGCGGCGACGAACTCGGCCTGCGTACCCTTGCCCGCACCCGGCGGGCCAACAAGAACGAGTCTCATCTACCGCAGGAACCCTTCGTAGTTCCGCTGCATCAGTTGGCTCTCGATCTGCTTGGTGGTTTCCAGACCGACGCCGACCATGATCAGGACAGCGGTGCCGCCGAACGGGAAGTTCAGGTACTGCTGCTTGTCCAGCCAGATGAAGAAGAAGTTCGGCAGGATCGAGATGATGCCCAGGTAGAGGGCGCCCGGCAGAGTGATCCGGCTGAGGATGAAGTCGAGGTAGTCGGCGGTCGGCTTGCCGGGGCGGATGCCCGGCACGAAGCCGCCGTACTTCTTCATGTTGTCCGCGACCTCGGTCGGGTTGAACGTGATCGAGACGTAGAAGTACGTGAAGAAGATGATCAGCAGGAAGTAGACCGAGATGTAGATCGGGCTGGTCGGGTCGACCAGGTTGTTCTGGATCCACGCCTGGGTCTTGCCCGGGTTGGTCTGGTCGAAGAACTGCAGCGCCAACTGGGGCAGGTAGAGCAGCGACGAGCCGAAGATGACCGGGATGACACCCGCCTGGTTGACCTTCAGCGGGATGTAGGTCGAGGTGCCGCCGTACATGCGCCGGCCGATCATCCGCTTGGCGTACTGCACCGGGATCCGGCGCTGCGCCTGCTCGATGAAGGTGACCGCGGTGATGACCACCAGGACCAGCGCGATGACGAGGATGAACTTGCCCCAGCCGCCGGTCTGCTTGATCTGCCAGCCCTCACTGGGAAGCCGGGCCGCGATCGAGGTGAAGATCAGGACGGACATGCCGTTGCCGACGCCCCGGTCGGTGATCAGCTCACCGAGCCACATCACCACGCCGGTGCCGGCGGTCATCGTCATGACCAGGAGGGTCAGCGTCAGCCAGTCCGGGATCCCGGTGCCCTCGGGGATGATCGGGAACTGGTCGCACTGGTTCTGGAACAGCTGCCCGGAGCGGGCCAGCGCCACGAACGCCGACGCCTGGAGGACGCCCAGGCCCAGCGTCAGGTAGCGGGTGTACTGGGTGATCTTCGCCTGCCCGGCCTGGCCCTCCTTGCGGAGCTGCTCGAGCCGCGGGATGACCACGGTCAGCAGCTGCAGGATGATCGACGCGGTGATGTAGGGCATGATGCCCAGCGCGAAGACCGAGAGCTGCAGCAGCGCGCCGCCGGAGAAGAGGTTGAGCAGGTTGAGGACCCCGGTGGAGCCGTTCTCCAGGGTGTCGAGGCACTTCTGCACGTTGCCGTACGAGACACCCGGGCTGGGCAGCGTAGCCCCGAGCCGGTAGACCGCGATGATGCCTACTGTGAACAGCAGCTTCTTGCGCAGGTCAGGCGTACGGAACGCACTGAGAAAGGCGGACAGCAACTTCTTCCTCCTGCGCGCGGCGGGCCGCCGGTGATCCCGGGCGGGTCGGGGTGGGTGCCGGGCGAGCGCCCGATATCCATAGCTGGGAAGGGACTCTAACAGCCCGATCCCGGTCCGGGCAGATGTGCCCGGCTACATAAACCGAATCCGATGTTACCCGGCGCACACATGCCGGGGAGACCATGGCGCCCGCCCAGTTGGGACAACTGAGCGGGCGCCATGTGTCGTACAGCTCTTACAGCTCGGTGACGGTGCCACCGGCGGCGGCGATCTTCTCCTTGGCCGACGCGCTGAACGCGTGCGCCGACACCTGGAGGGCGACCCCGCCGAGGTCCCCGGTGCCGAGGACCTTGACCGGCTGGCCCTTGCGGACCGCGCCGGCCTCGACGAGCTCCAGCGGGCCGACCTGGCCGCCGTTCGGGAACAGCTCGGCGAGCCGGTCCAGGTTGACCACCTGGAAGACCACCTTGAACTTGTTCTTGAAGCCCTTCATCTTCGGCAGGCGCATGTGGATGGGCATCTGCCCACCCTCGAACGCCGCCGAGATGTTCTTGCGGGCCTTGGAACCCTTGGTACCGCGACCGGCGGTCTTGCCCTTCGAGCCCTCACCGCGACCCACACGGGTCTTCGCGGTCTTGGCACCGGGCGCCGGGCGCAGGTGGTGGACCTTGATCGTCATTACTCGACCTCCTCGACCTTCACGAGGTGGTTGACCGCGAAGATCATGCCGCGGATCTCCGGACGGTCCTCCTTGACCACCACGTCGTTGATCCGCTTGAGACCGAGCGAGCGCAGCGAGTCACGCTGGTTCTGCTTGGTCCCGATCTCGGACCGGACCTGGGTGACCTTCAGGCGAGCCATCAGGAAGCCACCCCCGCCCGCGACGCCAGCATGGCGGCCGGCGCGACGTCCTCGACCGGCAGGCCACGACGGGCGGCGACGGCCTCGGGGGACTCGAGCCCCTTCAGCGCCGCCACGGTGGCGTGCACGATGTTGATCGGGTTCGACGAGCCGAGGCTCTTGGAGAGCACGTCGTGGATACCCGCGCACTCCAGCACGGCGCGCACCGGACCACCGGCGATGACACCCGTACCGGCGGAAGCCGGCTTGAGCAGCACCACACCGGCCGCCGCCTCACCCGTCACCGGGTGCGGGATGGAGGAGGCGATCCGCGGAACCTTGAAGAAGTGCTTCTTGGCCTCCTCGACGCCCTTGGCGATCGCCGCGGGCACCTCCTTGGCCTTTCCGTAGCCCACACCGACGGTGCCGTCGCCGTCGCCCACGATCACCAGGGCGGTGAAGCTGAAGCGACGACCACCCTTCACGACCTTGGCGACGCGGTTGATCGCGACGACCCGCTCGAGGTGCGGGGTCTTCTCGACGGGCGCGTTTCCGCGGCCGCCCTCACGGCGGTTGTCGCGGCGACCACCCTCGTTGCCACCGGACCCGCCGCCACGGCGCTGTTGACCTGGCATCAGCAGCCTTCCTTCTCTCTCGTGACGGGGTTTCTAGAACTCGAGCCCGGCTTCGCGGGCGGCGTCGGCAAGCGCGGCGACCCGCCCCGCGTACCGGTTGCCACCGCGGTCGAAGACGACCTTGGAGATGCCGGCGGCCTTGGCCCGCTCGGCGAGCAGGGCGCCGACCTTGCCGGCCAGGGCGCTCTTGTCGCCCTCCGAGCCGCGCACCGAGGCGTCCAGGGTCGAGGCCGACGCCAGGGTGTGACCCTTGGTGTCGTCCACGATCTGGGCGACGATGTGCCGCAGGGAGCGGGTGACCACGAGGCGGGGACGCTCGGCGGTGCCGCTGATGTTCTTGCGGACCCGGAAGTGCCGACGCGCACGCCCGACGGCACGCTTGGCGGCGACGCCGCGGCGGCGCTTGAGCAGCGTGGCGCTCACTTCTTACCTGCCTTTCCAGCCTTGCGGCGGATGACCTCGCCCTGGTACTTCACGCCCTTGCCCTTGTAGGGCTCCGGCGGGCGGATCTTCCGGATGTTGGCGGCAACCTCACCGACGAGCTGCTTGTCGATGCCGGCCACGTGGAACAGCGTCGGCTTCTCCACCGTGAAGGTGATGCCGTCCGGCGCCGGAACCAGCACGGGGTGCGAGAACCCGAGCGCGAACTCCAGGTCCTTGCCCTTGGCGGTCACGCGGTAACCGGTGCCGGCGATCTCCAGGCTCTTGCGGTAGCCCTCGGTGACGCCGACGATCATGTTGGCGACCAGGGTACGGCTGAGGCCGTGCAGTTCCTTGGCCTTGCGCTCGTCGTTCGGGCGGTTGACGTTCAGCTGCCCGTCCTCGGCCCGGTCGATCGTGATCGGCTCGGCCAGGGTGTGCGAGAGCTCGCCCTTCGGGCCCTTGACCTTGACGGTCTGCCCGTCGATCGTGATGTCGACGCCGGCTGGCACCGGGATCGACTTACGTCCAATACGCGACATTTCTACCTGTCTCCCGTTACCAGACGAAGGCGAGGACTTCCCCGCCAACGCTCCGCTTGCGGGCCTGCCGGTCGGTGAGCAGCCCCTGGGACGTCGAAATGATCGCCACGCCCAGCCCGCCGAGCACCCGCGGGAGCCCGTCCGACTTGGCGTAAACCCGCAGACCGGGCTTGGACACGCGCTTGATGCCGGCCAGGCTCCGCTCCCGGTTCTGGCCGTACTTCAGCTCGACGACCAGTCGCTTGCCGACGGCGCCCTCCTCGGGCTCCTCGACCGACCAGGTGGCGATGTAACCCTCGGCCTTGAGGACCTCGGCGATGTTCGCCTTGATCTTCGAGTAGGGCATCGTCACCCGGTCGTGGTACGCCTGGTTGGCGTTACGCAGACGCGTGAGCATGTCTGCGATCGGGTCGGTCATCGTCATGGAATTCGTCAGCCTTTCTCGCCGGGGTTCCCGGGGCGGTGAGCCCCGGGCCTACGGCGAAGAGCAATAGCTATTACCAGGAAGCCTTGGACACGCCGGGCAGCTCACCGCGGTGGGCCATCTCCCGGATGCACACCCGGCAGAGACCGAACTTGCGGTAGACCGCCTTGGGACGCCCGCACCGCTGGCAGCGGGTGTACGCGCGAACCGAGAACTTCGGCTTCGCGGCCGCCTTGAGGATCAGCGCCTTCTTGGCCATCTCAGTTCTCCTTGAACGGGAAGCCCAGGAGCTTGAGCAGCGCCCGGCCCTCGTCGTCGGTCGTGGCGGTCGTGACCACCGTGATGTCCATGCCCCGCTGCCGATCGATCTTGTCCTGGTCGATCTCGTGGAACACCGACTGCTCGGTCAGGCCGAACGTGTAGTTGCCGTGCCCGTCGAGCTTGCGCCCGTCGAGACCGCGGAAGTCGCGGATACGCGGCAGCGCGATCGACAGCAGCCGGTCCAGGAACTCCCACATCCGGTCGCCGCGGAGGGTCACCTTCGCGCCGATCGGCATGCCCTCGCGGAGCTTGAACTGCGCGATGGACTTGGTCGCCCGCCGCACCTGCGGCTTCTGGCCGGTGATGGTGGCCAGGTCGCGGACGGCGCCGTCGATCAGCTTGGCGTCCCGGGCAGCCTCGCCGACGCCCATGTTGACGACGATCTTGACCAGCCGCGGCACCTGCATCGGGTTGCCGTACTTGTGCTGCTCCTGCAGCTGGGCCACGATCTCGTTGCGGTACCGCTCCTTGAGGCGCGGCATGGTCTTGGTTTCGGTAGCCGTGGTCATCACAGGTCCTTACCGGTGCTACGCGCGATGCGGACCTTCTGGCCGTTTTCGTCGATCCGGTAACCGACGCGGGTCGGCTTGCCGTCGGAGTCCAGGACCTGCACGTTCGAGACGTGGATCGGGGCCTCCTGGGTGACGATGCCACCGGTCTTGGCGCCACGCTGGGTGGTGCTGATGCGGGTGTGCTTCTTGACCCGGTTCACGCCCTCGACCAGGACCTTGTCCTGCCGCGGGTAGGCCGCGATGACCTTGCCCTTGGCACCCTTGTCCTTGCCGGCGATGACGACGACCGTGTCGCCCTTCTTGACCTTCACGGTCACAACACCTCCGGCGCGAGAGAGATGATCTTCATGAACCGCTTGTCCCGCAGCTCCCGACCCACCGGGCCGAAGATACGGGTGCCGCGCGGGTCCCCGCCGTCCTTGATGATGACGGCGGCGTTCTCGTCGAAACGGATGTACGAACCGTCCGGCCGCCGCCTCTCCTTGGCGGTGCGAACGACGACGGCCTTGACGACGTCGCCCTTCTTCACACCGGCACCCGGGATCGCGTCCTTGACGGTGGCCACGATGACGTCGCCGATGCTCGCGTAGCGCCGACCGGAGCCACCGAGAACCCGGATGCACAGGATCTCCCGAGCACCCGTGTTGTCGGCGACGCGCAGTCGCGACTCCTGCTGAATCACGTCTATCTCCTATGTCTGCCGGTTCTCCGGCCGCACGGGGCGGCCGGAGCCTGGCGGAACCCGCGCCCGACTGACGCCGGGCGAGCTTGAGCCTTCGCTACTTGGCCTTTTCCAGGATCTCCACGAGCCGCCACCGCTTGGTGGCGGACAGCGGCCGGGTCTCCATGATCAGGACCCGGTCGCCGATGCCGGCGGTGTTCTGCTCGTCG
Source organism: Micromonospora sp. NPDC047730 (assembly GCF_043204765.1). NCBI lineage: Bacteria > Bacillati > Actinomycetota > Actinomycetes > Micromonosporales > Micromonosporaceae > Micromonospora > Micromonospora sp. NPDC047730. The sequence continues at coordinate 329,323 of NZ_JBIDCU010000008.1, read as the reverse complement.
TGCACCTTCAGCTTGCTGGTACGGCGCATGATCTTGCCGTACAGCGCGTGCTTGACCCGGTCCTCGACCTCGACGACGACGGTCTTTTCCATCTTGTCGCTGACCACGAGGCCCTCACGCACCTTGCGGCGGGCCCGCGCGGCGGCGGTGGTGTTCTCGCTCATGATGCAGTCACCTCAGTCGGCGCGGCCGAGAGACCCAGCTCGCGCTCACGCATGATCGTGTAGATCCGGGCGATCTCCCGACGGATGACCTGCAGCCGCCGGTTGTTGTCCAGCTGCCCGGTTGCGGCCTGCACGCGGAGGTTGAACAGCTCCGCCTTGGCCTCACGCAGCTTCGTGACCAGCTCCTCCTCGGAGAGCTCACGCAGCTCGGAAGGCTTGACGCCCGCTGCCATCAGGATTCACCCACTTCGCGCGTAACAATCCGGCACTTCATCGGGAGCTTGTGGATCGCGCGACGCATCGCCTCTCGCGCGATCTGCTCGTTGGGGAAGGACATCTCGAAGAGGACCCGCCCCGGCTTCACGTTGGCGACCCACCACTCGGGCGAACCCTTACCGGAACCCATCCGGGTCTCGGCCGGCTTCTTGGTGAGGGCCTGGTCCGGGAAGATCGTGATCCAGACCTTGCCACCACGCTTGATGTGGCGGGTCATCGCGATACGCGCCGACTCGATCTGGCGGTTGGTCACGTACGCCGGCTCGAGAGCCTGGATCCCGAACTCGCCGAACACCACCCGGTTACCACCCTTGGACGCGCCGTGGCGGTCCGGGTGGTGCGGCTTGCGGAAGCCCTTCGGGGGCTTGCGCGGCATCAGCATCTGTCAGCCCTCCTGCTGCGTTTCTGCCGCGGCGGAGACGGCGGCGGGATCCACCGCGTCACCACTCGGCGTCTCGGCCTGCTGCGCGATGGTGGTCGCGGCGGCCCGGCCGGCCTCGGTGCCGCCGGCGGTCGTGCCGGACGAGCCGGACCGACCACGGCGCGGCCGCTCGGGGCGGTCGCCGCGCTCACGGCGCGGGCGCGACGGAGCCTCGGCCGGGGTCTCCCGACCCGGCACCGCGTCGCCCTTGTAGATCCAGACCTTCACGCCGATCCGGCCGAAGGTGGTACGGGCCTCGAAGAAGCCGTACTCGATGTTGGCCCGCAGCGTGTGCAGCGGGACCCGGCCCTCGCGGTAGAACTCGGTCCGGCTCATCTCGGCGCCGCCGAGACGGCCCGAGACCTGGACCCGGATGCCCTTGCAGACCGGGTTCTTCATCGCGGACTGCATGGCCTTGCGCATCGCCCGACGGAAGCTGACCCGGCTGGACAGCTGCTCGGCGACGCCCTGGGCGACGAGCTGCGCGTCCGACTCGGGGCTCTTCACCTCGATGATGTTCAGCTGGACCTGCTTGCCGGTCAGCTTCTCGAGCTCGCCACGGATCCGGTCGGCCTCCGCACCCTTGCGGCCGATGACGATGCCCGGCCGGGCGGTGTGGATGTCGACGCGGACCCGGTCCCGGGTGCGCTCGATGTCGACCTTGGAGATGCCGGCACGCTCGAGGCCCTTGGACATCATGCGGCGGATCTTGACGTCCTCGCCGATGTAGTCCTTGTAGAGCTTGTCCGCGAACCAGCGGGACTTCCAGTCGGTCGAGATGCCGAGCCGGAACCCGTGCGGGTGAACCTTCTGACCCATTACTCGGCGCCCTCCGTCTTGCTCTGCGTCTCAGCCGGCTCCGCCTGCTTCGCCGGGGCCGCCTTCTTCGCCGCGGCCTTCTTCGGCGCGGCCGGCGCCACGGCCTCGACCGCGACGGTGATGTGGCAGGTGCGCTTGCGGATCCGGTACGCCCGGCCCTGCGCCCGCGGCTGGAACCGCTTCATGGTCGGGCCCTCGTCCACGTACGCCTCGCTGACGAGCAGCGCGTCGGGGTCCAGCCGCTCGTTGTTCTCCGCGTTGGCGATCGCGCTCGCGAGCACCTTATACACCTGCTCGCTCGCAGCCTGCGGCGCGAACTGCAGCACCGTGAGCGCCTCCTTCGCGGGCAGGCCGCGGACGAGGTTGACCACCCGGCGCGCCTTCATCGGCGAGATGCGCACGTGCCGCGCAACCGCCCGCGCGCCCGGAAGCACCGGAGCGTCGCCCTTTCCTGGCATCGCTGTAACCCCTTGTTCCTCTATCCGTATGCCCGCGGCGTCAGCGCCGACGGCTCTTCCGGTCGTCCTTCTCGTGACCCTTGAACGTGCGGGTCAGCGCGAACTCGCCGAGCTTGTGCCCGACCATCGCCTCGGTCACGAACACCGGGACGTGCTTGCGTCCGTCGTGCACGGCGATCGTGTGACCCAGCATCTCCGGGATGATCGTCGAGCGCCGCGACCAGGTCTTGATGACGTTCTTCGAGCCCTTGTCGTTCTGCGTCTCCACCTTCTTGAGCAGGTGGTCGTCGACGAACGGGCCCTTCTTCAGGCTGCGAGGCATGTCTTATCTCCCTCAGCCGCGCTTACGCGTGGCGTAGCGGCGGCGGACGATCAGCCGGTCACTCGGCTGGCCCTTACGACGGGTGCGGCCCTCGGGCTTACCCTGCGGGTTGACCGGGTGGCGACCGCCGGAGGTCTTACCCTCACCACCACCGTGCGGGTGGTCGACCGGGTTCATCGCGACACCACGGACGGTCGGGCGCTTGCCCTTCCACCGCATCCGGCCGGCCTTGCCCCAGTTGATGTTCGACTGGTCGGCGTTGCCGATCTCGCCGATGCTGGCGCGGCAGCGGACGTCGACCCGCCGGATCTCACCGGACGGCATGCGCAGGGTCGCGTACGCGCCCTCGCGGCCGAGCAGCTGGATGCCGACGCCGGCCGAGCGGGCCAGCTTGGCGCCGCCGCCCGGGCGCAGCTCCACGTTGTGGATGGTGGTACCGACCGGGATGTTGCGCAGCGGCAGGTTGTTGCCCGGCTTGATGTCGGCGCCCGGACCGGACTCGACCACGTCGCCCTGCTTCAGGTCCTTCGGCGCGATGATGTAGCGCTTCTCGCCGTCGGCGTAGTGCAGCAGCGCGATGCGCGCGGTGCGGTTCGGGTCGTACTCGATGTGGGCGACCTTCGCCGGCACGCCGTCCTTGTCGACCCGCTTGAAGTCGATCAGACGGTACTGGCGCTTGTGACCGCCACCGTGGTGCCGCGTGGTGATCCGGCCGTGGGCGTTGCGTCCGCCCTTCTTCGGCAGCGGAGCCAGCAGCGACTTCTCGGGCGTCGACCGGGTGATCTCGGCGAAGTCGGCGACGCTCGAGCCACGCCGGCCCGGCGTCGTCGGCTTGTACTTACGGATAGCCATTGTCTACACCCCTCAGCTGACCGGGCCGCCGAAGGCCTCGATACGGTCACCGTCAGCCAGCTTCACCATCGCCCGCTTGGTGTCCTTGCGCTTGCCGAACCCGGTGCGGGTCCGCTTGCGCTTGCCCTCGCGGTTGAGCGTGTTGACCGTCAGGACGCGGACGTTGAAGATCTGCTGGATAGCGATCTTGATCTCGGTCTTGTTCGCGTCCGGGTGCACCAGGAAGGTGTACCAGTTGCGGTTCAGCTCGCTGTAGCTCTTCTCCGAGACGACCGGCGCCACGATGATGTCGCGCGGGTCGGCGATCGTGCTCACTTGCCACCCTCCTCGGTGGTCTCGGCGGGAACACCGAGGAACTCGTCCAGGGCGTCCTTCGTGAAGACCACGTCGTCGGCCACCAGCACGTCGTACGTGTTGAGCTGGCCGGCCTCGATCAGGTGCACCCGCGGCTCATTGCGCAGCGACACCCAGTTCAGCTCGTCGGTGCTGCTCAGCACGACCAGGACCCGGCGGGCCTCGGTCAGCTTGGCCAGCGTGGCCAGGGCGGCCTTGGTCGACGGCTTCTCGCCCGAGACGAACGCCTCGACGACGTGCACCTGCCCGGCGCGGGCCCGGTCCGACAGGGCGCCACGCAGGGCGGCGGCCTTCATCTTCTTCGGGGTGCGCTGGCTGTAGTCGCGCGGCACGGGACCGTGCACCACGCCACCGCCGGCGAACTGCGGCGCGCGGATCGAGCCCTGCCGGGCACGACCGGTGCCCTTCTGCTTGTACGGCTTCTTGCCGCCACCGGCGACCTCGCCGCGGGTCTTGACCTTGTGCGTGCCCTGCCGGGCCGCTGCGAGCTGGGCCACCACGACCTGGTGCATCAGCGCGACGTTGGCCTGGACGTCGAAGATGTCGGCGGGCAGCTCGACGGAGCCGCTCTTGTTGCCTTCGACGGAGAGGACGTCAACGGTGGTCACTTGGCCACACCGCCCTTCTTCACCTTGGTCTTGGCCGCGGTGCGGACCAGGACCAGCGCGCCCTTGGGGCCGGGAATGGCGCCGCGGACGAGCAGGAGGTTGTTCTCGGTGTCGACCGCCTGGACGGTCAGGTTCTGGACGGTGTAGCGCACGCCACCCATCCGGCCGGCCATCCGGGTGCCCTTGAAGACACGACCCGGGGTGGCGCAGGCGCCGATGGAGCCCGGCGAGCGGTGCTTGCGCTCGACGCCGTGGCTGGCGCGCAGACCGTGGAAGCCGTGACGCTTCATCGGGCCGGCGTAGCCCTTGCCCTTGGTCTTGCCGGTCACGTCGATCGAGACACCGGCCGGGAACTCCTCGACCGTGATCTCCTGGCCGAGCGAGTAGTCCGCCGCGTCGGCGGTGCGCAGCTCGACGATGTGCCGGCGCGGCGCGACGTCGGCCTTCGCGTAGTGCCCGCTGATCGGCTTCTTGACCTTGCGCGGGTCGATCGTGCCGTACGCCAGCTGGACCGCGGAGTAACCGTCCTTGTCGGCGCTACGAACCTGGCTGATGACGCACGGGCCGGCCTGAACCACGGTCACCGGGACAACGCGGTTGTTGTCCCAGACCTGGGTCATGCCGAGCTTTGCGCCCAGGATCCCCTTGACTTGCCTGTCCATTTGTCCGGTCCCTACAGCTTGATCTCGATGTCGACGCCAGCCGGCAGGTCGAGGCGCATGAGCGAGTCGACCGTCTTCGGGGTCGGGTCGATGATGTCGATCAGCCGCTTGTGCGTGCGCATCTCGAAGTGCTCGCGCGAGTCCTTGTACTTGTGCGGCGAGCGGATAACGCAGAAACGGTTGATCTCCGTGGGCAGCGGCACCGGGCCTGCGACCTGCGCCCCGGTACGCGTCACCGTCTCGACGATCTTCCGAGCCGAGGAGTCGACGACCTCGTGGTCATAGGCCTTGAGCCGGATGCGGATCTTCTGTCCCGCCATGGTGGCTTCTGTTCCTTCTCTCGATGCCGCTGTGTTGCGGGCGCCTGTACCGGCTGGTACAGGCCCACTTCGCCGACCCCCGCGGTCGGGCGTGTCGCGCCCTCGGGCCAGGCTCCGCCCCGGGACTCCGGAGCGATTCTGACCGCGCGGTGGGTCAAGGCGCCGATCGCGCTACCGCGACCTGAACGCCGTGCGAGGGTGGTTGGCGGACGGGCCGCCAACCACCCTACGCCCGACTGTCCTGCAGCCCGGAGGTTCGACGAAAGCCGAACACGGGCAGCGAACTGTCGTTACGCAACCTGACTAGTATGCCGCACGACCGGCGGCGGGTCTAATCGGGGTTACCTAGCTCACTTGATGATCTTGGTGACGAACCCGGCGCCGACGGTGCGGCCACCCTCGCGGATCGCGAACTTGAGGTTCTCCTCCATGGCGATGGGCTGGATCAGCTTCACCGTCATGGTGGTGTTGTCACCCGGCATGACCATCTCGGTGCCCTCGGGGAGCGTGACGACACCGGTGACGTCCGTGGTCCGGAAGTAGAACTGCGGACGGTAGTTCTGGAAGAACGGGGTGTGCCGGCCGCCCTCCTCCTTGGAGAGGATGTAGACCGTCGCCTCGAACTCCGTGTGCGGGGTCGTGGTGCCCGGCTTGATGACGACCATGCCGCGCTCGACGTCCTCGCGCTTGATGCCACGCAGCAGCAGACCGACGTTCTCACCCGCGCGGGCCTCGTCGAGCAGCTTGCGGAACATCTCGATGCCGGTGCAGGTGGTCTTCATCGACTTCTCGCGGATGCCGACGATCTCCACCTCCTCGTTCGGCTTGAGGATGCCACGCTCGGCGCGGCCGGTGACCACGGTGCCGCGGCCGGTGATCGTGAAGACGTCCTCGATCGGCATGAGGAACGGCTTCTCGGTCTCGCGCTCCGGCTGCGGGATCGCGGTGTCGACAGCGGTCATCAGGTCCAGCAGCTTGCCGGTCCACTCGGGGTCACCCTCGAGGGCCTTCAGCGCCGAGACCCGGACGACCGGCAGGTCGTCACCCGGGTACTCCTGCGACGAGAGCAGCTCGCGGACCTCGAGCTCGACGAGCTCCAGGAGCTCCTCGTCGTCGACCATGTCGCTCTTGTTGAGCGCCACGACGATGTAGGGCACGCCGACCTGGCGGGCCAGCAGCACGTGCTCGCGGGTCTGCGGCATCGGGCCGTCGGTCGCCGCGACCACCAGGATCGCGCCGTCCATCTGCGCGGCACCGGTGATCATGTTCTTGATGTAGTCGGCGTGACCGGGGCAGTCGACGTGCGCGTAGTGCCGCGCCTCGGTCTGGTACTCGACGTGCGCGATGGAGATCGTGATGCCGCGGGCCTTCTCCTCCGGCGCCTTGTCGATCTCGTCGAACGGCGTGTACGGGTTCAGGTCCGGGTACTGGTCGTGCAGGACCTTGGTGATGGCCGCCGTCAGCGTCGTCTTACCGTGGTCGATGTGACCAATGGTGCCGATGTTGACGTGCGGCTTAGTCCGCTCGAACTTCGCCTTCGCCACTGGTGTCCTCCTGTGGACTTCTTGGTTCGTTCGCCCCGGCGCGCCGGTCGGCGCTTAGGACTCTGTCGACAGCCTTTCCGGCCTGGCGGCCGGAGAGCTTTGGTGGGTTCTGCGGCGATGAAGCCTACAGGCCCGGTCTCACGCATCCCGACCGAGGTGGCCGCGGGCGGGGAGCACCCTCCCGCGACCGCCCCGGATCATCGGAGCACGTCAGGTGAGGTCACTCACCCGTCGCCTTGGCGATGATCTCCTTCGCGACCGAGGCCGGAACCTCGGCGTAGGAGTCGAACTGCATGCTGTAGCTAGCCCGGCCCTGGGTCTTCGACCGCAGGTCGCCGACGTAGCCGAACATCTCCGACAACGGCACCAGGGCCCGGACGACGCGGGCGCCGCTGCGCTCCTCCATCGCCTGGATGATGCCACGGCGGGAGTTGAGGTCGCCGATGACGTCACCCATGTTCTCCTCGGGAGTGGTGACCTCAACGGCCATCATCGGCTCGAGCAGCGCGGGGTCGGCCTTGCGGGCCGCCTCCTTCATCGCCATCGAGCCGGCGATCTTGAATGCCATTTCCGACGAGTCGACCTCGTGGTACTGGCCGTCCACCAGGGTGAGCTTGACGCCCACCAGGGGGAAGCCGGCGAGGATGCCGTACTGCATGGCGTCCTGCGCACCCGCGTCCACCGACGGGATGAACTCCCGGGGGATGCGGCCACCGGTCACGGCGTTGGCGAACTCGTAGGTCGGGGCGTCGTTGCCCAGCGGCAGCGGCTCCAGGCTGATGATCACCCGGGCGTACTGGCCGGAACCGCCGGTCTGCTTCTTGTGGGTGTACTCGACCTTCTCCACCTTGCGGCGGATGGTCTCGCGGTACGCCACCTGCGGCTTACCGATGTTGGCCTCGACGTTGAACTCGCGGCGCATCCGGTCGACCAGGATGTCCAGGTGCAGCTCGCCCATGCCGGAGATGACCGTCTGGCCGGTCTGGTCGTCCAGCTTGACGCGGAAGGTCGGGTCCTCCTCGGCCAGCCGCTGGATGGCGGTGCTGAGCTTCTCCTGGTCGGCCTTGGTCTTCGGCTCGATGGCGACCTCGATGACCGGCTCCGGGAAGGTCATCGACTCCAGGATGACCGGGTTCGCCGAGTCGCACAGGGTGTCACCGGTGGTGGTCTGCTTGAGACCCTGCACCGCGATGATGTCGCCGGCCTGGGCCGAGCTGCGCTCTTCCCGCTTGTTGGCGTGCATCTGGTAGATCTTGCCGATCCGCTCCTTGCGGTCCTTGGTGGAGTTGACCACCTGGGAGCCGGACTCGAGCGTGCCGGAGTAGATCCGGACGTAGGTGAGCTTGCCGAGGTGCTTGTCCGTCTGGATCTTGAAGGCCAGGCCGGAGAACGGCTCCGAGACGGACGGCTTGCGCTGCATCGGCGTCTCGCCGTCGGTGGCCGTGCCCTCGATCGCCGGGATGTCCAGCGGCGACGGCAGGTACGCGATGACCGCGTCCAGCATCGGCTGGATGCCCTTGTTCTTGAAGGCGGTGCCGGTGAGGACCGGGTTGGCCTTGCCGGCGATGGTGGCCCGACGGATGGCGGCCTTGATCTCCTCGACGGAGATCTCCTCGCCCTCCAGGTACTTCTCCATCACCGCGTCGTCGACGTCGGCCAGGGTCTCCATCAGCTTCTCGCGCCACTCGGCGGCGGAGTCGGCGAGGTCGGCCGGGATCTCCTCGACCGCGTAGTCCTCACCCTTCTGGGTCTCCCCGCGCCAGGTCAGCGCCCGCATCTCGACCAGGTCGACCACACCGATGAAGTCGGACTCGGCGCCGATCGGGATCTGGAGCACCAGCGGGGTGGCGTTGAGCCGGTCGATCATCATCTGCACGCAGCGGAAGAAGTCGGCACCGGTCCGGTCGAGCTTGTTGACGAAGCACATCCGGGGGACGTTGTACTTGTCCGCCTGCCGCCAGACGTTCTCCGTCTGCGGCTCCACGCCGGCGACGCCGTCGTAGACCGCGACCGCGCCGTCCAGCACCCGCAGCGACCGCTCGACCTCGACCGTGAAGTCGACGTGGCCGGGCGTGTCGATGATCTGGATCGTGTGGCCCTTCCACTCACACTTGGTAGCAGCGGAGGTGATGGTGATACCACGCTCCTGCTCCTGCTCCATCCAGTCCATGACGGCACCGCCCTCGTGGACCTCACCGATCTTGTACGTGATGCCGGTGTAGAACAGGATCCGCTCGGTGGTGGTGGTCTTACCGGCATCGATGTGGGCCATGATGCCGATGTTGCGTACGTTGGCGAGCGCGTCTGCGGCGGCCACTTCAATCCCTACTTATCGTCGTCTCGACACAACTGGTGGCGGTTCCGGCGTCACGCGGACGCCGGAACCAGGGTGTTACCAGCGGTAGTGCGCGAAGGCCTTGTTGGACTCGGCCATCTTGTGCGTGTCCTCGCGCCGCTTGACGGCGGCGCCGAGGCCGTTGCTCGCGTCCAGCAGCTCGTTCATCAGCCGCTCGACCATGGTCTTCTCGCGACGGGCGCGGGAGTAGGTGACCAGCCAACGCAGGCCCAGGGTGGTCGCCCGGGCCGGGCGGACCTCGACCGGGACCTGGTAGGTGGCGCCACCGACGCGGCGGCTGCGCACCTCGAGGGTCGGCTTGACGTTGTCCATCGCCCGCTTGAGGGTGACGACCGGGTCGGTGCCGGACTTCTCGCGGCAGCCCTCGAGGGCCGCGTAGACGATGCGCTCGGCGAGCTGACGCTTACCACGCAGCAGGATCTTGTTCACCAGCTGGGTGACCAGCGGCGAGTTGTACACCGGGTCAGCGACCAGCGGCTTCCGCGGAGCGGGTCCCTTACGCGGCATCTCAGCTCTTCTCCTTCTTCGCGCCGTAACGGCTGCGAGCCTGCTTGCGGTTGCGGACACCCTGGGTGTCCAGCGAGCCGCGAACGATCTTGTACCGCACGCCGGGGAGGTCCTTCACACGGCCGCCGCGGACGAGCACGATCGAGTGCTCCTGCAGGTTGTGGCCGACGCCCGGGATGTAGGCGGTCACCTCGATCTGGCTGCTGAGCTTGACACGAGCGACCTTGCGGAGCGCCGAGTTCGGCTTCTTCGGGGTGGTGGTGTACACGCGGGTGCACACGCCGCGCCGCTGGGGAGACCCCTTGAGCGCCGGGGTCTTCGTCTTGGTCGTCTTGGCCTGACGGCCCTTTCGGACCAACTGCTGAATGGTGGGCACCGGGCTTCTCCGCTCCCTTCGGCCGCTGTGTGGCGGCCGCGCCTTCTGCCGTAGCCGACCTGATGACCGGCTCTCCTACATTCCGACCAGGGCCACCTCGCGGAGGTCCCGGCACCCGCGGTCGGGCGTGTCGCCCAGCTCACGGTCCCGGCGTCGGCGCTCACGCGTGTCGACCGGGGTCTTTCACCGGCACACGGCAGGCCGCGCGCCGGGTCTTTGGCTTTGTCGTGCTCCCGCGCGATCTCCGGCTCGCCGGATCCAGCGCACGCACGAGTTGCCCGGGCCTGCCCGGGCACAAGGGGAAAGAGTACCTACCACAACCGCACAGGTCAAAACGGAGTGGCCGGCGTAGCGTCTCACCCGCCCGCCGATCGAACCCGTCGCGCCTGCCCGCCCGTGATGGGCACCTACGGTCACAAGTGTACCGGCTTCCCCAGGAACCGGCCCGTCGACCCCGGGGCGGCTCCGCTCACGCCCGGCCGTCGCGGCTCCGCGTCACGCCAGCGCCACCAGCAACGCCAGCCCCAGCCCGAGCAGGCTGAGCAGCAGTCCCGCTCCGCCGCAGCTCACGCCGGCCACCGCCAGCCCCCGCCCGGTGAACCGGACCGCCGGCGGCGGCGCCGCACGGCGGATCTGTCGCAGCCCGAACAGGCCGGCGACGACCGCGCCCGCCCCCGACAGGACGCCCAGCACGGTGAAGGCGCCGGCCGCCCAGGCGCCGCCCATGCCGGCGACCGCGCCGAAGCAGACCACCAGCAGCGCGACGAGGATCGAGACGATCCCGGCCACCAGGGAACCGACGGCGAGGCCGGAGGTGACCGGGGGCACGTCCAGGTGCACCACGCCGAACGGCGTGCCGGCGACCGCCTCGACCCGCTTCGGCGGCCGACCCGGCTCCCGCGGCGGCGGAGGCGTCGGTGCCGGGAAGGCGGAGCCGCCACCCCAGCCGGGACCCGAACCGGGAGCCGTGCCCGGAGGCGTGCCGGGACCCGGGCCTGGAGCCGCCCCGGGAGGCGTGCCGGGACCCGGGCCCGAAGGCGTGCCCCAGCCGCCGGCCGTGGACGGTGGCGGGTATCCCGTCGGGGCGGACGGGGCAGCCGCGTCGGGCCGCGCCCACTGCCCCGCGTCGGACGGGGCGGCGTCCGGGTGCGTGGCGGGGGGCGCCGCGGGGTCGCTGCCCGGGAAGCGCGCCGGTTCCGTCACGGGTCCTCCTGTCGACGTCTCGGCGTCCACCGCCGCGCGACGGACACCGGGCCAGGCTACCGCCGGCGGGCGGACGGCCCACTCCCGGCGGGACCCGTTCCCCCGGGCGGTCAGTCCACGTTCGGCGCGAAGTCCTGCCCGTAGGGCGCGTCGGCGAGGCGGACCACCCCGACCACCACCGCGGCCACCACGGTGACCGCAGCCAGGACCAGGCCCGTCCAGGCCAGCCGCTCCCCCTGGCGCAGCCAGGCCGCACCGGTCAGGAAACCCCCCGACGCGTACGCCTCCCGGCGCGCCTGCCGGGCGAGCTGGAGCGCCACCGTGGCGGGCACCACGCCGCCGACGAACAGGCCGGTCAGCGCGCCGATCAGGCCCAGCGCGAAGACCGCCTTCGCCTTGGTGGCCCGGGCCGGGTCCGGGTCGAGCGGGTGGCGCGGCGGCACCGGCGGGGCGACGGGCGCCTGCCCGGGTGCGGTCGTCATGCCCTCCATCATGCCCCGGCCCCGCCGGATCGGGCCGGCCGATCCCGGGACACGACGAGGCCCCCGGCGGCTGCCGGGGGCCTCGTCGTCCGTGCTGTTTAGCGGTACGACCCGAAGTCGAAGTCGTCCAGCGGAACCGCCTGGCCGCTGGCCGGCCCGAAGCCGTAGTCGGTCTCCGGGTAGCCGGTCATCGAGTAGACCTTGGCCTTCGCCTCCTCGGTCGGCTCGACCCGGACGTTGCGGTACTTGCTGATGCCCGTACCGGCCGGGATGAGCTTACCGATGATCACGTTCTCCTTGAGGCCGACGAGCGAGTCGCTGCGCGAGTTGATCGCCGCGTCGGTCAGCACCCGGGTGGTCTCCTGGAAGGAGGCCGCCGAGAGCCAGGAGTCGGTGGCCAGCGAGGCCTTGGTGATACCCATCAGCACCGGGCGACCGGCGGCGGGCTCGCCGCCCTCGGAGACGAGTCGGCGGTTCTCCGACTCGAACAGCGCCCGGTCGACCAGCACGCCCGGCAGGAACTCGGTCGAGCCGGAGTCGATGACCGTCACCCGCTTGAGCATCTGGCGGATGATGATCTCGATGTGCTTGTCGTGGATGAGCACACCCTGCGAGCGGTAGACCTCCTGGACCTCCTGGGTCAGGTGGACCTGGACCGCGCGCGGGCCGAGGATGCGCAGCAGCTCGTGCGGGTCGATGGTGCCCTCGGTGAGCTTCTCGCCGACCTCGACGTGGTCGCCGTCGTGGGTCCGCAGCCGGACCCGCTTGGAGATCTTGTCGTAGACGATCTCGTCGCTGCCGTCGTCCGGCACCACGATGATCTTCCGCGACCGCTCGCCGTCCTCGATCCGGATCCGACCCGGGGTGTCGGCGATGGGCGCCTTGCCCTTCGGGACCCGGGCCTCGAAGATCTCCTGGACACGGGGCAGACCCTGGGTGATGTCCTCACCCGCGACACCACCGGTGTGGAAGGTACGCATCGTCAGCTGCGTACCCGGCTCACCGATCGACTGAGCGGCGATGATGCCGACCGCCTCGCCGACGTCCACGGTCTTGCCGGTCGGCAGCGAACGGCCGTAGCACGCACCGCAGACGCCCAGCTTCGACTCGCAGGTGAGCACGCTGCGCACCCGGACCGTCTCCACCCCGGCGGCGACGATCTTGTCGACCCCGATGGAGTTGATGTCCTGACCCCGCTCGGCGACGACAGTGCCGTCCGGCCCCTTGATGTCGTCGGCCAGCGTCCGGGCGTGCACGCTGGTCTCGGCGTGCTCGTGCACGACCAGCTTGCCGTCGATCCGCTCGCCGATCTGCATCGGGATGGCGCGGTCGGTGCCGCAGTCCTCCTCGCGGATGATCACGTCCTGCGAGACGTCCACCAGACGACGGGTCAGGTAACCCGAGTCGGCGGTACGCAGGGCGGTGTCCGCGAGACCCTTCCGGGCACCGTGCGTGGAGATGAAGTACTCCAGCACGGAGAGACCCTCCCGGTAGCTGGCCTTGATGGGCCGCGGGATGATCTCGCCCTTCGGGTTGGCCACCAGACCACGGATCGCCGCGATCTGCCGGAGCTGGAGCAGGTTACCGCGGGCACCCGAGTTGATCATCTTCCACAGCGGGTTCTCCTGCGGCAGCGCGGTGTCCATCTCCTTGGCGACCTCGTTGGTCGCCTTGGTCCAGATCTCGATGAGCTCGCCGCGGCGCTCCTCGGCGGTCATCAGACCACGCTGGTACTGCTTGTCGATCCGGTCGGCTTCCTTCTCGTACCGCTCCAGGATCTCCCGCTTGCGCGGCGGAGCGATGACGTCCTCCATGCCGATCGTCACGCCGGACCAGGTGGCCCAGTGGAAACCGGCCTCCTTGAGCCCGTCCAGGGTGGCGGCCAGCGCCACCTTGGGGAAGCGCTCGGCGAGGTCGTTGACGATCGCGGAGAGCTGACCCTTGCGGATCTCGTAGTTCACGAAGCGGTAGCCCTGCGGCAGCGTCTCGTTGAACAGCACCCGGCCGAGGGTGGTCTCCACGGTCAGCGGGTCGCCCTCGACCCAGCCCTCCGGGGCGGTCCACGGCTCGGCGCCGGCGCCGTTGTCGACCCCGACCACGCCACGCAGCCGGATCTTCACCGGGGCCTGCAGGTGCAGCTCGCCGTTGTCGAAGGCCATCCGGGCCTCGGCGTCCGAGCTGAACGCCCGGCCCTCGCCCCGCTCACCGGCGGTGAGGTGGGTGAGGTGGTAGAGCCCGATGACCATGTCCTGGGTGGGCATGGTGACCGGCTTGCCGTCGGCCGGCTTGAGGATGTTGTTCGACGACAGCATCAGGATCCGCGCCTCGGCCTGGGCCTCGGCGGAGAGCGGCACGTGCACCGCCATCTGGTCACCGTCGAAGTCGGCGTTGAACGCGGTGCAGACCAGCGGGTGGATCTGGATGGCCTTGCCCTCGACCAGCTGCGGCTCGAAGGCCTGGATGCCCAGCCGGTGCAGGGTCGGCGCCCGGTTCAGCAGGACGGGGTGCTCGCCGATGACCTCTTCCAGCACGTCCCACACGACCGGCCGCTGCCGCTCGACCATCCGCTTGGCGGACTTGATGTTCTGCGCGTGGTTGAGGTCCACCAGCCGCTTCATCACGAACGGCTTGAACAGCTCCAGCGCCATCTGCTTGGGCAGGCCGCACTGGTGCAGCTTGAGCTTCGGGCCGACCACGATGACCGAACGGCCGGAGTAGTCGACGCGCTTGCCCAGCAGGTTCTGGCGGAACCGGCCCTGCTTGCCCTTGAGCATGTCGGACAGCGACTTGAGCGGGCGGTTACCCGGGCCGGTGACCGGCCGGCCGCGACGGCCGTTGTCGAACAGCGCGTCGACGGCCTCCTGGAGCATCCGCTTCTCGTTGTTGACGATGATCTCGGGCGCGCCGAGGTCGATCAGCCGCTTGAGGCGGTTGTTCCGGTTGATCACGCGGCGGTACAGGTCGTTCAGGTCGGAGGTCGCGAAGCGGCCACCGTCGAGCTGCACCATCGGGCGCAGGTCCGGCGGGATGACCGGGACGCAGTCCAGCACCATGCCGAGCGGCGAGTTGCGGGTGTTCAGGAACGCCGCGACGACCTTCAGCCGCTTGAGCGCCCGGATCTTCCGCTGGCCCTTGCCGGAGCGGATGGTCTCGCGCAGGCTCTCGGCCTCGGCGTCGAGGTCCATGTTCTGGACCAGCGCCTTGATGGCCTCGGCGCCCATGCCGCCGGTGAAGTACTCGCCGAACCGGTCCCGCAGCTCGCGGTAGAGCAGTTCGTCGGTGACCAGCTGCTTCGGCTCCAGCTTGCGGAAGGTGTCGAGCACCTCGTCCAGGCGGTCGATCTCGCGCTGGGCCCGGTCGCGGATCTGGCGCATCTCGCGCTCTCCGCCCTCCTTGACCTTGCGCCGGACGTCCGCCTTGGCACCCTCGGCCTCCAGCTCGGCCAGGTCGGCCTCGAGCTTGGCGGCACGCTTCTCGATCTCCGAGTCGCGGCTGTTCTCGGCCTGCCGCTTCTCGGCCAGGATCTCGTTCTCGATCGTCGAGAGGTCGCGGTGACGCGCCTCGGCGTCCACGCTCGTCACGACGTACGAGGCGAAGTAGATGATCTTCTCGAGGTCCTTGGGGGCGAGGTCCAGCAGGTAGCCCAGCCGGCTCGGCACGCCCTTGAAGTACCAGATGTGGGTCACCGGAGCGGCGAGCTCGATGTGGCCCATGCGCTCACGGCGGACCTTCGACCGGGTCACCTCGACGCCGCAGCGCTCGCAGATGATGCCCTTGAAGCGGACCCGCTTGTACTTACCGCAGTAGCACTCCCAGTCCCGCTGCGGACCGAAGATCTTCTCGCAGAAGAGCCCGTCCTTTTCCGGCTTCAGGGTGCGGTAGTTGATCGTTTCAGGCTTCTTGACCTCGCCGTGCGACCACTGACGGATGTCGTCGGCGGTGGCGAGGCCAATGCGCAGCTCGTCGAAGAAGTTGACGTCGAGCACCATGTCCCCTATGTCGTCGTCTGTACTGCTAGCTAGTGGGTGGGGTCGGGAGCCGGCGAGCCGGCCCCCGACCACTCACCTCAGACCTCTTCGACCGAGCTCGGCTCGCGCCGGGACAGGTCGATGCCCAGCTCCTCCGCGGCCCGGAACACCTCGTCGTCGGTCTCGCGCATCTCGAGGGCCACACCGTCGCTGGAGAGCACCTCGACGTTGAGGCACAGCGACTGCAACTCCTTGAGCAGCACCTTGAACGACTCGGGGATGCCCGGCTCGGGGATGTTCTCGCCCTTGACGATCGCCTCGTAGACCTTGACCCGGCCGAGGACGTCGTCGGACTTGATCGTCAGCAGTTCCTGCAGGGCGTACGCGGCGCCGTACGCCTGCATCGCCCAGCACTCCATCTCACCGAAGCGCTGGCCACCGAACTGCGCCTTACCACCCAGCGGCTGCTGCGTGATCATCGAGTACGGGCCGGTCGACCGGGCGTGGATCTTGTCGTCGACCAGGTGGTTGAGCTTCAGGATGTAGATGTAGCCGACCGCGATCGGGTCCGGCAGCGGCTCGCCGGAGCGGCCGTCGAACAGCTGTGCCTTTCCGGAAGAGCCGATGAGCTGCTTGCCGTCCCGGTTGGGCAGGGTCGACGCGAGCAGGCCGGAGATCTCCTCCTCACGGGCGCCGTCGAACACCGGCGTGGCCACGTTGGTGTCCGGCTCGGACTCGTGGGCCTCGATCGAGCGGAGCTGACGCTTCCACTCGGCGTCGTCGCCGTCGACGCTCCACCCCGTCTTGGCCACCCAGCCGAGGTGGGTCTCCAGCACCTGGCCGATGTTCATCCGGCTCGGCACACCCAGCGGGTTGAGCACGATGTCGACCGGCGTGCCGTCCTCCAGGAACGGCATGTCCTCGATCGGCAGGATCTTGGAGATGACGCCCTTGTTGCCGTGCCGGCCGGCGAGCTTGTCACCGTCCTGGATCTTCCGCTTCTGGGCGACGTAGACCCGGACCAGCTCGTTGACGCCCGGCGGCAACTCGTCGCCGTCCTCGCGGGAGAAGGTACGCACGCCGATGACCGTGCCGGTCTCGCCGTGCGGCACCTTCAGCGAGGTGTCGCGGACCTCGCGCGCCTTCTCACCGAAGATCGCGCGGAGCAGCCGCTCCTCCGGGGTCAGCTCGGTCTCGCCCTTGGGCGTGACCTTGCCGACCAGGATGTCGCCGGGGACGACCTCGGCGCCGATCCGGATGATGCCGCGCTCGTCGAGGTCGGCGAGCATCTCCTCGCTGACGTTCGGGATGTCGCGGGTGATCTCCTCCGGGCCCAGCTTGGTGTCCCGGGCGTCGACCTCGTGCTCCTCGATGTGGATCGAGGTGAGCACGTCCTGCTGCACGAGGCGCTGCGACAGGATGATCGCGTCCTCGTAGTTGTGGCCCTCCCAGCACATGAACGCCACGAGCAGGTTGCGCCCGAGCGCCATCTCGCCCTCGTCGGTGCACGGACCGTCGGCGATGACCTGGCCGGCCTCGACGCGGTCGCCCTCGAAGACCACCGGCTTCTGGTTGACGCAGGAGCCGGCGTTGGAGCGGCGGAACTTGTGCAGCAGGTACGTGCGGCGGTGGCCGTCGTCCTGGTGGATGGTGATGTAGTCGGCGCAGAGGTCCTCGATGACGCCACCGACCTCGGCGACCACCACGTCACCGGCGTCGACCGCGGCACGGTATTCCATGCCGGTGCCGACCAGGGGCGACTCGGCCTTGACCAGCGGCACCGCCTGGCGCTGCATGTTCGCGCCCATGAGCGCCCGGTTGGCGTCGTCGTGCTCGAGGAACGGGATCATCGCGGTCGCGACCGAGGTCATCTGCCGCGGCGACACGTCCATGTAGTCCACGGCCGCCGGCGGGACGTCCTCGGTCTCGCCGCCCTTACGGCGGACCAGGACGCGGTCCTCGGCGAACGACCCGTCGGCCGTCAGCGGCGCGTTGGCCTGCGCCTTGACGAACCGGTCCTCCTCGTCCGCGGTCAGGTAGTCGATCTGGTCGGTGACCCGACCGTCGACGACCTTCCGGTACGGCGTCTCGATGAAGCCGAACGGGTTGACCCGGGCGAAGGTGGACAGCGCGCCGATCAGACCGATGTTCGGGCCTTCCGGCGTCTCGATCGGGCACATCCGGCCGTAGTGGGACGGGTGCACGTCGCGGACCTCGAAGCCGGCCCGCTCCCGGGACAGACCACCCGGGCCGAGCGCGCTCAGCCGGCGCCGGTGGGTCAGGCCCGCCAGCGGGTTCGTCTGGTCCATGAACTGGGACAGCTGCGAGGTGCCGAAGAACTCCTTGATCGCCGCCACGACCGGGCGGATGTTGATCAGGGTCTGCGGCGTGATCGCCTCGACGTCCTGGGTGGTCATCCGCTCGCGGACGACCCGCTCCATCCGGGACAGCCCGACCCGGACCTGGTTCTGGATCAGCTCGCCCACCGTACGCAGACGCCGGTTGCCGAAGTGGTCGATGTCGTCGGCCTCGTAGCCCTCCTCACCGGCGTGCAGCCGGCAGAGGTACTCCACGGTGGCGACGATGTCGTCCTCGGTCAGCGTGCCGGTGGTGATCGGCACGTTCAGCTCGAGCTTCTTGTTGAACTTGTAACGCCCGACCTTGGCGACGTCGTACCGCTTCGGGTTGAAGAAGAGGTTGTCGAGCAGGGTCTGGGCGTTCTCGCGGGTCGGCGGCTCGCCAGGGCGGAGCTTCCGGTAGATGTCGAGAAGCGCCTCGTCCTGGCCGGCGATGTGGTCCTTCTCGAGCGTGGTCATCATCAGCTCGGACCAGCCGAACCGCTCGCGGATCCGCTCGGCCGACCAACCGATGGCCTTGAGCAGCACCGTGACGGCCTGCCGGCGCTTGCGGTCGATGCGAACGCCGACCGTCTCGCGCTTGTCGATGTCGAACTCCAGCCAGGCACCCCGGCTGGGGATGACCTTGACGCTGGAGAGGTCGCGGTCGGAGGTCTTGTCCGGCTGCTTGTCGAAGTAGACGCCCGGGGACCGGACGAGCTGGCTGACCACGACGCGCTCGGTGCCGTTGATGATGAAGGTGCCCTTCGGCGTCATCATCGGGAAGTCACCCATGAACACCGTCTGGCTCTTGATCTCGCCGGTGGTGTTGTTGGTGAACTCCGCGGTCACGAACAGCGGGGCGCAGTAGGTCAGGTCCTTCTCCTTGCACTCCTCGATCGAGGCCTTGACCTCGTCGAAGCGCGGAGCCGAGAAGGAGAGCGACATGGTGCCGGAGAAGTCCTCAATGGGACTGATCTCGTCGAGGATCTCCGCGAGACCCGAGCGTGCGTGCGGGTCGTCCGCCGACCGGCCCTGCCAAGCCTCGTTGCCGACGAGCCAGTCGAAGGACTCGTTCTGGATGGCGAGGAGGTTGGGGACCTCGAGGTGTTCGGTGATCCTGCCGAATGAGACTCGGCGGGGAGCGAATGCGCTCGACGTACGACTGGTCTTCGCAGGGCGGGAAGCTGCCAAGATGCGTCCTTCCGAGGACCGGTGCTGCAGAACGGCTGGTACGCGTGCACTCCAATGACCCCACCAGAATTATCCGTAAACGGACATTTCCGAGCAGGGGTCAAGTCGGAAGGCAGCGCAAACTAGCAGTGTAGCCGAGAGGCTAACCGCTGTCCAGCCCACCCCGCAGGTCGTCGCGGAACGTGCCTCGGGACCCCCAGGAACCGGGTCTCACCGGGCCGCTCGGAACGCGACGTTCCTGCCGGGCCGCTCGGGTGCGGCGGCCGATGGTGCTGCCGCTGCCATTACCCAAGTGGTGGCCGTTGCAAGCGCGGAAGGTCTTGCTGGTGTCAGCGTGCCTGTCAGCCCGGGGCCGCGTCAAGGGCCGGCATCCGGGTCGCCCCGTCTTTCCCACCCACGGGCTATCGCCACGCACCGCGTACGCGCCGACGCCAGGCGTGGACGCCCTGCTCACCGCGCTGCGACCGGGGCCACCAAGACGGCGGGCGGCGATCCACTGTCGGATCACCGCCCGCCGTGACGCGGTGTGCCCCGGCTCACGTGAGCCGGACGCGCGCCTGGTCGACCTCAGGTCACTTGAGGGTGACCTTGGCGCCCTCACCCTCGAGCTTGGCCTTGGCCTTCTCGGCGGTCTCCTTGTTGGCCTTCTCCAGGACGGCCTTCGGAGCGGCCTCGACGAGGTCCTTGGCCTCCTTGAGGCCCAGGCCGGTCAGCTCGCGCACGACCTTGATGACCTGGATCTTCTTGCCGCCGTCAGCCTCGAGGATGACGTCGAACTCGTCCTTCTCCTCCTCGACCGGGGCGGCCGTGGTCGGGCCGGCCGGGCCCGCGACGGCGACCGGAGCCGCGGCGGTGACCTCGAAGGTCTCCTCGAACTGCTTCACGAACTCGGAGAGCTCGATCAGCGTCATCTCCTTGAACGCGTCGAGCAGCTCGTCGGTGCTGAGCTTCGCCATGTCTGGCGTCCTTTCCTGAATCTGTTAGGTAAGAACTGGGTGCGCCGCGGGGCCTCAGGCCGCCTCGGCGCCCTCCTTCTCGCGCTTGTCCGCCAGGGCGGCCGCCGCACGGGCGGCCTTGGAGAGCGGGGCCTGGAACAGGGCCGCGGCCTTGCTCAGGTTGCCCTTCATCGCGCCGGCCAGCTTGGCCAGCAGCACCTCACGGGACTCCAGGTCGGCGAGCTTCGTGACCTCGGCCGCGGAAATGGCCTTGCCCTCGAAGACACCGCCCTTGATGACGAGCTTCGGGTTGGCCTTCGCGAAGTCGCGAAGCCCCTTCGCCGCCTCGACGACGTCGCCCGAAACGAAAGTCAGCGCGGTAGGACCGGTGAACATCTCGTCGAGACCGGAGATGCCAGCGTCGGACGCGGCACGCTTCGCGAGCGTGTTCTTCGCGACCGTGTAGCTGGTCTCCTTACCGAGCGAGCGCCGCAGCTGGGTGAGCTGGGAAACCGTCAGACCGCGGTACTCGGTCAGCACCGTGGCACCCGCGTTGCGGAAGCTCTCGGTCAGCTCAGCGACGGCCGTGGCCTTGTCGGCCCGGATCGGCTTGTCCGCCATGTCCCTCCTCTCTCGTTGCTCGAGGCTGGTCACCGTCGTCGGCCGGAGCTTTCGACGGGAGCGGAGGCATCACGAGAACGAGAAAGCCCCGGCGCAGGGCGCACGGGGCGAGGGCCGGACGCGGGCACAGTCGGCGGACCGTGCTCAGCACCGATTTTCGCTTACCGCCCTGCGCGGGTCGCCCGTCGTCGCGGGACCTTCGACCGTGCCGGGGCACGGTGACCAGCGGTCTCTGGGTGGAACTTCGCGCCAAGGTTACGCGAAGAGTGCCCTGACCACCAAATCGCCCCCCGAGTGCGCCACGTCACCCCTCCGGTGGGACCCGGGGTGCGGCCGCCGGTCAGGGCCGGGTGCGACGCCGCCACAGGTAGGCCGCCCCGGCGCTCGCGCTCCACGCCGCGGCCCAGCCGGTCAGCAGCGCCACGGTCGGCGCGGCCAGGTCGCCGGCGACGGCCCGCGCGGTCGCCATCACCGGCGGCGCCAACCAGGGCGCCACCGAGCCGGTCAGGCCGAGGGCGACCGCGCCGACCCCGCCGAGCGCCAGCACCGCGACGCCGTAGCCGGCGCTGCCCGCGCAGGCGCGGCTGGCCAGCGCCCCGAGCGCCACCGCGGCGGGCACGGCCAGCAGGTGCGCCCACAGGCCGACGGCGATGCCGAGGGGCACCGAGCGGTCGTCCGGCCCCACGGGGCCGGCGACTCCGCCGACCAGCCAGGGGAAGACCAGCGCGACGACCACCGTGCCGAGCCCGGCCACGCCGGCGGCGAGCAGGCCGGCCAGCCGCTCCCGGCGCACCCCGACCAGCGCCTGGGCCAACCGGCGCTGCACGTCGGGCTCCACGTCCAGCAGCACCTTGGTCTGCCAGGCCAGCACCGGGAAGAGCACCACCGCCGAGACGCCGTACGCCTCTCCCGGCTGGGCCCGGCCGCCGCCGTAGAGGACGCCGAGGGCCACCAGGCCCGCGAGCAGCGGCGCCAAGGCCCGCCCCGTCCGCAGGAAGCCGGCCAGCCGCAGCCGGAGCAGGGCGGTCACCGCGCTCCCCCGGTGGCCGGACCGGTCGGCTCCGCCGCGCCGACCTCCGCCGTCCCCTCGGCGGTCGCGACCCCGTCCGGGGTGCCGGAAGGGGTCGGCGCCTCGGGGCGTACGCGCAGGACGTGATGGCCCTCGGCGCGCAACCGGGCGACGGTGCCGGCGACCCGCGCGGCCGGCACCGCGACCTCGACCACCACCATCGCCGCGTCGGCCGGTGGCGCACCCTCGGTGACCGTGCCGTCGGCCACCGTCCAGCGGCGGGCGCCGGGCAGCCGGGCGATCTCGCCGCGGTGGTCGCTGACCAGCACCGACCCGCCCGTTGCCAACACCTCGGCGATCACCGCGGGCACCAGCTCCCGGGTGGCGGCGTCGAGGCCCTCCCACGGCTCGTCGAGCACCAGCAGGCCGGGGGTACGCAGCATCGCCTGGGCCAGGCCGACCTTCTGGGCGGTGCCCTTGGACAGCTCCGGCAGCCGGACCCGGCGGAACCGGGCCAGGCCCAGCCGGTCGGTCCAGTGGTCGACCGCCCGGCCCGTCGCCGCCGGATCGAGGCCGGCGACCCGACCCATGGCGGTCAGGTAGCGCTCGACGGTGAAGGGCTGGTCGGCCGGGAAACGCTCCGGGACCCAACCGACGTGTCGGGGCCGGTCGATCACGCGCCCCCGGCTCGGCCGCAGCACCCCGGCCGCCACCTGGAGCAGGGTCGACTTGCCCACGCCGTTGCGGCCGAGCACGACCACGACCTCACCGGAACCGACCCGCACATCCGTCTCCCGCAGCACCCACGGCCCGCGCCGCCGGTACCGCAGCCAGACGTTCTCCAGTCGCACCCGGCCGAGCATGCCACAGCGGAAAGGGAACGGGGCGCCGCCACGATGTGGCGACGCCCCGTCACGGGTGTGCTCAGCCCTCGGCCGAGCCCTCCTGCAGGTTCTTCACCAGGTTCGGGTCGACCGGGACGCCCGGGCCCATGGTGGTGGTGAGGGTGACCTTCTTGAGGTACTTGCCCTTCGCGGCGGACGGCTTGGCCCGCAGGACCTCGTCGAGGACCGCCGCGTAGTTGTCGATCAGCTGGGTCTCGGAGAACGAGGCCTTGCCGATGATCAGGTGCAGGTTGGAGTGCTTGTCCACCCGGAAGGTGATCTTGCCGCCCTTGATGTCCGAGACGGCCTTGGTAACGTCCATGGTCACCGTGCCGGTCTTCGGGTTCGGCATGAGACCGCGCGGGCCCAGGATCCGCGCGATCCGGCCGATCTTGGCCATCTGGTCCGGCGTGGCGATCGCCGCGTCGAAGTCGAGCCAACCACCCTGGATCCGGGCGACCAGCTCGTCGGTGCCCACCTCGTCCGCACCGGCGGCGACGGCCTCCTCGGCCTTCGCGCCGGCGGCGAAGACGATCACGCGGGCGGTCTTACCGGTGCCGTGCGGCAGGTTGACCGTGCCGCGGACCATCTGGTCCGCCTTGCGGGGGTCGACGCCGAGGCGCATCGCGACCTCGACCGTGGCGTCGAACTTGACGTTGGTGGTCTCCTTGGCCAGCTTCACGGCCTCGGCGGGGGTGTAGAGCTTGGACCGGTCGATGACATCGGCGGCCTTGCGGTAGCTCTTGCTGCGCTGCATGGTCTGGTAACTCCTGTGGTCTATGGCGGGCCGCGGCGTCCGCGCGCCCTCCCACGAACTGGATCTGGCGGTGACCGGGGTCAGTCGGTGACGTTGAGGCCCATCGACCGGGCGGTGCCGGCGATGATCTTCTCGGCCTGGTCGATGTCGTTGGCGTTGAGGTCGGCCATCTTCTTCTCGGCGATCTCGCGCACCTGGGCGCGGGTGACCGAGCCGACCTTCTCCTTGTGCGGGACGCCCGAGCCCTTCTGCACGCCGGCGGCCTTGATCAGCAGCCGGGCGGCGGGCGGGGTCTTCAGCACGAACGTGAAGCTGCGGTCCTCGTAGACGCTGATCTCGGCGGGGACGATGTCGCCCCGCTGGGACTCGGTCTGCGCGTTGTAGGACTTGCAGAACTCCATGATGTTCACGCCGTGCTGGCCGAGCGCGGGGCCGACCGGCGGCGCCGGGGTGGCCTGGCCCGCCGGCAGCTGAAGCGTGAAAGTCTTGACGAGCTTCTTCTTCGGAGGCATGTCTCTTCCTGGGGCTTGGAACTGGGAAAGGTGCCGGCCGCGGGCGCGCACGGTCAGCGCGATGCGACAGCGGCGACGTTCTAGGGTAGCGCAGCGTCCCGCCGCCCCTCCCGCCGAGGTCGCACGGACGGGTGGAACGAGTACGCCGGCGGCGGGCCGCTGCCCACCGCCGGCGACCGGGACCTCAGATCTTGGTGACCTGGTTGAAGTTGAGCTCCACCGGCGTCTCGCGGCCGAAGATCGACACGAGCACCTTGAGCTTCTGCTGGTCGGCGTTGATCTCGCTGATCGTCGCCGGCAGCGAGGCGAAGGCACCGTCGGTGACCGTGACCGAGTCGCCGACCTCGAAGTCGAGGACCTTGATCTCGGGCTTGGCCTTCTTCTGCTCGGTCTCGACGGCCGGCGCCAGCCACTTCAGCACCTCGTCGAGGGAGAGCGGAGCCGGGCGGTCGGCCCGGTCCGTCGCGCCCACGAAGCCGGTCACGCCCGGCGTGTTGCGCACGCAGGAGTAGGACTCCGCGGTCAACTCCATCCGGACCAGGATGTAGCCCGGGAAGACCTTGGCCTGCACCTGCGACCGCTTCCCGTTCTTGACCTCGACCTCTTCCCGGGTCGGAACCTCGACCTGGTAGATGTAGTCCTCCATGTCGAGGCTCGTGATCCGGGTCTCGAGGTTGGTCTTGACCTTGTTCTCGTAGCCGGCGTACGAGTGCACCACGTACCAGTCGCCCGGCGCGTAGCGCAGCTTCTGCCGCAGCTCGGCGACCGGGTCGTAGTCCTCGTCCGGGGCGGGCTCGGTGGTGGGGAACTCCGGCTCGCTGGCGGCCTCGACCGACTCGTCACCAGCCGCCGTCGCCACCGTGGACTGCTCGTCCGTGGTCTCGGCGGTCTCGTCGTACTCAGGCACGCTCGCTCACTTCCGTCACTATCGGCTCAGTCGGCCGGTCAGCTGGGGTTGCCGAAGACCCACAGCACGCCCTTCGCGAAGGCGTAGTCCAGGCCGGCCACGATCGTCAGCATCACCGTGACGAAGGCGACCACCACGGCCGTGTAGGTCAGCAGCTCCTTGCGGGTCGGCCAGATGACCTTACGCAGCTCGGCCACGACCTCGCGGATGAATCGGGCGATGCGGCCGAACAGACCCACGCGATCGGTGTCCGTCTTGGTCTTGGGCCGGCTGTCGGCCGACTCGGCCTTCGCCCGCGACCGCGTCGCGGTGCCGCCCCGGGAGACCGGCTCCTCGGCGTCGGTGGCGTCGTCGTCGGCCACGTCGTCGACGACCTCGTCGTGCAGACGGTCGTCGCCGGCGTCCTCGCCGCGCCGCTTCTTGTCGGCCACTTCGCCCTCCGTCGCGGGATGTCGGGTCGCACGCGGTGGGCGTGCGCAGCGCTTGGTCACGCCGGCCGGACCAACCGTCCCGCGACGGGCCGCGGCCGGTGGACCGGCCGGACGGACCCGAATGCCTCGGAACCACCCCGCCGATACCACCACCACGGGCCGGACGCCGCCCTACGGCGGCGCGACCCACGGGAACGGTCAGGCCTGAGGCGCAGGGGTGACAGGACTTGAACCTGCAGCCTGCGGTTTTGGAGACCGCTGCTCTGCCAATTGAGCTACACCCCTGTGCGGCAACGCTCACCCCGCCCGGTCACAGGACCGTGCAGGGGTCACTTGCCCCACGGCGGACCAGTGTACGGGTAGTCGCACGACTTTCCCAACCGGTCTGCCCATCGCGCGTCGCGGGCCTGGTCAGCGGGCCGTCCGGACGGTCGCCCGGGCCTGCGAGAGCACCTTCTCCCCCAGGCAGGTCGCGGTCACGTCGAGCCTGGTCAGGCCCTCCTCGGTGACCTCCCGGGCGACCGCCGTGACCTCGATCTCGGTGCCCTCGTCGTCGTCTGGGACGACCACCGGCCGGGTGAAGCGGACGTTGTAGTCGACCACCGCGTCCGGCCTGCCGGCCCAATCCGTCAGCGCGCGGCCGACCAGCGCCATGGTGAACATGCCGTGGGCGATCACGCCGGGCAGACCCACCTTGGTAGCGAACCGGTCGCTCCAGTGGATCGGGTTGAAGTCCCCCGAGGCGCCGGCGTAGCGGACCAGGTCCGCGCGCGTCACCCGGAACGTCTTGGCTGGCAGCTCCATCTCAGCCCTCCCCGCGTACGACGAGCTTCGACCAGACGGTCACCACCGGCTCCCCGGCCGACGTGCCGACCTCGGTGCGGGTGGTCAGGAAGTCGTGCCCGCCGCGGCTGCTGACGTCCTCGACGACGCAGACGCAGACCAACTCGTCCCCCGCCACCACGGGGCGGGTGTAGGCGAAGCGCTGGTCGCCGTGGACGACCCGGCTGTAGTCCACGCCGAGGGCCGGGTCGTCGATGATCTGCTGGCTGGCGGCCATGCTGACCACCACGGGGAAGGTCGGCGGGGCGACCACGTCCGGGTGGCCGAGCGCGCGGGCGGCCTCCGGGTCGTGGTGGGCCGGGTCGGCGGCGCCGATCGCCGTCGCGAACTCACGGATCTTTTCTCGGCCCACCTGGTAGGGGGCGGTCGGCGGGTACGTCCGGCCGACGAAGGACGGGTCCAGGGACATGCCGCGAACCTACACGCAAAACAAGATCGCCGATCCGTACGGGGCGGCGGCGGCCGGAGCCGCGCCGTCCTGACGGACCGGCGATCGGGAAGTGCGGGGACCGGGCCGGCGGAGCCGGCCGTGGGTCAGCGGGTCTCGCGGTGGACCGTGTGCTTGCCGTCCCGCGGGCAGAACTTCTTCAGCTCGATGCGGTCCGGGTCGTTACGGCGGTTCTTGCGCGTGATGTAGTTGCGCTCCTTGCACTCCACACACGCCAAAGTGATCTTCGGCCGGACATCGGTCGCCTTCGCCACGGCGGAGTGCCTTCCTCGCTACGGGTAACAACTACGGCGCATCAGCCTACGCGCTGACCACGCGGACATGCAAAGTGGGCGCCTGCGGCGCCCATCCCACCGGCCACCGGGAACAGGCCCGGTGGACGAGAGTAGCGGTGGCCGGACTTGAACCGGCGACACAGCGATTATGAGCCGCTTGCTCTACCATCTGAGCTACACCGCCGTGGCGGGTCCAGCCGGACCCTCTGAGCCCCCTTACGGAATCGAACCGTAGACCTTCTCCTTACCATGGAGACGCTCTGCCGACTGAGCTAAGGGGGCCTGCGCGATCTCCCCGGGGGGTGACGCGCAGGGGATACATTACACGGCCGTGCGGCGGAGATGAAATCGGATCCCCCAGAGCCGTATTTCCACAGCTCAGGGCACGACGCGCAGCCGGGGCAGCTCTCCGGCGGAGATCGTCTCCGGATCCACCTGGGCGCCGAACCAGGCCTCCAGCCGCTCGTACGGCAGTGGCCGGCTGAACAGGAAGCCCTGGCCGATCTCGCAGCCGATGTCCTGGAGTAGTTCCAGGGTCAGCTCGCTCTCCACGCCCTCGGCGACCACGGCCAGGCCGAACTGCTGGGAGAGGGTGACCACGGCGTTCACGATCGCCAGGTCGCCCGGGTCCGTCGCCATGCCCTGCACGAATGAGCGGTCGACCTTCACCTCGTGCACGGGCAGCCGGCGCAGGTGCGCCAGGGACGAATCCCCCGTGCCGAAGTCGTCCACCGACAGCCGTACGCCGAGGTCCCGCAGCCGCCGCAGCGTCGGGATGGGCCGGTCGGTGCCGTCCAGCACCCCGGCCTCCTTGATCTCCAGCGTGAGCCGTTGCGGCGGTACGCCGTACTCGTCGAGCAACTCCTGCACACGGGCCGGGAAGTGCTGGTCGGTGAGCGTACGGGCGGAGAGGTTGACCGCGACGGAGAGCGGCTGGCCGGCGTGCGACCAGTCCCGGCTGCGCCGCAGCCCCTCGCGGAGCACGAACTCGGTGAACCGGCCGAGCTGGCCGGTGTGCTCGGCCACCGCGACGAAGTCCTCCGGGGCGACCGACCCGTGGGCCGGGTGCTCCCACCGGGCCAGGCACTCCACGCCGACCAGCCGGCGGTCCCGCAGCGTCACCTTCGGCTGGAAGTAGACCTTCAACTCGCCGTCGTCCAGCGCCCGCCGCAGGTCACCGGCGAGGCCCAGCCGCCGCAGCGACCGGGACTCCAGCGCCGGGCTGAACAGCTGCACGCTGCCCGGCACGGACTTGGCCGCCGTCGCCGCCAGGTCCACCCGTTGCAACAGGGAGGCGGCGTCGCTGCCGTGATCCGGGTGTACGGCGACGCCGACCGCCGTGTCCACGTCCAGGGTGAGCGCGTCGAAGACCATCTCGTCGCGGATCTGCTCGCGCAACTGCGCGGCCAACTCCACCGCCGCCTCGGCGCTCTCCAGCCGCAGCGTGACCAGGAACTCGTCCCCGCCGGCTCGGCCGACCAGGGCCGACGACGGGGCGCAGGCGCGCAGCCGGTCGGCGACCTCGGCGAGGACCTTGTCGCCCGCCGCGTGCCCCAGGGACTCGTTGACCTGCCGCAGCCGGTCGACGTCGAACAGCAGGAGCGCCACCACCTCGCCGGGCGCCCGGATCTTGACCGCCTCGTCCAGCGCGCCGGTGATCCGCCGCCGGTTGGGCAGCTTGGTCAACGCGTCGTGGTACGCGTCGTGCCGCAGCCGGTCGACCAGCCGGGAATTCTCCAACGCCACCGCCGCGTGCGCCGCCACCGTCTCGAACAGGGGCACGTCGGTGCGGACGAAGTGGTTGCTGTCACCGAGGCGGTTGGCGACCTCCAGCGTCCCGATGACCGCCTGGCCGGACCGCAACGGGATGACGATCACGTCCTTGACGCGCTCCGCCGACAGCGCCGCGCGCAGGTCGCCGTCGGTCATCAGGCCCCGCCCGACGGCCACCGTACGGCCCTCGTCGCGGGCGCGTTCGCGCAGCGCGGCCGGCGTCTTGGCGAAGTCGAGCAGGCCCGGGTCGTCGTTGCGCGCGGTGAGCAGCACCTCCGGGTGCCGGCCCTGGGCGGGCAACCAGAGGGTGGCGTACTCGGCCTGCATCAGGGCCCGTACCCGCCCGAGGAGGGCGTCGGGCAGGGTGCCGTACTGACCGCTCTCGCTCACCGCGCGGCTCAGTTCGTACATGTCGGCGAGCGTGCGGTGCTGCCGGAAGAACTGGGCGTACGCCCGGTAGACGAGCGCCAGCGCGGCGACCAGGACCGCCAGCAGCAGCAACGACCACCAGGTGGCCGCGATGAGGATCAGGACGATCATCCCGCAGGCGATGTTGATCGCCGCGGCCAGCAGTCCCGGCGGGGACTTCCGGAAGACCTCGCGCCCGGCCTGCCAGCCCTGGAGCAGCGTGTGCACCCCGGCGATCGCGGTGAGGCTCACCAGGTTCACCATGCTCGCCGCGACGAACAGGGTCAGCCAGGTGGCCGGACCCACGCCCTGCACCGGCGGGAACGCCTGGAGCACCAGGACGGCCAGCGACGAGCCGGCGGCGGCCCGGGCCACGTTGAACCAGAACTTCGCGGCGGCGGAGGGGTGCCGCAGGTGGGTGATGATCGCCGAGAGTGTGTAGATGGCGACGACCGTGAGCGGCCGGACGAGGAAGAACGCCAGGACGAGCGGGATCTCGTTGAGCGTCATCCCGATGGACTGCCGCCGGACCGTGAAGTTCAGCACCGGCATGCCGGCAGCCACCATGGCCACCAGCAGCAGCACTGCCAGTGGCCATTCGCCGAACGGCTCCGGGGCGACCAGGCCGACGACCGTGGCGCAGACGACCGCGAGCATCGCCAACGGCCCGGTGATCAGCCAGGCGTACTCCGTCGAGCGGGGACCGGTGCGGCCTCGACCCGCCATGCCGCTCCCCTCACCGGCCGCGCCGGCTCACATCATCGACGTGGTGGTTCGTCAGAGCTTGGGCATGTTCCAGACGAAATCCAACAACTGAGCGTCGCCGACGTTCGAGGCGTCACCGACGAAGACGCCACCAGCCACAGCGGCGAGTACGAAAAACGAGCCAAGCAGCCGGCCCAGCCTTCGACCAGACATGTTTGCTCCTGTCGGGGAAGTGTCACGGGGATGGTGGAGGTTCCACGATCGTGCCACAAGGCAGGTACCCAGAAAAGCCGTGCGCCTGCCGGCGGCCCGAGCGTCGGTGACGTTCCGCCGTTCGGACCACCACCCTCGTCGCAGCAGGCCAGATCACGAGCCTGCGACGGCCACCACCCACTTCGTACAGTGCCGAATACGACCTTCGGCGCATTCCGCCCGGCGACGAGGCCGGCAGGGCCGGCCGACCCTACGGCTATCGTCCATCAGTCGCCCGGGGAGCCGCACCACCCATCCGGACACGCGCCCGGGCATCGACCACCATACCCGGTCTGCGCCATCGCACCAGTGTCGAGACATGATGCGTCCGATCGGTGGAGGGCAATGCGGCTGGAGCGGCGGATCCGGACAAGCCGGTCACGAAGGGGACCGCGGGAGTGAGCGCCTCCCGCCCGGCGCCGCACGGGCTTCGCCGGCCGTCCGACGTACGTCTCCCCGTCGATGCAGTCGGCGTAGACCCGAAGGAGGACGAGGCCGTGGCCCAGACGCCGGGCAACCTCCGCCGGCCGGCCACCTATCACCAGGTTGACCAACCTCCCTGGGCAGTACACCTAGTGCGCCGGGGAGGGCGCCTCGGGAGGACGGCCGGCGGCGTGGCGGGCGTCGGCCAGGGCGACGGCGAGCAGCACGAGCGCGGCCACGACCGCAGCGGCCAGCGACGAGGCGAAATACAGGGGGACGGCGGCGACCGCCAGGGCGGCGATGGCGACGACGCGGCGGACGGAAAGTCGGTCGAACACGATGCGTTCCAGACGGATGCGGCCGTAGAGGAACAATGCCGGGCCGCCGAGGATCGCGACGAGCCACACCGCCTCGGGCCGGCCGTCCGGGTGCTTCAGTACGATCTCGAACCCGACTGCGGCGGCGACGATGCCCGCCACCATGACGACGTGGGCGGTGCCGGTGGCGCGGCCGGCGGCGTACCGGTCCCCCGCCGCGGCGACAGCTTCGGAGAGGACCTGGCCGGAGCGGTAAAAGTAGATGCGCCACAACAGCACGGTCGACAGGAACGCCACCACGAGCCCCGCGGCGGCCGCCGCGGTGACCGGCTGGTTGGTCAGCGTGAGGCCGACGGCGAGGACGGTTTCCCCGAGGGCGATCATCAGGAACTGCTGGTATCGCTCGGGCAGGTGGTGGCGGCTGTCCATGGCCCACGCACTGACCTGCGCTGGCCGGGCCATCCCCGGCACCGGCCAGCGCAACTGCCCGGCGACGATGTCAATGGTCACGGCGACCCCCCACAGGGTGGCCCGGGCGCTGCCACTGACGGCCGCGCCGGCGAGCCAGATCACCGCCGTGGCCGCGTACCACAGCACTGACCGGAGGTAGAGCCGCCGAAGGGGGTGCCCGCGCAGCGCGGGCATCAGGATGAGCGGCCGGCCGAGCTGCAGGATCACGTACGGCAGCGCGAACGCCCACCCGCGGCCCACGAACGCGTACGGCAGCGAGGTCGACATGACCAGCAACCCGAAGGCACTGGCCAGCACAATCCACTGGATCTTGCGGCGGCGGGGGTCGAACCAGCTGGTGATGTGCGCGGTCGTGATCCACAGCCAGATCAGCGGCAGCGACAGCACCAGCAGGAAGGCCATCGACCGCCACCGGACGACAGCGTCTTCGCTGAGGACGTCCCGCGCGACGCGGCTGACCACCCCGGCCAGGGCGAACACCAACACCAGGTCGACGAACAGTTCCAGGAAGTTGGCCTGCCGCACGTCCTCGCGACGTTGCAACAGGTCCTGACCCTCTCCACCGCCTTCCGGATGTCCCATACCGCTCATACTCACCGCCACCTGCCCGGCTCACCGGGGGTTGGACGTCGTACACCCGGAGGGAAAGCCGCACAACGGTGACCGGCAGCGGCTCCTGGCCCGACCAGGATGTCGTACGAATGGCGAACGGCACCAGGTCCGCAACGCCGACCACGATGCACCCGAAGCCTCTGACCAGCATGAACGCCGACCCAACAGGGGTACGGCGACACAGCTGCGACACAGGGGCCGCAACCTTCCCTGCAGTTTCAGACCCTCGGCCTGGCGCGTCGTGATCGATCTGCGCGGCGGACCACCATCGAACACCGCAGGTCAGTGATGCGGCGACTCTCAATCGCAACCGGGCGGCCAGGATCCTGACGAAGTCACACGTATCACCCCGACCGGCCTATCCCGCTGTGGCAGCTTGCGGACCGGCTCGGCCGTCGCCTGGCTCGTTCATCGCCCTCGCTGACGTACCACCAATGAGGAAGCCCGCCCGCAGGTGCCGAGACTACCGTTGTTCCAGGATGTGCGAGCCCTATACCTGGGAGGTTCGCGCACGTGCACCCGTTCGCGCCGCAGGCGCCGACACGCATACGACACAGCCAGCGAGACTGCGTGGGCCATGGCGGGACTGAGCGAGACCGACAAAAGAGGCCCCTGACCGGCGTTTTCGCTGGTCAGGGGCCTCTCTCTGCACCTGGTGGCGGGTAGAGGATCCGAACCTCTGTAGCTATCGCGACGGATTTATAGGTCCTAACAAAGTCGTACGACGTGTCGGTACGTGATGATGCAGGTGGCCAGGCCGAGGAAGGCTTCGTGGATGTCGTCGCGGCGTTCCCACCGGATGCGTAGCCGTCTCATGCCGTGGTACCAGGCGATCGTGCGCTCGACGACCCACCGGAACACGCCCAGGCCGGAGCCGTGAGGCTGACCTCGGCGAGCGATCCGCGGGCGGATGCCCTTGGCGCGGACGGCCTTGCGGTACTTGTCGTGGTCGTAGGCGCGGTCGGCGAACAGTTGATCGGGGCGCCGTTGTGGCCGTCCGCGCCGCCCGCGTATCGGCGGGATCTTGTCGATCAGCGGGAGTAGTTCGGTGACGTCGTTGCGGTTGCCGCCGGTCAGCGACACGGCGAGGGGGATGCCGGCGCCCTCGGTCAGGACGTGGTGCTTCGAGCCCGGGCGGGCGCGGTCGACCGGGCTCGGGCCGCTCTTGGGCCACGTCGGGCGGCCCGTACATGGGAGGAGTCGATCACGGCGCGGGACCAGTCCAGCTTGCCGGCGGCCTGGAGTTCGGCCAGCAGCAGCTCGTGCAGCCGCTGCCACACCCCGGCCCGGTTCCACTCCTCCAGCCGCCGCCAGCAGGTCATCCCCGAGCCGAACCCCAGCTGCTGGGGCAGGAACTCCCACTGGATGCCGGTGTGCAGCACGAACAGGATCCCGCACAACACCTGCCGGTCCGGGATCCGCTTGCGTCCCGGGTGCCGCGGGTTGCGCTCAGGTTCGGGCAGCAGCGGCTCGATGCGCTGCCACAGCCCGTCCGGCACGATCCACGGCGGCTGCTCGCCACGCCTCACGGCCCGACATCGTAATCATCCTCTACAAGGGATGACAGACCCGGAGATCATTTTGTTAGGAACTCTTACTCTTGCCAGTGGAAGTACGGCGTGTCCGTCTGAAGCCAAGATGGGTCAACGCTGAGCCGCAAAATATCCCGTGCCTGCACCGCGATGACGGTTAACGGTGACGTTGAGATAATAGCTCTCTGGCGCAGCGCCTCGCCAATGGCTACGTAAAACCGCTTGCTGTCAGTGTCAGTGTCAGGAAGAAGATACACCACAACTGGTCGGAACTCCCGCTTCACCTCGCGTTCCGCAGTTGCTTTCGCCTCGTCGGCCGCCAAGATGCCCGACCAGGCCGATTGTTTCGCGCCCGCACTCCGGAGAGTTTTGACTTCGACAACCAGGCTGGGCAACTGGGGATGTGAGGAGGTGAAGACCGCGTCCATCTCTGCGCGGCCTAGACGAACGCCGCGCGCAACGTCAACTTGACCTTGGAAGGGTCTCGCTAGGCGATCTAGCAGCCGGTTCTGGTTGACGAGGTACGTCAGGAGCCCCCGGACGTTCGAAGGTGCATCAGCCGGGATCTCGAGAGACTCAGTCCAAGAAGCATCTACGTTGGATGCAGGGCGTGGGTGCGGCACTGCCGACGGCTCGGCCTCCTGAAGCTCCGACCCGACCGGTACGGCCAGCAGTTCGCCATCCTCTTCGATCTTCTCCTCTGCCACCCGCGCTTGCTCATCCGGCGACAGCTGGTGAGCGCGCATGAAGGAAGCAGCCTCCTGCGTTAACTTGCTTTCCTCGGCGGCAATGCGCTTAATCTCGGCGTCCTCTCGGTTATCCAGCACGCGCTGCCGCTTACGCCATATCGTCGCGCCACGCCACACGAGCACCAGACCGACGACCAACAATAACGCCGAGATTATCGGCCAGGCTTTCAACAACCAAAGAGTCTGCTCTTGCTGGAGAGCTAAGGCTTTTTGAGAAGCAGGGTCAAGCTTCCCGATATCTTCTGCCTTGATTGTTGGGACTTTCTGGGTCCTAAGGAGGAAGATTGGGAGTGCCGCCGCAAGCCCCACTGAAAGGCCGCCAACACTGACAAGAAACTTGTGATATTCGGTGAACTGGAGGCTTGGCAGCACATCGAGGACGATACTCCCCGCGGGCTCGGTGGAGGTGGTTGGACAAGCGCGCCGCCGCCGGTCAGCGTCAGCCGATCAAGCTCGTAGGGCCGGGGAGTGCCGCAGCCAAGATCATCCGCTCCCGCTATGTTCCCGCAACCAGCCACAGAGCGCCGGATCGGGCTGGACTCCGTTGGACTGAACGAGAACGGCCCCGGAGTGCGTTTCCGCAGCTCACGGGGCCGTTCGTGCACCTGGTGGCGGGTAGAGGATTCGAACCTCTGTAGCTTTCGCGACGGATTTACAGTCCGCTCCCATTGGCCGCTCGGGCAACCCGCCAGGGCACCCCACCGCGTCGTAACGCGGTAGCGGAAGCAAGGATAGCGGCTCCCCCCGGCAGGAGCGCAACCGGGTACCGTCAGGGGGTCGTACCGCTGGTCAGCGGGGGACACAGGACCACAAACCGCCGGACAGCAGGAGCATGAGCATGGCAGCGAACCCGTCGTTCGACATCGTGAGCAAGGTCGAGCGCCAGGAGGTCGACAACGCCCTCCGCCAGGTGGAGAAGGAGCTCGCGACGCGGTTCGACTTCCGGGGCACCGGCGCCGAGATCTCCTGGTCCGGCGAGGAGGCGATCAGCCTCCAGGCGGAGACCGAGGAGCGGGTACGGGCCGCGCTGGAGGTCTTCAAGGAGAAGCTGGTCAAGCGGAACATCTCGCTGAAGTCGCTGGACGCCGGCGACCCGCGCTCGTCGGGCAAGACCTTCAAGATCGACTGCAAGGTCATCCAGGGCATCGACTCGGACAAGGCCAAGGCGATCAGCAAGAAGATCCGCGACGAGGGCCCGAAGGGCGTCCAGGCGCAGATCCAGGGCGACCAGCTCCGCGTCACCGGCAAGAAGAAGGATGACCTCCAGGCCGTCATCGCGCTGCTCAAGGGCGAGGACTTCGGCGTCGCCCTCCAGTTCACGAACTACCGGTAAGCCTCAGCCGCCCTGGCTGATCATCAGGTCGTCGACCTGCTGCAGCCTGGCAGACGTCGTTGCCGTCGGCCGTCGTTCGGTATTTCCGTCTGATGGCCGGCGGCCCGGCGACGGCCTGGACCCCTGCGGTCGGGGCTCCGTGGTGCTCGCCCGGTGCCCGCCGGTCGTCGAAGGGGCTGTCAGACTGGCCGCCGATTCGACCGGGCCGATGTGGAGTGGTCGATCCATGGGGAGTGTGCTGTCGTTCCGGGTGACCCCGGAGGAGCTGGGCCGGGCGTCCTGGAGTGGGCCGCGGAGCACGTGGTCGACGACGAGGATCGGCCGGTTTGCTGCCTCGACAAGCCTGGGCCGGCCTCCAGTTCCTGCTGGACGGGGCAGAGGTGGGGGTCGACCTCTACGCGTCGGGCGGCGCCGCGATCCGGGACTTCACCTTCTGACGCCGCCACCCACCACCGCCGGAACCGGCCCCGCCATGCTCATAGGCTGCCCTCGGCAGAGGTCGCCGTGGTGGACCGGTGCGGGCGGGCCAGGGTGAGGACGACGGCGAGGGAGGCGGTCGCCGCACCGGTGATCACCACGGCCATCGGGACGGCGCTGCCTTCCCCGCCCAGCCCGACCAGCGGCGCCGCTGCCGCCCCCACCACCGACTGGATGGCGCCCAGCAGGGCGGCGGCGGTGCCGGCGTGGGCGGCGTGCCGGTCCAGGGCGAGCGCGGTGCCGTTCGGCGTCACCATGCCGAGCGATCCGACGAAGACGAACAGGGCCACCGCCACCAGCGGCAAGGCGTCGAGTAGTGCGCCTGCGAGCACCGCGGCGGCGGCCAGCACCCCCACCCCGAGCGGCCCGATCAGCAGCCTGCGGGGCTCGAAGCGGTCCAGCAGGCGGGCGTTCGCCTGGCCGACGGCGACCAGGGCGAGCGCGTTGACGCCGAAGATCAGGCTGAACGTGCCGGCCGAGACGCCGAAGACGTCCTGGAAGACGAAGGACGATCCGGAGATGTAGGCGAACAGTCCGGCGAAGGCGAGGCCCTGCGCCAACGCGTACCCCAGGAAGATCCGGTCGGTGAAGAGCGAGCGGCCGGCGGCGGCCGTGGCGGCGAGGCCGCCGGTGCTGCGCCGGGATGCGGGCAGCGTCTCCGGCAGCCGCCACGCGACGGCGGCGGCGAGCAGCGCGCCGATCACCGCGAGGGCGACAAAGACGGTACGCCAGGAGCCGAAGCGCAGCACCAGGCTGCCGAAGGCCGGCGCGGCCATCGGGGCGATGCCGAAGACCAGGGTGAGCCGGGAGAAGTACTTCGCTGCGTCCCGGCCGGCGTAGAGGTCGCGGACGACGGCGCGGGCGACGACCACGCCCATGCCGCCGGCGAAGCCCTGCGCGAACCGCGCCGCGGCCAGGGCCTCGGCCGACGGCACGGCCGCGCAGAGCAGCGACAGCAGGGTGTACGCGCCGACGCCCACGAGCACCGGTCGGCGCCGGCCCCAGCGGTCGCTGAGCGGGCCGGTGACGAGTTGGCCGAGCGCCATGCCGATCAGGCAGGTGGTGAGGGAGAGCTGGATCTGTGCCTGGCTGGCGGCCAGGTCGCGGGTCATCTCGGGGAACGCCGGCAGGTAGGTGTCCAGGGAGAGCGGCCCGAACGCGGTGATCGTGCCGAGCAGCACCAGCAGCACCGCGGCGGCCCGTCCCGTCGGCGCGGCGACGCGCTCGTCCGGGCGTACGGGCGGCGCGGTGGCGTGCGGCATGGCGGTCCCCTCCGTGGCGGCGGCCCGCATACGATAGCTCTGCCAACAGAGTTGTTGAAGCGGGGAGAGTGTCCTGTGACGGACGAGACGGTGGACCAGCTCAGCGGAGCCCTCGGCGATCTGCACCGGGTGCTGCGCCGCGCGGCCAGCCAGCGGGCCGGCAGCGTCGCCCTGCCGGACGCGCAGGTGGAGGTGCTGCGGCTGGTGCAGCGGCAGCCGGGCGTCGGCGTCCGTGAGGCCGCGGAGCGGCTGGGCACCGCGCCCAACACCGTCAGCACGCTGGTCGGTGAGCTGACCTCCGCCGGGCTGCTGCAGCGGGACCGGGACCCGGTCGACCGGCGGACCGTCCGCCTGGAACTGACCGACGCGGCGCGGGAGCGGATCGCCGCGTACGGGCGGCACCGGCGGGACCTGCTCGGCGCCGCGCTGGCGGGCCTGGACGACGCCGACCGGGAGGCGCTGCTCGCCGCCGCGCCGGCGCTGCGTCGCCTCGCCGACCGGATGACGCAGCAGCGCTGACCCCGCCGGCGGCCGGGACAGCCGGCAGCCGGCGGTGCGGGTCAGGCAGCGACCGGCGGTGCGGGTCAGCCGGCGACCGGTGGTGCGGGTCAGGCGGGCACGAGATCCTCGGCGCGTACCGCGGTGGCCTCCGCGCGGGCGATGGGGCCGGTGGGCAGGGCCGCGATCCCGGCCCCGACGGCGACCGCCGCCCCGGCGAAGAGGAACGCCCACGGCACCCCGCCGGCGTGGTCGACGATCAGGCCGGCCACCGCGCCGCCGGCGGCGCTGGCGCCCACCGACATGGTCACCACCCAGGTGTACGCCTCGTTGAGCATGCTGGTCGGCGAGATCCGGCCGACCAGGGTGTTCTCCAGGGTGAGCGCGGGCGCGATCGTGGCGCCGCCGATCACCAGGGCGGTGCCCAGCGCCGCCGGGGTGGGCATCACCGCGAAGACGGCGAAGCTGCCGGCCACCGCGGCGAGCAGCAGCGCGAACTGCCGGGTCATGTTCCGGGCCGGCTTGCGGACACCGAACCAGAACCCGCCCACCGCGCTGCCGACGCCCCAGACGGCCAGCAGCACGCCGGCGAGGCTGTCCGGGTCGTCGGAGGTGTAGTCGGTCGCGAACGCGGGCACGGTCACGCCGGCCGCGCCGAAGGCGATGCCGAGGCTGGCCACGCAGAGCAGCAGCGCCGGGAAACCGGGGACGCGCAGCGGCCCGAGCCCCCTGGTGTGGTGCTCGCGCGGGTGCGGCTGCCACCCCCGCATCACCCGGCCCAGCGCCACGGCGGTGGTGCCGACGAGGGTCACCACGGCCGAACCGACCAGGGCGGCCCCGGCGTCGGCGACCAGGATGAAGCCGGCGACCAGCAGCGGGCCGAGCACGAAGACGATCTCGAAGAGGGTGGTCTCGGCGGCGAGCGCGGTGTTGCGCAGCTGTCGCCGGCCCGATGCGGGCGAGGTCAGGTCGTTCCAGGCGCCCCGGATCGCGGCGGTCAGCGGCGGGTACGTCGCCCCGGCCACGCCGGAGGCCACGAAGACCAGCGCCAGGCTGCCGGCGTCGGCGCGGGCGGACCAGAGCAGGCCGATCAGGGCGAGCGGGTGGGCGACCGCCGTGCCGAGCAGCACGGGGCTGGGGCCGATCCGGTCGGCGATCCGGCCGGCCACGGGGCTGAGCGCGGCACCGGCCAGGGCGTAGATGCCCCCGGCGACGGCGGCCAGCGAGTATCGCCCGGTGACCTGCTCGACGACCAGCAGCAGCGCCAGCGGCGTCATCCCGATCCCGAGCCGCCCGATGATGCCGGTGACCAGCAGCATCGGTGCCCCGGGGATCCGCCAGACGCCCAGGTACTGGCGCAGTGCGGCCACGGTCGACCTCCAAGGGAGTGTAATGAGCGGGAACCCCTTCCGACCCTAACGCCGGCCAGCCTCGGGACGAAACGGTTAACACGCTCACACAGCGGTCCGCCCGTGCCCGGCGGGGCCGGGCACGGGCGGAGAGGTGATCAACGCCTCAGCGCTGGAACTGCACCGGGCCGCTGCTCGTGGCCATCTGCTCCAGGCGCGCGACCCGCTCCTCCATCCGCGGGTGGGTGGAGAAGAGCGCGGCGACGCCGCCGCCCCGGAACGGGTTGTCGATCATCAGGTGGGCGGTGCTGGTGAGCTGCCCCTGGGCCGGCAGCGGCCGGCGCTGGGTGCCCATGTGGATCTTCCGCAGAGCGCTGGCCAGGGCCAGCGGGTCCCGGGTCAGCCGGGCGCCGGAGGCGTCCGCCTGGAACTCCCGGCTGCGGCTGATCGCGAGCTGGATGACGGTGGCCGCGATCGGGCCCAGGACGATGGTGAGCAGCAGCACGATCGGGTTCGGGGAGTCCTCGTCGTCGCCACCGCCGAGCGGGATGAACCAGGCGATGTTCGCCAGCATGGTGATGATGCCGGCCAGACCGGCCGCCACGCTGGAGATGAGGATGTCCCGGTTGTAGACGTGCGACAGCTCGTGCCCGATCACCCCGCGCAGCTCCCGGTAGTCGAGGATCTCGGTGATCCCCTGGGTCACGCAGACGGCCGCGTGCTGCGGGTTCCGCCCGGTGGCGAACGCGTTGGGCTGGGACGTCGGGCTCACGTAGAGGCGCGGCATCGGCTGCCCGGCCTCGGTGGCCAGCTCGCGGACCATCCGGTACAGCTCGGGGAACTGTGCCTCGCTGACCGGTTGCGCCCGCATCGAGCGCAGCGCGAGCTTGTCGGAGTAGAAGTAGGTGACGCCGTTCATCAGCAGCGAGACGACGACGGCGATGACCAGTCCGCCACTGCCGCCGAACCAGTAGCCCACCGCCAGGATCAGCGAGGTGAGCAGGCCGAGCAACGCGGCGGTCTTCAGACGGTTGTGGTGCACGATCACTCCTTCGGTGCGCGGATCCACGCGGGACCCGCTGACCGGTTCAACAACCCGGTACCCGTCAACCATCCGTCTCATGGCTGTGAGTTGCCTGGGATGTCCGGAGTGCCCGCCTGCGATTACCGCCACGATCAGCGGGAATCCGGGCGCGGAGCCCGCCGCCTGGAATCCGGGCGCGGAGCCCGCCGGCTGACGGGTTCGCAGCGCGGGAGCCGCCGGCTGACTGGTTCGCTCAGCGGGCGGCGAGGTCGAGCACGAGTTGCGGAGCGAAACCGATCACCACTGCCACCACGGTTGCCACGACCAGCGCCGCGCCGACCGCCCCGGCCCGCACGGCGGCGATGGCCGGGGCACCGACCGGCGTGGCGTCCCCACCGGCGGGGGCGGTGGGCCCGGCGACCGGGGCCGTCGGAGCCACGGGCGGGGCGACCCAGAGGGCGGCGGTGAGGCGCAGGTAGTAGGCGAGGCCGAGCACCGCGTTCACGGCCACCACCAGGGCCAGCCAGCCCGCGCCGCCGTCCAGCAGCGAACGGACCACGGTCACCTTGGCGAAGAGACCGGCCAGGCCCGGCGGCAGACCGGCGAGCCCGATCAGCGCCAGTCCCAGCGCCGCCGCCCGCCACGGGTGCCGCCGGCCCGCGCCGCGCAGGTCGTCGACGGTGCCGCCGTCCGCGCCGGCCGGGCGCAACGCCACCACGGCCGCGAAGGCCGCCAGCTCCAGCACCACGAAGAAGACGGCGTACGCGACGGCGGCCGCGTACGCGGCGGTGCGGGCGTCGGCGGTGCGTCCGGCGGCCAGCGCCAACGCGCCCAGCGGGGCGAGGATGTAGCCGGCCTGGGCCACCGAGGACCAGGCGAGCAGCCGGACCGTACGCCGCTGGCGCAGCGCCACCAGGTTGCCCACGGTCATCGTCAGCACCGCGAGCAGGGCGAGCACCGGCCCCGTCACGTCGGCCGGCAGCGCGTGCTGCACGACGGCCAGCAGGGCGACCACGCCGCCCAGCTTCGAGGCGGTGGAGAGGTATGCCGCCACCGGCAGCGGCGCGCCGTCGTAGGTGGCCGGCGCCCACGCGTGGAAGGGCACCGCCGCCACCTTGAACGCCAGCCCCAGCACGACCAGCGCCACGGCGGCGGTGGTCAACGGCAGGTCGAGCAGGTCCGGCCGGTCGGTCAGGATCGCGCCGAGCCGGCCCAGGTGCAGCCCGCCCGTGGCCGCGTAGAGCAGCGCCGCCCCCAGCAAAGTCAGCGTGGTGGCGACGACGCTGACCACGAAGAAGGTGACGGCCGCCTCGGCGCTGGCCAGGCTGCCCCGGCGCAGCCCGACGAGCACGTAGAGCGGCAGGGTGAGCGTCTCCAGCGCCACGACCAGGGTGATCAGGTCGCCGGCCGCGCCGAGCACCACGCCGCCCGTCATCGAGCAGGCGAGCAGGAAGCAGTACTCCCCCGTCGGCGACTGCCCCGCCCGCAGCAGCGGCCCCGACAGTGCGAGCACCCCGAGCGTGAGCAGGGCGACGACCGCCGCCACCAGGGCGGCCCGGCCGCCGAAGACGTACGAGCAGTCGGGGCCGACGCAGAACGTCCGCCGCTCGTCCCCGGCGCCGACCAGGGCCGCGCCGAGCGCCGTGGCGACCGCGCCGACGGCGGCCGTCGCCAACGTGACCTGGGAGCGGGCCACCAGCAGGTCGGCGAGCAGCACCAGCACGGCCGTCCCGGCGGCCAGGTACGCCGGGAGCAGCGCCACGTTGTCGACGCTCTGCACCACGCTCATGCCGGCACTCCGCTTCGCTGCGTGCCGTCATGAGGCACCAAAGCGCTGAGCCCGATGATTCGCTCGCTCCGCTCGCTCATGCCGGCACTCCGCTTCGCTGCGTGCCGTCATGAGGCACCAAAGCGCTGAGCCCAATGATTCGCTCGCTCCGCTCGCTCATGCGGACACCTCGCCGCGTCCGTTCCGCCGGCCCGGCTCGCTCATCGCAGCACCTCCACCAGGGCGTCCACCGGGGCCTCGGCGACGCCGAGCACCAGGGTCGGGGCCAGACCGACCGCGAGAGCCAGCAGCACCAGCGGCGCCCACGCGGCCAGTTCCGCGCCGGCCAGGCCGGGGGTCAGCCGCCCGACCGCCGGGCTGGGCCGCCCGTGCGTCACCCGCCGCAGCAGCCGCAGGAAGTACGCCGCGGTGAGCGCCCCGCCGAGCGCGGCCAGCACGCCCAGGGTGGTCCAGAGCGCCCCACCGACCTCGACGGCGGCCACCACCGCGAACGCCTCGCCCCAGAAGCCGGCGAGCCCGGGCAGGCCGAGCGAGGCGACGGCGGCGAAGCCGAGCAGCCCGGCGAGCCGGGGCGCGGTCTCCCGCAGCCCGGACAGCTCGTCGAGCGAGCCGGTGTGCGTACGGTCCTTGACCGCGCCGGCGAGGAAGAACAGCAGGCCGGTGATCACCCCGTGCGCGACGTTGCCGATCAGGGCCGCCTGGATGCCGGTAGTGGTGAGCGTGGCGATCCCGAGCAGCACGAAGCCCATGTGCCCCACGCTGGAGTACGCGATCAGCCGTTTCAGCTCGCGCTGCGCGAGGCAGACCAGCGACCCGACCAGGATCGCCGCGACCGCGAGCACGCCGAGCACCGGGGCGGCCCAGCGGGCGCCCTCCGGCGCCACTCCGACCGCGATCCGGATCAGCCCGTACGTGCCCATCTTGAGCAGCACCCCGGCGAGGACGACGCTGCCGACGGTGGGCGCCTGGGTGTGCGCGTCGGGCAGCCAGGAGTGCAGCGGCCAGAGCGGGCTCTTCACCGCGAACGCCAGCGCGAGCAGGGTGAACGCGGCGAGCTGGGTGTTCCGGGACAGCCCGGCCCCACCGGTGAGCGCCACGATGTCGGCGGTGCCGGCGGCAGCCACCACCGTGTAGACGCCGACCAGCAGCAGCACCGAGCCGAACAGCGTGTAGAGGGCGAACTTCGCCGCCGCCCGCCGCCGGTCCGCGCCGCCCCAGCCGGCGATGATCGCGTACATCGGCAGGAGGACGACCTCGAAGAACACGAAGAACAGCACGAGGTCGAGGGCGAGGAAGGTGCCGAGGATGCCGACCTCGACGACCAGCAGCAGTGCCACCAGCGCCCGCCCGCTGCCGCCCTCGGGCACCCGCCACAGGGTGTAGGCGCAGCAGAGCAGGGTGAGCAGGGCCGTCAGCACGACCAGCGGCCAGGAGATGCCGTCCACCCCGAGGTGGAAGCGCAGGTCCAGACCGGGCACCCAGGGCAGGTCGAGCCGGTGCCACGGGCGCACGGCGGGCACGCCGGCCGCGTAGGTGGTCCAGCCGCGCTCGCCGAGGACGAGCAGCGCGGCGGCCACCAGGGTCAGCGCGGCGACGGCCGTGCCGAGCGCCCGGGCCGCCCGCTCCCGGGGGGTCGCGGCCACCGCGAGCGCGCCCAGCGCCGGCAGCGCCAGCACCGCGACCAGCAGGAACTCCCCGAACCTCACGGCGTCACCTCGGTTCGCGACTGCGGGGCTCGCAAACCCGGCTCACTCCTCGCGCTCACGGCGTCACCTCGGTTCGCGACTGCGGGGCTCGCAAACCCGGCTCACTCCTCGCGCTCACGGCGTCACCTCGGTTCGCGACTGCGGGGCTCGCAAACCCGGCTCACTCCTCGCGCTCACGGCGCCACTCCGATCAGGGCGGCGGCCAGCCCGATCAGCAGCGCGCCGGCGAGCACCCCGGCTGCCGCGCGCGGCAGCGCGGCCCGGTGCAGGGCCGCCAGCCCGCCGCCGAGGCCGAGCGCGGCCCGGCCGCTGCCCTCGACCGCGCCGTCCACCACCACCTCGTCCGCCGTACGCATCGCCCGGGCCAACGCCGTCGTCGGGCGTACGACCAGGGCACGTTGGACGTCGTCGAGCCGGAACGCGGCGGCGAACACCGGCCGGAGCG
Organism: Micromonospora sp. NPDC047730; assembly: GCF_043204765.1. Classification (NCBI taxonomy): domain Bacteria; kingdom Bacillati; phylum Actinomycetota; class Actinomycetes; order Micromonosporales; family Micromonosporaceae; genus Micromonospora; species Micromonospora sp. NPDC047730. The sequence continues at coordinate 285,354 of NZ_JBIDCU010000008.1, read as the reverse complement.
GACCCAGCGCGGCCGCCGGGTCGGCGGCCGGGTCCCGCCGCCAGCGGAGCCAGGCCAGCCCCGCCCCGACGGCCAGCAGCGCCAGCGGCAGCAGCAGTTCCGGGCCGACGTGGATCAGGGCGTGCTCCCCGGCCGGCGCGCCGGCGGTGGGCGTGAGCAGCAGCCGGCGGGCGAAGGCCCAGTCGAAGCCGGCGAGGCCGAGCAGGGCGGCCGGCACGGCGAGCAGCAGCACCGGCCAGCGCATCACGGCGGGCGGGTCGTGCGGGTGGGCCAGCGGGATCCGCGTCTCGCCGAAGAAGGTGCGCAGCAGCAGGCGGGTGGCGTACCAGGCGGTGACCGCGACGCCGACCAGCCCGGCGAGCCAGACCAGCCAGCCCACCCAGGACGGGGCCGGGCCGGCGCCGTGCAGGGCGGCGTCCCCGGCGGCGGCGAGCACGCCGTCCTTGCTCCAGAAGCCGGACAGTGGGGGCAGCCCGGCCAGGGCGCCCAGGCCGACCACCGTGCACCAGAAGGTGACCGGCATGGCGCGGCGCAGCCCACCCATCCGGGACATCAGCGTGGTGCCCACCGCGTGGATCACCGCGCCGGCGGCGAGGAAGAGCAGCGCCTTGAACGCGGCGTGGGTGAGCAGGTGGAACAGCGCGGCGGGAGCCGAGCCGACCGCGAGCGCGCCGGTCATGTAGCCGATCTGGGAGACCGTCGACCAGGCCAGCACCCGCTTGAGGTCGTCCTGGGCGGTGGCGGCGAAGGCGCCGAGCAGCAGGGTGACCGAGGCCATGACCCCCAGCACGGCCAGCGCGACCGGGGTGGCCTCGAACAGCGGGTAGAGGCGGGTCACCGCGTACACGCCGGCGGCGACCATCGTGGCGGCGTGGATCAGCGCCGAGATCGGCGTCGGGCCGGCCATCGCGTCCGGCAGCCAGGTGTGCAGCGGGAACTGGGCGCTCTTGCCGGCAACCCCGGCGAGCAGCAGCAGGCAGGCGGCGGTCAGCGTGCCGGTGCCGTGGTCGTGCGCGAGCACGTCGGCGATCCGGAAGCTGCCGGCCGAGACGCCCAGCAGTGCGATGCCGAGCAGGAAGCCGACGTCGCCGACGCGGGTCACCAGGAACGCCTTCATCGCGGCGGCCGGCGCCTCGGGGAGCCGGCGGTCGTGGGCGATGAGCAGGTAGGAGCAGATGCCCATCACCTCCCAGCCGACCAGCAGCAGGATCAGGTCGCCGGCGACCACCACCAGCAGCATGGCGGCGGTGAAGAGGCTGATCTGCGCCGCGTACGGCGGGTAGCGGTGGTCGGCGTCGACGTCGTCGTGCGGGCCCCGGCGCAGGTAGCCGATCGAGTAGACCTGCACGGCCAGGGCCACCGCGGCGACCGCGACGGCCACCAGCGCGGCGGCCGAGTCGAGCCGGACCCCGAGGGTCACGGTCAGCCCGCCCAGGTCGACCCAGGTGGTGGACGCCTCGGCCGGCCGGTCGAGGGCGACCAGCAGGGCGACGGCGAGCGCCAGCGCGCCGGCCGCCCCGGCCACGCCGAGCGCGATCGCCACCCGGCGGGCCCGATCCCCGCCCGTCCCGGTGCCGCGCGGCGAGGGCGGCAGCAGCAGGCCGAGCAGGCCCGCGACCAGCGGTACGGCCGGCAGCAGCGCGCCGAGCGTCGTGGTCGTGCTCACCGCTCCCCCTCCGGACGGTCGGACCCGGGCCGGGCGTCGGTCCCGGCGGCGGAACCGGACCGGGCGTCGGTCCCGGCGGCGACCCCGGCCGCGGCCGGCCCGGCCGGACGTGCGGTCGGCGGGCGCTCGGTCAGCGGGACCTCGTCGACGGCGACGCTGGCCCGGAGCCGGTAGAGCTGGAGCACGATCGCCAGGCCGACCCCGATCTCGGCGGCGGCCAGCACGATCACGAAGAGCGCGAAGACCTGCCCGCCGTGCGGCAACTGCGCCCGCACGGTGGTGTCGGCGGTGACCAGGATCAGGTTGACCGCGTTGAGCATCAGCTCGACGGCCATCAGCACCAGCACCGCGTTGCGCCGGCGCAGCACGCCGTAGACGCCGAGGCCGAACAGCAGCGCGGCGGTGACGTACGGGATGACCGGCCTCACCGCGACCGCCCGCCATCGCCGCCCGGACCGCTCCCGGTGGTCGCCGTCCCCGGCCGCCCGCCGGACCGGTCGGTGCCCGGTCGGCCGATGTCGGGGCGGGAGAGCACGATCGCGCCGACCAGGGCGGCCAGCAGCAGCACCGAGAGCACCTCGAACGGGAGCACCCAGCTCCGGAAGATCTGGTCGCCCAGGCGTTCCGCGGTGCCCGCGTCGGGCAGGTCCACGGCCGTCCAGCGGTAGGCGTCGACCAGCAGGGCCGCCAGGCCCAACCCGGTGCCACCGCCGATCAGCGCCGCGGGCCAGCCGGGCCGGTCCAGGTCGTCGGAGGCGCCGATCGGGGCGCGGGTGAGCATCACCGCGAACAGCAGGAGCACCACCACCGCGCCGACGTAGATCAGCACCTGCACCCAGGCCACCAGCTCGGCGGTGAGCACCAGGTACATCCCGGCCAGCGCGCCGAGGCAGACCACGAGGTAGAGGCCGGCCCGCACCAGGTGCCGGGTAGCCACCACCAGCACCCCCGAACCGACCGCCACCGCGCCGAGGGCGAGCAGCAGCACGTCCGCACCGGTCATGCGCGGGCCTCGGGCTCGGGGCGTACGGGCGGGGCGGCGGGACGGGCGGCGGGGGCCGCCGGGACCGCGGCCTTACGCGCGGCGGTGGTCTCCTCCTTGGCCGGCTCGCCGTTCGGATCGTGCGCGGGCGGCGGCGGCACGGTGCCCATCCACTGCCCGAGGTGGTCCTTGTCGTGCAGCAGGTCCTTGATGTCGTACTCGGCGTACTCGAACTCGGGCGACCAGTAGAGCGCGTCGAAGGGGCAGACCTCCACGCAGATGCCGCAGTACATGCAGAGCGAGAAGTCGATGTCGAAGCGGTCGAGCACGTTGCGCTGGCGGGGGCGGGCGGCACCGGGCACCGCCACCTCCTCCTTGTGCGAGTCGATGTAGATGCACCAGTCCGGACACTCCCGCGCGCAGAGCATGCAGACCGTGCAGTTCTCCTCCAGCAGCGCGATCACCCCGCGCGAGCGGGGCGGCAGCTCGGGGGCGACGTCCGGGTACTGCTGGGTGGTCGAGCGGCGGGTCATCGTCTTCAGCGTGACCGCGAGCCCCTTGACCAGGCCCGCGCCCGGCAGGCCACGTTCTGGGCCGGCGCCGCCCGGCTCGCTGCGCTCGCTGCGGTCGGTCATGCCGACCATCCTGCCCTGTGGCCCCGGCGCGCGCGACCACCACCCGGGGTTGACCGGCGTACCGTGAGCGTGGGGAGAACGACGCACCGGAAAGGGCTCGCCATGACCGCCGCGCTGCACGACGACTTTCCGCCGCCGGGCGAGTGGACGGCCGACGATCTCGACCGCCTGCCCGACGACGGCCGCCGCCACGAACTCCTGGACGGAAATCTCATCATGTCGCCCTCCCCCACGCGACTCCACCAGTCGATCGCTGGTCGCCTCATGGCCGCGCTCGAGGAGACCTGCCCGCTCGACCTCGACGTCACCCAGGCCGTCGAGGTGCGACTGTCCCGGACCCGCGCGTTCATCCCCGACGTGCTGGTCACCGAGCTGGACGCGGCCTCGCGCAATCCCTCGCACTACCGGCCCCACGAGGTGATGCTGGTGGTCGAGATCGTCTCGGAGGGATCGCGGAGCATCGACCGGGTGCTCAAGCCCGCGCTCTACGCCGAGGCGGACATCCCCTACTTCTGGCGCATCGAGACCGAGTCAGGGATCGTCGTGCATGCCCACAAGCTCGACCCGGCGAAGCGCGTCTACGTCGAGCAGGCCCGGATGACCGACGGCATCCTGGTTCCGGAGCCTTGGGAGATCGACATCCCGCTCAGCAGGATCATGCCGAGGTCCCGCTGATCCCACCCGCGGCGGGCGGCAGCATCTCGACGCCGAGCTGCTGGAGGAGTTGGAACAGCTCGTTGCAGCTCCACACGTCGACGATCCGGCCGGCGTCGTCGAAGCGCAGGAAACTCGCCCCCGAGTAGCTGACGACCTGTCCGGTCGGCGGCACCGGCCCGAACCGGCCGACCTGGGTGCCGGCCGCCCGCCAGTGCACCGCCACCCGGTCCCCGGCGGCCACCACGTCCACGATCTTGTAGCGCAGGTCGGGGAAGGCGGCGCGGCGTTCCCGGTGCCACGCGAGCGTCGCCTCCGGACCGGCGCCGCCCCACCCCGGGCACTCCGGCGCGACCAGCTCGTACGCGGACTCCTCCCGCGCGGCGTTCCACACGTCGGCGATGAAGCGCCGGGCCGTCGCCTCCACATCGGTCACCGCGGCAGCGTAACCGCCGGCCGCGCCGCCCGACCCGGACGCCGGCCGCGCCGGGGAGGAGCCCGCGGGCGCAGTGGGCTGGCGCTCGGTACACCGGCGGGCGGCGGAACCCGCCATGATGGGACGAGCGACAGGCGACGGCGGAGGGAGCGGGCGTGGGCGACACCACCGAGGACCGCGGCGGCGGCACGGCCAGCGGCGACGAGGTGCTGATGCGGACCGGCGGCAGGTACGTCGAGCTGGGCGGCGAGTTCACCCGGGACCAGCGTTACATCGCCACCCGGATCACCGCCGACGGCCGGGACGGCTGGCCGGTGCAGCCCGGCCGGTACCGGCTCGCCGTCAGCCGCGCCTGCCCGTGGGCGAACCGGCTGATCATCGTCCGGCGGCTGCTCGGCCTGGAGGACGCGATCTCGATGGCGGTGGCCGGCCCGACCCACGACAAGCGGAGCTGGACGTTCGACCTGGACCCGGGCGGGCGCGACCCGGTGCTCGGCATCGAGCGGCTGGCGGAGGCGTACTTCGCGCGGTTCCCCGGCTACGAGCGCGGCATCACCGTGCCGGCGATCGTGGACGTGCCGACCGGGCAGGTGGTCACCAACGACTTCGGGCAGATGAGCCTCGACCTGTCCACCGAGTGGACGGCGTACCACCGGGCGGGCGCGCCCGAGCTCTACCCGGAGCGGCTGCGCGACGAGATCGACGAGCTGAGCGCGATCCTGTTCCGGGACGTCAACAACGGCGTCTACCGGTGCGGCTTCGCCGGCGACCAGGGGGCGTACGAGAAGGCGTACCACCGGCTCTTCGACCGGCTGGACTGGCTGAGCGACCGGCTGGCCGGGCAGCGCTACCTGGTCGGCGACACCATCACCGAGGCCGACGTGCGGCTGTTCACCACGCTGGTCCGCTTCGACCCGGTCTACCACGGCCACTTCAAGTGCAACCGGAGCAAGCTGACCGAGATGCCGGTGCTCTGGGCGTACGCCCGGGACCTGTTCCAGACCCCCGGCTTCGGCGACACGGTCGACTTCGACCACATCAAGCGGCACTACTACGAGGTGCACCGCGACATCAACCCGACCGGGGTGGTGCCGCTCGGCCCTGACCTGGCGAGCTGGCTCACCCCGCACGGCCGGGAGGCCCTCGGCGGTCGCCCCTTCGGCGACGGCACCCCGCCCCCGCCGCCCCCGCCCGAGGAGCGGGTCGACCCCGCCCACAGCCCGCTGCGCTGAGCCGGCACCCGGCCGAGGTGTAAGGAAGGGGCCCTTCCTATACCGAATACGTTAGGAAGGTGCCCTTCCTTACAGCGCGACGCGGACGGCGGCGGTGAGGACGAGCTGGCCCAGGGAGACGGGGACCAGGACGAGCCAGCAGAGGCGCTGAAGCTGGTCCTCGCGCAGGCGGGGATAGGACACCCGGAGCCAGATGATCACGAAGGAGACGGCGAAGACCTTCAGCAGGGTCCACAGCCAGCCGAGCTGCGCGTCGGCGAACGGGCCCTGCCAGCCGCCGAGGAAGAGCACGGTGGTGAGCGCGGCGATCACGACGATGCCGACGTACTCCGCGAGCAGGAAGAAGGCGAACCGCAGGCCCGTGTACTCGGTCATGTAGCCGAAGACCAGCTCCGAGTCGGCGACCGGCATGTCGAACGGCGGGCGGCGGATCTCGGCGAGCCCGGCGAGGAAGAAGACGACCATGGCGGGGGCCTGCCAGAGCAGCCACCACGGCTGCCACGCCTCGACAATGCCGGAAAGGCTGAGCGTGCCGGCCGCCATCGCCACCGACGCGGCGGCCAGCACCAGCGGCAGTTCGTAGCCGAGCAGCTGGGCCGCCCCGCGCAGCCCGCCGAGCAGGCTGTACTTGTTGGCCGACGCCCACGCCGACATCAGCACCGCCAGCACGCCCACCCCGACGACGGCCAGCACGAAGAACAGGCCGATGTCGAGCGGCTGCCCGACCAGGTCGTCCGGGCCGAGCGGGATCACCAGCAGGACCAGCAGGTAGGGCACGAGGGCGACCGCCGGGGCGAGCCGGAAGACCGCCCGGTCCGCCTCCCGGGGCGTGACGTCCTCCTTCTGCACGAACTTCACGCCGTCGGCGACCAACTGGGCCCAGCCGTGGAAGCCGCCCGCGTACATCGGGCCGAGCCGGCCCTGCATGTGCGCCATCACCTTGTGCTCGGCCTGGCCGACCAGCAGCGGCAGGGTCAGGAAGGCGACGAGCACGCCGCCCACCCGGATCACCAGCTCCAACCACAGCGGCATCAGGGCGTACCTCCGTCGTCGGCCCGCTCGGTCGCGGCCGGGCCCTGCCGGGACGGCCGGTCGGCCGGCGGTCCGGAGCGGGCGGCCCCCTCGCCGCGACCGCCGGGCGCACCCGGCAGTGGACCGGTCGGGCCGGCTGCCCCCGGACCGTCGGCAGCGGTCTGGTCGGCCGGCGCCGGAGCCTCGGCGGTCGGGCCGGCCTGCGCGGGGCCGTCGGCGGCGCCGGCGGGCCGGGCGGTACGGGCCGGACGGGCCCCCGGGGCCGGCCGGGCGGGCCGCTCCCGGGCCGGGCGGGCCGGGACGCCGCCGCGCGGACCCTCGCCGGCGCCGCCCGCGCCGGCCGGCGTCGGCGTCGTCCCCCACTCCCCCGGCGCGGGTACGCCCGGCGGGCGGATCGGTCGGCGCCCGCCTCCGGCCTCGGACTCGCCCGGTTCCTTGGCGCCCGGCCACGGCTTGGCCACCCGCGAGGCGAGCACGAACTCCTTGCGCAGCGGGTGCCCCTCGAACTCGGGCGGCAGCAGCAGCGGCGCCAGCCCGGCGTGGCCGGGGAAGTCGATGCCGAACATCTCGTGCGTCTCCCGCTCGTGCCAGGCGGCGCCCGGGTAGACGTCGACCACCGAGGCGACGGCCGGCGCCTCGCGGGGCACGCGGGTGCGCAGCAGGAGGCCGTGCCGGTGGGTGGTGGACCAGAGGTGCGCCACCACGTCGAAGCCGCCGGCCAGCTCGTCGACGGCGGAGAGCCAGTCGAAGAAGTCGCAGGCCAGCTCCGCGTCGTCGCGGGCCGCGCGGAGCGCGTCCGGCCAGGTCGCCGGGGGTACGTCGACGGTGGCGCGGGCGTGCGCCTGACCGCCGGAGACCGACGGGGTGGCCTCGGCGGGCGCGAGCAGCGCGACCATCCGCTGGCCGACCTCTTCCGGAGTCATGCCGCTGATCCTAGGGCCTCTCCCGCGGGGCCCGCCGGAGCGAGCCGAGGCCCCCGGGCGGCGGACGGCCCCGGCCGGTCCCGCCGGTTCGCGGGCGATCTGGCCGCTTTGCCCGGCGGCGGGCTGGCCGGCGGGGAAAGATGAGGCCGTGCGTGCTGTGACTGTCACCCCTGGTGTCGCCGACTCCCTGCGGCTGGTGGAGGACCATCCCGAGCCGTCGCCCGAGGAGGGCTCGATCCTGGTCGAGGCGCTGTCGGTCGGGATCTGCGGCACCGACCACGAGATCATCGCGGGCGAGTACGGCGAGGCTCCGCCCGGCACGGACCGGCTGGTGCTGGGGCACGAGTCGCTGGGCCGGGTGCTGGAGGACCCGACCGGCACCCTGCAACCCGGCGACCTGGTGGCCGGCATCGTGCGGCGCCCCGACCCGGTGCCCTGCCCGAACTGCGCGGTCGGCGAGTGGGACATGTGCCGCAACGGGCAGTTCACCGAGCACGGCATCAAGGCGCTGCCCGGCTTCGCCCGGGACCGGTGGCGGGTGCAACCCCGGTTCGCCGTCGGCCTGGACCGGGCGCTCGCCCCGGTCGGCATGCTGCTGGAGCCGACCAGCGTGGTGGCGAAGGCGTGGGACCACATCGAGCGGATCGGCGCCCGCGCCGAGTGGCAACCGCAGACCGTGCTGGTCACCGGGGCCGGGCCGATCGGCCTGCTGGCCGCGTTGCTGGCCACGCAGCGCGGGCTCGCCGTGCACGTGCTGGACCGCAGCACCACCGGGCCGAAGCCGGAGCTGGTCCGGGCGCTCGGGGCGACCTACCACACCGGGCCGGTCAGCGAGCTGGACTTCGCACCGGACGTGGTGCTGGAGTGCACCGGGGCGCCGGTCGTCGTCCTGGACGTGATGTGCCAGGCCGGGCCGACCGGCATCGTCTGCCTGACCGGGGTGTCCAGCGGCGGGCGGACCATCGACTTCGACGCGGGGGCGCTCAACCGCGCCCTGGTGCTGGAGAACAACGTGGTGTTCGGGTCGGTGAACGCCAACCGGCGGCACTGGGACATGGCCGCCGAGGCGCTGACCCGCGCCGACCAGTCGTGGCTCAGCTCGCTGGTCACCCGCCGCGTGCCGGTGGAGGCGTACGCCGAGGCGTACACCTCCGAACCGGACGACATCAAGGTGGTGCTGGAGTTCGCCTCCTGACGCCGCTCAGAGGCCGGGCAGCCGGCCGTTGCGGAACAGGTCGACGAAGAGCTGGTGGTCCTGCCGGGCCCGCACCCCGTACGCGTGGGCGAAGTCGACGAGGTGTGCGACGAAACCCGCCTCGTCGGCGTCCACCGCCGCCACGATGGCCTCCTCGGTGGAGTAGTCCACCAGGTCGTGGCTCGACTCGTCGTCGGCGACCGAGTGCATCCGGGCGACCGCCCGGCCCAGGTCGGCCAGCACCCCGGCCAGCTCCTCCGGCTCGTTCACGTCGGCCCAGTCGAGGTCGGCCGCGTACGGGGAGACCTCGGCGACGAGCTGGCCGACCCCGTCCAGCTCGGTGAAGCCCAGCCACGGGTCGGCGTGCGCCTGGAGCGCCCGCTGCGACTCGGCGGTGCGGTGCCCCTGGTGCTGGAAGTAGCCCGCGATCGACTCGTCGGCGATGTGCCGGGCGACCGCCGGCACCTGGGCCTGCTTCATGTAGATGACGACGTCGTTCTCCAGCGCCTGGGTGTGCCCCTCCAGCAGCAGGTTGTACGACGGCAGCCCGGCCGAGCCGATGCCCACCCCCTTGCGCAGCACCACGTCCTTGATGTGTGCCGCCACCGGGCGCAGCCGGGCCGAGGAGACCGGCAACGTGCCGAGGTAGTGCTCGAACGCGGCGCACACCTTCGCCCGGGTCTCACCGTCGACCTCGAAGACGCCGTCGCCGAGGGAGAACCGCCGCTCGTAGTTGTCGATGGTGGTCTGCGTGGCGAGCAGGTCGACCCGGGTGTTGAGCCGGGCCTGCTGGAGCACCCGGCGCAGCACCCCGTCGGCGTTGTCCAGGGTGATCGAGCCGATCGCGTCGTCGCCGCCGGCGGCGATGGCCCGCAGCTCCGTCAGGTACGAACCGGCGAAGCCGGCGACCAGGTCGCTGATCGCCCGGTCGGAGAGCGCCTTGGCGTAGCCGAGCAGGGCCACGCTGGCCGCCAGGCGCTTCAGGTCCCAGCTGAACGGCCCGACGTACGCCTCGTCGAAGTCGTTCACGTTGAACACGAGCTGCCCGGAGGCGTTCATGTACGTGCCGAAGTTCTCCGCGTGCAGGTCGCCGTGGATCCACACCCGGCTGGTCCGCTCGTCGAGGAACCGGTCGTCGGCGAAGTCGCCGAGCTGGTCGGCGTAGAACAGCGAGGCGCTGCCCCGGTAGAAGGCGAACGGCGACGCGGCCATCTTGCGGAACTTGCGCCGGAAGGCGGCCGGGTCGAGCGCCATCGACTCGCCGAACTCCTCGGTGAGCACGTGGACGATGTGGGCGGAACGCTGGTCCGCGGACTGGCTCATGGTGCGCAGGCTAGCCCCCGCCGACCACCCGGGGGTGTCGTCCGACCGACCGGCCTTCCCGACCCGACGGCCGGAGTCGGCGCGGGCGGGGACGCGCCTCAGCGGGTGGGCGGGCGGACCGGCGGGGCGGTCAGCGACTCCGCCGAGCGCGGGGGCGCGCCGGTGGACCCGGCGTCGGCGGGCGGGGCGTCGACCGGCGCGGCGAGCGCGTCCGGCCGGGGCACCCCGCCGATCCCGGACTGCTCGGCGGCGATCTTCTCCTGGAGGCGCAGGATGCCGTGCAGCAGCGCCTCTGGCCGGGGCGGGCAGCCGGGCACGTAGACGTCGACCGGGATGAGCTGGTCGACGCCCTTGGTCACCGAGTAGGAGTCCCAGTAGGGGCCGCCGCAGTTGGAGCAGGCGCCGAACGAGATCACGTACTTCGGCTCGGGCATCTGGTCGTAGAGCCGCTTGATCGCGGGGGCCATCTTGTCGGTGACCGTCCCGGAGACGACCATGAGGTCGGCCTGCCGGGGGCCATGCGCGAACGGGATCACGCCGAGCCGCATGAAGTCGTGCCGGCCCATGCTGGTGGCGATGAACTCGATCGCGCAGCAGGCCAGGCCGAAGTTGAAGACCCAGAGCGAGTAGCGGCGGCCCCAGTTCAGCACGAACCGGATCGGCTCGCCGAGCACTCCCGGCACCTGCACGACCGCCCCCTTCCCCGAGCCCGCCCCAAGTCAACCACAGCCGCCGGCGGCACCGACCGGTCGCTCCGCGCCGCCGGCCGCCAGCGGCCCCGACCGCACCACTGTCGGGTAGGCGACGTCAGTTCGTGTTCGTCCGGTCGCAACCGTTCCCGGGGGTGACAGGTGTCTTGCCCGTAACACCGCCCGACGGCAAGGGCCGCGGGCGGAACCACGGGGAACTGGAGGACACGGACATGGCACGTACCATCGCCCGTCGGCTCGCCGCCGGCGTTCTGGGCGCGGGGCTCGCCCTGCTCGGCGCGGCAGCGCCCGCCGCGCAGGCCGCAGCCGTGCCCGCCGACACGTCGGTGTCGGTCGGCCAACTGGTGCTCGAACCGACCGATCGTGGGTACGCCGGCAGCCTGCCGGTGACCGTCACCTACCGGGGCGCCCAGGCGAGCTCTCTCAACCTGACCGTCACCGAGCCGGTGCCGGGCGCCTTTGCCGGGCTCACCCCGGCGGAACCGTGCTTCTCCGGCAGCCCGAACCCGGTGCGCACGATCTACTGCACGGTTCCCGGCGGGGCCCTCCAGCCGGGTGAGCGCCGACGGTTCACCGTCGACTTCCGGGTGTCGACCACCCTGCGCGACCACGCCATGTCCGCCCCGGCGGGTCGGGTGACGGTGGAGACCGGGGACGCCAACCCGACCAACGACACCAGCGAGTTCAGCACGCTGTTCCGCTCCACCACCGGCTCGCTGCGCGACCCGCAGCCGTACGTCTGGGACACCCTGACGGACGCGTCGCTGGCGGTGGGGGCGGCGACCCTGACCCGGCAGGAGGACGGGAGCTGGCGGGGCCGGCTGCCGGTGACCGTACGGGTCGCGGGCGACGCCGCGCACGACGCGTACTGGCTGGAGCCGACGCTGCCGGCCGGGGTCAGCCTCGCCGGCATCGAGCCGGAGGAGACCTGCGCCGGCGCCTGCGCCGTGCCCGGCGGGCGGTTCGTGCCGGGTGAGGAGCGCACCGTGTCGCTGCTGCTCCGCGCGCCCGCGGAGGTCGCCCCGGGCGACCTGGGCACGGGCTCGGTACGGCTGTACGCCGTCTTCGGCTGGGACGGCGAGCGGCTCGACGTCGACCCGGCCGACAACACCGCCGCGTTCACCGTCACCGCCGTCGACTGACGACAATGACGCAGACCGATGCGCGGCCGTGGGTGACCCCACGGCCGCGCACCACCCCTCCGCCACGCGGGACGGAGCGACCGACGATCGAGGTGAGGGCCGCGGTGGTGGAGGATGCCGGTCCCGGCTTCGACGACGTCTACCGCCACCACTTCCAGCCCCTGGTGGTGCAGTTGTACGCGTTCGTCGGCGACATGGGCGAGGCCCAGGACCTGGTGCAGGAGGCGTTCAGCCGGGCGTGGCCACGCTGGCACCGGATCGCCCGGTACGACGACCCGGTGGCCTGGGTCCGCCGGGTGGCCTGGAACGCGGGCGTCAGCCGGTGGCGCCGGCTGCGCACGGCCCGGCTGTTCCACCAGCGCCAACGGCTGGAGGTGGTGGACGGTCCGGGCCCGGACCGGGTCGCGCTCGCCACCGCACTCCGTACGCTGCCGGCCCAGCAGCGACGCGCGGTGGTGCTGTACTACCTGGCCGAACTGACTGTCGGCGAGATCGCCGAGGAATGCGCGGTGGCCCCCGGGACGGTCAAGTCCTGGCTGCACCGCGCCCGCACGACACTCGCCGCCAGCCTCTCCGACAACGGCCCGGAGCATCCGGACGGCAGCCGCCCGGCGGCACCCCCGACCCGAAGGACGGTGGACTGAGATGGACCAGCGGGACCTGGGTCCTGACCGGCTGGCGGGCGCCTTCGCCGAACTGCGCTCCGCCAGTCTGCGTCAGGTCACCGACCCTGATCCGGACGAGCCGCGCCGTCGGGCGTACCGCCGGCTGCGCAACCGGACCGCCGTCCCGGCGGTGGCGACGGCGGTCGTCCTGCTGGCCGGCGCGGTGGGGCTGGCCGGGAGCGCGGTCCGTCTGCCGCCCGCGCCGGTGACGGCGACCGACCCCACCGACCTTCCCTCCGCCTGGCCCTCGACCAGATCGACCCCGCCCGACCCGTCACCGTCCAGCCCGTCCGCGGCCCCGAGCGACGGCACCCCCTCGGCGACGCCGAGCCGCACGGCGACGCCGGCGCCGACCACCGGCGCGCCGGTCCCGTCCGGGCCCGGCCCCGGCGGCGCGCCGTCGGTGACCTCGGCCCGGTACGTCGACCTGTCGATCGACGCCCCGCGCACCCTCACCCTGCAACCGTCCGACGGCGCCTACACCGGCTGGCTCGACGTCACCATGGCCAACGCCGGCACCCGCGCGTACGACAGCGGGGACCTGATCGTGGTGCTGCCGGTGGAGGCGACGATCAACCTCGACGGCACCGGCGTCGGCGGCTGCTTCCACCAGGGCGGGGACGACGACACGAAGACGATGTTCTGCACCGGGGACAGCCAGATCCCGGCGGGCGGCTCCCGGTCGTACCGGTTCCGGGTGCGGGTGGACGTCGCGCCGGGCGGGCCGGCGCGCACACTCACCGGCTTCGCGCTGACCGTCCGGGCGAACGTGCGGGGCGCCTTCCCCGCCGACCGCACCCCCGCCGACAACACCGCTCCGACCGACCTCAGGCTGCCCGCCGCGTGACCGCGTCGGCCGCGTGGTGACCGGCGGCGTTGCCGGTCACCAGGTCGGGCGTTGCAGCAGGCCGACGAACTCCACGAGCAGCCGTTCCCGCAGCGCGGGCGGCGCGGCGTTGAGCAGCGTGTTCACCACCGCCGTCCGCCCCGGCACCGGGCGCGCCGGGGCGTCCGCACCGGTCGGGGCCGGGTCGCCCAGGCCCAGCCCCGCGGCCAGTCCGGCGACCAGGTCCGGGGTGAGCGCGTCGGGGGTCAGCGTGGTGGCGAGGGCGAGCAGCTCGCCGGGGAGCGCGACCGGCCCGGCCGCCCGGGCGGCGGCCACCGCGTCGGCCAGGGCCGGGCCGAACTCGGCCACCCGGGGCGCCACCGCGGCGGTCACGGTCAGGTGCACGCTCGGCGGCAGGTCGGCGTACGCGAGCTGGGGCTGGGTGTGCCAGCCCCGGGCGGTCAGCTCGTCGACCAGCACGAAGAGGTCCAGCCCCGGGTCGGTGGCGGTGAAGCAGACGACGGTCGACTCCGGCTCGGCCATCAGCCGCAGCCCGTCGACCGCCCGGACGGCGTCGGCCAGCCCGGCCACGGCGTCCCGCGTCGCCGCCGCGAGCCGCAGGTAGCCGTCGTCGCCGAGGTGGCGCAGGGTGGCGTACGCGGCGGCGATCGGGCCGCCGGAGCGGGTCGAGGCGATGACCGGGTTGACCATCGTGTAGCCGGGCCAGTCCGCGTACGCGAAGTACTGCGGGGCGCGCAGCGCCGGGTCGCGGTGCAGCAGCACCGACACGCCCTTCGGGGCGTACGCGTACTTGTGCAGGTCGACCGAGATCGAGGTGACCCCGGGGACGGCGAAGTCGAACGGCGGCACGGACGCCCCGAGCCGGCGCAGGTACGGCAGGGTCCAGCCGCCGAAGCAGGCGTCGACGTGGCAGCGCACCCCGGCCTCGGCGGCCGCCCCGGCGATCTCGGTGACCGGGTCGACGACGCCGTGCGCGTACGAGGGGGCGGAGCAGGCCACGAGGACGGTCTCCGGACCGATGGCGGCGGCCACGTCGGCGGCGGCGGGCCGGAGCGTGGCCGCCGACACGGGCACCTGTTCCACCGCGACCCGCAGGTAGTGCGCCGCCTTGGCGAACGCGGCGTGCGCGCTGGCCGGCACCACGATCCGGGGCGCGGCGATCGCCGGGTGCGCGTCCCGGGCGGCCTTCACGGCCAGGATCAGCGACTCCGTCCCGCCGCTGGTGACGCTGCCGACGGCGTCCGGCGCGGCGCCGCCCGGGCCGCCGCCGAGCAGCCGGGCCGCCGCGCCGACCAGCGCGTTCTCCATCGCCAGCAGCGACGGAAAGGCGGTCGGGTCGAGCCCGTTGACGTGCGCGCTCCCGGCGTACGCGGCGGCGGCCAGCTCGTCCAGCCCCGGCACCGCCGGGTCGTAGACGTACGCGAAGAGCCGCCCCCCGTGCGTGGGCCGGTCGGCGCCCCGCAGCGCCCGCAGCTCGGCCAGCACCCGCTCGGCGGGCACCCCGCTCCCGGGCAGCGCGCTCCGGCCCGGCCTCTCGTCGATCATGGAGTCGTGATGCCCTTTCCATAGGGTTCAGCGGCTTTCGTCCCCGCCCCGACCGCATCGACGGCGGGGCGACGGGCGGCCTGGGCCTGGGCTTGGGCCTCGGCTTCGGCGAGGCGGGCGGGGGTGAGGTCGTAGGGGCGCAGGAGGAGGACGGCCAGGGCCACCAGGAGGGCGGGCAGGACGGTGAAGC
Source organism: Micromonospora sp. NPDC047730 (assembly GCF_043204765.1). Lineage (NCBI taxonomy): Bacteria > Bacillati > Actinomycetota > Actinomycetes > Micromonosporales > Micromonosporaceae > Micromonospora > Micromonospora sp. NPDC047730. The sequence continues at coordinate 270,177 of NZ_JBIDCU010000008.1, read as the reverse complement.
CGAGCAGGATGCCGAGGCGGGCGCCGTCGGACTGGGCGGCGGCGGTGCCGGTGTCGGCGGAGACGTAGCCGCTGAGCTGGAGCACGAGGCCGAAGATGCCCGGACCGAGGGCCAGCCCGAGGGTCTCTCCCGCCGTCCAGAGGCCGGTGAAGACGCCGGCCTGCCGCCGGCCGGTGCGCGCCGTGTCGTACGCGATGCAGTCCGGGAGCATGGCGAGGGCGAAGACCTGCTGGCCCGCGTACCCGACGCCGACCAGCGCGACCAGGAGGTAGACCGCCGCCCCCGGCAGCACCGGCGCGGCGACCAGGGCCAGCGCGCCCGCCGCGAAGGTCAGCGACGCGGCGACCAGGGCGGTCGGCTTGCCGACCCGCGCGCCGACCCGGGTCCAGACCGGCATCACCAGCAGCGCCGGCCCGACGAAGCAGGCGAACAGGACGGTCGGCCCGCCCTCGGGGTCGCGCAGGATCTGGTCGGCGAAGTAGTTGACCCCGGCGAGGATCGTGGCCACCCCGGCGGACTGCACCACGAAGCAGACCAGCAACGCCCGGAACGGCCGGTTGCGCCCGGCGACGGCGAGTTGGGCGCGCAGCGTCGGCTCGCTCGCCCCCACCGTGCCCTCGGGGGCGGACCGGGTGCCGAGGAACGCGCCGAGCGCGCCGGCCACGATCAGCCCGGCGACGAAGAGCCCCATCCAGCGGTGCCCCGCGACGCCACCGCCGCCCGCGTCGCGCACCAGCGGGGCCACCGCCCCGGAGACGAGGATGGCCAGCGCCAGCACCGCGATCCGCCAGCTCATCAGCCGGGTACGTTCCGCGTGGTCGCCGGTCAGCTCGGCCGGCATCGCCACGTACGGCACCTGGAAGAAGGCGAACGCGGTGGCGGTGGCGAGGAAGGCGACGGCGACGTACGCCCCGGCGGCCGGCCCGGCCCCGAACGGCGCGGCGAAGATGGCGGCGAAGAGCACGCCGAGCGCCACCCCGGCGCCCAGCAGGTACGGCCGGCGGGCGCCCCAGCGCGACCGGGTGCGGTCGGAGACGCGGCCGGCGACCGGGTTGACCAGCACGTCCCACGCCTTCGGCAGGAGCACCAGCAGGGCGGCCGCGCCCGCCGCGACCCCGAGGGTGTCGGTCAGGTAGGGCAGCAGGAGCAGCCCGGGCACGGTCCCGAACGCGCCGGTGGCCAGCGACCCGAGCGCGTACCCCGCGTGCACCCGGCGCGGCAGCCCACCCGGCGCGGGCGGGCCGGCGGCCGGCGGCACCGGGACGGCCGGCGCGGCCACGCCCGGGGAGCCGGCTCCACCCGGCGGCGCGTCCATGGGGCCGAATGTTACTCACGTTATGGCGTTGGTCACATCCCCTCTTCCGGGGACCAGCCCGCCGCCCGCATGTCCACCCCGTCGCCGCGCAGCGGCGTGCCTTCGGCGCGCAGCCGGGCCCGCGCCTCCCGCTCGTGACCGGGCGGGAGGCGGCCGGCTGCGTTCACCACCCGGTGCCAGGGCACCCCGCCGCCGTGCCGGGCCATGATCGAGCCGACCAGCCGGGCCGACGCCCGCCCCGAGCGCTCGGCCAGCGCGTCGGCGACCGCCCCGTACGACATCACCCGGCCGGGCGGGATCCGCTCGACCAGTTCCAGCACCGCCTCGACGTACTCGTCAGGTCTCACGAGCGGCCACGATATGAGAACGCGACGGGGCGCGCCCGCACCGACCACGCAGAATAGGCGGGTGCGCGACGCAGTCACGGCGGCCCGACGGGTCGTCGTCAAGATCGGATCCTCCTCGTTGACCACCGCCGCCGGCGGGCTGGACGACGAGCGGGTCGACGCGCTCGTCGGCACCCTCGGGGCGCTCGCCGCCGACGGCCGCGAGGTCGTGCTGGTCAGCTCCGGCGCGATCGCCGCCGGCCTCGCCCCGCTCGGGCTGGCCCGGCGCCCGCGCGACCTGGCCACCCAGCAGGCCGCCGCCAGCGTCGGGCAGGGCCTGCTCATCGGCCGGTACGCGACCGCCTTCGCCCGGCACGGGCTGACCGTCGGGCAGGTGCTGCTCACCGTCGACGACGTGACCCGGCGGGCGCACTACCGCAACGCGTACCGCACCCTGCGCAAGCTGCTCGACCTGCGGGCGGTGCCGATCGTCAACGAGAACGACACGGTGGCCACCGAGGAGATCCGGTTCGGCGACAACGACCGGCTGGCCGCCCTCGTCGCCGCCCTGGTCCACGCCGACCTGCTGGTACTCCTCTCGGACGTGGACGCCCTCTGGACCGGCGACCCCACCCGCCCGGGCTCCAGCCGGATCAGCGAGGTGCGCGACGAGCGGGACCTCAGTGGCGTCGACATCGGCGGCGCGGGGCGGGCCGGGGTGGGCACGGGCGGCATGGTGACGAAGGTGGAGGCGGCCCGGATCGCCACCGGCTTCGGCATCCCGGTGGTGCTGACGGCCGCGCCGCTGGCCGCCCCGGCGTTGGCCGGCGAGCCGGTCGGCACCCTGTTCCACCCGAGCCGCCGGCGCCCGGCGGCCCGGCTCTTCTGGCTGGCCCACGCCACCTCGCCCCGGGGGCGGCTGCACCTCGACCCGGGCGCGGTCGCCGCGGTGGTGGGCCGGCGCAAGTCGCTGTTGCCCGCCGGGATCACGGCCGTGGACGGGGCGTTCACCGCCGGCGACCCGGTCGACCTGGTGGACGTCGAGGGCGCGCCGGTCGCCCGGGGGCTGGTCAACTACGACGCGGTCGAGCTGCCCGGGCTGCTCGGCCGGTCGACCTCGGAACTCGCCGCGGCGCTCGGCCCGGCGTACGAACGGGAGGTCGTCCACCGCGACGACCTGGTACTGCTGTAAGGAAGGGCACCTTGTTATCGGATTCTGTATAGCAAGGGGCCCTTCCTAACGACTGAGGAGATGAGTGCGGCGATGAGCGTGAGCGAGCAGGCCCGGCGGGCGCGTACGGCGGCGGAGGCGCTGGCCGTCGCCACGCGTACGGCCAAGGACGCCGCGCTGGTCGCGATGGCCGACGCGCTGGTGGCGCGTACGCCGGAGATCCTGGCGGCGAACGAGGCGGACCTGGCGGCCGGGCGCGCGGCCGGGCTGAGCGCGGCCGTGCTGGACCGGCTCGCCCTCGACGCGGGGCGGGTGGCGGGCATCGCCGACGCGCTGCGGCAGATGGCCGCGCTGCCGGACCCGGTGGGCGAGGTGGTCCGCGGCTCGACCCTGCCCAACGGACTGGAGCTGCGCCAGATCCGGGTGCCGTTCGGCGTGGTGGGCATCATCTACGAGGCCCGGCCGAACGTGACCGTCGACGCCGCCGGCATCTGCCTGAAGTCCGGCAACGCGGCGCTGCTGCGCGGCTCGTCGTCGGCGGCGCACTCCAACGCCGCCCTGGTCGCGGTGCTGCGCGACGCCGTCTCCGGCGCGGGCCTGCCGGCGGACGCGGTGCAACTGCTCGACGCCAGCACCCGCGACTCGGTCAAGGAGCTGATGCGCGCCCGTGGCCTGGTCGACGTGCTGATCCCGCGCGGCGGCGCGTCCCTGATCCGCACGGTGGTGGAGGAGTCGACGGTGCCGGTCATCGAGACCGGCGTCGGCAACTGCCACGTCTACGTCGACGCCGCCGCCGACCCGGCGAAGGCGGTCGCGATCACGCTGAACGCCAAGACGCAGCGGCTGTCCACCTGCAACACGGCCGAGTCGCTGCTGGTGCACGCGGCGGTGGCCGACGCCTTCCTGCCGCCGGTGCTGGCCGCGTTCGCCGACGCGGGCGTGACCGTGCACGGCGACGACCGTGTCGCGGCCCACTCGCCGGCGGTGGTGCCGGCCACCGACGAGGACTTCGCCACCGAATACCTCTCCGCGGACATCTCGGTCGCCGTCGTCGACTCGCTCGACGCGGCGGTCACGCACATCCGGCGGTACGGCACGGGGCACACCGAGGCGATCGTCACGGACTCGGCCGCCGCCGCCCGGGAGTTCGTGGCCCGGGTGGACGCGGCGGCCGTGATGGTCAACGCCTCGACCCGGTTCACCGACGGCGGGGAGTTCGGCTTCGGCGCCGAGATCGGCATCTCCACGCAGAAGCTGCACGCCCGCGGCCCGATGGGCCTGCCCGAGCTGACCTCCACCAAGTACGTGGTCACCGGGGACGGCCACCTGCGCGGCTGACCCTCCGTAGTGGAGAGTTGTCCCGGATCGCCACGTTGGGCCCGGTTGGCACGGCCGCCACGGGGAACAAGCGGCTGACCCAGCAGCACGGCACCCCGGAGACCAACCAGTACCTGGCCAACAAGGACCTCGTCGACCGCCTCTACGGCGGCCGGGGCCGGTCAGCGCCCGAGGCGAGGGACCGACCCGGACCACGTCCACGAGCTGCAACTCGACAGAAAGGACGAATACGCTAACCTCAGGCCGATGGACGCCTGGACCAACCGCGAGATCTCCGTGGCGTTGCGCGACGTCGACCCGGGCACGAAGGTCGTCGTGAAGGTCCTGGCGTGACCCGCCCGGACCCGACCGTCCTCGCCCGGATCGCCGAGAAGTTGGAGCTGCTCACCCGGGTGGAGGCCGAGCACGGCTTCGGCGTGCGCATCGAGGGGCCGGCTCCGTTGGAGCCGATCGCCGAGCTGCCCGGCGTCGCCGAGGTCTACAGCCTGTTCCGGCGCATCGAGGGCGACAACTTCCGGTTCCACGCGCCGAAGGAGATCCTCACCCCGCAGACGTGGGAGGAGGACGAGGTCAACCCGAACGACCCGATGGGCAGCCCGCTGATCGTCGGCTACGAGATGGACAGCGTCCCCTCCGGCCTGCGCTCCGAGATCCGCGGCGGCGATCCGATCTACCTCGACCGAAAAGACCTGGACGTGTACTACATGGAGTCCACCGCCTACGTCTACCAGTACGAGCACCCCGACGAGGACGTCGAGTTCACCCTCATCGCCCCCGATGTCGCCACGTTCTTCGACGAGCACGTGCTCGGCCCCCGTTATCCGGAGCTGGTCGCCGCCGTCTTCGGTCCCGCCGCTCCCGAGAAGCGGCTACGCAAGGGCCGGCACGCCGGCGAGTACGCCGACAACTGGCGGCGGCTGCTGATCGCCGCCGGCCTGTCCTCCTGACCCACCCGTCGACCCTGCGAAGGACCGTCATGGCTGCTGATCCCCGGTTCACCGCGCTGTGGAACGAGGACGAGCTCATCCCCTACCCGCGCGAGGCGTGGCTGGAGGGGGGTTTCACCCCCGACATGCTCCCCGAGGGCGACGAGATCCCGCTCGACGTGGCGGTGGTCTTCACCGCCTTCCTCGAAGGCGACATCGAGCTGTACGACACCATCCAGCTGACCACCGAGGACGGCTCGCTGGACGTCCGGCTGATCGTGGTCGGCGCGGTGGCCGACAACACCGACCTGCTCTACGTGCTCGACCCGCGCACCGGGGAGATCCTCCAGTGCGACCTGGAGCAGCCGGACGTGCAGCCGGTGAACAGCAACTTCCGCACCTTCCTCGAGTTCCTCTACCAGTTCGCGCTCTTCGTCGAGGCGGACGAGGGCAAGCCGGGCCGGGCCGAACGGGCGGAGCAGCTACGGATGGTGCTGGAGAGCATCGACCCGGCCGCGTTCACCCCGGACGGCTGGTGGCCGCTGGTGATCAGCCAGCTGAAGTGACCGCCGGGCGGCAGGCCCGGATCGCGGTCAGGGTGGTGTGCACGTCGAACTGGTGTCCGTCGTCGCTGTCCCAGCCGCCGTCGCTGCGCTGGGTCTCGGTGAGCCGCCTGCGGGCGGACACCAGCAACCACTGCTCCTCGCCCACCTCGACCCGGCGCAGCGTGGCGGCCAGCCAGGCCACGTCGGCCGGGGACATCTTCGGCACCCGCTCGGCCAGCACCGCCTGGATACGCGCCGACTCGTCGTACATCTGCTGCCGGTGCAGCACGGCCGCGCTCAGCCAGCCGGCCGGCAGGAACGACGGCCAGCTGCCGTCGGGGGCGAGCGCCGCGGCCAGCGCGTGCGCCGCCGCCTGCACCACCCCGGCGTACGCCCCACCGACCCGGTGGTCCAGCGGGCCGGCGGCCCGGGCGTCGAGCCCGGCGACGGTCAGCCAGTAGCCGGCGTTGGCGGTCAGGTAGAGCCGGGCCTCCGGGTCACCGGGGCGGGCCCACTCCGGAGCCAGGCCGGCCAGCCGCGGGTCCTCCTCCCAGCCGCCGTCGGGCAGTTGCCGGGCGGCGAGCCAGTCCAGCGCGTGCCGGGCGGCGGGACGGCCGAGCGCGCCGAGGTCGTCCAGCTCGGCGAGGCGGAAGCAGGTCGCGTCGACCGAGGCGACCTCGCCGCCGAGCACTGCCGGCCAGCCACCGCCGGGCGCCTGCCCGGCCTCGGCCTCGTCGAGCAGCTCCACCGGCACCGGCGCGCCGGTGCGCAACCGGGAGAGACGGGCGCGGTCCACCGCGTCCCCGTGCGCCACGACGAAGCCGATCGCGGCGTCCATGTCGATCACGGCGGACACGCTACCTGCGAAAAGTCGGTCCCGCCTCCGGGAAACGGCTCGGCCGGGTCCACCGGGCAGCCACCGTCGACCGGCGCGACGTGCGGACCGGTCCGGTGTGCCGGGCTGGCGGCACGGCACAGAGGCCCTCCCGCGCGGGCGGAAGGGCCTCTGGTGCGACCGGTCAGTACGCGGGCAGTGACGGGTCGATCTGCTTGATCCAGGAGAGCACGCCGCCCTGCACGTGCACCGCGTCGCGGAACCCGGCCGCCTTGAGCGCGGCGAGCGCCTCCGCGGAGCGGACCCCGGACTTGCAGTGCAGCACGACCTGCCGGTCCTGCGGCAGCTTGGCCAGCGCCTCGCCGGAGATGATCTCGCCCTTGGGGATCAGCGTCGCGCCGGGGATCCGGACGATCTCGTACTCGGCCGGCTCGCGGACGTCGACGAGGAAGATGTCCTTGCCGGCGGCCTGCCATTCCTTGAGCTCCAGCGCGGTGATGGTCGCGTCGACCACCGCCTCCTGGGCCTCCACCGACACCGCGCCGCAGAAGTCCTCGTAGTCCTCCAGCAGGTCGGTGACCGTCGGGTTCTCGCCGCAGAGCACGCAGTTCGGGTCCTTGCGGACCTTGATCTTGCGGTAGCTCATCTCCAGGGCGTCGTAGACCATCAGCCGGCCGACGAGCGGCTCGCCGATGCCGGCGAGCAGCTTGATCGCCTCGTTGACCTGGATCGAGCCGATCGACGCGCAGAGCACGCCGAGCACCCCGCCCTCGGCGCAGGAGGGGACCATGCCGGGCGGCGGGGGCTCCGGGTAGAGGCAGCGGTAGCAGGGGCCGTGCTCGGCCCAGAACACCGACGCCTGGCCGTCGAAGCGGTAGATCGACCCCCAGACGTACGGCTTGCCGAGCAGCACCGCCGCGTCGTTGACCATGTAGCGGGTGGCGAAGTTGTCCGTGCCGTCGACGATCAGGTCGTACCGGGAGAAGATGTCGCGGACGTTGTCCCGGTCCAGCGCGGTGTTGTGGATCTCCACGTCGACCAGCGGGTTGATCTCCCGGATCGACGCCGCGGCCGACTCGGCCTTGGAGCGGCCGATGTCGGAGACGCCGTGGATGATCTGGCGCTGGAGGTTGGACTCGTCGACGGTGTCGAAGTCGATGATGCCGAGGGTGCCGACACCCGCGGCGGCCAGGTACATCAGGGCCGGCGAGCCGAGACCGCCGGCGCCGACGCAGAGCACCCGGGCGTTCTTCAGCCGCTTCTGCCCCTCGACCCCGACGTCCGGAATGATCAGGTGGCGCGAGTAGCGGCGGATCTCGTCAACGGTCAGCTCGGCGGCGGGCTCGACGAGCGGGGGCAACGACACGGTGGACTCCCCGGGATCGGCTGATGGCGAACCGAGCCATTGTCGCCCGTCGTGGGGCCGGTCGGCCATGAGGAGGGACACGTCGCCCGAACTGCGGGAGCGGGAATATTCAGATCCCGGGGACCAGCTTGCCTTCGTAGCGCGAGCCGTCGACGTAGGGCCAGGCGTTGGCGACGCAGCCGTCCAGTCCGTACGTCTGCTGTTGCATCACCGGCGCCGGCTCGCCCGGGGCCGGGCAGGCCTGGTGTTCCTCGCCGAACTCGTGGCCCACCTCGTGGTTGACCACGTAGGCGCGGTAGATCTCCAGCGGCGCCCCGTAGTCCGGGACGGCCTCCACCCAGCGGGCGAGGTTGATGATCACCTGACCGGGGAGCCGGCAGGAGGTGTAGCCCTCGGTGCTCAGCCCGCCCTCCGCGCACATCCGCTCCGAGGTGCCCGGGGTCGCGAGGTAGACGGTGAAGTCGGCGTCGTCCGCCTCGGCCACCCGCTGCATTCGGAACTCCTCCGAGGCCGTCCAGCCGCGCGGGTCGCCCAGCACCTCGTCGACGGTGGCGGCGAAGGCGGCGACGTCCTGGCCGGTGCCCGACTCCACGGCCACCCGGTAGCGCCGGACCGGCCCGTCGGTGCCCCGCACCGGGGAGTCCCCGGTCGCGGCGACGAAGCTGCCCGTGCCCTCCCGTGGGTAGGGGGTGGGGGTGGGGCGCTGCTCGTGCTCGCCCGCCGCCGCCCCGTACGCCGCCCGACCCGGGTCGCCCGTGGGCGGCTCGCCGGCCTGCCCGTCGGGCCGGGGGGCCAGCGTCACCACGGCGGCCGCCGCGAGCAGCAGGGCCAGACCGATCCCGAGGGCGCGCCGGTCCCGGAGCAGGGCCAGCAGGCGGCGGTCCCGGGACAGGGGTCGCGGGGTCGGCGACGGCGACGGACGGTGGGTCGGCGGACCAGGCGGGTCGCAAGGGGACGACGACGTCATGACCTGAGCGTCCCACGCCAATCCGGGCATTTCCGCGCTTTTGCCGCTATTTTGGCTACAGCCAGTCTCGGCCGTCGACGACGGCGCCGGTGGTCGCTCCTCTGCCCCGTCGGCGGCGGCTAGAGCGGCGGCCCGGCGTAACGCCGACCGTCGCGGTACGGCCAGGGATTGGCGACGCAGCCGTTGAGGAAGAGCGTCTGCTGCATCATCACCGGCGCCGGGCGGCCCCTGCCCGGGCAGCGCTCGTGCCGGTGCCCCAACTGGTGCCCGACCTCGTGGTTCACCACGTACGTCCGGTAGACCGAGAGCGGTATGCGGGCGCTCACGTAGTGCGGCACCGACAGCCGCCAACGGTCCAGGTTGATGATCACCTTGCCGGGCGCCCGGCACGACGTGTACGGCCGCCCGCCCACCCGGATGTCGACCCCGCCCGCCGCGCACATCCGGCCCGCCGTGGCGGCGGTGGCCAGGTAGACCGTGAAGTCGTGCCGGGCGTCCGCGCGTACCTGCTGCAACCGCAGCCCGCCGTCGACCCAGCTCCCCGGCCCGGTGAGCGCCTCCTCGACGGCGGCCGCGAACTCGCCCGCGTCCTCGTCGGAGCCCGACTCCACGGCGACCCGGTAGCGGTGCAGCCTGCCGGCCTCTCCCAGCACCGGGCGCACCCGGTCGTCGTAGCCGAAGCTGCCCCGGCCCGCCGACGGCACCGGCCCGGGCAGCCGCAGCACCGGCGGCGGGGGCGTGGTGGCCGCGGCGGCGGGCGACGCCGGGACCGGCGAGGCGGACACCGGCGCGACCGCCGGCGCGGAGGCCAGTTCCTCGGCGGTGAGCACCTCCGCGTCGACGTCGGCACCCCGCCGGTCGGCGACCACCGCCACCGCCGCGCCGACCGCGAGGAGGAGTGCGACCAGCTCGACGAGGCGACGCCGGCGGGCCGGCCGGCGGTGCCGGGGACGGGACAGGTCGGGGCCCTGGGCGGCGGCCGGCGCCCGCCCTGTCGAGCGCCGACGCCCGCCGGCGGAGGCTGCGGCCCGCTGGCCCCGGGTCGGGGGCGGGGCGGGGCGGCGGGCGGAGGACATCCCGGTCAGCCTGCCATGTCGGACCGCTTCGCGGTGTCCCCCGTTTCGGCGAGCAGGCCCAGCACGGCACGGGCGACCAGGCGCGGCACCTCCAGTTGCGCCACGTGCCCGACGCCGTCGAGCATCAGCAGGCGGCTGTCCGGGACGACCCGCGCGGCCTGCGGCGCCACCCGGACGTCCACCAGCCGGTCGTGCCGCCCTCCGATGACCAGCGTGGGCGCCCGGACCACACCGGCCAGCCGCCACAGCGACCCCGACCCCGGCAGGTACGACCGCAGGAAACTGGAGACCAGGCCGCGGAACGTCCGGACGTACGCGGCGGCGTAGTGCTCGGCCTCGTAGCGCACCCGGATCTCCTCCAGCGCCTCCTGCCGGCGCTGCTCGCTGATCCGGCTCAGGTCGCCGATGCACGCCTCCATGACCTGCTGGGCCATCACCTCGGGGGCGAGCTTGGCCAGCTGCCGGGCGGCCAGGCGCTCGCCCCGGGGGATCGCCAGCAGCGGCAGCATCCGACCCTGCAACGAGCGCCGGAAGTCGAGGAACGGCAGAGCCGGCGAGATCAGGGTCAGGGTCCGGACCAGCTCCGGCCGCAGCCCCGCCACCTGCACCGAGATCGCCCCGCCCAGCGAGTTCCCGAACAGGTGCACCGGCCCCCGGCCGGAGTGCTCGATCCAGCGGATCACCCGCTCGGTGAAGGCCGGGATGGTGTAGCGGCGCCCCGGCTCGCTGCGGCCGAACCCGGGCAGGTCGATGGCCTGCCCGTCGAGGCGGTCGGCGAGCAGGCCGGCCAGGTCGGTCCAGTTCTGCGACGAGCCGCCCAGGCCGTGCACGTAGAGCGCCGGCTCCGCGCCGGGAGCGGTGGCCGGGGTGTCCCGGACGTACGTCACGGTGCCGTCGAGGCGCACCTCGCGCCCCGGCCAGGGCGGCGGGACGGAGTGCTCGGGGAGGAGATGGTCCGGCCAGAGGGTGGCGGGCTTCATCGCTCCAGTCTGCCCGTGCCCGCGCCGCCCGGCAGCGCGTCGAACCCCGCCCGCGGCGCGCGGCAGCGTTCGGACCACGCCTGCGGCGCGCGGGCCGCGAGCCGCCCGCACCGCTCCCCCGGCGCGTCGGGACCACACCCCCGCGCTCAGGCCAGCAGCGCCTCGATCCGGCGGTTGACCGCGGACAGGGTGGCCCGGACGACCGCCTGCCGGGGATCGCCGGCGACCAGCGCGGAGCCGACGAGCTGCTCGACCCAGCCGTCGCAGACGAGCAGCACCACGACCGTGGCCACCTCGCAGTTGCCGAACGGCACCACCGCGGCGTGCTCCACGAAGCAGCGGCCCCGCTCCGGCCCGGGATCCCCGCCGCGGAGCAGCTCGTCCACCGCCGCCGCGGCGGCCACCGCGCAGAGCCGCAGCACGTACCCGTCGACCGCCGGTCCCGTCGAGTAGCCGGCGGCGCTCTCCCCGCCGGCGACGAGGCGCACCTCCACGGTGGCGTCGAGCCCGAAGGTGCTCACCTGGACGTGGTCGATCACCACCCGGGGACCGGCCGCGCCGCCGGTGTCCAACGGCCGGGACGGCGCGGACTCCGTCGTCGTCACCTGCCCGCCGGAGTACGACGTGCCGACGGTCGCCGGGCTGCCGGTGGGGGTTCCGGCCGGGGCGGCCGACACCGAGCCCGGCTCCTCCACGGTGGCCCGGCCCCGGTGCGGGGCGACGGACTGCCGGCGCCGGCGCGGGGGCTCCGGCGCCGCCTCGGGGCGCTGCTCGGCGCGGGCCTGCGGGGCCTCGGTCGGGCTGCCGGCCGCGCGGCTGCCGGGCACCCGGGTCTCGGCGGCCGGCGGCTCGGCGCTCCGCGGCCCGGCGGAGCCGGGCGACCTGGTCTCGGCGGCGCGCGGCTCGGCCGACCGGCGGCGTACCGGCGGGGCCGGGGCGGCCGGCATGCCGGGCACGTTCCGCGGGGCGGCGGCGAGCCCCATCCGCTCCTGGAGCAGGCGGGCGACCTGCCGGCTCACCTCGGCCGGGTCGGCCCCGTCGGCCAGGTCGAGCCGCAGGCTGTGCGCGCCGGCCGGGGTGCGGCGCAGGGCCGCGTCGCGGACGCCGGCCACCCCGCGTACCGCGTCGAGGATCGCGTTGACGTCGAAGCCCTCCGGCCGCTCCCGCAGCGGTGCGGGCTCGTCGTCACGGCGCAGATGGGTGGCGATGCGGGCGAGTTCCGGGGTTTCGGCGGGTGGCTCCACGGCTGGCGGCTCCGGCACGACGGGCACGTCCGGTTCGGCGGGGACGCGCTGCGGCAACACCGCCAACGGGCGGTCCGGGAGCCGGTCGTCGCCGGCCGGCTCGGCCGTCGACGCCGGTTCGGGGGCGGATCGGCGGGCCGCGTAGGGAGGTGCGCTCGTCGGAGCGGGCGCGGACGGGGTGCGGTCACGTCGCCCGGGCCCGCTCGCGGCGGCCGCGGCGGCGGGACCGGAGGCGACCTGCGGGCCGACCGACGCCTCCGGCGGCACCGGGGGCGGCTCCTCGCTCACCGACCGGAGCCGGAACGGCCGGACCGCGGCCTCGTCCCCGGCCGGCGCAGGAGTGGTGCCCTCCGCCGTGCCGGCCAGGTCGTAGGCAGCCGGGGGCGCGCTCGCGGGCGCGCCGGACGGCCCCCCGCCCGCCCAGGCGGGTCGCTCGGCCGGGACCGGGATGGACCGGTCGGTCGCGGGCGACGCCGCCCGCCCGGCGGGATCGGCCGGCGGCTCGTACGCCGGGCGCGGCGCGGACTCGGTTCGGCCGACCTCGTAGGGGCGGCCCGGCTCGGCACGCGGCGGCTCGTAGGACCGGCCGGATGGCTCGGCGCGCGGCGGCTCGTAGGGTCGGTGCGGCTCGGCGGTCCAGCCCGACGCCCGGTCCTCCCGGGACCGGCGGCCCACGGGCTCGTCCTCCTCGCGCGCCCGGCGGCCGACCGGCTCGTCCTCCGCCCGGGACCGGCGGCCGGTGGTGGCGGGCTCGTCCCAGGCCCGGCGGCCGGCCGGCTCGCCTTCCTCACGGGACCAGGGGGGCGCCCAGCCACCGCCCCAGCTCGGCCGGTTCCAGTTCGGGCCGGACCAGTCCGGCTCGGTCGCCGGTGGCCGTTCGGCGGCGGGCGCGTGGGAGTCGCCCGGTTCCCGGCCGGCACCGGGCCCACGGTCGGCGCCCGGCGCGTGCTCCGCGGCCACCTGCCCGACGCCCGGCACGCGGTCGCCGGTGGCACCCGAGGTGCCGGCCTGCCCGGCGGGGGCCGGCGCGGGGTCCTGCCCGGCGACCGGGCCACGGTCGGGGTCGGAGCCGTGCTCCTGCCGGAAGGCGCGCTCCGCGCCGAGCGCGCGGTCTACGCCGGAGAGCCGGTCGCCGGTCACCGGCCGGTCGCCCGCCGACGCCTCGGGCGCGGACGGGCGCTCGCCGGCCGGCGGGAACGGGCGGGGGGCCGGGGACGGCGGCTCCGGCGGGAACGGGTCGACCCAGCCGGGGGCACCGGCGGCCGGGGAGGGCTCCTCGGTGGCGGAACGGTCGACGGTCGGCGCGTGGAAGCCGGGCGGCACCTCGAAGCCGCTGGCCGCCGTGCCGACGGGCGGCACCTGCGTGGCCGGCGGGGCCGAGGTCGGCAGGCCGGGGTCGGCCCAGCGCGGCTGGCGGCCGGCCGACGGGTCCGCGGAGGAGTGCCGGGCGGGGCCCGACTCGGGCTCGGCGAGCCCGGGCTGCGGGACCGACGGCTGCTCGGCCGCGGGCGCCGGCCGCTGCGCGGGCACCACCAGCCGGTCGCCTCCCGGGTCGCGGCGCTGCTCGCCGAGGATGCCGGGCGGGGCGCTCACCGGGGCCTGGCGGCCGACCGGCGAGTCGTCGGCGTGGCTGACGCCGTTGACGTGGTGACCGTTGGCCCGGGCCGGCGGCTCGGCTGCGGCCGGCGGACCGGGCAGCGGCGACGGCAGGTCGCCGTGCCGGGGTGAGGAGGCGGCCCAACCGAGACCCGGGTCGGGCGGGCCCCACGCCGAGGCCTGCTCGCGGGCCCCGGAGATCTCCTCGCCCCGGGACCATCCGGCCGCCGAGGGCGCCCACCCGCTGCCGGCCCGGCCCAGGTCGTCCTGCTGACCCGTCCCGTCGCCGTGCTCTCCCGGGGTGGCGGCACCGGGTTGCCCTGTTTCACTCACCGCGCGCTCCTTGGTCGCCCCCGCTGAGGCTACCGTGTGGTGACAGTGGCGATAAGTTACAGCGGCGGGCCAATTCCGCGACGGGCCATGAGCCCAGACCGGTTCGGGTGAAATGCCGGCTCGTACGAAGAAACTCGGAGGTTCCCATGACCGCTGTGGGGAACGGTGCACAGACAGCCGGCCGGCCCACCCGCCTGCCCCGCTCGGCGCGCCGCAAGCAACTGCTCGCCGCCGCTCAGGAGGTGTTCGTCGCCCAGGGCTACCACGCGGCGGCGATGGACGACATCGCCGAACGGGCGGGAGTCTCCAAGCCCGTGCTCTACCAGCACTTCCCCGGCAAGATGGACCTCTACCTCGCGCTGCTGGACACGCACTGCGACGCGATCCTCGCGAAGGTCGACGAGGCCATGCGCGGCACCAACGACAACAAGGAGCGGGTCGGCGCGTCGGTGCGCGCGTACTTCGACTTCGTCGACCACGAGAGCGAGGCGTTCCGCCTCGTCTTCGAGTCCGACCTGCGCAACGACCCGGCGGTGCGGCAGCGCGTCGAGCGGGTCGAGCAGGGCTGCATCGCGGCCATCACCGACACCATCATCTCCGACACCGGGATCAGCCGGGCACACGCCGAGCTGCTCGCCTCGGGCCTGGTCGGCGCGGCCGAGACCGCCGCGCAGTTCTGGCTGGCCCGCGGCCGGCAGCTGCCCAAGGCCGAGGCCGAGGCTCTGGTCGCCGCGCTCTCCTGGCGGGGCATCGCCAGCTTCCCGCTGCAAGGTGAGTCAGCCTGAGCATCGGGGCGCGAGATCGGATAGCCTTCCCCTCGGCGGCTCTTTCGCCCGAACGAGGAGGCACTGTGGAGGTCAAGATCGGCGTGCAGTACGCGCCCCGCGAGCTGGTGCTGGAGAGCGCGCAGTCGCCGGCCGAGATCGAGCAGATCGTGACCGACGCCATGACCAAGGACGAGGGCACCCTCTCCCTGACCGACGAGAAGGGCCGGCGGGTGATCGTGCCGGTCAACAAGGTCGCCTACGTCGAGATCGCCGAGGCGTCGCCGCGGGCGGTCGGTTTCACCGTCCGCTGACCCGGTCGGCAGCCCGCGACGGGTGACGGCGTCGCCCGTCGCGGACCCCGCCCACCGGCCCGGCACGCCGACTCGTCCGGCACTCCGTGTGCCGGTGCGTCAGTCGTCGGGCCCGCACGTCAGTTGTTCAGCCCGGCGGCGGCCATCCGCGTGGTGTGCGCGGCGGTCAGCCGCCGGAACAATCCCTGCACGTCCACCCCGTCGCTGCCCGCGATGAGGGCGGTCAGCGTGCCCCGGTCGGCGGCGACCCGACCGGCCTGCGACAGGGCCTCCCCGACCAGCCGCCGCGCCCACATCGAGAGCCGGCCGGCCACCTTCGGGTCGGCCGCGATGGCGGCCCGGATCTCGGCGACGGCGAAGTCGGCGTACGCGGAGTCGTGCACCACGTCGAGGACGAGCCGGCGGTCCGGCTCGGCCAGGGCCGCGGCGATCTCCCGGATGAAGTCGTCGGTGATGGCGTCGCCCACGTACGCCTTGGTCACCGCCTCCGCCCAGTCCCGCGGCTCGGTCGAGTCGTGGTACGCCTGCAGCGGCGCGACGTACGGCGCCATCGCGTCGTCGGGGAGCACGCCGAGCGCGGCGAGCCGGTCGGCCAACCGACGGTAGTTGCCGATCTCGGCGGCGGCCATCTCGCTCAGGGCCGCCCGGCGGCGCAGGTCGGGGGCGAGCCGGGCGTCGACGGCCATCCGCTCGAAGGCGAGCAGTTCGCCGAACGCGACCAGGCCGAGCAGATCCGGGACGGCAGGGTCGGGCGGGTCCGGAACGGCAGGGCCGGGCAGGTCAGGGACGGCAGGGCCGGTCTGGTCGGGGTCGGGCACGAGCGCAGGCTACCGCCCGCCCGCACGCGCCGGGGGGAGTGGCGCAGGTCACACCCGGTGCCCCCGCGCCCGCCACCTGCGCCAGGAATCAGGACGACCGGCGTGCTGTTCAGGTAACATGGAGCAGTTGCCGTGGGCGCCGAGCTGGCCAGGCCGGTCCAACAGACCGGTCGGTCCGATCGAAGTCCGACTCCACGGCGCGCGTGCGGCCCGGTCCGGCCAGGCATTCCGCCGCCGACCGTGTGGCCCGCGCCACACCGATCGCGCCCTGAGGACATGACGGGGCGCACCCACGAGAGGGCACCCCCAAATCCATATGAGCGAGCTGACCCAAGAACTCATGGACGGCCAGGAGCTGGCCGCCACCGCTCCGGTGCGTCCGGAGGCACCCACCTTCGCCGAGCTGGGCGCGCGTCAGGAGACCGTCGACGCGCTGGCCGCGGCCGGCATCACCCGCGCGTTCGCCATCCAGGAGTACGCGCTCCCGATCGCGCTGCGCGGCACCGACCTGATCGGCCAGGCGCCCACCGGCACCGGCAAGACCCTCGGCTTCGGCGTACCGCTGCTGGAGCGCGTCTTCGCGCCCGAGGAGGGCGGCGACGGCGTGCCGCAGGCGCTGGTCGTCGTGCCCACCCGCGAGCTGGGCATCCAGGTCGCCAAGGACCTCGCCGCCGCGGCCCGGACGCGGGGCGTCCGGGTGCTGCCGATCTACGGCGGCGTGGCTTACGAGCCGCAGGTCGACGCGCTGCGCAAGGGCGTGGAGATCCTGGTCGGCACCCCCGGCCGCCTGCTGGACCTGGCCAAGCAGAAGCACCTGCGCCTGGACCGGGTGCACGCGCTGGTCCTCGACGAGGCCGACCGGATGCTCGACCTGGGCTTCCTCGACGACGTCGAGCGGATCCTCGCGATGCTGCCGGAGGACCGGCAGACGATGCTCTTCTCGGCGACCATGCCCGACCCGATCGTCACCCTCTCCCGGCGCTTCCTGCGCCACCCGGTGACGATCCACGCGGGCCACACCGCCGAGACGGGGCCGTCGCCGCAGACCGAGCAGCTGGCCTACCGCACCCACTCGATGAACAAGATCGAGATCGTGGCCCGCATCCTGCAGGCCGAGGGTCGCGGGCTGACCATGATCTTCACCCGCACCAAGCGGGCCGCCGACCGGGTCGCCGAGGACCTCGACTTCCGGGGCTTCGCCGTCGCCGCCGTGCACGGTGACCTCGGGCAGGGCGCGCGCGAGCGGGCACTACGGGCGTTCCGGGCGGGCAAGATCGACACCCTGGTCGCCACCGACGTCGCCGCCCGGGGCATCGACGTCAGCGGTGTCACGCACGTGATCAACTACGACTGCCCCGAGGACCAGGACACCTACACCCACCGGATCGGTCGCACCGGCCGGGCCGGGGCGAGCGGCGTCGCGGTGACCTTCGTCGACTGGGACGACATGCCCCGCTGGCGGATCATCGACAAGACGCTGGGCCTGGAGATGCCGGAGCCGCCGGAGACGTACCACACGTCCCCGCACCTCTACACCGACCTGCACATCTCCACCGAGATCACCGGCACCCTGCCGACGGCCGAGCGCACCCGCGCCGGCCTGGCGGCCGAGGTGGAGGAGGACCTGGGCGGTGGCCGGTCCCGCCGGGGCGAGGGCCGGGGCTCCCGGCGCGGCGACGGTCGCGGTCGCGGCGAGCGCCGCCAGGGCCACGCCACCGGGGAGACCGGCGGGCCGGGCGCCGACGCGCCGGCCGAGGCCGCCGAGGAAGGCACCCGCACCCCGCGTCGCCGCCGGCGTCGCCGCGCCGGCGAGACCGTCTCGGGCGAGCCGACCGCGGTGATCACCACCGAGGCCGCCGACGCCCCCGTCCCCGCCGCCGCCGCGGGCGAGGCCCCGAAGCCGCGCCGCCGCCGGCGCCGTCGTGGTGGCGGTGGCTCCGCCGCCGGTACGCCGGCCGAGGCGACCGCCGACTGACCCGAGCACGACACCCGACATCCCCGTACCGTTCCCCGGTGCGGGGATGTCGCCGTCGTGACCGGATGAAGGCCCGCGCGACCGGACGACCGAACGCGACCGGCCCCCACCCGCCCACCGCACCACCGCGCGTGGTCGGGGCGCACGCGGCGCGTCCGCGGGAGCGCAGCGTGCCCGAGAGGGTCGGGCCGCCCGGCGGTGCGCCGCCGACGACGAGGAAGATGGTGCAATGCCCGAACCGCTGGATGCCGCCCTGACCGAGGTTCGGGCGCTGTTGCTCGACCCCGCGCTGACGCGGGCGGTGGCCGCCGGACGCCGGCGCGGGCACCGCCCCTCGATGGTCCGCGCCGAACTGCGGCCGGTCGCGCTGAAGGCCGGTCCCCGGCTGCAGATCTCCACCTCCGACGGCTCCCGGCCGTACACCCGCAACGTCGCCCCCGGCCCGGAGGCGGACGCGGCGGTGGACGCGCTGCTGGCCGAGCCGTTCGGCAACTGGCACGTGGAGACCGCCGACGCGACGCTGCAACTGCGGGTGACCAAGTCGGGCGAGGCGCAGGTGCACCGGGCCGCCGCGGCCCGGCCGGTCGCCGAGCCGGGCGGGCACGACCGGGCGAAGGAGTACCTGCTCGACCCGGGCGACCCGATCTTCGCGGAGATCGGGGGCTCGGCGGCCAAACGCCGACAGGTCGACGCGTTCCTGCGGGCGCTGGCGGCGACCCTCCCCGACGACCTGACCGGGCCGCTGCGCGTCGTCGACCTGGGCTGCGGCAACGCGTACCTGACCTTCGCCGCGTACCGGTGGCTGGCGCGGCGGGGGCTCGACGTCGAGCTGGTCGGCGTGGACGTCCGGGAGGACCAGCGCCGCCGCAACACCGAGCTGGCCGAGCGGCTCGGCTGGGCCGAGCGGGTCAGCTTCGTGGCCGGCACGATCGCCGACGCCGTCGTGGAGCCCGCCCCCGACCTGGTGCTGGCGCTGCACGCCTGCGACACCGCCACCGACGAGGCGCTGGCTCGGGCGGTGCGCTGGCGGGCCCGCTGGGTGCTCGCCGCGCCGTGCTGCCACCACGACGTCGCCGCCCAGCTGCGTGCCAGGCCGGCCCCCGCGCCGTACGACCTGCTGACCCGGCAGGGCATCCTGCGCGAGCGCTTCGCGGACGTCCTCACCGACGCGCTGCGGGCCGGGCTGCTCCGGCTGCACGGCTACCGGGCCGAGGTGGTGGAGTTCGTCGACTCCCGACACACCCCGCGCAACCTGCTCATCCGGGCCCGGCGCACCGGCACCGCCCCGACGGACGGCCAGCGGGCGGAGTACCGGGACCTGGTCGGCCAGTGGGACGTCACCCCACGGCTGGCGACGCTGCTCCCCGCAACCACCCCGGACGCCGGCGCCGCACCGCGCTAGCGCGATCGCCCGACGCCGGCCCGGCACCGCGCCGGCGCGGCCGATCGCGGCCCGGACGCCGACCGTCACCGCGCCGGCGCCGCTGTTCGCGGCCCCTCGTCGCGTGGCGTCCTCGGCCAACGCCGTCGCCCGCCGCCCCGATCCCGCGCGGGCGCGCCGGTGCCGCGGCGCCCCAGCCGCTCACAGATTGGTTGAGAAGCGACAACCATCGCTCGGTCCCGGGTGATTCGCGTCATTGTTCCGGCGAAAAAGTCCCGCCCACGGGACGGTCTGGTCGGTCAGTCAATTGTTTCCATACCTTTTCGTACTACCCTCGGAGGCGCACCGCCGGGTGCCGGTCGGGAGGGAAGACCCGCAGGGATGGGTTCGGTAGAGGTATCGCCGCAGATGGCCTTCGCCCGCTTCGTGCGGCGCGCCATCGACGACGCCCGCGAGGAACGCGGGTGGACCGTGACGGACCTGGCGTCCCACACCGGCGTCGGTCGCTCCACCGTGTTCCGCTGGCTCGCCGGGGACTGGCAGGACTACCCCGAGCTCGCCAAGGTGCGGGGTTTCTGCGCCGCGCTGGACCTGCCGGTCGCGGCCGCGTTCCGCGCGCTCGGCCTGCCCGACGCCGGCCCGGCGCCCCGTCGACGCGTCGACGACGGCCCGGTCGAGGCGGACGTCCGGGTGATCCTGCAACGGCTGGCCGACCCGACCGTACCGGCCGAGGAGAAGCACCACATCCGCGACCTGCTGCGCTACCTGGCCCGCCGCCCGATCCGGCGCGCCGGCTGAGCCGCCACCCGCACCACCGCCACCCGCAGCGCGGGCCGAGGCACCACCCGCAGTGCCAGCGGCGATGGCGACCGCGCGGCCGGCGGCCACGGTGGGGCCGGCCGCCGGAGGATCAGGGCACGGTCAGGGTGAACTCGGCGGTCCGCACCACGCCGCCGACCTGGAAGTCGAGGTAGAGCCGGTACCGGCCCGGGCCGGGCGTGGTCACCCAGAACGTCACCGCCCCGTCGACCGTCTGCGGCTCCGGGTGGACGTGCAGGTAACCCAGGTCGCCCTCGCGCAACGCGACCAGGTGGCCGTACGCGCCGAGGTAGCGCTCCAGCGTCGGGGTGCCGGCGGCGGCCGAGCCGAAGCGGAAGGTCAGCGGGACGGTCAGGCCCGCCTGCGGTGTGCCCTGGTAGCCGACGGTGAACCCGTCGACCGTGGCCGAGGTGGCCGGCGCCGGCAACGGCAGCGGCTGGTAGCCGCCGGGCGCGACCAGGTCCACCCCGAGCGTCACCGCCGTCTGCCGGCCGTCGCCGGCGAGCGCGGTGAAGTCGGCGTACGCGCGCCAGACGCCCGGCTGCGGCAGGGTCAGCGGCACCGACCACGTGCCGTCGGCGGCCATGGTCGGGTGCAGGTGCTGGTAGCCGGTCAGGTCGCGGCGCACCACGATCAGGTGCATCGGCTTGTCGTGCACGACGGCGAACCGCGTCACCGGGCGGCGCTGCGCGTCGCGCACCTGGAAGCGCAGCTCGCCCGGCCGGCCGGCGGTGAACGACGACGTCACGGGGGCGAGCGTGTAGCCGGCCGAGGTGACCGAGAGGCCCGCCGCCTCCGCCGCCGCGCCCTGGTCGGCGCCGTGCTCGTGCGCGCCCGTCCCGGGGGCGTGGGCGTGATCGGCCAGGGCGCTGTCCCGCCCCGCCGACCCTGCCGGGCCACCGCCGTTGAGCCGGCCGAGACCGAAGCCGAGCAGCACCGCGAGCACCAGGCCGCCGACGACCAGCGCCAGCCGGAGCGTGCTCCGGTCCGGCACGGCCGACACCTGCTCCGGCCCGGCCGGGGACTGGTCCGGCACGGCCGACACCTGGTCCGGCCCGGCCGGGGACTGGTCCGGCACGGCCGACACCTGGTCCGGCCCGGCCGGGGACTGGTCCGGCACCGCCGAGGTCTGCTCACGCACCGTCGATCCCTGCTCCGGCACGGCCGGAAACTGGTCAGGCACCGCCGCCGTCCCGCTCACGCCCGGGCTGCTGATCGGTCATGCCGCTCACGCTACCCTCCGTCACGGTCGCGCCGCCCCGGCGGCGACTCGGCGTGGCGACGGTCGCAATCCCGCCCGCCCGGGAACTTCCCCGCCCGGTCTGCGACGGGGACGCGCGGCTCAGCCGGCCACCGCCAGGGCAAGGGGCAGCACGTCGGGGGCGCCGGCCCGGCGCAGCTCCCGGGCGACCATCGTCATCGTCCAACCCGAGTCGACCAGGTCGTCGACGAGGAGCACCGGTCCGTCGAGGCCGGCGAGGGTGTCGGCCAGGTCCTCCGGCACGGTGAAGGCACCGTGCAGCGCGCGTACCCGCTGGGCGCTGTTGCCGCGCGGGCCCCCGCCGGCCGGGCCGGCCGCCGTCACCCGGCCGAGCATCGGCAGCCGGCCGACGGCGGCGATCCGCTCGGCGAGCGAGCCGACCAGCCGGGGCCTGCTGCGCGAGCCGACCGCGACCACGCCGACCGGGCGGCGCGGCCACGGGTCGTCCCCGTGCGCCCACGCCTTCAGCACCTCGACCACGGCGGCGGCCACGTCGTCGGGGACGGCGACGTCGGGCGCCTCCGGCGCCACCAGGTCGCGCAGCCGGCCGCCCCACCCCAGGTCGGACAGCCGCCCCACCGCGCGCCCCGGCAGCGCCTGCTCCGCCGGGGCGATCCGCCCCTTGAGCGGTACGCCCACCGCCTCCAGCCCGGTCGGCCAGAGCTTCTTCGGCGCGATCTCCACGCCGGGTCGGCCGAGGAAGGTCTGCGCGGCGGTCAGCGCGACGTCGGACACCTCGGGCGTGAACAGCGGGCCGGCGCAGCGGTCGCACCGGCCGCAGCCGGTCGCCCCGGCGTCGTCCAGGCACTCGCGCAGGTAGCGCAGCCGGCAGTCGGGCGTGGTCGCGTACTCCCGCATGGCCTGCTGCTCGGCGGTGCGCGCCTGGGCGACGCGGCGCAACCGGGCCTCGTCGTAGACCCAGGGCTCGCCGGTGGCGAGCCAGCCGCCGCGCACCCGGCGGACCGCGCCGTCGACGTCGAGCACCTTGAGCATCAGCTCCAGCCGGGCCCGGCGCAGGTCGACGATCGGTTCGAGGGCCTGCGTGGAGAGCGGGCGGTCGGTGTGCAGGGCGGCCAGGACCGCCCGGACCTGCTCCTCCGGCGGGAACGCCAGCGAGGCGAAGTAGCGCCAGATCGCGGCGTCCTCGACGCCGGGCAGCAGCAGCACCTCGGCGTGCGCGACGGCGCGGCCCGCGCGGCCGACCTGCTGGTAGTACGCGATCGGCGAGGGCGGCGCGCCGAGGTGCACCACGAAGCCCAGGTCGGGCTTGTCGAAGCCCATGCCCAGGGCGCTCGTGGCGACCAGCGCCTTGATCTTGTTGTCCAGCAGGTCCTGCTCGGCGGCGCGCCGGTCGGCGTCCTCGGCCTGGCCGGTGTAGGAGGCGACCGCGTAGCCCCGGGAACGGAGGAACTCGGCGGTCTCCCCCGCCGCGGCGACGGTGAGCGTGTAGACGATGCCCGACCCGGGCAGCCGGTCCAGGTGGTCGGCGAGCCAGGCCAGCCGGTGCGCCGGGGTCGGCAGGTCGAGTACGCCGAGGCGCAGCGACTCCCGGTCCAGGCTGCCGCGCAGCACGAGGGCGTCGCCCAGCTGCTCGGCGACGTCGGCGGTGACCCGGGCGTTGGCGGTGGCCGTGGTGGCGAGCACCGGGGTCCGCCCGGGCAGGTTGTTGAGGAAGGTACGCAGCCGCCGGTAGTCCGGCCGGAAGTCGTGCCCCCAGTCGGAGACGCAGTGCGCCTCGTCGACCACCAGCAGGCCGGTGGTGGCGGCCAGCTTCGGCAGCACCGTGTCCCGGAAATCCGGGTTGTTGAGCCGCTCGGGGCTGATCAGCAGCACGTCGACGGCCCCGGCGTGGATCTCGGCCGTAATCTCGTCCCACTCGTCGAGGTTGGCCGAGTTGATCGTGCGGGCCCGGATGCCGGCGCGGGCCGCCGACTCGACCTGGTTGCGCATCAGCGCCAGCAACGGCGAGACGATCACGGTCGGGCCGGTGCCGCCCCCGTCGCCCTGTCCGGCGGGGGCATCTTGGTCGCGCCCCCGCAGCAGGGCGGTGGCCACGAAGTAGACGGCCGACTTGCCCCACCCGGTGCGCTGCACGCAGAGCACCCGGCGCCGGTCGACCACCAGCGCCTCGATCGCCCGCCACTGGTCCTCGCGGAGCCGGGCGTGCTCGCCGGCCAACCGCCGCAGCACCGCCTCGGCCCGCTCCCGTACCGCCGTCCGATCCTGGCTCATCCGGCATTTCTACCAGCGCCGGACGACCGCGCCCCGGTTCACGCCGGAGGTTCCGGTCACGATCCGGCCGGTGGCGGTCGCTCCGGCGTGGGAGCCTGTGCCGGGGGCAGGAAGAACAGCAGCTCACGGAGCCGGTCGGTGACGGTCGGCGGCAGCAGGCAACGGCCGGCGAGTTCCTCCATCGAGGCGTACGGGCCGCGCAGCCAGCGGTCCACCGCGATCTGGCGGCACTGGTCCGCGGTGAGCCCCGGCAGGCCGGCGAGCACCACCTCGGGAACGGTGTTGACGTCGACCAGGCCGCCGTCGTCGAACGTCCGGGACAGGTCGGGCCGCCCGATGCGCAACTCGTTCCGGGCGGCCGGGTAGTGGTAGAGCAGGTAACGGGCGTGCTCACGGCGGATCCGCCGCTCCTCCTCGGCGCGGGCCCTGGCACTGCCCTGGCCACCGGTGAGCGCCGCCCAGACCCCGCGACTGAGCAGGACCACGTGTGCCGCCCCGACCGCCCAGGTGATCGCGGCCAGGCCGAGGAAGAGCGCCGCCTCCGGCCCGGGCACCTCGGCGTCCGGATTCTCCACGTCGAGCATGGCCACCTCGACCGCGAGGACGACCAGATAGCCGACGCCGACGAGAGCGAGGCGCCAACTGCGCCGCCAAGCGGCGTACGCCAGGATCACCAGCCAGGTGAGGCACCCGAACGAGAGCAGAACGAGCGCGGTACCGGCGATCGTGGCGGTCGCGCTCGCCCAGCGGGGCAACGGCGTCCTCGGGCGCTTGGCGTCGACCACGGGCGGCAGTGCGGCGGCCGGGGGCGGACCGTACGCCGGCTGGGGCACCGGGCCGGCGGGCGGTGAGCTGACGGGCAGCGGCCCGGCCGGCGGCGGTACGGCCGGCGGCCCGGACGGGGCGGCCGCCGAAGTGGATGGTGCCGGCGGTGGCGATGCCGGGGCCGACGGTGCCGGCGGAGGTGAGGACGCGGCGGGTGGCCCGACCGGCGGGGCCGCGACGGTCGGTGCCAGCTCCGCCGGCGGAGCCACCTCGGCGGCAGCCGGCGGCAGTGGCCCGGCAGTGGTCGGCATGAGCGCCGGGTCGGAACGAAGGATGCGGCGGTGCAGGTCCTGGAGCGCGTCGCCCGGCTCGATGCCGTACTCGTCGCGCAGCATCTCGGCGAACTCCCGATAGGCGGCCAGCGCTTCGGCCTGCCGTCCGCCGCGATACAGCGCCAGCATCAACTGGTGCCTTAGCCGCTCCCGCACCGGGAACTCCGCGGTCAGGTCCACCAGCTCGCCGATCAGCTCCCGGTGCCGGCCCAGACGCAGCTCCAGGTCGGCCCAGCTCTCCAGTGCGGTGGCCCGCAGCTCGACCCAGCGTTGCCGGGCGGACTCGAAGTACGGGCCGGCGAAGCCCGTGAACGGCTCGCCGTGCCACAGCTCCAACGTGGATTTCAGCTCGCTCACCGCCTCGGCGGCCTGGCCCTCCGCACGGAGCCGCTCGGCCCGGCGGATCCCCCGCTCGAAGCGCACAGCGTCGACCGCCTCCGGCCCGACACGAAGCTGGTAACCGGCGTCGGTCAGGGTGAGCACCTGGCCGGGGCTGCGCGGTGACCGCTCCGGCTCGATCACCCGGCGCAGCCCGGCGACGTACTTCTGCACCACGTTCGTGCCGTTCGCCGGCGGCTCGTCCGGCCAGACCGCGTCCACGATCTGCGCGGTGGTGACCGGGCGGCCGGCGGCGAGCAGCAACACGGCCAGCACGGCGCGCTGCTTGCCCGGCCCGAGGTCGATCTCCCGCTCGCCGCACCAGGCCCGCTGGGGCCCGAGAACCTCGAAGCGCAGCGTCCCTGACATGCGAGTTTCCCGCTCCTGACACCCCCGCTGCGTGCGCCACGGCAGTGCACGGCAGTCGGACCGCAGCATATCGGCAGTGGTTCCGCCGTACCGGCCGGCAGCATCTGTCCCGGCAGACGCCAGACTCGTGAAGGAAGAGACCATGATGACGAACGGAACCGGCCGCGCCGGCACCGTCCGACGGAACGCCGGCGCCCTGGCCGCCGTCCTCACCGCGACCACTCTGCTCGCCGGGTGCGGCGCGATCGGGACGGGTTCCGAGGCCGGAGGAACCGCCTCGGGTCAGGCGAGCCCGACCGCCACGCCCAAGCAGGCGCTCCTCGCGGCGGTGCCGGACGGCACCGAGGGTGCGTTCCGGTTCACCGGCAAGGACGCCACCGCGGACCTGTCCGGCGTGGTGGACCCGGACGCGAAGGGCATCGACCTCACCGCCGCGGTGAAGGACCCGGAGCACGGCTTCACCACCCGGATGTCGTTCCTGGTGGTCCAGGAGCGGATTTGGATGAAGGTGAAGTTCACCGGCACCGAGGGGCTCACCGGGCTGCCGAAACTACCGAACCGCTGGATGGAGCTGGACCGGGCCCGGCTGACCGATCCGGAGAGCACCCCGACGTACGAGGGGGCGGACGTCGGCAACGCCGGGCCGATCATCGAGGCCGCCACCAGGGTCGAGGAGAAGAGCGACCGGACGTACGCCGGGATCGCCGACCTGACCGGCGGTGCGGCTGCCGAGGCGGTCGGCGAGGAGGAGGTCGCGGCCCTCGGCGACGCCGCCCGGCAGGTGCCCTTCACCGCCGTCGTCGGCGCCGACGGCAACCTCGCCTCGCTCACCGTGGACGTGCCGGCCGCCGGCAAGGCGAAGGCCTGGACGTACGTGGTGAAGTACCTCGACTACGGCGCGGCGCCGAAGCTCGCCGCGCCGAGCGGCGACGCCGCGCAGCAGGCACCGAAGTTGGCGTACGAGATGCTCAACGGCTGATCGACGGCGCAGGCGACCGGGTGTCGCGGCCGCACGGGGGGCCGCGACACCCGGTCGCTCTGTGCTCCGCTGGATATCCCGGCCCGTCGCGCAGCTGTCAGCGCCCGAGGACGGAGCCGCCGTCGACGCCGAGTACCCGGCCGGTGACGTGGCCGGCCAGGTACCGGACGGCCTCGGCGATGTCGTCTGGTACGCCGGCCCGCCCGACCAGCGTCGCCCCACGACAGAGACCCCGTCGATCATGAGGTTATTGCCACCGTCAACGGCGTTTCGCGGCAACAACTTCATGATCAACGGGGTCTGTCGGGGCGGAGGCCGGGTGGGTGGGGGTCAGGGGCGAGGGGGGCGGCGGAGCGAGTGGCGTAGGAGTGCCACGCGGGGGGCGAGGCTGGCCAGGCCGCCGGGGAAGAAGTAGACGGCCAGGATGAAGACCGTGCCGAGCACGAACAGCGGCTGCGACAGCGGGCGGCTCAGGAACCCGGGCAGCGCCTCCACCGCGTCGGAGGTGCCGAACGCGACCAGGCGGTGGTCCAGGTACATGTAGAGGATGCCGCCGATCACCGGGCCCCACCGGGTGCCCGGCCCGCCGAGCACCACCATGACCAGCAGCGCCAGGGTCCACTCGGAGGAGGTGATGTGCGGCGAGGCGCCGCCGACGATCAGGACGTAGACCACGCCGCCGGCCGCCGCCAGCCCACCCGCCAGGGTGAACGCCACCAGCTTGAACCGGTACGGGTCGAGCCCGAGCACCCCGATGCGCCGCTCGTCGTCGCGCAGGCCGGCGAGCACCCGCCCCGTCGGCGAGCCGGAGACCCGGTGCACCACGAAGACCACCACGACCAGGTACGCCAGCGCCAGCCAGTAGAGGTTGACCGTGTTGGTGACCCCGACCAGCCCCTGCGGCAGCCCGGAGACGTCCAGCGGCAGGCCCTCCTCGCCACCGGTCAGCCCGCCGAAGTCGCGGGCCACCAGGATCGCCCCGACCTGGGCGAAGGCCAGCGTCACCATGGCGAACGCGATGCCGACGGTGCGCAGCGCCACCGCGCCGAGGAGCGCGGCGAGGATCGACCCGCCGGTGATCGCCAGCAGCGCCGCCTGCCACAGCGGCAGCCCCGCCTTGGTGATCAGGATGTCCGTGCCGTAGACGCCGGCGGCGAAGTAGAGGGCGTGCCCGAAGGACAGCATCCCGGTGCGGCCGAAGAGCAGGTCGTACCCGGCGGCCAGGCCGCCGAAGACGAGGCAGACGGCGAGCAGTTGCAGGGTGCCCGGGGAGTTGAGCGCCCCCTCGAAGATGCCCGGCAGGTGCAGCGTGGAGTACGGCAGGATCAGCGCGACCACCAGCGCGACCAGTGGCAGGAACGGGCGCAGTCCGTGCCAGCGTCCCCGGCGCGGGTCCAGCTCGTCGGGCACCGCCGCGGGCGGAGCCGGGACCTCGGGGCTCTTGACCTCGGTCATGCCGTTGCCACCTTTCCGGCGATGCCCTGCGGGCGCAGCAGCAGCACCACGGCCAACAGCGCGACCACGCAGATGTCGCCCAGCCCGGAGGTGCCGTAGTAGTTCACGAACTGTTGCGTCAGCCCGACGGCGACGGCCGCGTACGCGGAGCCGACCACCGAGCCCATCCCGCCGATGACCACCACGATGAACGCGAAGATCAGCAGCGAGCTGCCCTGGCCGGGCGAGACGGTGCCGAAGTAGACGCCGCCGAGCGCGCCGGCCAGCGCCGCCGCCGCCCCGCCGATCGCGAAGACGAGGGTGAACGCCTTGCGCACGTCGATGCCGAGCGCGGTGACCATCTCCCGGTTCTCGACGCCGGCCCGGATGATCAGGCCGTAGCGGGTCCAGCGGAGGAAGGCGAGGATCGCGCCGAGCACCAGCACCGCGGCGATGATCAACAGCAGGCCGCCGTTGGGCACGTTCGCGCCGAGGATCGAGGTGACCTGCCGGGTCCACTCGGGGCGCGGGAACGGCCGGGCGTCCGCGCCCCAGGTGGCCTGGAGCAGGGCCACGCCGGCCAGCGAGAGGCCGACGGTGACCAGCACCTGCTCGATGGTGCGGGAGTAGAGCGGCCGGATCAGCACCAGCTCGACCAGCATCGCCACCAGCGTGCCGGCGGCCACCCCGAAGGCGACGGCGACCACGAAGCCGAAGCCGTCCGAGCCGGCGCCGGGCAGGTTGTGCGCCGCCCACCAGGTCCCGTACGCGCCGACGCCGAGGAAGACGCCGTGCGCGAAGTTGAGCACGTCGGCGAGGCCGAAGACCAGGGAGAGCCCGCTGGCGACCAGGAAGTAGAGCGCCGCCAGGCCGAGCCCGGTCAGCGCCAACAGGATGACGGTGTCCATCAGTGCTGGTCCTTCCTCGCGCCTGCGGGGCTCGCAAGCTCACGCCTCGCGCTCGGCGCGTGCCCCTCAGCCGAGCCCACGCCCAGCAACGACTTGGTCAGGGCGGTCTCCAGCAGCAGCTCCTGGGCGTCGCCGGTCCAGGCCACCTGCCCGGCGGCCAGCACGACCGCGTCCCGGGCGAGCCGCCGGACCACCGCCAGGTTCTGCTCGACCAGCAGCACCGGCACGGACTCGGCGACCCGTTCCAGCACCTCGGCCACCTCGGTCACCACCTTCGGCGCGAGGCCCTTGGTCGGCTCGTCGATCAGCAGCAGCCGGTTGTCGTTGAGCAGCACGCGGCCGATCGCGAGCATCTGCTGCTGCCCGCCGGAGAGCGAGCCGGCCCGTTGCCGTCCGCGCCGGTCCAGCTCCGGGAAGAGGGCGTAGACCTTGTCGTACGCCGGGGTGGTGCCCCGGCGTTCGGCGAGCCGCAGGTTTTCCGTGACGGTGAGCCCGGCGAACACGCAGCGGTCCTCCGGCACGTAGCCGAGCCCGCCGCGGATCAGCCGGTGGGTCGGCCGGGCCAGCAGGCTCTGCGCGCCCATCCGGATCGTGCCCCGGACCTCGCCGCCACGCGGCGTGAGGCCGACGATCGCGCGCAGCGTGGTCGTCTTGCCGACGCCGTTGCGCCCGAGCAGGACGGTGACGCCGGTCGGGGCGACCGTGAAGGACACCCCCTGGAGGATGTGCAGCCCGGCGATCCGGACCGACAGGTTCTCCACGCTGAGAATCGGTTCACTCACAGTGCCGTCTCCGTTCGCGACTGCGGGACTCGCAAACCCGGCTCATTCCTCGCGCTCACAGCGACTCCCCCAGGTAGGCCTCTTGCACGGTGGGGTTGGCCATCACCGTCTCCGGGGTGTCGCAGGCGAGCAGCGCGCCGTGGTGCATCACGGCGATCCGGTCGGCCAGCTCCAGGATGACGTCCATGTGGTGCTCGACCATGAGCACCGACCGGCCGCTGTCGCCGGTCAGCGAGCGGATCACCGAGACGAGTTCGGGCACGTCCTCGGCGCTGACGCCGGCCATCGGCTCGTCGAGCAGCATGACGCGGGGCTCCCCGGCGAGCAGCAGGGCGATCTCCAGCTTCCGCTTCTCGCCGTGGGCGAGGGTGCCGGCGAGGGCCTCGCCCCGGTGGGCGAGGCCGACCCGGTCGAGCGCCGCGTCGGCGGCGGCGGCGACCTCACGGTCGGCCGCCGCCCGCCGCCACAGCTTCATCGAGCCCCCGCGGTGCGCCTGCACGGCGAGCCGGACGTTCTCCCGCACGCTGAGCGAACCGAAGACCGAGGATGCCTGGAAGGTACGGCCGAGCCCGAGGCGGGCCCGCCGGTGCGGCGGGAGGGAGCCGATGTCCTCCCCGTCGAGGGTGATCCGACCTTCCGTGGCCCGGCGTACGCCGGTGATCAGGTTGAACAGTGAGGTCTTGCCGGCGCCGTTCGGCCCGATGACGCCGAGGAACTCCCCGGGCGCCAGGTCGAGGTAGACGCTGTCGACGATGGCGACCTCACCGATCCGCCAGGTCAGACCGCGGGTGGCGAGCATCTGTTGTCAGCCCTTCATCGCCACGGCCGGCGGCGCGGTCTCGTCCCCGGTCAGCGCCTTCTGGGCGGTGGCCGTGAACGTGGTGCCGCTGCCGGTCAGCTTGGCCTGGAACATCGGCTGGAGCAGCGCGTGGTCCTCGGCGCGGATGCTCATCTTGCCCTTGACCCCGTCGAAGCTCCAGCCCTCCAGGGCCTTGACCATCTTCTCGACGTCGTCGCCACCCTCCTCGACGGCGCGCACGACCATCTGCCCGGCGGCGAAGCCGTCCGGGTGGAACAGGTCGACGGTGCCGACCTTGGCCTTCAGCGCCTTGGCGGCCTCGTTGTCGGAGGCCCCGTCGAAGTAGTGCGACAGGAAGGAGATCTTGGCGCCGGCGGCGCCGAAGGTCGGCCACGAGGCGCGGATGTCCAGGCCGGTGACGACGGTGGTGGAGGAGAGCACGCCCTGCTGGTCGAGGGTCTGCCACATGGCCGGGGCGGTGGTGCCGGCCCAGGCGACGAAGAGCAGGTCCGGCTTGGCGGACTTGATCTGGCTGGCGAACGGGGTGAACTCGGTGGCGCTCGCCGGGGCCCGGACGCTGCTGACGGTCGCGCCCGCGCCGCCGATGACGGTCTTGACGGCGGCCTCGTTGGCGTCGCCGAAGGCGCCGTCCTGGGCGAAGACCACGACCTTCTTGCCGGCCGGGTCGCCGATGAACGACTTGGCGGTCACCACGTCCTGGTACGACTGCCGCCCGGAGCGGAACGTGTACTTGTTCGCGCCGGTCACCGCGTCGGTGGCGGCCGGCCCGGAGATGAAGAGGACCTTGTTCTGCGCGGCGATCGGGGCGACCTGGAGCGCCACGCCGGACGCCGTCGAGCCCGCGATGATCTTGTTGCCCTTACCGATCAGGTCCTTGGCCGCGGAGACCGCCTTCGCCGGGTCACCGGCGTCGTCGACCTCGGTGATCTCGATCGTCCGGTCGCCGACCTTGTTCGTGCCCTTGGTGGCATAGTCGAGGCCGGCCTTGAACCCCTCGATGTACTGCTTGCCGTAGCTGGCGAGGGCTCCCGACTGGGAGTACACCAGGCCAACCTTCACCGGGGCGGCGCTGTCACCGCCGCCGGAGGCGGTTTCCTGCGGGCTGCCACAGGCCGTGGCGGCGAGCGCCGCGGCCATCATGGTGGCGGCGGAGAGGAACACCCGCCGCGTCGTCCGGACCGTCATTGCGACTCCACGTGAGGACTCGGAGGTAGGGAACTACATGTGACGGCTCACGCTAGAAGTGACGTCACGCACGGGCTATGTGGCCGAAACACACAAGTAACAGGGGTGGGGTGGCCGAGAGTTACAACGGTCACGACCCGGCAGTGACGGCGCACGTCCGCGATGGGTCTCCGGGCCATCGATGGAAACGCTCCTGTGTCGCCCCGCGCCACCGGCACCCACCGAATGCCGTATTCCTCCCGCCGCCCGCCGGCCGCGCCTCCCCGTCAGGCACCTGCCTCGCTGGACCGCCTGCGAGATCTTGGTACGAAGGCACCCCTGGAGGGGCCGTTTCGTACCAAGATCTTCGGCGTCCGCTGCCCCTCAGGTCACCGGTCGGGGTGGACGTCATCGGGCCGGGGGCTGCCCCCATACATGGGGCAGCTCGACAGCGTCCACGCAGCCACCCGGCACACCTGAATCGTCTGCGACATCAGCTCGACAGGCACGTGACACAGGTGCGCGGGGCACGGACAGCCCGCCCGGGCACCACGGCCACCCCGGGCACCACGGGCACCACGGGCACCCCGACAACGACGCCGGCCCGGCACCCGGGGAGGGGTGACGGGCCGGCCGGCGGGGCGGCGGAGCCGGTCAGCGTCGGGCGAGACCCTCGCGGGCGGCGACGGCGGTGTCCGGGTGGTCGCTGAAGATGCCGTCCAGGCCGAGGCCGAGGAACAGCTCGTACTCGGCCTGGATGTCGCCGCGGGCGTTCGGGTCGGTGCCGATCCGGAAGTCGGCCGGCAGGAACTGGTTCTCCGCCCGGAACGTCCAGGCGTGCACGACCAGCCGCTCCCGGTGCGCGTCCCGGACCAGGGTGGTCGGGGCGAGCAGCTTGCCGGTGGCGTCGCGCGGGACGATCAGGTTCTTCTGCGCGCCGACACCGTCGGCGTAGCCGGCGATCCACTTCAGGCCGGCCGGCTTCGCCAGGTCCTGGTAGGTGCGGGCGTCGCCGGCGACGGTGAAGTCGTACGGGCGGCCGGTGGCGTCGAGGAGCTGGGCGAGCTTGACGTCGATCATCCGGTCCAGCTTGCGCAGGTTGGCCGTCTCGAAGGACTGGATGATCACCGGCGAGTTCCGGTGGGTCAGCTTGTTGCGCCGCAGCACCTCGACCAGCGGCTCCTCCAGCGGCAGCCCGATGGACGCGAAGTAGGTGGGGTGCTTGGTCTCCGGGTAGACGCCGATCGTGCGCCCCCGCGCCCGCCCTTCGGCGCGGGCCAGGTCGATGACCTCCTGGAGGGTGGGCACGTCGAACCGCCCGTCGAACGCGGTGTTGCCGACGCGCACCTGCGGCAGCCGCTCCTTGGCCCGCAGCGTCTTCAGCTCGGCCAGGGTGAAGTCCTCGGTGAACCAGCCGGTGACCGCGACGCCGTCGATGGTCTTCGTGGCCTTGCGGGCGGCGAACTCGGGGCGGGCGGCCACGTCGGTCGTACCGCTGATCTCGTTCTCGTGCCGGGCGACCAGCGCGCCGTCGCGGGTCGCGACCAGGTCCGGCTCGATGTAGTCCGCGCCCTGCCGGATCGCCAGCCGGTAGGCCTCCAGGGTGTGCTCCGGCCGGTAGCCGCTGGCGCCGCGGTGGGCGATGACGAGGGGGCGGTCGGTCGCCCGGGCCCGCTCGGCGGCGGGCGCCGGGGCGGCCGACGCGGCCACGGTCGGCACGGCCACGGCGGCCGCGAGCAGGGCCCCGGCCACTCCGAGGGCGGAAAGGGTACGTCGCAACGCCGTCTCCTGTCGTCGAGGGATCCGCCTCAGCAGACCTGTCCGGATTGACGGCGAGTTGGTCGGCGGCTGACGGGCGGATGAACCCTGGGCATGCCGGTTTCGACACCCGGATCGCGATGGAAAAGGAAGATTGTCTGGTGCGCCGGCTTCTCCGTCACCCCGTACGGATCGTGCCGTTCGGCTTCCTGGTGGCGATCCTGCTCGGCACCGGGCTGCTGATGCTGCCCTGGGCCACCAGCGAGCACAGTTACACCCCGTTCCTGACCGCCCTGTTCACCGCGACCTCGGCGGTCTCGGTGACCGGCATGGCGGTGGTGGACACCCCGAACTACTGGAACGACTTCGGGCTCGTGATGATCACCGTGCTCACCCAGGTCGGCGGCCTCGGCATCGTCACCGGGGCGACGCTGGTGATCCTGGTGGTGGCCCGGCGGCTGGGGCTGCGCAGCCGGTTGCTGGTGCAGGCCGAGACCGCCGAGTTCGGCATCGGCGACGTACGCCGGCTGCTGCTGCGCATCGCCGGCCTCGCCCTGGCCTGCGAGGCGGTGATCACCGCGATCCTGACGGCCCGGCTGTGGATCACCTACGACTACCCGTTCACCCAGGCCCTCTGGAACGGTGTCTTCCACGCCGTCCAGGCCTTCAACAACGGCGGGTTCGCCCTCTACACCGACAACCTCATCGGCTTCTCCTCCGACGCCTGGGTCACCCTGCCGCTGGCGATCGGCACCGTCATCGGCGGACTCGGCTTCCCGGCGCTGTTCGAGGCGACCCGGGAGTGGCGGCAGCCGCGTCGCTGGGCGGTCGCCACCAAGCTCACCATCTGGGGCAGCCTGACGCTGCTGGTGGCGGGCTTCCTGGGCCTGCTGGTCATCGAGTGGGCCAACCCGAGCACGCTGGGTCTCTACGCCTGGCCGGACAAGCTCCTCGTGGCGTTCACCCAGAACGCGTTCATCCGCACCGGCGGCTTCAACGTCGTCGACGTCGAGGCCCTGGAGGACGAGACCTATCCGCTGATCATCGCGCTGATGTTCATCGGCGGCGGCAGCGCCAGCACCGCCGGCGGGATCAAGGTGACGACCTTCTTCCTGCTCGCCTTCGTCATCTGGGCCGAGCTGCGCGGCGAGCCGGACGTGACGGTCGGGAACCGCCGGGTGGCCACCGCCAGCCAACGCCAGGCGATCACCGTCGCGCTGCTCAGCGTCGCGCTGGTGGCCGTCGGCACGGTGCTGCTGGTCTTCCTCACCGAGGGGGTCCGTTACTACCAGGCGCTGTTCGAGGTGACCTCGGCGTTCACCACCACCGGCCTCAGCGTCGGGGTCGCCTCCGCGCTACCGGAGAGCGGCCAGCTCGCCCTGATCGTCCTCATGTTCGTCGGCCGGGTCGGGCCGCTGACCCTCGGGTCGGCGATCGCCCTGAACACCCGCCGGCGGTTGTACCGCTACCCGGAGGAGCAACCCATTGTCGGATAGGAACACGAACGAAGGCGGCGTCCTGGTGATCGGGCTGGGCCGGTTCGGCTGCCACCTGGCCGGCGCGCTGACCGCGCTCGACCACGACGTGCTGGCCATCGACCGCAACCCGGACCAGGTGCAGCGATGGTCGGCCCAACTCGACCGCGTCGTACAGGCCGATGCCACCGAGGAGGGGGCGCTGCGCCAGCTCGGCGTGACGGAGTTCGGCCGGGCGGTGGTCGCGATCGGCGCCTCGGTGGAGGCGAGCGTGCTGAGCGTGCTGGCGCTGACGGAGCTGGGCGTGCCGCAGATCTGGGCCCGCGCGACCTCGGAGAAGCACGCGAAGATCCTCAGCTCGGTCGGCGCGCACCACGTGATCTTTCCCGAGGCGGAGACCGGCGAACGGGTGGCCCACCTGATCGTCACCAGGATGCTCGACTTCATCGAGTTCGGCGACGACTTCGCCATCGCCAAGGTGTGCGTTCCGGAGGCGATGGTCGGCCGGCCACTGACAGACCTGGTGCCCACCGAGCGCTACGGGGTGCGGGTGGTCGGCGTGAAACTGCCCGGCGAACGCTTCCGGTACGCCACCGACGCCACCGTCATCTCCCCGGGCAGCATGCTGATCATCGAGGGGAGCATCGCGCAGGTGCAGAACTTCGCGGCGCTGAGCTGACCGGCCTGCTCAGCCGACCCCGGCGGACTCAGTCGTCGTCATCGTCCCTTCCCCTTTCCTGGCTTGCTTTTTTTCCACCACCCGACCCCTTCCCCTTGCCGGAGTTGTCGGACTTGGCCTTCGAGCCGCCCGCGGAGGTGCCGGCCTTCGCCTTCGGAGCCTTGGTCGTCGGGGCCTTGGTGGCGGGCGCGGTGCTCGGCGCCGAGCCGGCCACGCCGGAGACCTGCACCCCGCAGGTCTCGTCGCCGAGGCGGAACTCCACCGGCAGCGGGTTGGCCCCGGTGTGACGGCCGGTCAGCGTGAACTTCTCCGACGCGCCGGGGGCCAACGCCCGCTCCGGGGCCGGCTCCACGAGCACCGTCCGGCCCTGCTGGCGTACGGGCACGGGCACCGACTTCGTCACGGTCTGCTGGCCGGGAAAGGTGAAGCTCATCCGCCAGGCGCGCAGCTCCTGCTGGCCGGTGTTGGTCAGGGTCAGCTCGGCGGCGAAGTCCTTGCCGGAGTCCTTGCGCAGCGTGTACGCCACGCGGCAGGGCGCCGGCTGCTCCGCGCCCATCCGCGCCTGCGTCGGCTGGTCGATGCCGCCGCTGGCCGGGCTGCGGGCGGTCACCCCCCACAGCGCCGCAGTCACCGCCACCAGGCCGGCAGCGGCCACCCCCGCCTCGACCCGCCGACGCCGGGCCGCCGCCCGCCGGTTCCGCGTACCGGAGAACGGCAGCGCGTCGGTGGCGGCGGACCAGGGCAGGATCGTGGTGCCGGCGCTGGCCAGCTCGGCCGGATCCACGGGCCCGGCGGCCGGGGAGACGGGCACCGCCGCGATCATGCCGGCCGCCTCGGCGAACGTCCGGGCGACCTCGGCGGTGCCGGGCCGGTCCTCGGGCCGCTTCGCCAGGCACCGGTGCACCAGTTCGCGCACCTCGTCGGGGAGCCCCGGCACCGGCGGCATCGGCTCCGGGTCGTTGTACATGTGCGCACGCAACATCTGGGTGGTGGTGCTCGCCTGCCAGGGCAGCCGGCCGGTGAGCATCCGGTAGAGCAGCAGGCCCACCGCGTACACGTCCGTGGCCGGGGAGACCTGGCCGTTGTCGAGCCGCTCCGGGGCGAGGTACGCGGGCGTGCCGAGCAGGGCCCCGTCCGGCCCCTTCTCCTTCTCGCCCACCAGTGCCGAGATGCCGAAGTCGACGACCTTGACGCCGGTGGCGGTCAGCATGATGTTGCCCGGGGTGACGTCCCGGTGCACCACGCCCCGGGCGTGTGCGGTGGCCAGCGCCGAGGTGACCTCCGCGCCGATCGTCACCGCCTCCCGCCAGGGCAGGCTCCCGCGGCGCAGCCGGCCCGTCAGCGACTCGCCGTCGACCAGCTCCATGACGACGTACGGCACGGTCAGGCCAGCCTGCTCGGACTCGCCGTAGTCGTAGACGTTGGTGATGTTGGGGTGGCACAGCCGCGCCGCCGCCTGCGCCTCGATCCGGATGCGGTGCCGGAACGCGCGGTCGGCGGCCAGCCGGGACGCGAGCACCTTGACCGCCACCTGGCGGCCGAGCACCTCGTCGTAGCCCCGCCACACGACGGACATGCCGCCCGCGCCGAGCTGCTCGATCAGCCGGTACCGCTCACCCAGCAGTTGCGCGCCGTCCCGGATCGGTCCACCCATGGGAGTCGTTGTTGCCCCGGACTGCCCCGGCTACACCTCGGCGGTCGGAATCGGTCACCGATGTCACCCGATCAGGCGGTCGCGAGGAGCTGGTCCACCGGGGCGTAGTCGTCGGTCAGCACCAGCGCCTCGCCGACGAAGGCGGTCAGCTCGGCGCCCGCGAGCAGGGTGGCGCCCTCCCGCAGGTCCACCAGCCGGACACGGATCGCGTCCAACGGCAGCGGGGCGTCGGAGGCGACGATGAGGAAGTTGGCGCCCTCCTGCCCGGCGAGCGCCGCCGCCGGGGCGATCACCGCGACGTGCCGGAACTCGGCGGCGACGGTGGCCAGCTCGCTGCGGATGAAGCGCAGCGGCGGGTAGTCGATGACGTTCTGCACGTAGACGCCGCCGGGCCGGGTCACCCGACGGATCTCGGCGGCCATCTCCCGGGTGGACAGGTGCCAGGGCACCACCAGGTGCCCGAAGGCGTCGCCGACCACGAGGTCCCGGCTGTCGGTCGCCTCCCCCGCCACCAGCATCCGGGCGTCACCCACCACCGCCCGCAGGTCCGGCCCCTGGCGTACGCCCAGCTCGCGCTCGCCCAGCTCGACCAGCCCGCCGTCGATCTCGAACACCACGTTGTCCGTGCCCGGGCGGGTGGCGGTCAGGTAGCGCGGCACGGTGAACCCGCCGCCGCCCAGGTGCAGCGCGTCCAGCCGCTGCCCCTTCGGAGCCACCACGTCGGCCACCGCCCCGATCCAGCGCGTGTACGCGTACTCCAGATGGGTGGGGTCGGCCAGGTCCACGTACGAGTGCTGGGCCGAGTTGAGCAGCAGGGTGCGGCCGGAGTCCCGGCCGGGGTCGGCCTCGACGCTGGCGCAGTGGTAGGCCGTCTCGATGTCGCACGGGTTCGGGGCGACCGTGGTGAGCCCGGCGCCGACGAGACCGAGCACGGCCAGGGCCACCTTGGCCCGCGCCGGGCCGGGCAGCTCCGCCCGGTCCTGCCGGCGCAGCCACACCCCGAGACCGAGCCCGGTGAGCCCGAGCGAGGCCGCCAGGGCGAACAGGATGACCGTGCTGGGCAGCGCGGCGACCAGCACGAAACCGGTGCCCAGGGTGGCGGTGATGCCGCCCAGCGTGCCGATGCCGGAGAGCCGGCCGACCACCTGGCCCGTGCGCCGCAGGTCGGCGAGCTGGAGCTTGACGACCAGCGGGGTGACCGCGGCGAGCAGGGCCGCCGGCACGAAGACGGCGAGCGCGACGAGCAGCAGGATGGCCGTGGCCGCCCCGCCGCGCAGCACCTCGCCGACGTACCGGACCACGGGCAGGGTGACCGCGGTGGCGATGCCGGCCAGCACCAGCGCCGGGGCCAGCAGGGTGCGCGGGTTGCGCCGGTCGGCCAGCCAGCCGCCCGACCACGCCCCGTACGCGATGGCCGCCAGCGCGATGCCGATGACCGAGCTGGTCACCTGGAGGGTCACCCCGACGTACGGCCCGACCAGGCGCAGCGCGACGGTCTCCAGCACCAGGACGGCGCCGCTGGAGAAGAAGACCAGGAACGCGGCGAGCCCGTTGGGCAGGGCCCGGGCGGACGGCCGCTCCGGATCGGCCGGCGGGGCCGTGACGTCGGACGATGGGGAGCTCACCCGCGCGATGGTACGCAGTGAACCTGGGGCCGCGGGTCAGTACATCGAGAGATGAACATGGTTCGTGTGGTCGGCGGCGGGGCTGCCGCTGCCGCCGTACGCCCGCCACCCGGTGCCCGGGTGCCAGATCTGCCGGTACCAGATCACGTAGAGCACGCCGAGCCGGCTGGCGTTGCGCACGTGCCAGGCGGCGAGGCTGTCCCCGTACGCCTTGTCCCCGCCGGTGGCGGTCTTGTCCTCGAACCCGTTGGTGGCGGCCGAGAAGTCGCAGGCCCGGCCCTTGGGATGCTCGCCGGAGCCGCCGCTGCGGTAGCAGGAGACGTGCCGCTTGTAGCCGGCGTTCTGGGTCTGCTGGAGGGCGTTGAGCGTGCGCGGGGTGATGCAGCCGGAGGTGGTGGGGTCGTTCACCGAGCAGGACTCCGAGGGCCAGGAGCCGTCGGGGTTGCGCGGCGCCGGCTTCGCCGAGGAGGAGTTCCCGCCGCTGAAGCCGCCGCTGCTGCCCGAGCTGACCGCCGCGAGCGCCGCCTCGGCCTCCTTCTTCTTCTTCGCCATCACCGCGAGCTGCTTCTGCTGCTCCCGGACCTCGGTGTCGAGGGCGATCTTGGCCTGCCGCGCCTGCTCGCGCGCCTCGGTCAGGTCGCGCAGGCGCCGGCCGTCGCGCTGTGCCATCAGGTCCAGGTGCGCCGCCCGCTCCAGGAACGCCTCGGGCGAGGCGCTGTTGAGCAGCATCGCCGTCGGGGTGAGCCGGCCCACCCGGTACGACTGGGCGGCCACCTCGCCGACCTGTGCGGTCAGCTCGACCAGCCGGCCCTCCAGCGTGGTCAGCTGCCCCGTCAGCGTCTTCTGCCGGCGCTTGGAGTTGTCCAGCTTCGCCTTGGCCTCGATGTGCGCCTTGGCGGTGGCCTCCAGGGCGTCCCGCAGCTTCTTGGTGCCGCCCTCGTTGGGCTCCGCGTACGCGGGCACGGCGCCGCCGCCGAGGAGCAGCGCCACCGCGACGAGCAGGGCGACCAGCGGACGGCGCACGGCCGACGGGGCGGGCAGCGGGCGGCGGGCACGCCGCGCCGACAGGACGATCAGCGGACGACGGCCGCGACGCCCGACGGGCATGGTCCTGCGCACGAAAGCATCCTTTCGTCGGCCGCCGGCCCCGGGTGACAGCGCTGCGCGGCGGCGGCCCCCGCCGGGCGCCGGTCGGCGGCCTGCTGGCGGAGACCGGCGGCCAGGATACCGGACCGGCCGCTCGTGATCAGGCCCGTGACCGCCCCGGCCATCGAACATCGACGTAGTGTCGCATCGACGTCACGCAGCGCCGAGCAGCGCGTCGTGGACCTCCGCCCAGACCCGCTCGCTCGCCGCGACCAGCAGGCCGTGGCCCTCGTCGGCCGGGTGGTAGTCGGCGCCGTCGAAGCGCCGGGCGACGCCGCCGGCCGCCCGGACCAGCAGGGTGCCGGGGGCGTGGTCCCACGGCAGGGTGCGCCAGAACAGCACGAACTGCTGGTCGCCGGTGAGCACGTCCAGGTATTCCCGGCCGGCGCAGTGCTGGCCGGGGAGCAGCTCGCCGACCCGCCCGCCGCCCGCCTCGACCCGCGCCTTCGCCGCCGGCGGCAGGAACCGCGACATCGCGGCACCGCGCAGCGCGTCCACGGGCGGCGTGTCCACGGCGGTCCGCACCGGCCGGCCGTCCAGCCACGTCCCCTCACCCGCCCGCCCGACGGCCAGCGTGCCGGCGAGCGGGTCGAACACCCAGGCGGCCGCCGGCTCGCCGTCGGTCAGCAGCGCCACCATCAACGCGAACGGCCGCCGGCCGGCCGCGAAGTTCGACGTGCCGTCGACCGGGTCGACCAGCCAGACGTCGCCGGACCCGCGCAGGTGGCGCAGCAGGCCCGGGTCGTCGGCGACGCCCTCCTCGCCGACCACCACCGAGCCGGGGCGCAGCCGGCGCAGGGCCGCCGAGATCATCTCCTCGGCACGACGGTCGGCGACGGTGACCAGCTCGCCCGGCGCCTTCTCGGTGACGTCGGCGTCGTCCAGCTTGCGGAACAGCGGCAGCACGACCTGGTCGGCGGTCTCGTGCAGCAGCCCACCGACGTCGTCGAGGAGGGTGTCAGCCACGCGGCGGCAGCTTGACCACGCTGACGAAGAACTCGTCGATCTGCCGGACCACGGAGATGAACCGCTCGAAGTCCACCGGCTTGGTCACGTACGCGTTCGCGTGCAGCTGGTAGCTGCGCAGGATGTCCTCGTCGGCCTGGGAGGTGGTCAGCACCACGACCGGGATGCGGCAGAGCTGCTCGTCCTTCTTGATCTCCTCCAGCACCTCCCGCCCGTCCCGGCGGGGCAGGTTCAGGTCGAGCAGGACCAGGTCCGGGGTCACCGCGTCCGCGTACTGGCCCTCGCGCCGCAGGTAGGCCAGCGCCTCGGCGCCGTCCGAGACGACGGTCAGCCGGTTGCGGAGCTTGTGCTCCTCGAAGGCCTCCTGGGTCATCAACACGTCGCCCGGGTCGTCCTCGACCAGCAGGACCTCGATCGGGCTCTTGCCGTCCGCCGGCGCGGTCATCCCACCGTCTCCCTCATGTCACCCGTTCTACCGCCTGCCGACGCCCGGTCGGGGCCGTCCGTGGCGTCCGTCTCGTCGCCGGAACCAGTGGCCTGCTCCGGCACGCCCGTCGTCCCGCCGTCGTCCTCGGCCCCGCTCGTGCCGTCGCCGTCCCCGGCGTCGTCGGTCGCCGGCCCGTCGGTCGCGGGCCCGTCGGCATCGGCGGCGGCGGTCGCCGCCTCGACGTCCTCGGGCAGCGCGGGGAGGGTGAAGCGGATCGCGGTGCCCTCCTCGGTGCCGGTGTCCACCCAGACCCGGCCGCCGTGGTACTCCACGATCTTCTTGACGATCGCCAGGCCGATCCCGGTGCCCGGGTACGCGTCCTTGGCGTGCAGCCGCTGGAAGATGACGAAGATCTTGTCGGCGAACTCCGGCTCGATCCCGATGCCGTTGTCCTGGCAGCTGATCTCCCACTCGTCGCCGACCAGCCGGGCCGAGACGTGCACCTTCGGCGGCACGTCGGGGCGGCGGAACTTGATCGAGTTGCTGACGAGGTTGGCCAGCAGGTTGGTCAGCAGCGGCTCCTCGCCGCGGATGACGGGCAGCTCGCCCCAGGTCAGCTCGGCGTCGGCGTACTGCCGGGCGGCCTCGGTCTGGCCGGCCACGTCGCCCATGACCTTGTTCATGTCGACCTCGGTGAAGCCGGTGGTGAGCCGGCCGATCCGGGAGAACGCCAGCAGGTCGTTGATCAGGCGCTGCATCCGCTGCGCACCGTCGACGGCGAACGCGATGTACTGGTCGGCCCGCTCGTCCAACTGCCCCGCGTACCGGCGCTGGAGGAGCTGGCAGAAGCTGGCCACCTTGCGCAGCGGCTCCTGCAGGTCGTGCGAGGCGACGTACGCGAACTGCTCCAGGTCGCGGTTGGAGCGGGTGAGTTCCTCGGCCTGCTTCTGGAGCTGGCTGTTGACCCACTCGATCCGCTCCCGGGCCTCCCGTACCTCGTCCAGCTCCTTGGCGATCTTGCGCCGCATGGCGTCGACGTCGCCGGCGAGCCGGACGAACTCGGGCGGGCCGGCGCCGGTGATGCCGTGCCGGTAGTCGCCCTCGGCGACCTCCCGGACCTGGTCGGCCAGCCCGGTCAGCGGGCGGACCACCATCTTGTCCAGCGAGATCAGCAGCATGCTGCCGGCGATGACCACCACCGCGACGGCGGCGATCAGCAGGACGACCAGCTGGTCGCTCGTCCGCCGGACGTCCGCGGCGCTCTGCTGCCGGGCCTCGATGATCTTCGACTGGAGGTTCTCCAGGGCGCCGCGGACCTGGTCGAACTGCGCCCGGGCCTGGTCGGTGACGAGCGCCTGCCCGGCGGCGGTGCCGCTCTGCTCCGTCGTGGTGATCACCGGCACCGCCACCGACCGGCGCCAGGCCTCGGCCCGCTCCTCGACGACCCGCAGCTCCGCCCGGATGCCCGGGTAGTCGTCGAGCAGCCGCTGCATCGCGGCGACCAGGTCGCGCTCCTGCGCCCGGCCGGCGTCGTACGGGGCCAGGTCGGCCGGGTCGCCGCTGACCGCGTAGCCGCGCACGGCGGTCTCCTGGTCCAGCAGCGCGTTCAGCACCTCCTGCGCCTGCACCCGCAGCGGGCCGGTCTTGTTCAGGATCGCGTCGATGTGCGTCCGGTTCTTCGCCGCCACGACGACCGCGCCACCGGCCAGACCGACCAGGAGCAGCGCGACGACGGCGAGCAGGGTGACGACCCGCTGACGCAGGGTCCACTCGCGGACTCCGGTCACCGGCCACCGCCCCGGCTGACCAGCAGCATGGCGACGTCGTCGGCGAGCGGCCCGCCGTTGAGCTGCTCGGCGCTCCCGACCAGCCAGGCCGGCAGCTCGGCCAGCGGCACGGCGAGACTCGCCGGGTCGGCGAGCAGGCCGCCCAGGCCGGGCACGTCGAGGCGTTCGTCGCCCTCGCCGACCCGCCCCTCGATCAGCCCGTCGGTGTACATCAACAGGGACCAGTCATCGGTGTCGAACTCCAGGTCGTAGGCCACGGGCCGGCGGGGTCGTACGCCGAGCAGCAGGCCGCCGGGCGCCGGAACGGGCACCACCTTGCCGCCGGCGAGCAGCAGCGGCGGCGGGTGCCCGGCCAGCCGGACGGTGGCCCGGTTGGCGTCGAGGTCCAGCCGCGCGGTGGCGACGGTCGCGAAGATCTCCTGGAGGCGGCGCTCGCTCATCAGCACCTGCTCCAGCGCCGGCAGCACCTCGTCGTCCGGCACGCCGGCGAGGATCAGCGCCCGCCAGGCGACCCGGAGCTCCACGCCGAGCGCCGCCTCGTCCACGCCGTGCCCACAGACGTCGCCCACGATCAGCTCCAGCCGGTCGGGGCTCGTCTGCACCACGTCGAAGAAGTCGCCGCCGATCAGGGCGGCGTGCCGGCCGGGCCGGTAGAAGGTGTGCACCGCGACCTCGTCGGTCGTCATCAGCGGCTGCGGCAGCAGGCCCCGTTCGAGGCGGGCGGACTCGGCCTGGCGCAGCTCGACCTCGCGCAGCCGCCGCGCGTTCTCGTCGGCCCGCTTGCGCTCCACCGCGTAGCGCAGCGCGCGGGTCAGCAGCACCCCGTCGACCTCGCCCTTGACCAGGTAGTCCTGCGCGCCCTCGGCGACCGCGACGATGCCGAGGTGCTCGTCGGAGCGGCCGGTCAGCACGCAGACCGCGGCGCCGCTGGCCATCTCCAGCACCTGGCGCAGGCCGTCGAGGCCCTGCGCGTCGGGCAGGCCGAGGTCGAGCAGGACGCAGTCGACGCCCACCACCCGCCGCCGGGCCTCGCTGAGGCTCGTCGCCACCAGCAGCTCGATCATGGAGTTGGTCTCGGCGAGCAGCTCGCCGACCAGGAAGGCGTCGCCCTCGTCGTCCTCGACCAGCAGCACCCGCAGCCGCTCACCCGGAGGCAGGTTGGGGTGCCTTCCCATGCCGCCGTGCGGGTACGGCACGACAGGAGATCCGGCCGAGCCGGCCCCCCGGTGCGGCCGGGTCACCGCCGCGAGACGCGGGAGTTCGCTGGTGATGTCGGGCTCCTTCCGAGTGCCCTGCTGATCCTGTATTAGACAACGTTCGCACACAACACGACGGGCGCCGCAGGCGCGGGCATGGGCCGGATCACCGCCGCCGGGCGGCCCGGGCGCTGCCCCGCCCGTCCGGGGGAGTCCCGCGGGCGCCGCCCCGGTGCAGGATTGGTGCCACCCCTGGCCCCACCCCCGAGGAGTCCCCGTGGGCGCACCCACCACCCGCGCCGCCGACCGTGCGCTCGCCCGGCCACGCCGCCGGTTGGCCGCCGCCACGGCGGCGCTCGTCGCGCTCGTCGCCGTCGGCGCCGGCACGCTGCTCGACCTGCGCACCCCGGCGCCACGACCGGCCGACGCGCCGCCCGGCGAGTTCAGCGCGGGTCGGGCGTACGAGCACGTCAAGGTCGTCGCGGCGCGGACGCACGTGGCCGGCAGCCCGGCCAACGACCAGGTCCGCGCCCACGTCGAGGGGGTGCTGCGCGGCCTCGGCCTGGAGACG
The DNA here is from genome assembly GCF_043204765.1 of Micromonospora sp. NPDC047730. Classification (NCBI taxonomy): domain Bacteria; kingdom Bacillati; phylum Actinomycetota; class Actinomycetes; order Micromonosporales; family Micromonosporaceae; genus Micromonospora; species Micromonospora sp. NPDC047730. The sequence continues at coordinate 225,380 of NZ_JBIDCU010000008.1, read as the reverse complement.
GAGGTGCAGGACACCGTCGCGCCCGAGGCCGGCCAGCTCAGCGGGGCGGCCGGCGGCGCCACCCTGGCCCGGGTCCGCAACGTGGTGGCCCGGCTCCCGGGCACCGATCCGACCGGCCGGGTCTTCCTCGTCGCGCACTACGACTCGGTCCAGTCCGGGCCCGGCGGCAACGACGACGCCGCCGGCACCTCGGCGATCCTGGAGGTGGCCCGCGCGCTGGCCGCCGGCCCCCGTCCGCGCAACGACATCGTCTTCGTGCTCACCGACGCCGAGGAGGCGTGCCTGTGCGGGGCGTCGGCGTTCGCGTCGGGCCACCCCCTGGCGGCCGACGGCGGGGTGGTGCTCAACCTGGAGGCGCGCGGCTCCACCGGCCCGGTGATCATGTTCGAGACCTCGCGGAACAACGCGGCGCTGGTGGACGCCTTCGGCCGGGGCGCGCCGCACCCGGTCGGCACGTCGTTCGCGGTGGAGATCTACCGGGCGCTGCCCAACGACACCGACTTCACCGCGTTCCTCGACGCCGACTTCGTCGGGCTGAACTCGGCGTACATCGACGGCGGGGCGATCTACCACACCCCGCTGGACACCCCGGCGGCCATGGACCGGGCCAGCCTCCAGCACCACGGCGACAACGCCCTCGGCCTCGCCCGCGAGTTCGGCCGGGTCGACCTGACGGCGCTGGAGTCCGGGCACGACGCCACCTACTTCCCGGTGCCCGGCGGGCTGGTCCGCTACCCCGGCTGGCTGAGCCTGCCGCTGGCGCTGCTCGCGCTCGCCGCCGTGGTGGCCCTCGGCTGGCTGGCTCGGCGGCGCGGCCGCGTCACCGGGGGCCGGCTCGCCGCCGGGTTCGGGCTGACGCTGGCACCGATCGTGATCGCCCCGCTCGCCGCCCAACTGCTCTGGGCGGCGGTCACCGCGGTCCGCCCCGGCCACGCCGAACTGCTCGACCCGTACCGGCCCGCCTGGTACCGGCTGGCCGTGGTGGCGCTCGCCGCCGCCGTCCTGTTCGCCTGGTACGCGCTGACCCGCCGCCGGGTCGGCCCGGCCGCGCTCGCGATCGGCGCGCTGGGCTGGCTGGCCCTGCTCGGGTTGCTGCTCGCCGTGCTGGTGCCCGGCGGGGCGTACCTGGTCACCCTGCCGGCCCTGGCCGGCGCGCTGGCCGGGCTGGTCGCGGTGAGCGCGCGGATCGACGGCCCGTGGCCGGTGGTCGCGGCGACCCTGGCCGCCGCGGTGGCCGTGGTGGTCCTGCTGCCCACCGCCGTACTGCTGTTCCCGGCGCTCGGCATGGCGATGGGCGGCGTCGCGGCGCTGGTCGCGGTGCTGCTCGGCCTGGCCGCGCTGCCGGTGGTCGACCTCCTGCACCCGCAGGCCGGCGGCCAGCGGGGCATGGTCGCCCTGCGCGCCCGCCGGCTCGGCGCGCTGCCGGCCGCAGCCGCCGCGCTGGCGACGGTGGTGTTCGCCGGGGTCGGGCTCGCCGTCGACCGCTTCGACGCCGCGCACCCCGCGCCCACCCACCTGATGTACGCCCTCGACGCCGGCACCGGGCAGGCCCGCTGGCTCTCCCACGAGGAGGACCCGCAGCCGTGGACCGACGGCTACGTCGACGGGGTCGTCGAGGTCGCCGACTTCCCCGGCCTCGGCGACGCCGAGCTGCGCGTCGGTCCGGCGCAGGCGGCGAACCTGCCCGCGCCGAAGCTGGAGGTGCTCTCGGACACCACCGCCGGCACCGAGCGCACCCTGCGCCTGCGGCTCGTCCCGCAGCGCCAGGTCCGCCTGGCCACCCTGCACGTCGACTCGGCGACCGCGACGGTGCTACGCGCGGAGGTGGCCGGCCGGTCGGTGCCGGCGGAGGCCCGGGAGGGCCGCTGGGGCTTCGGCGTGGTCTTCCACGCCCCACCGCCGGAGGGCGTCGAGGTGACCCTTACCGTCACGCCGAAGGCAGGGCAGATGGCGCTGCGCGCGATGGACGCCAGCGACGGTCTGGACGCGCTGCCCGGCTTCCGGCCCCGCCCGCCGGACGTGGGGGTGGTGGGCTCGCACAGCTCGGAGATGCTGGCCGTCGCCCGCACCTATTCCCTCTAGTCGCAGGAGCGTCCCGGCACTACTTCCAGCGGAAGTGCACGAAGAGGCGACCGAAGTTCTTCGAGTCCTTCTCGACGCGGTGATAGAGCTGCTTGACGTCCTTCTGGTCGAGGAAGCGCAGCACCCGCTTCTTGAGCTGGCCGGAGCCCTTGCCGGGGATGATCTCGACCAGGGTGGCCTTCTTCGCCACCGCCTCGTCCATGATCCCGCGCAGGGCCCGGTCGATGTCGTGACCCTTGTTGAAGATGTCGTGCAGGTCCAGCTTCAGCTTCATCGCGCAGCCACCGGCAGGTCACGTCCCATACCGCCGATGGTAGGCCGCCCGGCGCGCTCCGCCCCACCCCCGCACGGGTGGAACACCACGGTTGTCATCAGACCCGTTTGACAGCCACGGCGTTCCACTCGTCGCGCGAGCTACCCGGCGGCGCCCGGCGTTGCGCTGCGCTGGCTACCTGGCGGCGCCCAGTTTGCGCTGCATCCGGTGACGACCGTACGGACGGGGCAGTCCTGTCGAGCTGCCCCGTCCGTGCGCCCACTTCCCCGGGCGTCGGGTCGTCCGCCGTCAGCGACCGCCCGCGACCCGGGTCTGCACCCGGTCCAGGGCGGTGCGGTAGTCGTCGTTGCCGCTGTGCATCGCCGCCGCGATGCGCAGGTGCCGCAGCGCGTCGGCGGGCCGGTTCAGCCGCTCCAGCGTCCGGCCCAGCACGTGGTGGGCGTAGTGGTCGCTGGGGTCGCGGTCGACCAGTTCGCGGAGCTGCTCCTCGGCCCGGTTGAGCTGGGCCGACTGGAAGTACGCCCGGGCCAGCAGCTGCCGCACCGACGAGTTGTCGGGCTCGGCCGCCACGATCGGTTCGAGCAGCCGGGCCGCTCCGGTCGGGTCACCGGCCTCGAAGAACATGGTCGCCCGCCGGTACTCGGCCAGAAGATCCATTCGACCCACCCCCTCGTGTCACGCCGCCACTTCTCCCGACGCTGGCACAACACCCGGCGTACCGCGACTGTTCCCCGGGCGGAACGCGGGCGGGATCAGGTGGGGGCGCCGTGCCGGCCGGCGACCAGGTCCCAGGCGCGTACGCCGCCGACGATGCCCGCCGTGTTGGGCACCACCACCACGTCGTCGCCCATCCGGGCGAGCTGCTCGGGCCGGATCAGCCGCGAGTTGCCGCCGCCCAGGTAGAGCCGGTCCCAGCGGAACACCGGGCGCAGCCCGTCCACGACCTGCCGGATCCGGCGGGACCAGAACGCGTCCCCGAGTCGGCGCCGCTCCGGCTCCCCCACGTACGTGTCGTAGGTGGTGCCCCAGCGCACCGGGGCGTGGGACAGCTCCAGGTGCGGGGCGAGCACCCCGCCGTCGAAGAGCGCGCTGCCCAGCCCGGTGCCGAGGGTCAGCACCAGTTCGCAGCCAGTCCCGGCAACCACCCCGGCGCCGTGCACCTCGGCGTCGTTGAGCACCAGCGCCGGCACGCCGAACGCCTCGGCGAGCGCGGTCCGCGCGTCGTACCCGGACCACTCCGCCAGCAGGCCCGGGTCGACCTTCGAGCGGGGGCCGGAGCGGGTCACGTAGTGCGGGGTGGCGACCACCACGCCGTGCCGGATCATCCCCGGCATGCCGACGGTCAGCCGGTCCGCCGCGGGCAGCCGGCCGCCCAGGTCGAGAAGCGTCTTGACGAACAGGGCCGGCGGCAGCGGGTACGGCGTGGGCACCCGCAGCGGCCGGGCGCGCATCGTGCCCGCCTCGTCCAGCACGGACCCCTTGATCCCGCCGCCGCCACAGTCGATCGCCAGAGTGGTCACCACCCGAGCAGTGTGCCGTGCGCCTCCCGAGCCTGGTTCGCGATCTTGCACTTTCGGCCCCACGTTCGCGGCTTTCGCCCCACTCGTCCAGGCACGAAGTGCAAGATCGCGGAGGCGGTGGGGGTGGGGAGGGCGAGCGGGTGGGGAGGGGTGGGGGGCGGGATAGGGTCGCGGTTGATGAGCGCGACGATGATCGTCAAGGGGCTGGCCGCGGGGCACGGGGACCGGGCGCTGTTCTCGGGGCTGGACCTGGTGGTCGCACCCGGGGACGTGGTGGGGCTGGTCGGGCCGAACGGGGCGGGCAAGTCGACGCTGCTGCGTACCCTCGCCGGGTTGCTGCCGGTGGAGGCCGGGAGCATCGCGCTCAGCCCGCCCACGGCGAGCGTCGGGCACCTGCCGCAGGAGCCGGAGCGGCGCGCCGGCGAGACCGTCCGGGACTTCCTCGCCCGGCGCACCGGGGTCACCGCCGCGCAGGCCGCGCTGGACGCGGCGACCACGGCGCTCACCGACGGCGCGCCCGGCGCGGACGACGACTACGCCGAGGCGCTGGAGCGCTGGCTCGGCCTGGGCGGGGCGGACCTGGAGGAGCGCGCCGAACAGGTCGCCGCCGAGCTGGGCCTCACGGTCGACCTGGACCACCCGATGACCGGGCTCTCCGGCGGTCAGGCCGCCCGCGCCGGGCTGGCCTCGCTGCTGCTCAGCCGCTACGACGTCTTCCTGCTCGACGAGCCGACCAACGACCTGGACCTGGCCGGCCTGGAGCGGCTGGAGGAGTTCGTCACCGGGCTGCGCGCCGGCACGGTGCTGGTCAGCCACGACCGCGAGTTCCTCACCCGCACGGTGACCCGGGTGCTGGAGCTGGACCTGCACCAGCAGCAGATCCGGCACTACGGCGGCGGCTACGCCGCCTACCTGGAGGAGCGCGAGGTGGCCCGCCGGCACGCCCGCGAGGAGTACGAGGAGTACGCCGACACCCGGGCCGGGCTGGAGGCACGCGCCCGCACGCAACGGGCCTGGATGGAGAAGGGCGTGAAGAACGCCCGCCGCAAGGCCACCGACAACGACAAGATCGGCCGCAAGTTCCGCTCCGAGGCGACCGAGAAGCAGGCGGCCAAGGCCAAGCAGACCGAGCGGCTGATCGAGCGGCTGGAGGTGGTCGAGGAGCCCCGCAAGGAGTGGGAGCTGCGGATGGAGATCGCCGCCGCGCCCCGCGCCGGGGCCGTCGTGGCCTCGCTGCGCGACGCCGTCGTACGCCGGGGCGGCTTCACCCTCGGCCCGGTGACCCTCCAGGTCGACTGGGCGGACCGGGTGGCGGTGACCGGGGCGAACGGCTCCGGCAAGTCCACGCTGCTCGCCGCCCTGCTGGGCCGGCTCCCCCTCGACCAGGGGCACGCCGCGCTCGGCCCGGGCGTGGTGGTCGGCGAGGTGGACCAGGCCCGGGGGCTCTTCCTCGGCGACGCGCCGCTGATCGACGCGTTCCGCGCCGCCGTGCCGGACCTGTCGCCGGCGGACGCGCGGACGCTGCTGGCCAAGTTCGGCCTGCGCGCGGCGCACGTGCTGCGCCCGGCGGCGACCCTGTCCCCGGGCGAGCGGACCCGGGCGGCGCTGGCGCTGCTCCAGGGGCGCGGGGTGAACCTGCTGGTGCTGGACGAGCCGACGAACCACCTGGACCTGCCGGCCATCGAGCAGTTGGAGTCCGCCCTGGCCAACTACCCGGGAACGCTGCTGCTGGTCACCCACGACCGGCGGATGCTCGACGCGGTGCAGACCAACCGGCGGCTGCGGGTGGCCGCCGGACGGATCGCCGAGGATTGATCCGTGCCGACCCGCTCGCGGCGGGTGACAATGACCCCATGCTCAAGTGGGAGTACGCGCTGCTGGTCCGCCGCCGCCAGGCGGCCACCAACGACATCGGCTGGGAGGTCGTCTTCGTCTGGTACGGCCCGGACGGCTCCATGGTCGACGTGACGCCCTACGGCGACACCGCGCTGGCCCACCTGAACCGGGCCGGTGACCAGGGCTGGGAGTTGGTGGCCATGAGCGAGGACCCGTCCCTGCCCGGCAACAACGAGCTGCACCGCTACCACCTCAAGCGGCCCAAGCCGGCCGCCCCGCCGCCCCGGCAGCGGATGCGCGGCGGCGGTCGCCCCCGGCGGACGATCACCGGCTGACCGCCCCGGCTCACCGCACGGCGTGTCGCGGGGCATATCGGGCGGAGATCCGGGTATCGGCCCGCGGGAGGTGGACCCGGATGGTCGCGCTGGGACAGACCCCGCCCTCGGCCGAGCGGCTGCGGGCGATCGACGTATTCCTCGCCGAGGCGTGGGCCGACCAGGCCCGGCACGACGACCGGCTGCGCGACCTCCCGGTGGAGGTGCGTTTCGACCGGGGGGTGGCCCACCTCGACGGCGAGGTCGCGGAGCAGTCCGACCTGCGCCTGGTCCGGGACCGGGTGGGCCGGCTCGACGGGGTGTTCGGCGTCTGGTGCCGGGTACGCGTCGGCGGGCGCGACCCGGTCGTGGTCGACCTCGGCTGCGGCGCCACCAAGCAGTGGCCGGGCAACCTGGGGCTGGACATCTACCCCGCCCCGGGGGTGAACGCGGTGGCCGATCTCTCCGCCTCGCTGCCGCTGGCCGACGACTCGGTGGACGTGCTGTTCGCGGTGCACATCCTGGAGCACCTGGTCGACTTCCTGCCGCTGGTCGACGAGTGCCACCGGGTGCTCCGACCGGGCGGCGTGCTGCACGTGATGAGCCCGTGGTGGCGGCACGTGAACGCCGTCGCCGACCCGACCCACGTCCGGCTGCTCGACGTGCAGACCGTCAAGGGGATCTGCCTGCAGCGCCCCCCGGGCACCCCGCGCTGGTATCCGCTGCACGTCGGCTGCGACGGCGCCTCGATCTTCGCCGACCTCACCCCGCTGACCCCGGACGCGGCGGGCCCCACCCCCGCCCACCTGGCCCGCTTCTTCGACTGAGGGGGCGGACGGGCAGCCGGGGTCAGCGGCCGAGGGTGCTTTCGCGGGGGGTGAGGCGCCAGGGGGCGGAGAGTTCCCGGGGCGGCGCGCTGCGGTCGCCGTCGATGCGGCCCGCGAGCAGCTCCACGGCCAGCCGGGCGATGCGCTCCTTGTCGGGGGCGATGGTGCTCAGGGTGGGCACGGAGAACCGGCCGTCCTCGATGTCGTCGAAGCCGGCCACCGCGACGTCCTCGGGGACACGCAGTCCCGCCTCGTGCAGGGCGCGCAGGGCACCCAGGGCGAGGGTGTCGTTGAAGCAGAAGACGGCGTCGGGGCGTACGCCGGAGGCCAGCAGCGCGCGCATCGCGGCGGCGCCGTCCGCGCGGTGCCAGGCCGACGCGGGCGCCACCAGCCCCTCGTCGTAGTCGATGCCGGCGTCGGCGAGCGCGGCGGTGTAGCCGGCGAGCCGAAGCCGGGCGCTCGCCCCCTCCGGGGTGCGCTGCGAGCCGATGGCGGCGATCCGGCGGCGGCCGAGCCCGACCAGGTGGGCGGTGAGCTCCCGGGCGGCGCCCACGTTGTCGATCCCGACGTGGTCGGCGGGGCCGTGGTCGACCCGCTCGCCGAGCAGCACCATCGGGGTGCCGTCGAGCCCGGTCAGGTCCTCCGCGGTGAGCGCCAGCGGGCTGAAGATCAGCCCGTCGATCAGGTGCTCGGTGATGCCGGAGGCGACCACCCGCTCCTGCTCGCGGCCGCCGCCGGTCTGGTCGATGAGCACCGTCCAGCCCAGCTCGGCGGCGGCCGTGACGACGTGCCGGGCCAGCTCGGCGAAGTAGGGGATGTCCAGCTCGGGCACGGCCAGCGCGATCACCCCGGTGCGCCCCTTGCGCAGGTTGCGCGCGGAGAGGTTGGGCCGGTAGTTCAGCTCGGCGATGGCCTCCTCGACCCGGGCGCGGGTGTCGGGCCGGACGTGCACGTAGCCGTTGACCACGTTGGAGACGGTCTTGACCGACACGCCGGCCCGCTCCGCCACGTCCTTGAGCCTGTGTCGCACTGCGCCACCTCCCGCCATGACTGGGGACTTTACCTCGCGACCGGCTCTTTACAACGTTGCTTACAACGTTGTAGAAACCAGGGACACCGGGTGACCGCGGTCACCCGGGACCGCGACGAGGAAAGGTGGCACCCCCTTGCGGACCGCGCAGCTCACGATCGACCCCGCCTTCGCGATCGGGCCGGCCGACCGGCGACTCTTCGGCTCGTTCGTCGAGCACATGGGCCGCTGCGTCTACGGCGGGATCTACGAGCCGGGACACCCGGCGGCGGACGCGCGGGGGCTGCGCGGCGACGTGCTGGAGCTGACCCGGGAGCTGGGCGTCTCGGTGGTCCGCTATCCCGGCGGCAACTTCGTCTCGGGCTACCGCTGGGAGGACGGCGTCGGCCCGGCGGGCGACCGCCCCCGCCGGCTCGACCTGGCCTGGAAGACGATCGAGACGAACGCCTTCGGGCTCGACGAGTTCATGGCCTGGGCCGCCGAGGCGGGGGTCGAGCCGATGATGGCGGTCAACCTCGGCACCCGGGGCGTGCAGGAGGCGTGCGACCTGCTGGAGTACGCCAACCACCCGGGCGGGACGCAACTGTCGGACCTGCGCCGCAAGCACGGCGCCGAGGACCCGTACGGGGTGCGGCTCTGGTGCCTGGGCAACGAGCTGGACGGCCCGTGGCAGGTCGGCCACAAGACCGCCGACGAGTACGGCCGGCTGGCCGCCGAGACCGCCCGCGCCATGAAGATGATCGACCCCTCGATCAGCCTGGTCGCCTGCGGCAGCTCCAACCGGCGGATGCCCACCTTCGCCTCCTGGGAGGCGACCGTTCTGGAGCACACCTACGAGCACGTCGACTACATCTCGGCGCACACCTACTACGACCCGTCCGACGGCGACCGGGCCAGCATCCTGGCCTCCGCCGTCGACATGGACAACTTCATCCGGGACGTGGTCGCCACGGCCGACCACGTGGCGGCGAAGCGGCGGGACCGGCGCAAGCTCAAGGTCAGCTTCGACGAGTGGAACGTCTGGTACGAGTCCCGCCTCCAGGCCGACCTGGCCCGGCGCGGCTGGGTGGAGGCCCCGGCGCTGATCGAGGACGACTTCACCGCCGTCGACGCGGTCGTCGTCGGCGACCTGCTGATCACCCTGCTCCGGCACGCCGACCGGGTCGGGGTGGCCTGCCAGGCCCAGCTCGCCAACGTGATCGCCCCGATCCGCACCCGCACCGGCGGGCCGGCCTGGCGGCAGAGCGTCTTCCACCCGTTCGCGCTGACCGCCCGGCACGCCCGGGGCACGGTGCTGCGCACCGAGCCGGTCGGCCCGACCTACGAGACGAAGCGGTACGGCGCGGTCCCCGTGCTCGACACCGTCGCCGTGCACGACGAGGAGACGGGCGGGTTGACCGTATTCGCCGTCAACCGGGGCTCGGCCGACCTGGCGCTGGAGCTCGACCTGCGCGGCCTGCCAGGACTCTCCGTCTCATCCCACCTGAGCCTCGCCGCCGGGGACGACCCGACGGCGACGAACACCGAGGCCGAGCCCGACCGGGTGACGCCCCGGCAGTTGCCCACCCCCACCACCGACGGCGGCCGGTGCGCCGTGCGGCTGCCGGCCGTCTCCTGGAACGTGCTGCGCTTCTCCCCCGCCGCCGGCTGACGCCGGACCGGCCCTGGGCAGGCACAATTCATCCCCGTCCCCCAAGGAGTGAAACCCGCATGATGCAGAACGAGATGAGCCGGCGGCGCCTGCTCGGCCTCGGCCTCGGGCTCGGCGCCGCCGCCTCGCTGACTCTGGCCGGTTGCGGCGGCGACGACGACAGCTCGGGGCCGGCGGCCGGCAACGGCGGCAAGGACTACACCGGCCCGAAGGTGGACCTGAAGCTGTGGAACGGGTTCACCGGCGGTGACGGCGACATCTTCAAGGCGCTGGTGAACCAGTTCAACACCGAGCACCAGAACATCGCGGTCACAATCGCAACGTACGAGTGGGTGGACTACTACGCCAAGCTGCCCGGCGCCGCCTCCAGCGGCAGCGGCCCGGACATCGCGGTCATGCACGTGGACCAGCTCGCCACCTTCGCCGCCCGGGGCGTGATCACCGAGCTGGACGACGTCGCCAAGGCGCTGGAGCTGAGCGAGGGCGACTTCGCGCCCACCGTCTGGAAGGGCGGGCTCTACAACGACAAGCGGTACGGCATCCCGCTGGACATGCACCCGCTCGGCTTCTACTACAACAAGGGCGTCATGCAGAAGGCGGGTCTGGACCCGAACAAGCCGCCGACGACGAAGGACGAGTACACCGCCGCGCTGACCGAGCTGAAGAAGTCCGGCGTGCAGGGGTTCTGGGTCAGCCCGTTCCAGTTCACCGGCGGCATGACCTTCTACTCCCTGCTGCACCAGTGGGGCGGCAGGGTCTTCGACGCCGAGGCCACCAGGGCCACCTTCAACTCCGACCAGGCCGTCGAGGCGTGCACCTGGCTGGTCGACCTGATCAAGCAGGGCCACTCCCCGGCGAACGTCGGCCAGGACGCCGACTACCTGGCGTTCAAGAGCGGCAAGAACGCCTTCAACTGGAACGGCATCTGGCAGGTCAACGACCTGAAGAAGAGCCCGGAGATCCAGTGGGGCGTCGCGCCCCTGCCGCAGATCGGCAGCACGCCGGCGGCCTGGGCCAACTCGCACAACTTCACCATCGTCAAGCAGCGGGCCAACGACACGAACAAGGTCTCGGCGGCGAAGGTGTTCATCAACTGGCTCAGCCAGCACTCCCTCGACTGGGCCAAGGGCGGCCAGGTGCCGGCCCGCAAGACGGTCCGGGACAGCGCCGAGTTCAAGGCGCTGACCGAGGTCAACGCGCTCGCCCCCGAGCTGGAGTACGCGGCCTTCCCGCCGGCGGCCCCGGGCCTCGGCGAGGTCATGACGACCTTCTACAACTCGTTCAACGAGGCGGCGCTGGGCAAGAAGTCGCCGAAGCAGGCGCTGGACGACGGGGCGGCCAAGGCCAACAAGCAGCTCGAGGACAACCGCAAGAAGTACGGGAGCTGAGTTCCCGTGGCGGACGTGATCGAGGTCGGGGCGGCGCGCGACGGCGCGCCGCCCCCGGCGGGCGACGCCGCCCGCCGGGGCGCCCCGGCCCGCCGGACGGGGCGGCTGACGCCGTACCTCTTCCTCGCCCCGTACCTGGTCCTGTTCGGGGTCTTCGGCCTGCTGCCGATCGTGCTCGGCCTCTGGCTCAGCGTGCACCAGTGGGACTTCCAGCTCCCCCACCGGCCCTTCGTCGGGCTGGACAACTACGGGGAGCTGTTCTCCGGCGACTCGGCCGTCTACGGCGACTGGTGGCAGAGCGTACGGGCGACGGCGATCTTCACCGTCCTGTCGGTGCCCCTGCTGGTGGTCGTCCCGCTCGGGCTGGCACTGCTGCTGAACCGCTCGTTCCCCGGCCGGACCTTCTTCCGGGCGGTCTACTTCGCGCCGTACGTGCTGGGCGTGGCGGTGATCGGCCTGCTCTGGCGGTTCCTGCTCGACGCCAACCTCGGCCTGGTCAACCGGCTCGCCGGGATGGTCGGGCTGCCGGCCGACACCCCGTGGGTGACCGACGTGCCGTGGGCCTGGGTGTCGCTGGTCGGGGTGACCGTCTGGTGGACCTCCGGCTTCAACGCGGTGATCTACCTGGCCGGGCTCCAGGACATCCCGCCGGAGCTGTACGAGGCGGCGAAGGTCGACGGCGCGAGCACCTGGGAACGGTTCCGCCACGTCACGCTCCCCGGGCTGCGCCCGGTGCTGCTGTTCGTGATCACCACGACCGTGCTCGCCTCGGCGAACGTGTTCGGCCAGTCGTTCCTGATCACCCAGGGCGCGCCGGGCACGGAGACCCGCACCGTGGTCTGGTTCATCGTCGAGGAGGGGCTGCGGGACAACGACGCCGGCCGCGCCGCCGCGATGAGCATCGTGTTCGCCCTGATGCTGGCGGTGGTGAGCATCGCCAACTTCCGCCTCTTCCGCTACCGGGAAGACTGAGGGGACCGCCATGACGACGCCCACGCGCGCCCCCGCGCCGACCCGCGGCGCCGCCCCGACCGCCGGCTCCCGACCGGCGACCGGGCTGCGCCGGACCGCGCGCTACGCCACCCTGGTGGCGCTCGCCCTGGTCTTCCTGACGCCGCTGGTGTGGATGGTCATCACCTCGCTGAAGACCTACACCGGGGCCCAGCAGATCCCGCCGACCTGGCTGCCGAGCCCGGTCTCCGGGTACGGCTACGAGCAGATCCTGAACAACTCGGCGAACCCGGTGCTGCGCTGGTTCCTCAACAGCATGCTGGCCGCCACGCTGCACGCGCTGCTGGTGCTGGCGACCGCCTCGATGGCCGCGTACGCCCTGGCCCGGATGCGGTTCCGCGGTCGCGGGGTGCTGTTCGCGCTGATCGTCGGGACGCTGTTCATCCCGCCGACCTCGCTGATCATCCCGAACTTCCTGATCGTCGACGAGCTGGACTGGGTCGACACCCTGGCCGTGGTGGTCGTGCCCGGCGCGGCGAGCGCGTTCGGGGTGTTCTTCCTGCGGCAGTTCTTCCTCTCCCTGCCCCGGGAACTGGAGGAGGCCGCGGTGCTGGACGGGGCCAGCCAGTGGCAGATCTTCTGGAAGGTGGTGCTGCCGCTGTCGAAGCCGGCGCTGGCCACCCTCGCCGTACTGTCGTTCCTGACCAACTGGAACGACTTCCTCTGGCCGATCTTCGTGCTGTTCAGCCCGGAGATGCTCACCCTGCCGCCGGGGCTGGGCCTGCTCCAGGGCGCCTACAACACGGACTACCCGGTGATCATGGCCGGGGCGGTGCTGGCCAGCCTGCCGGTGTTGGTCCTCTTCGTCCTCGCCCAGCGGCACATCATCCAGGGCGTCTCCCGCAGCGGCCTGAAGGGATGACGGCCGGGACGACCGGGCGGCGCGGCGCGGCGGCGGTGCTCGCCGCCGCGCTGCTCGCCGCCGGCTGCGGCGGTGGCGAAGACCCTTCGAGTACGGGAGACGACGCGCGCATGTTCACCAACCCGGTCGTACTCACCGACGCGCCCGACCCGCAGGCGATCCGGGTGGGCGACACCTGGTACCTCTTCCACACCAACGCCGCCGGCCGCAACGTCCCGGTGCTCACCTCCCCCGACCTCGTCGACTGGATGCCGGCCGGGGACGCGCTGCCGGAGCTGCCGGCGTGGGCGGAGCCCGGGAAGAACTGGGCGCCCGAGGTGATCGAGCTGGCCCCGGACCGGTTCCTGCTCTACTACACGGTCGCCGGGCGCGAGTCCGGGCGGCAGTGCGTCGGCCGGGCGGTGGCGAGCGCCCCGCAGGGGCCGTACCGGGACGACTCGGCCGCCCCGCTGATCTGCCAGGCGGAGCTGGGTGGCGCGATCGACGCCAGCCCGTTCCGGGACGCCGACGGCAGCCTGTGGCTGCTGTGGAAGAACGACGGCAACGCCATCGGGGTGGACACCTGGATCTGGTCGCAGCGCCTCTCCGACGACGGGCTGCGCCTGGTCGGCGAGCCGGTGAAGCTGCTGAAGCAGACCGAGCTGTGGGAGGGGAACCTGATCGAGGGGCCGTTCCTCCACCGGCACGACGGAAAGCTGTTCCTGTTCTTCGCCGCCAACGCCTACGACCGCGCCGAGTACGCCGAGGGCTACGCGGTCTGCGAGTCGCCGACCGGCCCCTGCGTGAAGGCCCCGGAGAACCCGATCCTGGCGACCAACGGGGTGGCCTCCGGGCCGGGGCACGCCTCGATGGTGGTGGTGGACGGCCGCACCTGGCTGCTCTACCACGCCTGGCCGCCCGGTCAGGAGGGCACGGTCGACCCGGGCCGCCAGATCTGGCTCGACGAGGTCGTCTGGGAAGACGGCAAGCCCGTCGTCAAGGGCCCGACGGCGGGACCCCGACCGAGGCCCTGACCACGCGGTCGGCGACGGAGGGCGACCACCAAGGGGTTCCGGGGAGCCCGGCCCGCGCAGGGATCAAGCCTGACCGCCCGGAGCGGGCCGGGCTCCCCGGAACCCCACCCCCCGCAACCTGGCGTGCGCGGGTCGTCACCGTGCGCACGGTGAGACCGGCCACACGGCGGAGCCGGGCCGGACGGACGGATCGATCCGGCGCAGACCCTTGCGCCGGACCCACGAGGTGTGAAAATTTCCTACCAAGCGGCGGATTGCCGACGGCGAATCTTGCCGACAGCGCCGCGATCGACCCCCTGACACGGGAGCCCCAACGAAGGGACACACCGCATGAAGGCAACTCGGCTCGGAGCCGCCGGGCTGGCCGCCGCACTGCTCGGCGCGCTCGTCGCCGCCACCCCCGCGAGCGCTACGCCCGACGCGGCGACCACCGCCTCCACCACCACCTGCGTCACCGACCCGGCCACGCCGAAGCGGCAGTTCCGGGCCATGTGGATCTCCTCGGTCGTCAACATCGACTGGCCGACCAAGGCGTCCCAGACCTCGCCCGACCGCATCGCCACCCAGCAGGCCGAGTACCGCGAGCTGCTGGACCTCGCCGAGCGGCTCAACCACAACGCGGTGGTCGTCCAGATCCGGCCGACCGCCGACGCGTTCTGGCCGTCGCCGTACGAGCCCTGGTCGGAGTACCTGACCGGGGTCCGGGGCGAGAACCCGGGCTGGGACCCGCTGAAGTTCGTGGTCGAAGAGGCGCACAAGCGGAACCTGGAGTTCCACGCCTGGTTCAACCCGTACCGCGTCTCGATGCCGGCCCCGGGCGGCGCCGGCGCGGACATCAGCAAGCTCGCGCCGAACCACCCGGCGCGGGAGCACCCGGAGTGGACCTTCGCCTACCCGCCGGCCGGGGTGGCCGGCAGCCGGCTCTACTACAACCCCGGCATCCCGGAGGTCCGCGAGTTCGTCCAGACCGCGATGATGGACGCCGTCAAGCGGTACGACGTCGACGGCGTGCACTTCGACGACTACTTCTACCCCTACCCGAGCGGCACCCACCAGGTGCCCGACGACGCGACCTTCGCGGCGCACAACCGGGGCTTCACCAACAAGGCCGACTGGCGGCGGGACAACATCAACCTGCTGATCCAGGAGATGAACGCCAAGATCAAGGCCGAGAAGTCCTGGGTGAAGTTCGGCGTCAGCCCGTTCGGCATCTGGCGCAACCAGTCGGCCGACCCGCTGGGCTCGGACACCACCGGCAGCCAGTCGTACGACATCATCTCCGCCGACACCCGCAAGTGGGTCAAGGAGGAGTGGATCGACTACATCGTGCCGCAGCTCTACTGGTACATCGGCCAGTACCCGGCCGCCGACTACGCCCGGCTGGTGCCGTGGTGGGCGGACGTGGTCAAGGGCACCCGCGTGCAGCTCTACATCGGGCAGGCCGACTACAAGAGCGGTGACCCGGTCTACGGCTCCTTCTGGATGAACCCGCGCGAGCTGTCCGACCACCTGACGCTCAACCGGTCGCACCCCGAGGTGCTGGGCAACGTCCACTTCTCGGCCGTGCAGGTCCGGGCCAACCGGCTCGGCGCGACCGACATCTACGCCGCCGAGCACTACTCGCGGCCGGCGCTGATCCCGACCATGTCGCACCTGCCGTCGAAGCCGCTGCTCATGCCGGTGGTCACGAAGGCCGCGCGGCAGGACGACGGGGTCCGGCTGAACTGGCTCCAGCCGGCCGACGGCCAGGGCCCGCTCGGCACCGCCACGTCGTACGCGATCTACCGCTTCGACGGGACCGACCCGGCCGGCCGGTGCGACTTCGCCGACGCGGCGCACCTGGTCGACACGGTCCGCGCCGACGGCGACTCCCAGACGCAGTCCTGGGTGGACACCACCGCCGAGGCGGGCAAGCGGTACACGTACTACGTGACCGCGCTCGACCGGCTGGCGAACGAGAGCCCGGCCAGCCCGCCGGCGTTCGTCCGCTGACGTCCCACCGAATGCCCCGGGTGCCCCTGGCGCCCGGGGCATTCGTCTGTTTCGGCGTCTGTCACTAATTGTCGACGGACACGACACCTCCGGGAACGGTCATTGATCGAAACTGATCGAAATCCGGTGACCCGCCGGTAACCCCGTCCCACCCCCGACCCCCCGCGGAGGTAACCGTGCCCAGACGCCTCACCACCCTGCTCGCCTCGGGCGCGCTCGCGCTGCTCGTCCTGCTCGGCGTCGCCTCCCCCGCCGCCGCCGTCACGCCCACGCAGAAGCTGTCCGTCCTGTCGAGCTGGACCCAGACCAGCGCCACCAGCTACAACGCCTGGAACTCCGCCCGGCTGAACAAAGCCGCCTGGGCCGAGTACGCCTTCGACTGGTCGACCGACTACTGCTCGTCGAGCCCGGACAACCCGCTCGGCTTCAACTTCACCCTCTCCTGCTACCGGCACGACTTCGGCTACCGCAACTACAAGGCGATGGGCCAGTTCTCGGCCAACAAGTCCCGCCTGGACAGCGCCTTCTACGAGGACCTGAAGCGGGTCTGCGCCACGTACAGCACCGTCGTCCGGCCGGCCTGCTACAGCCTCGCCTGGACGTACTACCAGGCCGTCAGCGCCTTCGGCTCGGTCGCGGCGGTGAAGCAGGCCGACATCGACCGCGCCGCCCGGATGAAGGCCGACGCCGAGCGCCGCGCCGCCCTCCGCTGAGGCGGGTCGACCGGGGTTCCCGGCCCGCCTCCCCGGGGTGGGCACGGGAACCCGGTCGACGCCACGCCCCACCGAACCGCCGGTCAGGCGTGCTCGGTGTGGCGGTCGGGTGTGACGGGGCGACGGGGAGCCGGGCGGGCCCGATCCGCGCCGAACCTCGTCGAATCCGCCGACAGGTCCGGATGCTCCACGCCGAGCGCCAGCGCCGCCGCCTCCTCCAGCCCCAACTCGGTCCCCTCCCCGTACGCGACGTCGAAGACCGCGTCGCCCAGCGCCCGGCGCAGCTCCCCCTGCCGCTGCGCCCAGTACGCCCCGTAGATGCCCGGCGTGCAGCGCATGCTCGCCCGCGTCGCCCCCGCCGCGCCGAAGAGGCGGGCGGCCGTCGCCCCGTCGCCCCCGGCGGCGCAGCGCACCGCGACCGCGTTGAGCGTGTCACAGGCCCGGCCGTGGAAGCCGTGACTCATCCGGGACCGGAGCGCCACCTGGAGGTGCTCGTGCGCGGCGACCAGATCGCCGCGGGCCAGGGCCACCATCCCGAGCAGCATGTCGACCGAGCGCCGCCCCCGCTCGACCGGGCGGGCCGCCTCGACCGGGCGGGCCGCACCCAACAGCTCGGCGGCCTCGTCCAGGGCGCCCCGCCGCCAGAGCAGCTCGGCCAGGCTGAACACGGCGAACAGCGCGTCGCCGACCACCTCCTGGTCGTACGCCCAGTCGATGACCTCCCGACAGACCCGCTCGGCCTCCGCGAACTGTCCCATGTCGACCAGCGGGGCCGCCCGCCCGGCGAGGACCCGGGCGAGCAGGCCGGTGTCGCCGGCCTGCCGGGCCGCCGCCTCCGCCCGCTGGGAGAACCGCAGCTCCTCGGCGAACTCGCCGTCCGCGCCGGCGTGCAGCGAATGCATGTGGTACGCCGCCGCCAGCTCGGCCTCCGGGATCCGCTCACCGGTCTCGGCGATCCGTCCGTACAGCCGGAACAACCAGAGCCGCCCCTCCCGGGCCAGGCCCCGCTCCCGCCACCACTGGTCCAGGCCCCCGGCCAGCCGCAGCCCCGCCCGGGCGCTGCCGCCGGTCGCGCACCAGCGCAGCGCGGCGCGCAGCTCGCCGGCGAGGGGATCGAGGGCGTAGAGCGACAGCGTGACCGGCTGCCCGTCCGGGCCGAGGTGCGCCCGCTCCAGCGCGTGCGCCGACCAGGCAACGTGCCGGTCCCGGGCGGCCCGCTCCTCCCCCGCCTCCGCCAGCCGCCGGGCCGCGTACGCCCGGATCGGGTCGAGCATCCGGTAGGTGCTGCCCGAGGCGTGCGGCTCGGCCAGCACCATCGACTTGTCGACCAGCACGGAGAGCGGGTCGAGCGGGTCGGCGCCGAGCAGCCACTCCACCGTCGACAGGTCCACCGGGCCGGCGAAGACCGCCAGCCAGCGCAGCAACCGGGCGGCGCGCGGCCCCAGCGTCCGGTACGACCAGGTGACCGTGGCCTGCATGGTGAGGTGCCGTTCGGTGGCGGACCGCTGCACCGCCCGGGTCGCCGGGGTGGGCGGCGGCACCCCGACGGCCGCCGCGACCAGGTCCACCGTGTCCTGCTGGTTGCCCGTCCACGCCCGCTCCACCGGGGGCGGCTCCGGGTTCTCCCGGCCCGCGTCCAGCGTGCCGAGCACGTCGTCGAGGCGCTCGGCGAGCTGGCCGACCGAGAGCACCCGCAGCCGGGCGGCGGCCAGCTCGATGGCGAGCGGCAGCCCGTCCAACCGCCGCACGACCCGGCGCAGGTCGGCCGACTCGGCCGGGTCCGGCTGCCGGCCACCCCGGGCCGCCGCCGTCCGGTCCAGCAGCAGCGCGACCGCGTCGCTCTCCGCGCCGTCCGCCGGCGGGTCGACCGACAGCGGCGGGATCCGCCAGACCACCTCGCCGGGCAGGCCGAACGACTCCCGGCTTGTGGCGAGCACCCGCACGCCCACCCCGCCGGCGAGCAGCCGCGAGATCATCTCGGCCGAGGCCGCCGGCTGGGCGTCGCAGGTGTCCAGGACGACCAGCATCCGGCGCGCGGCAGCGTACTCCACCAGGGTCTCGACCATCGGGCGGCCGGGCTCGGGACGCAGGCCGAGCACGGCGGCGACCGCGAACGCCACCAGGCCCGGGTCGGTCACCGCGGCGATGTCGACGAACCAGACGCCGTCCGGGTACGACTCCACCAGGTCGGTGCCCAGTTCCACGGCGAGCCGGGTCTTGCCCGCCCCACCCGCCCCGAGCACGGTGACCAGCCGGTGCGCCTCCACCAGCCGGCGCAGCTCGACGCGTTCGGCCTGCCGGCCCACGAACGAGGTCACCTGGGTGGGCAGGTTGTGCGCGACCGCGTCGGCCGTACGCGGCCGCGGGAACTGCCGCTCGATGCCCGGGGCGACCAGTTGGAAGAGCCGTTCCCGGTCGTCGAAGCCGCGCAGCCGGTGCAGGCCCAGGTCGAGCAGGGACGCGCCGGCCGGCAGCGGGTCGGCGTGCCGCGCCGTCGACGCCGAGCAGAGCACCTGCCCGCCGTGCGCGGCGGCGGCCACCCGGGCCGCCCGGTGCACCTCCGGGCTGGCGTACTCGCCGTCGCGCGGCTCGGCCCAGCCGGTGTGCAGCCCCATCCGGACCCGGGGCACGGCCTCGGCGGTCGGCCACTGGTGGCTGGCCAGCGCCCGCTGCGCGGTGAGGCAGGCGGTCAGCCCGGCGGTCGCGTCGCCGAACGCGAGGAAGAACGAGTCCCCCTCGGTCAACAGCTCCGCGCCCTCGGTGGCGGCGATCGTCCGGCGCAGCAGGCGGCGGTGCTCCCGCAGCACCGGCCGGTAGTCCGGCCCGAGGAGCTGGGCCAGCCGCGTCGAGCCCTCGATGTCGGTGAAGACGAAGGTCACCCACCCGCTGGGGAGGTGGATCCGTGGCGACATGCGTGGGACCTCCCCGTGACGTCGGACTCATGCTGCCTGATACTGGATCGTCACGCATCGTGAGAACGGCCGGCCGGGCTCGGACTCAAGGGGCCCGGCGGCCCCGGCGCGGACGAACGGGGTCGGCCGACGGGCGGGCGGAGGCCGACGAGTCAGCAGCCGTGGCCACCACTCAGCAGCCGCAGCCACCGCCGCAGCAGCCACCACCACCGGCCGGAGCGGCCACGCCGCCGGCCGCGCCGCCACCCCGACCGGTGACCGAGACGGTGGAGAGGAGCTTGACGGTGTCCGTGTGTCCCCACGGGCAGGGCGCCGGCTCGCCGGCCTGCGACATCGGACGGTTGACCTCGAAGGTGTCGCCGCAGGCGCGGCAACGGAACTCGTACCGGGGCATGACTCCAGGGTACGGCCGGGCCTGACGCCCGAGGAGACATGGGTGATACTCAACTTGTGGTGGACGGCGAGGACAGATCGACCCATCGGCCCCTGCGACCGGCCGTGCCGCCCGACGGGCCACCCGCCGGCTCCGGGGTCGCACCGGGGTCGTCGGCGCGCCTGCCCCGGCCCCGCCGCCCCTGGCTGAGGTCCGAGGCCCCCGCCGGTGCCGACACCCCGACGACGGCACCCGCCGAGCCCGCTCCGACGCCGACCGGGCCGTCGGCCACCCCCGCCGCACCGTCCGCCCCGGACGTCCCGTCGGCCGCGGCGGCGCCGGCCGCCGCCGGGAAGCCGAGCGCCGACACCGAGCCGCCGGCCGCCGCGAAGCCCGGTGCCGCCGCCGGCACGTCGACCGCCGACACCAAGCCCACCGACACGTCCGCCGCCGACACCAAGCCCAGTAGCACGTCGACCGCCGACACCAAGCCCGGCGACCCCGGGAGCGGTGCCGGGGGCGGCTCGGCCGTGGCGACGTCGGCGGAGAAGAGCGACCTCACGGCGACGAAGGTGGACGTGCTCACCAACGGGCCGGCCGCGCGAGCCCGGCGGCGCCGGGTGCCGTTCGCGCACGCCGTACGCCTGCCGCCGCCTCGCCAGGCGGCGGCAGCCGCGGTCCGGGCGACCCGGGACTGGTCGCGGCGCCCCAGCGGGCGGCTCACCCTGCCCGGGGTGTTCCTGCTCGCCCTGGTCTCGGCGACCGCCGCGGCGGGCGCGCTGCTGGTGCCCGCGACGGTCCGCGCGCCCCGTCCGGTCGCCGACGCCGCCTCCGTCGCGCCGACGGCCGGCCCGCAGGAGCCGCTGCCCGGCGGGCTGCCGCTGCCCACCCAGACGGTGCCGCCGCTCGGCACGGTGCCGACCGGCCCGGCCGTCGGCGGGGTGACCACCGGCCGGCCGTCGGACGCCCTCGCCGGCTGGGCCGCGCAGGTCGGGCCGAAGGTCGGCATCTCGCCGGTGGCCATGCAGGCGTACGGCTACGCCGAACTGGTGCTCGCCCAGACCAACCGCAGTTGTGGCCTGAGCTGGACCACGCTGGCGGCCATCGGCTTCGTCGAGTCCGGGCACGGCCAGGCCAACAACGCCCGGCTCGGGCAGGACGGCAAGGCGCTGCCCGAGATCATCGGCCTGCCGCTGGACGGGCAGGGCAACCGGATGCGCATCCCCGACACCGACGGCGGCCGGCTGGACAAGGACACCACCTTCGACCGCGCGATCGGGCCGATGCAGTTCATCCCCACCACCTGGCAGGAGATCGGGGCGGACGCCGACAACGACGGCGTCAAGGACCCGCACGACCTGGACGACGCCGCGCTCGCCGCCGGCAACTACCTCTGCAAGGGCAGCCGGAACCTCACCATCCCGGCCGACTGGTGGAACGCGATCCTGTCGTACAACGACGTCCGCCAGTACGCCCAGGACGTCTTCGACACCGCCAACCGGTACGGACAGGCCAGCCGCACGTGAAGTGATCGTCCGCATACATTGGAGAACCGGACACTTCCCCCGGGCAGCGGTTAGCGGCAAGCTAGACAGGTGATGGTGCGCGAGTGGGACCCCGGGACCGCGTCGTCCGCCGAGATCGCGTCGCTGCTGGACACGCTCAACGCGGTCCTGGCGGTCGACCTGCCGCGGGATCCACCGTGGCGGGAGAGTTCCCTGCGGGAATACCTCTCCGAGGTGATGCCCGGCGAGCGGCGGATCTCCTGGGTGGCCCAGGCGGAGCCGGCCGCCGGCGGAGCGCCGGGGCCGATCCTCGGCCAGGTGAACGTGCTCCTGCTCGGCGACATCGGCGTGCTGGAGGTGCTGGTGCACCCCTCCCGGCGGCGCGGCGGGCTCGGCCGTGACCTGGTCCTGGTGGCCGCCCGGCGGGCCTACCAGGAGGGCTTCCAGTCGATCGGGGTCGAGGTGGTCGGCGACACGCCGGCCGTCGCCTTCTACGAGTCGCTCGGCTTCTCTAAGGAATACGTCGAGACCCGAAGCGTGCTCGACCTGTCCGCGGTGGACTGGGCGGAGCTGTCCGAGATGGCCGCCGGCATCGGCGCGGGCTACCACCTGGAGTTCTGCCCCGGCGGGCCGCCGGACGACCTGATCGACGCGTACGCGCGGGCCAAGGCGGAGGTGCGCGACGTCGACGACGGCGAGCTGCGCCCCAGCTCGTACGACCCACAGCGGCTGCGGGACAGCCTGGACTGCCTGCACCGGCGGGGCATGAAGCCCTACATCGTGCTCGCCCTCCACGAGCAGACCGGGGAGGTGGCCGGCCTGACCGAGGTGGTGGTGCCCGCCCAGCACCCCACCCGCGCCGACCAGTACGACACCATCGTCGTGCAGGACCACCGGGGCTACGGCATCGACCGGGCGATCAAGGCGCGGATGCTGCTGGAGCTGCGCTCGGCGGAGCCGAGGCTGACCGAGGTGCAGACCTGGAACGCACAGGCCAACGAGGCCATGCTCAAGGTCAACGCCGAGTTGGGCTACCGTGCGGACCGCGAGTGGTGTGAATACAGCGTCGACGTGGCCGAGCTGGTGCACCGCCTCGACGCCGGACGCTGACCGGAGAGTTCACGAAACCGACCGGTGGGGGATGGACGACGGTCAGCGGAGCCCCTTAACGTGCGTTAGTTCCCCGTCCACCCATCGTGGAGGCCCCATGCGCCCGCGCCGCACTCTTGCCGCGCTCGCGACCGCCACCGCCGCCGTGACCGTCGCGGCTGTCGGCGTCGCACCCACCGCGGCCAGCGCCGCGCCCACCGACCTGTTCATCTCGGAGTACGTCGAAGGCTCGTCGAACAACAAGGCGATCGAGCTGTTCAACGGCACCGGCGTCGCCGTCGACCTGGCCGCCGGCGGCTACCAGCTCCAGTTGCACTTCAACGGCTCCACCACCCCGACGAACGTGGCGCTGACCGGGACCGTCGCCGCCGGCGACGTCTTCGTCTTCGCCTCCGCCTCGGCCGCGCCGGCGATCCTGGACCGGGCCGACCAGACCACGACAGCCGGCCTGTTCAACGGCGACGACGCGATCGTGCTGCGCCGGGGCGGCACCGTGCTCGACTCGATCGGCCAGGTCGGCGTCGACCCGGGCACCGAGTGGGGCACCGGCGTCACCAGCACCGAGAACAACACCCTGCGCCGGTTGCCCGCCGTGACGTCCGGCGACACCGACCCCTCGGACGCGTTCGACCCGGCCGCCCAGTGGGCCGGCTTCCCGGTCGACACGTTCGACGGGCTCGGCGCGCACACCGTCGACGGGGGCGGCCCGGTCGACGCGCCGGCGACGCTCACCTGCGGCCCGGCGCTGGTCACCCCGGCCGGCACGGCGGCGACCCGGGAGGTCACCGCCACCGACGCCGACGACCGGATCGTCGACTTGTCGGTCACCTCGGTCAGCCCGACCCCGGCCACCGGCTCCGTCAGCCGCACGGCCGTCACCCCGGCCGACGCGGTCGGCGGCACCGCCCGGGCCACGGTCGCCACGAGCGCCGACCTGGCCGCCGGGGCGTACACGGTGGTGCTGACCGCGACCGACGCGGACGGCGGCACCGCCACCTGCACCCTCGCCGTGCAGGTCACCCGCGAGCTGACGGTCGGCGAGGTGCAGGGTCCGACCACCGACGGCGAGTCCGGCCCGGCCGACCGGTCCCCGCTCGCGCCAGCGTCCGGCAACGGCACCAGCAGCACGCTGTACGACGTGCGCGGCGTGATCACCCAGCTCACCCTGGCGCGTGACTCGTCGGGCCGGGACCAGCGCGGCTTCTTCCTGCAGAGCCGGTCCGGCGCCACCGACGGCGACCCGGCCAGCTCGGACGGCATCTTCGTCTTCATGGGCTCGTTCACCTCGCTGATCGGCGGCTACGTGCCGACGGTCGGCGACGAGGTGGTGCTCCGGGCCCGGGTCTCCGAGTACTTCAACTTCACCCAGCTCTCCGGCGCGTCGCTGGTGCGCAAGCTCGCCTCCGGCGTCGACGTGAACGCCGAGGTCGAGGTGGCCGACGCGGTGCCGCCGGTCGAACTGGCCGACGCGCAGCGGTTCTGGGAGCGGCACGAGGGCACCCGGCTGCGGGTGCGGGCCGGCAGCGGCGCCGTGAGCGGGCGGAACGTCTTCGCCTCCACCGCCGACGGCGAGATCTTCGTTATCGACCGGGACGACCCGCTGCTGGATCGCGCCGACCCGTACGCGCGCCGGGTGTTCCGGGACGCGCACCCGCTGGACAACGACCCGGGCCGCCGCTTCGACGACGGCAACGGCCAGCGCATCCTGCTCGGCAGCATGGGCGTCAAGGGCACCACGGGCGACAGCAGCGCGCTGCTCCCGCCCGCCCGCACCTTCGACACGCTGACCGCCGACGTGGTCGGTGGCCTCTACTACTCGTTCGAGAAGTACGGCGTGCAGGTCGAGCGGGCCGAGTTCACCGGCGGGACCGACCCGTCCACGAACAACCCGCCGCAGCCGGCCAAGCGGTCGGAGGAGGTCGCGGTCGCGACCTACAACGTCGAGAACCTGTACGACTACCGCGACGACCCGTTCGACGGCTGCGACTTCGCCGGCAACGCCGGCTGCACCGGGGTACGCCCGCCGTTCGACTACGTCCCCGGCAGCGAGCAGGAGTACCGCGACCAGCTCGCCGCGCTGGCCGACCAGATCACCACCGACCTGCACTCGCCCGACCTGATCCTCGTGCAGGAGGCGGAGGACCAGGACATCTGCGCGGTCTCCGGCGGTGAGCTGGTGTGCGGCACCACCAACGACGCGGACGGCGCGCCGGACACCCTCCAGGACCTGGCGCTGACCATCGCGGCGAGCGGCGGCCCGGCCTACGCGGCCGCGTACGACCGCAGCGGCGCGGACGCGCGGGGCATCACCGCCGCGTTCCTGTACCGCACCGACCGGGTGTCGCTGGCCGAGGCGACCGCCGGCGACCCGCTGCTGGGCTCGGCGCCGACGGTGCAATATCGCGGCGCGGGGCTGCCGGGCAACGCGGACGTGCAGAACCCGAAGGCGCTCAACGCGGTGCTTCCCGCCGACGTGGACACGTCCACCGGTAAGGACGGCGACAACGTCTTCACCCGTGCCCCGCAGCTCGGCAAGTTCACCGTGGCCGCCGCGCCCGGGTCGACCGAGCGGTACACCCTGTGGGCCGCGAGCAACCACTACTCCTCCGGGCCGGACAGCCGGGTCGGGCAGCGCCGGGAGCAGGCCGCGTACGGGGCCGCGATCGTCACGGCGATCGAGGCGTCGGACCCGGACGCGCGGGTGGTGTACGGCGGGGACCTGAACGTCTTCCCCCGCCCCGACGACCCGTTCCCCGCGGCCGGGGACCAGCGGCTCAGCGCCACGGCCGCGGAGCCCACCCCGTCGGACCAGCTCGGGCCGCTGTACGAGGCCGGCATGCGCAACCTCTGGGACGATCTGCTCGCCGACGCCCCGTCGTCCGCCTACTCGTACAGCTTCGAGGGGCAGGCGCAGACGCTGGACCACCTGTTCGTGAACGGCGCGCTGCACCGGGACCTGGTCCAGATGCGGGCGGCGCACATCAACGCCGACTGGCCGGCCGAGCACGCCGCTGACGGCACGCGCGGCTCCAGCGACCACGACCCGCAGGTGGCCCGGTTCCGGTCGCGGGCCTCGCTCAACGTCGGGGACGTGTCGGTGGCCGAGGGCGACCGGGGCACCCGCCCGCTGACCTTCACGGTCACCGTCTCGCGACCGCTGTCCCAGCCGGTGCTGCTCTGCGCCGCCACGTACGGCACCACGGCCCAGGCCGGCGCCGACTACGACCCCTACGTCGGTTGCAAGGTCCTGGCCGCCGGGCAGACCTCGCTGGCCTTCCCGGTGACCGTGCGCGGTGACCGCAAGCGGGAGGCCGACGAGAAGCTGACGCTGCTGGTGACGGGCGTGCCGGGGCTGCGCCTCGCCGACCCGGTCGCGGTGGGCACCATCGCCGACGACGACTGACGTCGCCCGGACAGCCCCTCCGGCTGCGCGTACCGACGGCCCGCCCGCCAGGAAGCACCTGGCGCGCGGGCCGTCGGCCCTTTCAACGGGCGATGGGCCGACGGGGACGATGGTTTCACGGGAACCGGCGATCGTGCCCGCACGCGCGCGGCGGCGGGGGCACGTTGCGGTACTTGGCCACCCGTACCTCCCACTGGCTGCGCCGCCGCATGGCGTCCCGGACGGCGCGATTGCGGTAGAACGTCTCCGGCGGGCGGGCCAGCCCGTAGAGGTCCGCCCACCACTCCCCGGGCTCGGGGTCGAGGATGGTGTCGAGGTGCGACGGGTAGCGGCGTTCCGCCCCGTCGCGGGTGTCGTCGCGGTCCCGCATCGGTTTCAGCACCCGCCCGAACTCGTCGACCACCGCCAGCCGGAACCCGGCGACCCCGATGACGCGGCGCAGGAGCAGGATGCTCGGCACCAGCCGACCCGCCTCGATCCGCCCCACGGTGGCGTGGTGCACCCCCGCCCACCGAGCCAGCTCCCGCTGGCTCAGGTCGGCGCGACGCCGGATCGCGCGGACGATGCCGGCGGCGGGCCACGGAATGTCGAACGGCTCGGTCAGCAGCACGGGCGGTTCGTCGGAACGCGGTTGGTCTTCGC